>JAZNIZ010000043.1:0-52297 GCA_045577775.1 Akkermansia sp. | reverse complement strand
ACCTTTCTTTTTCTTTCCCGCTCATCATTAATTGCATGTAGGTATTATAGTGCTCTTAATTTTGAGGCAACCAAGATTTTTCATCACTGTAGGCGAAACGGCGATTCCTCGTTGGGTTCGATTTTTTTTGAGGCAATGCGTACGTATTGCGCAGCGCACATGCGCACGCAAATAACGCTTGCCACCCCCAGATGCATATGATATACTGCGCCTGCACACGTTTTCCCCTTCTTATGAACACGGAATATCGCATCGTCATTGGATCAGACCACAAGGGCGTGGATCTGAAAGAAGCAGCTATTGAAATTCTCGAAAGCTGGGGTTATCAGGTAGAGGATGTGGGTCCTTCTACCAAGGAGTCCTGCAACTACGCAGAATATGCCAATAAGGTTTGTAAGCGCATTGTGGACGATCGCGCTGACCGTGGTGTGTTGATTTGCTTTTCTGGACTGGGTATGAGCATTGCCGCTAACCGCTGGCGTGGGGTTCGTGCTACGCTGGCCCGCACTCCGCAGGAGGCTGCTTTTGCCCGCCACCATAACGACTCCAATGTTCTTTGCATGGCTTCTGCGTTCCTGTCTCCTGAAGCCATGGAGGAGGTGCTCCGCATCTGGCTTGATTCCGAATACGAGGGAGGACGCCATGTGAACCGCCTGCTGGTGGGGGCTGGCTCTCCTCTTTCTGTTTCCGATCCAGAGCTGGCTGGCTATATTGAAGAGGAACGCAATCGCCAGAACAACAATATTGAGCTTATTGCTTCTGAGAACTTCGCCTCTCCTGCGGTAATGGAGGCTCAGGGCTCCTGCCTTACCAACAAGTATGCTGAGGGATACCCCTCCAAGCGCTGGTACGGTGGCTGTGAGGTAGTGGACAAGGTTGAGCAGCTTGCTATCGACCGTGCCAAGGCTCTCTTCGGGTGCGATGCCGTAAACGTGCAGTCTCACTCTGGTTCTTCGGCCAATCAATCGGTCTACCACGCCTGCATAAACCCTGGTGATACCATTCTCACCATGGACTTAGCCTGTGGTGGTCACCTTTCCCACGGTTTCTTTGCTAATTTCTCCGGCAAGACTTACAATGTAGTTCACTACGGTGTTGATCCGGAAACGGAGATGATTGACTACGATGCTCTGGAAGCTAAGGCCAAGGAGGTGAAGCCCGCTCTGATTCTTGCTGGTGCATCTGCGTACTCTCGCACTATTGATTTTGCTCGCATTCGTCAGATATGTGACGAGGTAGGAGCTATCATGTTTGTGGATATGGCACACATAGCGGGGCTTGTGGCTGGTGGTGCGCATCCGTCTCCTGTGCCCTACGCAGACTTCGTGTCCACAACTACGCACAAGAGCCTTCGCGGGCCTCGTGGCGGTCTTGTCATGTGCAAGGAAAAATGGGCAAAGAAGCTTGACAGCGCTACATTCCCCGGGCTCCAGGGTGGTCCTCTCATGCACGTGATTGCAGCCAAGGCTGCCTGCCTTGGTGAAGCCCTTAAACCGGAATTCCGCGAATATGCCCAGCAGATTGTGAAGAACGCCAAGGCTATGGCAGAAAAGCTCAGCCAGCTTGGGTTCCGCATTGTGGCCGGTGGTACAGATAATCACTGCTTCCTGGTGGACCTCAGCAGCAAGGGACTCAATGGTGCTGAAGCCCAGGTTGCCCTGGATAAAGTGGGCATTACGGTCAACAAGAACGCCATTCCTTACGACAAAGGCTCTACCTTCAAGCCCAGCGGTATTCGCATTGGTACCCCGGCCGTGACTACTCGCGGCATGAAAGAGGCAGATGTGCGCAAGGTTGCCGAATACATTGGCCGCTGTCTGGCTATTCTTGCAGCTCAGAAGGTATGTGAAACCCCCGGTGCCTATGATGAGCTTCGCGCGGAGGTGACCGCTTTCAATAAGCAGTTCCCCCTTCCATAAGCAACAGATAGTAAATATGTTTCAGAAGGAGTCTCCATAGGGGGACTCCTACTTTTTCTTTGTACCACGGAAAACTTGATGCGCGACAGGATTTACGCTTGCCATAGGCGCCCATAAGTGGCAGAATACCGCCATGGTGCGCTACGGTAAATTGCTCGTTTTTTCACTGCTGGTTATTGCAGCCTCGTTTACCGCTTGCCAGCAACAAGGGCAGAATTCCTATCTCAAAACGCCCAAGGCTGTACGCTTCAAATCCGTTTCCACCCCCTTGGTCAAGCGCAGCATTGCACGCCTGGCTCGCGAGGTAAATATCAAGGTGCGTATCATGCCGGCGAACTCCCGGCAACGCCGCGGCTCTCGCCGCCTTAATCCTACTTTTATCACCATTCACAGCACGGCGAATCATTCACCGGCGTCGACCGCTATGCAGCATTCCCGCGCCCTTTGTCGCGGTGCTTTCACCAACAGAAGCTGGCATTTTACCGTAGACCAGTTCATGTGTGTGCAAAATCTCCCCCTGCGTGAAAGCGGATGGCATGCAGGGACTGCTGCTGGTAATCATAATTCCATTGGCATTGAGATGTGCGAATGTGAAAACCGCGGGCACAATCACTTCCGCACCTGGGATCGCGCCGCTAAGCTTACAGCCGTGTTGATGAAGCGCTACGGAATCAATTTGCGCCACGTTGTACCGCATTACCACTGGACTCGCAAGAATTGTCCGGCACCCTTGCTGACCAATGGCAAACCTGGTCCCAAGTGGGCTTGGTTCCATAGCCGGGTGGACTATTATTACCGCTGTATTAACGAAGGAAAATCAAACCGCTGATGTGCCCAGGCTTGCAGCCAGACTCACCGCTGAACAAGCTGGAAGAGATTTCCCAGCGAGAACTCCAGTTGCTTGATGCTGCCGGCATTCGAACTGTTCTACAATTATTGCGCCGTTTACCCAGACGCTACGAGGACCGGCGCAGCACGGTTCCCCTGCACATGCTGCAGAATGGTGAAGCCGCTTGTATTCGGGTGCAAGTTTTCAGCTGCGGGTGGCATTTCTCCTACAAACGATATTTCGAGGCTGTAGCAGGCTCCCCACAGGAGCCGCATGGGGCGCGTTTGTACCTGCGATGGTTCAATATGCCGTACGTCGCCAAACTGCTGGCCAGTGGCATGAACCTTTCTGTTTATGGTAAGGTGCGCCTTTATGGTGGTAAACTCACCATGGCGAATCCGGAGTTCGAAATCATGGATGATGAAGATGCCGGGCATCGATTGGTGTCCGCAGCCATGGGCGGCATACTCACACCGCCGGTAGAGGAGCAGGGGGGGGGCCGACCTTCTATTCACACAGGGCGTATTGTCCCTATCTACCGCAGCATTGGCGGTATGGCAGCACGCTCATACCGGGCTCTGGTATGGAATGCGTTGCAACATGTCAACTCTGGTTTTATGATTCCTGGATACGATGTAGCACCAGCGTATCCCTACTGGGTGGCGTTGCATGATGCACATTTCCCACAGGAAGATAAACACCACAATAAGGCGCGACTCCGATTTGCTCTTGCAGAATGCTTTGAGCAGCAGTTTCGTGTTTCCTGGCGCAGACTGAAGACCCAAAGTCGCCCCGGGCAGATTACAGCCTCCTGTTCCGCATATGTGGATGAACTTCTGGCGTCATTACCGTTCGAGCTTACAAGTGCACAGCTGCGCTGCATTCAAGAAATAAAAGCAGACATGGCTGGGCCAAGGCAGATGAATCGTCTTTTGCAGGGAGATGTAGGGAGCGGAAAAACCCTGGTAGCGTTGTGCGCCATGTTACTTGCTGTTGGCAGCGGCAAGGTTGCTGCCATGCTAGCCCCCACCCAGATTCTTGCGGAGCAACACTACCGGAATTTTTGCAGGCTGCTCCAACATACAGATGTGAAAGTCGCCTTGCGGACGTCAGAGCATCACGATGATTCCGACCTTGCTCTTGATAACGACTCCGCCTATGTCTCACCCCGCATCATTGTTGGCACACACGCGCTTCTATACAAGAAGAACCGGCCTCAGAATCTGGGCCTTGCCGTTATCGATGAACAGCATAAATTCGGTGTAGAACAGAGAGAACGTTTTATTACCAGTGGCGATAACCCGGATGTGTTGGTCATGACCGCTACACCGATTCCTCGCACGCTTACGTTGACCTTATATGGCGACCTGGATGTATCTATCATCGACGAAATGCCTGCTAACCGAGGCGAGATTATCACAGCCCTACGTAACCCTGCGCACATGAAACGCATCGTTTCATTCATGTCCGAACAAATGGATGCCGGTCGCCAGATTTATATAGTCTCACCGTTGGTAGAAGCGAGTGATACGCGCAAGCAAAGCAGTGCGGTCGGAGAATTGGCCCGCTGGAAAGAGGTGTTTCCGTCTCGTAACATCGGCTTGCTTCATGGGCGACTTTCTGCTGATGAGAAAGAACATATCATGCAGGATTTTCACAAAGGTATACTTGATATCCTGGTTGCAACAACCGTGGTGGAGGTCGGCGTTGATGTCCCTAATGCCAACATCATGATTATTAATGACGCCGATAGCTTCGGGCTCTCTCAGCTTCACCAGTTGCGTGGGCGCATTGGGCGCGGCGTGCATAAAAGCTACTGCATTCTGCTTTCGTCGGCCAAACCTGATGACCCGGGTAGAAAAAAACTGGAGGTGCTTTGCCGCACTCAAAATGGCTTTGAAATTGCGGAAGAGGATTTCCGGATGCGAGGTCCGGGTGATGTATTAGGAACGGCGCAAAGTGGGCTTGGCGCCGTTGAGTTCCCGGAATGGCTGGCAGATGTGCGACTTATCCACCGAGCCAGCCGCGAGGCCCGCACTATTTTGCAGGCGGACCCAGAGCTGACGCAGCCGGAACACATTCCCCTGCGCAGTCTGGTTCAGTACGACCCGGATAGCATTACCTGCTGAGGCCACGCTAACGCAGCCATGCGAGAAATTCCTTGTTGCCCTCCATTCCTGTGATGGGAGAATCTGCTACTCCGCACCATTCCCGCTTGAGTTCATTAACAACAAAATCATGAATTTTGTCAATGGCCCGCTGGTGTAGCGCAGCATCCCGCACAATCCCTCCCGGGCCTATGTCCTCTGGCTGTAATTCAAACTGAGGCTTGATAAGTACCAACATTTCGCCACCCTCAGCCAGGCAATCATACGCCGCTGGTAATATCTTAGTCAGCGATATAAAAGAAACATCGCTGACGATTAACTCTACCTTTTCGCCCAAATCTGCCGGAGTCATATATCGGGCGTTAAACTGTTCCTTTACTATGACTCGCGGATCATTGCGCAATTTCCAGACAAGCTGGTTGGTGCCGACATCAACCGCATGTACCCGCAAGGCTCCGTTTTGCAGCAGGCAATCAGTAAACCCACCGGTTGACGAGCCGATGTCCAGACAGACCTTTCCCTCTGCCTTCACGGGAAAGGCTTGCAAGGCACCCTCCAGTTTCAGACCTCCACGGCTGACGTATCGGGGCTTGTTTTTGACAGTGATGGGCAGGGTATCATCCACCTTGGTTCCAGGCTTCGTGATAACCTGTCCCTTCACACTCACTTCTCCCGCAAGAATCAGGCGTTGTGCCTGTTCCCTCGAATCGCACAGCCCTTGCTGCGCCACAAGTACATCGAGCCTCTGTTTAGGCATCTTAATAGTGGGTATAGTTTCTGTTTCTCAATCCGCGATTCTGTCCAGGCATAATCGGATATTTCTTTTTCTGCGGGCGAAGCTGCGGGGTGTGCCACTGCACTCCAGGTGGTGGTGTGGTGGCCGGCTGGTTCTGCGCAACGGGACTGGAATCCGTGGATTGATAGATGCTGACAGCCTGGGCTACCGGCTGAGGCTGCGTATAAGGGGCGGGTTGGGGGGCCGGAGCCGGAGCAGGGGGGAGAACCCTGGGTTGCTTCTGCGCTACTGCAGGTGCTGGTTCATGGTGCTGCACAACATACTGGGCACCAGGCACTGCTACCGGAGCGGTCGGGGCTTTCCTTACCGTGGGCTCTGGTACCGGCTTGCTTGCCGGGGGAGTCTGCGGTGCTGGTGCCGGGGTAACTACGACTGGTTGGGGCGCCGGCGCTACCGCCTGGGGAGGCCAGGAAACGATGCGTGCATGACCAGTTACGACATCTCCGGGTTCTGTACACGAGCAGAGAACCAAGGCAAATGATAATGAGAGAATTTTATATTTCATACGTTCTTAAAGTGTTAGATGTTGTGGGTGCTTGCCCAGCAGCTTAATCCATAGACCACCGTAATGATGGTCATGAAAATAAACACGGAGTCAGAAGCACGTCGGCCCTTGTACTCCTGTGGTGTGGGCAGGAGCGCTCTTATAGTGACGCCTATGCTGGCAAGCCATAAAAAGAAGTTCAGGTTCTGCCATCCGGGGGTGTGGAATGTGGCGGCGTATTCCGGACCGGCTGCGCCCAAAAGATGGTATGCCATAGCAGGCACCACCACCAATATCGCAAACTCCGGCCGCAACTTCTTTGTTGTGTACACACGCAGCCAGACCACCGCCCAGAGCGCCACGGCCAATACTCCCGCTGTCACCGCGCGCCACATGCCGTCCAGCATGCCGGGCAGGGCGTTAAGTGCTACAGTCAGCGGTGCCGCTGCGTATATAAAATTAAGTCGTTTCATGTTATCAGCCTACCCAGTTCCACTGTATCGGCACTTCAATATCTGGGTGCAGGCTTCGCATAGCCGGACTTCCAAGCACACAGTCTTCCAGCGCTTGCTTGTACGGGTTATCTGCCGGCAACGGTACGGTGATTTCTGTTTCTATGCGGGCAATGCGCCGAGGATTGGAACTCATTACCTTGCCAACTGTAATTACGGTGCCTCGTATATCAAGATGATTATCCTCCGCATAGATACCCATGATTGTTTCCATGCAGGCGGCCATGGCGCTGCACATCAAATCCGTAGGAGAAAATGACTCCCCCTTGCCGCGGTTATCCACCGGGGCATCTGTTGACACCATGGCACCTGATGGCCCATGTTCAAGGGCACAGTGCAATCCTCCCTCATACGTTACTGTACATTTTACCATAGAACGACATACTAACTCACAGTACAGGGGAGAGTCAAGTGAGAATCTCGGCAACGGTTCGGAAATCTTTAAAATTTACAACTACGCATAATATGCGTAATGCAGAATTGCGGATTAGTGTTTGGCAGCAGAAAAGAATCCGCTTGAAATGGGAAAAAAGTTTGATAAAATGTACGGCGCTTATGAGTATGGTGACAGTTGAGCATCTGCATAAAGTTTTTGGCCGGTTTACAGCGGTCAAGGATGCGACGTTTTCGATTGAGAAAGGAGAAATCGTAGGTTTTCTTGGGCCGAATGGCGCGGGAAAAACCACAACGATGAAAATGCTGACCGGTTATTTACCGCCGACCGCAGGAACCGCCAGTATTGCGGGTCATGATATTTTGGATGAGCCGCTCGAATCGAGACGTCATTTAGGATATATGCCAGAGAACGTACCGCTGTATGATGACATGCGAGTGACTCAGTATCTGGAATACCGTGCGAGACTTAAAGGAATCTGCGGAAAATCGGTACGCCAGCAAGTTGGCTGGGTCATAGATCGCTGTGGTCTTGAACCCAAGCGCAAGAATCTCATCAGCACGCTGTCCAAGGGATATCGTCAGAGAGTCGGATTGGCCGACGCGCTCCTGGGCGACCCGGATTTGCTCATACTGGACGAACCGACAAATGGGCTGGACCCCAACCAGATACGCCAGATTCGGGAACTGGTGCGCTCCCTGGCAGAAGAACACACGGTTATCCTTTCTACCCATATTCTCAGTGAGGTTGAGATGATATGCAACAAGGTAATCATCATTGACCAGGGGCAGATAAAGGCAAATGATACACCTGAAAACCTCACCCGGGGGTTGCGAGCGGCCGGGCGTGTTTCCATAGAGTTCAAGGGTGACCTCGATGTCGTTGTGCGGGAGCTGGAAGCGTTTGCTCCCGTAAAGAAGGTAATAGTGGAAGACCCCCTGCCCGGCGGCTGGAATCGTGTTATCGTGCGAGCCGAACCTGGTACGGATACACGTGAAAAAGCAGCAGCAATCATTGCTTCTCATCAATTTCCCATGCGCCACATCTACCGCCACATACCGAGCCTTGAGGATGTGTTCGTAGAAATGACACGAAAAGACTAAAGCTTAATACACAATGTCAGAGAACACAAATACAACCATATCGCGCACCCGCAGCTGGTTTTACACGCTGCGCACCATCTTCTCGCGTGAATTCAAGAGTTTCCTTGGTACGCCCTTCGGCTGGGTAATCCTTTGCTGCGCCATTGCCATGCAAGGGTTCTGGCTTCAGACCGCCATTCAGACCATGAGCAAGGCCACTGGTGAAAGTATCATGTATTTCATGCTGGAAAACGTGAATTTCTGGTTCTTTTTCATCTTTATCTTTCCTCTTGTCACCATGCGCTCACTGGCAGAAGAAGAGAGCCATGGAACGCTGGAAGGTCTGCTCACAGCTCCGGTTACAACAATGCAGATTGTACTGGGAAAATACCTGGCCTCCCTGCTCTTCTACATTATTCTCTGGTTGCCTATGCTGTTGTATCCGGCCATGAGTGACCTGGGCAACCTCTATACAAGCATCCGATACGATGTGGTTCCGGAGGGACGCATCAATTATACACCGGCAGACTGGTTTGGGCCCATTAGCATTCTGTTCATCTCCGGCACATTCTTCATCGCTCTGGGGATGTTCTGCTCATCGCTGACCCGCAGCCAGATTATTGCCGGTATTGTATGTACCTGTGCCATCATCATTTATTACTTCATGGGGCGCGTGCCTGAACTTTGGGGAGAATTTCCCGCTGCACCAGCGTTCCATTACATATCCATTTCTGAGCAGATTAGTTCTTTTACCCGAGGTTTGATTGATACACGCCCTGTGGTTCTATATCTTTCTCTTTCTGTATTTACGCTGGCTCTTACTATTCGCGTGGTAGACTACCGGCGCTGGCACCGATAAAAAATATTTACCCCATTTTTTAGAATGAAAAAAACGACCTATACGGGGCATCCCGATGCACGCAAGCAGAAATATAATCCGCTTGCCTGGCTGAATCTGCTCTTGATTGCCATTATCGTAATTGCCTGCAATTATGTAGGCTGCCACGAGTATGCCCGCCGGGATCTCTCTCAGGATCTGCGCTATACTATTTCTGACCGAACGGTCAATGTACTGAGCAGTGAGCGAATCCAGAAGAGAGAAACGCCCGTGCGTATCATTTTTGCATTCAAGCGCTCCACCCCCAATTACGCTCGCATGTACTCCCTGTTGGAGGAATATGAGCGTGTTGGTAAAGGTAAAATTGAGGTAGAACGCTTTGACCCCATTCGTCAGCCAAACCGGGCTCGTGAGATTTCGCAGATTTATGGCGTAGAGTTCAAGCAGGACCTCTGCATTATTGATGCGCGCAAATCGCCCAATATGCCCATCAAAACATTTGAGGACCGCCATAGCGAACGCCAGCACGTGCGTATTCGTCCCGGCACATCTTTCATTAAGTATGAAGTGCTTCCCGATGAAAGTCGCCGGGCTGTAGCGCTTATGATGGACGAGGTGGTTTGCAGTGCGATCACAGAGGCCGTGGAGGGCAACATGCGCCACATGTATGTGGTGGAAGGTAAAGGTGGTGTATCGCGCGATGACCAGACGCTTCTGGAATCTATTGGCAATATCACAAATGCGCTGAACATCCAGCTTTCCTGGCTTGATATCGCAAATACAGAACGCATCAAGCAAAATGCAGAAGGCCTCATCATTATTTCCCCGCAAACTGATTTCACAGATAAGGAAATTGAGGTGCTGCGTGAATTCTGGGAACGAGATGGTCGCAATGCTTTCTTTGTGGCCCTTGACCCCACAGCCAATACAAAGCTCCCCCGCCTGTATCGTTTCCTGCGCGAACAAGGCATACGCCCCAATAGTGACCGCGTGTTGCTGCGGGATCGTAAGCGTGCCTATTACGACATTAGTGCCGTGTTCCCCAAGGGGCTCAACTGTACTAAGGCATTCTGGAATGGTACAACCCTTGTGGAAGGACAGTGCATGTCCCTCACGCTGGAGCATGGGGATGAAAACGAAGCTGCTATGCGCAGATTGACGACTTTCCCGCTTCTGATGACTACAGATGCGTATTACGGCGAAACCAGGCTTGACCTTGAGCCTTCCTTTACACAAGGAGAAGATCGCCCCGGGCCACTTTGTCTGGAGGCCGCAGTTACTCGTGGAAACCCGAAAGACCCCAACAACCTGTCCACCATGGTGGTATTGGGAAACGTGGATATGCTCTCCGAGGAAAACGCAAAAACCGAACAGCGTGATTACATGCATACCCTCTGGGCCTGGATGTGCAGTCGTCCTGAATATGGTGGTAAGAGCGCCAACCAGGACCTCACTATGAAGATCGATTTGAACCGGCATACTCGCAGTGTTCTGGAGAATTTAACACTCCTTATCATGCCGCTGCTTGCGTTCCTGATTGCGGTCTTCATCTGGAATACTCGTCGCCATTAACAAATGCATATGAGAAGGTTTCTCCCCACCATCGTTCTCTCCTTGCTTGCAGCTGGTGCAATCACTCTTTCCGTCTTTCTGGCAATAGACGGCAACCTGGCCCGCGTCACTGGCATGTACCGCTTTAAACCGGGCATGTCTCTCTTTTCAAAGGAGAGACTCAGCTTGTTGGATGATGTATGCTGGATGCGTATTCAAGACTTGCACGACACCATTGTTTGTGCAAAGGATGACCATGGAGCGTGGTGGATTATCCGCCCATTCAAAGACAGGCTCGCCCCCGAGGTTGCACATGCTATCTTTGCTTTTACCAGACAAGCAAAGTTGGTGGATACCCTGCCTCTCAACAATATCACACGCAGTAATATGCGTGAATTCGGGGTTGAAACATCGCCTTATCATATTACACTCAAGCGACCACAAGGCAAAGACAGCCTGACTACGGTGGTGCGGTATACACTTGGCAGCACAAGTCCCTGGCTTGCTGATGCGGGGGATGGCAAAACCTTATTTCCCACCACTTACCTTCGCACCAACTTTTATGGCCGGGATAAGCGCATTCATGTGGTCAGTGGTAACATTCTGAGTCTGTTCAAGGATGGGCTGGAGGCTCTCCGTGATCCTTATCCTTTAAGATTCACACCGGATCTGGTGCGAAACATTACGATAGCCTCAGAATCTGCTCCGGAGCTGAAACTCCACCGGCTCAGTGCAGAATCTCCATGGTCTATCGTTGCTCCTGTTATTGCAGATGCAGATGATGACAATGTGCATAACTTTATTCAAAAACTTCTCGCGCTGAAATCAATACGTGTTGAGAATGAAATAGAGGTATCGCTTCCGGAGAAACCGACCTACACCATTACCCTGGAGGGCGAATGGGAAGGTAACTCCAAAGTCCTGAAGATATACGATACCTTTTCCCAAAATGGAGATGAACAAAAGTATTGCCATGCAACAATAAATGACCGACCGGTTGTCTTTTCGTTGCTGGCAGAACCCAGAAACCTTCATACTGGCAGCTATTCTCGCTTAATTAAAGCCGTTTGTGAACTTCCCGTTCTCCCAGGAAAATCCCTGGCTCAGGTACGAATGGCAAACAAACAGAGTACCGTTTCTGATATTCCGCTTACGAAGGACAAATTGCGTTCTAAGCTTTTTGCCAATGTAGAGGCAGACGATGTTGCGCGCTTTTCTCTGCGTTCTGTTCGCGGCAGAGGTGTTATCCGAGGCCTGTTAATCCCGGGTGATAAGGACAGCAAAGTGCCGGATAACTGGATGGTTGCCTCTGCTACAACTTCATACGAAGAAGCAGAAACACCAACTGTCGAAAATTTATTAAAGTCATTCAAGGGAATCCCGGTGGAACAAATCGTTGTCGATGCTGCACCCGGAACAAATATGGATTCCCACCTCGCAGAGTATGGACTGGATACGCCTGATTACATCTTAGCCATTCAGCCCCGACCCTGTCTGCTTCGTGCAACCTTGTTCGGTAATGACCTTCCGTTCCTCAAAGACCGAAATAATCGTCATTTCCTGATTCGGCGGATTCCGGATGCCACAACAGGAAAAACTAAATGGTATGGCACGGAGATGGGAAGCAACGCTATCTGCCAGCTCAGCTCGAAGTTTGCTCGTATGCTTTCTTTGCGTATCGAGAAATGGAAGAGCCGCAAGCTTTTGAACTTCAATATATCGGCCGTACGAAAACTGCGCCTGGACTACCAGCAGGCTCCATTGGAACTGGAGTACGAGTATATGGGCGAGACCTGGACAGGAACGCTGAAGGGTGAAGATATCACCCCTCGCATCAACCCTCACAGAGCGGTTTTCTACCTGCGCAGACTCCAGGATTTAAAGGTTTCTCAATGGCTTGATCCCAATGACGAGGATGCTGTACAGGCGCTGAAAAAGCCAGCGTTCCGCATTCAGCTTGATCTGGAAATCACAGATTATTCCGATGCTGAATCAACCCTGATTGAGCAGGACGAAACCGCAGGCCAGATTACAGATACTCCCGAGGGCATGCTTCAAGAACAGGGGGCAGATGCAGATATCCTGCGTTCTCTGGCAACCATGACCCGGAAGACTCATAAGGAAACCAAGACAATTGAAATAGCTCCGGCAAACTATGATTCAGATAAACCGTTCTTCTACGGTCGATTAGTCGAGACCGGACAAACCTTTGTGTTGCCTTACGAGAAAGCCCAGTCTCTCGCGGGTGACTTCCTGGAAATGTAACATCCTAATATCAGCTAATCATGTGGCAATGGCACAAAAATGCAGCAGTTGAGGCAGAGCCTCTTTGGCAGGAGCGCATCAGCAAAATCCCAGGCGGCGTCATTTCTGTCGGCTTTCATGCAAGCAGAATTTCCATAGATGTCTATACGGAAAACTTCGAAGAAGCTCTTGTTCTGCAAGCCTGCTATGGTGGTTCTGTAGAGGAACTTTCCACTACGGATTGGGTTGCTGCAACAGCCCCGGAAAACACTCCTCCTCTCATTATCCGCGATAAGATCGTCATCTCTGCCTCGTCCGATGCTGCGGTGCTGGCTGAACTTCAGGCTAGGTACCCCCGCCGCATTATCCTGACATTCCCGGCGGAACGTGCTTTCGGCACAGGAAACCATGCAACCACCTCCACCTGTCTGCGAATGTTGTGCGATTGCACAAAAACGCTTACTCCAGGAGCCTGGACATTGGCAGACATTGGGTGCGGTACAGGTGTGCTGGCTTTGGCTGGATTAAGACTTGGGGCGGCAAAGGCTATCAGCTTCGATTTTGACCCCATTGCGGTTGAGGTTGCAGCACGCAATATAGAACGCAATGGAGGAGCAGATAATCTTGAGCTTTTTCAGGCAGATGTATTTGAATGGGAGCCAACCACTGAACAGCAAGCAGATGTTGTTCTGGCCAACCTTTTCTCCACCGTTCTGCAAAAAGCATTCCCCCGCTTGCTCGCTGCTATGAAGCCAGGCGCCACCCTGATTATATCCGGAATCCTGAATACTCAGGCGGATGAAACCTTAGCCGCCGCCAAGGCTGCAGGGCTGCGCGTAATCAAGACCATTTCCCGAGGAAAGTGGACCACCGCAAAACTCACTCAGGCATGATGCTGCTTGCCATTGAAACCTCTGTGCCGCATGCTTCTCTGTGTTTATGGGGAGGAGACAAAGTGCTCTTTTCTACCACATGGGATGCAGAGCGGAACCACGACGCCTTCCTTTTCCCGGCTCTTGAACAAGCTATTGCAGCCGTCCCTCCAGATGCTCGCCTGGATTATATCCTCGTAGGGGCCGGCCCCGGCAGCTACGGCGGCGTAAGAGTAGCTCTGGCTGCGGGTGTTGGCATAGCGACTGTTACAGGTGCCAGTCTTGTAGCGGTTGATTCCTGGACCCAGCTGGCAGAGAACGAGGCTTATATTGTGGCCGATGCACGCCGAGGTGGATGGACTGTACGGAAGCCGGATGGCCAGATTGAGGTTATGTCCACAGAGCAAGTGCAAGCCATAAGTGGTCGCATATTTTCAACTGAGGCAAGCGGTTTTATGTTTGCCCGTGGCATTGCTGGAGTTCAGAAAGAGGGCCTTGTGCCTACTGCTGAGGGACTCGTGCAAACATGGTTGGCTATGTCACCGGAACAGCGTGAGCGGGCCGCTGAAAAACCAGCCGAACCGATTTACGTACGCCCGCCCCACATCACGGAGTCTACTCGCAAACCTTGGGAAATATGATTTCTTCCGATTCTAACCAGATTATTCATTCCTGCCAGAGGTGCGGAGCTTGCTGCCGTTGGGAAGGTAATGTTTGCCTTACGGACGATGATATTACGGCAATAGCGGCATATCTCAACATGGATGAAGTCACCTTCATCAACGAATTATGCCATTTGCAGCGAAATCGCTGCGGCCTTTCCCTGATTGATGCTCCCGATGGCGCCTGCATCATGCTTCAACCAGATAATACTTGCCGTATTCAGCCGGTCAAACCCCAGCAGTGCCGCGATTTTCCGCACAAATGGAATTTCCACGGCTGGGAACAGAAATGCCCCGGATTTGGCAAAACCAGTTCTTGATTTCATGAAACTTTCCCGAGTCCGGTCATACATCAATTACCTGAGACGCTCTGCCAGACGCCGCGTTCTGCGAGGGCGTAGCGCTATAGCCTCGCTGCTGAATACGGCGCCTCACCGTATCGCGGCAAAGGATGAAAGCCGCCGGGCTCATGCCGGTATCATAACTGATCTTTTTGCCTCTATCATGTGCCAAGTGGTAGATATTGGCATAGATAAGCTTGATACCGCCATGGATTTGCTGCGCCATGATTTTCCCAATGTGGAACACAGCTGGCTTGCAGAACGCTTTATCGCAGCGTATGAAGCGGCTTATCCCCTGCCCGCCACACTGGCACTGGCTGCTGCCGACAGAACTGAGGCAGAACGAATTTCCCTTGCTCTTGAAATATATGCTTTACTGCTTCGCATCGGGGGAGATTTGACTTCTCCTACGCTGTTTGAAGAAGTTACATTCGGGCTCAATCTTCCGGGGGCTGCCTCCATGCTGGAAAATTTGATGCGCACTCCAGGGGCTCAGGCACTTAGTCCGTTGGAGAGCATTTCTTTTTCGACTATACCTGGAAAAAATACTGTTCAACTGCCTCCGGAGGAAGATGGCGTTTTATTCCGAGCCATTCGTTGCGTTAACGTCCTGCTTATCATCAATGATACAGACGCTCCCATTTCTGTTCGAGGACAGGTGCTGGGGAAAGGTGGCGTTCTCCCATTAGCTTCGCATCAGACCGTTGAGTTAAATTCTTGTTATTTCAACTACGGTTCCATTGTCGCTTTGCTTCAATACCAGACAATGGGAGTCAGACTGGTCAATTATCTCACGCTGGTGGGGGATCGCATTTCCCTATCTCGACAACGCCCGCGAAACAGTGTTGCGCGAGTCAGCTTCGGCACAGAGGTGGAAATTGAGGTGTTGAGATCTGACGTGTCATTTATTCTGGACGAAAAGCCTCTCCAGACCGATACCAGATACACCTGTTCATACTTTACCCCCTTCAGCATCCGGGGGCAAGGCCCGTTTACCTTTGTACAACTCGCAGATACCGAGGCAACGGGTAGCAGTTTCCAGCTGGACGCAGCAGAGCGGAAGGTTCTGGTTACAAACCTGCCCTACCTGACCCGCTCAGATGCGCTCAAACTCACCCCTGGACTGGCGCCTGGTGTTGTTCTGGAGGTATCCTACTCTCGCGTTTCAAATACAGGAACTGTACGCGTTCTGGAGGGGCATTCTCACTCTGTTACTGTAGATGATGTCCCCGTAAAAGGTGATACGCCCTTGCATGATGGTGACCTTATCGCATTGAGTGGTGTCCAATTTCTTCGTTGCCGATTTTCCTCCGGCGTGCTGGAGGAGGAAACAAACCTGATCTCTACGCTGACGGTTCGTGGCCTCACCCGCGATTTCGTGCGAGCAGGGCGTGTTGTTGATAATATCGATTTTTCCTTACAACGCGGAGAAATGGCTTGCATACTTGGTCCCAGCGGCTCAGGAAAAAGTACATTGCTCTCCATGTTGGCTGGGCATCTTCAACCCTCCTTCGGTAGTATTTTTTATAACAGGGAGCGTCTGACTATTGACTCCGCCAACCTGCGCCGACATATTGCATTCATTCCTCGTGAGGATATTCTGGATGAGGCCATGACCGTCGGGGAGCACGTTTACCAGGCATCCGTTGCTCGCAGACCCCGACTGGGACATGTGGATCGCATGCGTCGCGTTCAAACCGTGCTTAACTTTGTTGGTATTGGGCATCTAGCTGATCGTTACGTAGGGCGTGCTGGAGAACGCACTATTTCCGATGGAGAACGCACACGCCTGAACCTCGGCCTGGACCTGACCGGCACTTCTGAGGTGTTCCTTATTGATGAACCTATAAGCGGGCTATCTTCCGGCGATGCAGAAAAGGTTATTGAAACGCTGGAAGATATGTCGCATGGGCGCATTCTCCTTTGCACCCTGCACCGCCCGGCTCAGACTCTCTTGAACCGTTTTAAGAAGGTAATGGTGCTGGATACCCATGGGCAGATGGCCTTCTGGGGCAGTCCCCAGGAAATGGTCGAGTATTTCCGTTCTGCGGCTCGAGAAATGCGTTTGCGTATTCCACGCGAAGCCATATCAGCAGGTGGCGCTGACTACGTTTTTGAAGTCCTTGATGCCCCTTTCCGCCGTATCGGGAACCGGCAACTCGATAACCCCAACCTCTGGCAGGAGCGATTCGAGAAATACTCCTACTCCCATAAAAAAACAGAGACTCCAGCCGATGAAACAGATGATGGTCTGAGACGAATCCCACTCATGCGCTCCCGCACGCCATTAGAACTCTGGCGTTTGTTCCGGTTGTGGGTAAGCCGCACCCTGCTGGCGAGAGTCAGAAGTCGCCTGGGGTTATACGCCATGTTGCTGGAGGGACCCGTTCTGGCCGCTCTGATTGCCGGTACGTTGCGCGCCGCTTCTGATACGCCATATACTTTCTATAAGTCATTGCACGTGGCAGAGTATCTTTTCCTCTCGCTTGTGCTGGCCATGTTTTTCGGTCTTACAGATGCGGCGTGTGAAATTCTCAGAGACCGTCCGCTGCTGAGGAGAGAGAGCAATTACCGGCTTTTCACGTCTGGATATCTGGCTGCAAAGGTTCTTGTATTAACCGGCATTGCAGGTGTTCAGTGTGCGCTTTATCTGCTGGTAGGTAATGCTATTTTAGGAATTCACTACATGTTCTGGGAGCACTTTGCCGTCATGATTCTCACAGCTTTTGTCGGCATAGCGCTTTCTCTCATGGTTTCTGCCTTTGTCCGTTCAGACCGCACGGCTCTCAACATTGTTCCTCTTCTGCTGGTGCCGCAGATTCTGCTTGCAGGTGCACTCATCCGCTTTGAGGAGATGAATGAGTTTAGTCCCAGAATCCCGGATGGTATTATTCCTGCGGCAATCGAAAAGCGATTGTCCAATCTGAGACATCGAGTAGCTTACCAAGATAAGATAACACACAATATCAGCAGTAAACCCGTTCCTCTTATCGCAGAATTCTGCCCTCTGCGTTATGCATTTGAGATGTTATTCGTAGTGCAGACGACTGATAATCTCTGGGAATTACAGACTGGAAAGGTCAATAAATTACGCGAAAAATACAAGGAAAGCGGTTCCCTCGAACAACTCCGTTTTATTCAGCGAGCAGCATTAGCGTTCAATGGCTTGGCTTCCAACGTGTACGAAGCTAAAGAAATTCTGCGCCGCGTTACTAAAGCGGCTCTGCGTAACAATGAGCGATTCCTTGAAGGTGTTATTATCATGCAGGAATATCGTAGGGCAACCCCTCATGACCAACCCGCTGAGTTCTATTTCTCGAATCGCGAACTCACCTCTATGACTGAGGGTGTCAAGACTGCGCGCAAGGACGGACGAACAAATGAATCCCGCGGATTCTTCCTTTCTCCCCGCCAGGCAAGACCCTTTGCCCAGCAGGATCATGATACGGACGAAAAGTCCATCTCCACCGTCCTTCGCAATGCCATCTACCTCTTCATCATGGGATTGGTGCCTATCCTGCTGGCAGGATGGAAGCTTCGTCGCATCTGTCGTGGAAAATGAACCATGCTTCATCCAGCGCATTTCGTACGAGCTCCTTTTTCTTGACAGAACAAGGGGTGTCGTGATAGCGTCATTCTGATAAACGCAAGTTGATATAGCCATGACCAGAAATACATTTTTTTCATTATGTATAGTGGTGCTTTCCCTGTTTCATTCAGCTTATGGGGGAATTTTACACAAAGGTTGTTGCGATGCGCAAGGTAACCTTGCGTACGGGGCTACGCCTCTTGATATACAAAATAGAAACAATATATTACAGGTTGTTACAGATAAACCGTATAAGGAACTGAAAGAGCTGAGGAATTATCTTGGTGCCAACTCCTTGGGGCGAACCCGGGCAAAAAATGCATCCGATGCCGGTTCCTCCAGGTATGATGCATGGGGATATTGTACCATAAACCGTAATAGTTCAGAGGTAAACAGATATTATCTGCTGGTCGAGAGTCAGCGTAACAAGGTGCTCCGCCTCGCCTACGCAAGTTGGTCCAAATCCGGCATCTATCTTACAGGCGATAAAGAACTTATTAATGCAATTAAAAACGGAATGAACGAAAATTGCATAGAGCAATCAGCCAGAGCTTTCATTGCTGCATCAAAGCATTTGGATAAAGCCGTTCACGCCTATAACCATTATATTCGCCGTGGAGGAGACCCGAAACGCTTTTACATACCAGCACCGACCAGGAATACTCCCATGCCTTCGATTTCTCCATCTGCGGGGGGAGAGAACGCATCCTAATTTTCATGCAATGTAGGAAGCAATGGGATAATGCGAAAGTCTTTGCATTATTCCATGCGGAAATCTGCGTCAATGGTGCACATTTTGCTTTTATCGTAAACACATGCGATGTATAATGCCCGCGTGCGCAGTTGTAACCACTGTGCGCTGTGATGAGAAAATGAAAATCGTTCTTGCATACTCTGGTGGTCTTGACACATCTGTACTTCTGGTGTGGCTCAAGGAAAAGTACAATGCTGAAATCATCGCCTACTGCGCAGACGTAGGCCAGGCTGAAGAACTCGACGGCGTCATTGAAAAGGCTCTTGCCACGGGTGCTTCCAAGTGCATTATCGGTGACCTGAAAGCCGATTTTGCCGCCAATTACATTTTCCCCATGTTCCAGGCTAACGCCGTATACGAGGGCCGTTACCTGCTGGGCACCTCCATTGCTCGTCCCTGCATCTCCAAGGCCATGGTGGATGTCGCCATCGCCGAAGGCGCCGATGCCATTGCCCACGGTGCTACCGGTAAGGGCAACGACCAGGTGCGTTTCGAGCTTTCCATCAATGCCCTGGCTCCCCAGCTCAAGGTGATTGCCCCCTGGCGTATGAAGGAATGGCGCGACCAGTTCCCCGGCCGTGCCGAGATGATCAAGTACGCCGAGGAACACGGCATTCCGATTCGCCAGAGCATGAAGAAGCCCTACTCCATGGACCGCAACCTGCTGCACATCTCCTACGAGGCCGGCATTCTGGAAGATACCTGGTACGATGCCACCAAGGAAGAAGACCGCGGCATGTATGTGCTCTCCACCGCTCCCGAGGATGCTCCCGATACTCCCCAGTATCTCCAGTGCCTCTTTGAAAAGGGCAACATCATTGGTCTGCAGACGGAAGGCCTTGCCGATATCATGGCTCAGGTAGGCACCACCGCCATTGGTGAAAAGGATGGTTACACCCTGCTCGACCCGCTGGGCATCATGCTTGTGCTCAACGCCCTGGGTGGCAAGCATGGCATCGGCCGCGTTGACATTGTGGAAAACCGCTTCGTAGGCATGAAGAGCCGTGGTATCTACGAGACCCCCGGCGGCACCATCCTGCTGGCTGCTCACCGCGATATCGAAACCATCACCATGGACCGCGAGGCCCAGAAGGTGCGTGATTCCCTCATCCCCGACTACGCCGCTATGGTCTACAACGGCTTCTGGTTCGCCCCCGAGCGCGAGGCTATCCAGGCTCTCGTGACCAAGACTCAGGAAACCGTGAACGGCGAGGTTCGTCTCAAGCTCTACAAGGGCAACGTGATGTACGCCGGCCGCCGCAGCCCGAACAGCCTCTACAGCTATGCCATGGCCACCATGGAAGCCGACTACACCGAGGAGGACTACAACCAGGACGACGCCAGCGGCTTCATTCACCTCAACGGCCTGCGCCTCAAGCAGTTCGCCCGGGTGAATAATAAATAAATTCAATATTACAGGGTCAATTCGCAATGTGTGCGAATTGACCCTGTTTCGTTTTGTATGACCACAAAAAAAAAGATAGCCATATTATCCAGCTTTCCTGGCTGGCTTGTATCCGATAAAATCAGCAATCCTGGTGGTCATTATGCCGTATGGCTCGTTTCTTTATTCGAACGCTTTGCAACAGAAACGCTGCCATTTGAAATACATTGGATAAGCTTCCATAAAAACATCAAATCAGTCATCAGGGAACAGCATCAAGGGCAATATTTTCATTTTCTCCCCATTCGAAGCCTTCAATTAGCCCAACTGACCCGCTATATATGGCAGGAGTTTCAAATCAGAAGAGAGCTGAAGCTCATAAATCCTGATTTAATTCATAGCTGGGGAACAGAGGAATGTTATTCCTGGAGTGTGAGGAACTGTACTATTCCCAAAATAATTTCAATGCAGGGAATGCTGACAGCTTATGTTCAGCGTGCTCCGATGTCCGCTTTTCAAATTAAACAGTCTAAGCTTGAGCAAATCACCCTCCCCAAATTTAAATATATTACCAGCGAATCTGAATGGGGTGTTGAGCGTTGCAGAGAGTTATCACCGAACGCAACTGTTCGTCAGTGGGATTACGCTGCAAACCATCGTTTCTTTAAAGCAAGAAGAAGCATGAGTGATTTGCCATGTTGCCTGATGGCAGGTACTGATTCTCCTATAAAAAACGTGTCTTGTGCGATAAGGGCATTTAGTCGACCGGAGTTAAGACACGTTCGGCTATATCTTGCAGGTGTCTCTAAATCCACATGCAGCAACTTGCCTGATAACATAATCCCTCTTGGCAGGGTTTCAAGGGAAGAAATCGAACATCTTCTTTCTATGTCGTGGTGTCTTGTCCATCCTAGTCTTGCAGACACATGCCCAAATATCGTTAAGGAAGCACGAGTCATGGGCGTGCCCGCCATTGTGACAACAGAATGTGGTGCCAAGCAATATGTTGTTGACGGAAAATCCGGCTTCATCATATCATGCAATGATGACAACGCCTTGGCCACTGCTGTACTTAAGGTGACTGACTCAAGGAAGACAAGCCAGACAATGGGTGAATATGACCAAGAACGCTGCAGAAAGGCTCTTTCTGCTGACACTATGTACTACCAGCTGCTGCAACTATATAGTGAGGTGATTCCTGGATAAATCACACTCAGTTTTGTCTGTTGACTAATCTATCAGGCAATGGGGAATAAACAGCCGGATTTCCACTGGCAAGATGCCCGGAGGGAACATCATGCGTGATGATGGTACCTGCTGAAATGACACAATCGTCTCCGATAGTCACCCCCTTAAGGATGATGCAGCGCGTACCGATGTAGCATCTCTTGCCAATGTGAATGGGCCTACCATCCCTGTTGTTTTGACTCCACCCGGTATATGGGTCGTAACGATGCGGCTTACGGTCGTAAATGAGAGTGTCAGGTCCCACAATGGTGTATTCGCCAATGGAAATCTCCGTTGCGCAAACAATCTTTGCACCGCTGAGACCACAGTGACTATGTAAAATCAATCTTGCACCCGGCTCAACCGTAGATATATCCATCGGTCGGCTGATAAGCGTATTGTATTTATATTTTGAATGCAGCGTTACGTAATCCTCGAGTATGATTTCCGAACCGCGGCATTGGTAAAAGCGCGGGAAACCGCTGATAAAGCTCTTCCTGCCAATCTTCCAACCTCGCATGCGAAGCCAGATGGCCTTGATTGCGTACAGAAAATATAAAATTTTCACTTTCATAACGTAGCAATGATTCTGGAAGCTTCCTCTCTGGCCCAGGCATCATCTTCCAGAATGATGCCTAATTTTCCTTCGTAATCGCGGGGACGGGCATTGGAAAGCACTTTTTCGACCGTTTCCCAGATGCCGGGGAAGGAAAGTTTGCCGTCCACAAAAGCCTGTACGGCCACTTCGTTGGCGGCGTTGTACATGGCGGGCATGGTGCCGCCGGTGAGGCCTGCGGTGCGTGCGAGGGTGAGCGCCGGGAAATCATCCCAGCGGGGGGCTTCAAACTTCAGGCTAGCAATCTGCGCCAGGTCGAGGTGCGGCAGCGAGTTCGGCAGGCGCTCCGGCCAGGTGACAGCATATTGAATCGGGAAGCACATATCGCTGCTGCTCAGCTGCGCCAGAATGGAACCATCCACAAACTCAACCAGCGAATGAACAATACTCTGGGGATGCACAATAACATCCACCCGCTCCATGGGGATATCAAAAAGCCAGCGGGCCTCAATCATCTCCAGCCCCTTGTTGAACATGGTAGCGCTGTCGATGGTAATCTTTCGCCCCATCTGCCAGGTGGGGTGCTTAAGCGCCTGCTCCAGCGTCACCGCTGCGAGTTGTTCACGCGGCGTATTGCGGAAAGGACCACCGCTTGCAGTCAGGATCAGGCGGTTTACCTGCCTTGCACCACCGTGGTTTCCCTGAAGACATTGGTAAATGGCATTATGTTCGCTATCCACCGGCAGCACGTTGATACCCTTAGCCTTGGCACGGTTCATCACCACTTCGCCAGCCATCACCAGAATCTCCTTGGATGCAATAGCCAGGTCTTTGCCTGCTTCAATAGCCTCAAGCGTGGGTTTCAGACCATCAGTACCGATGATAGACACCAGCACCATATCTGCGCAATCGAGTGTAGCCAGCTGGCAGAGCCCCCCCAGCCCGGTATACACTTGCACCCCGACCGGCAGTAGACGCTTCAGCTCTGCCACCTTGGAAGAATCGTAAATGCACACATGCTGCACCTTGAACTCGCGTGCCTGCTCGGCCAGTTTTGCCACATTGCTGTGGGCGGCCAGAGCCACCACCTCCATGCGCTCCGGAATATCACGCGCCACCTTGAGGGCGCTGGTGCCAATACTGCCGGTAGAGCCGAGAATAACCACGCGTTTCTTCATATGCGGCGTATTTTACGCCATCTAACGCATAAAATCAAGCCAAATGGGGCGATTTGGCTTGCCAAGTGCGAGGGTTCGGTGTACTCTCGCTGTGCCGTCCGGGTCCGGGTGGTCGCTGCGGGTAACCAATCCCGTAGAGGAAAGTCCGGACATCACAAGGCAGCGTGTCCTGCGAAAGCAGGAGACACCCGGAGCCAATGCCGGGTGGCCGGAAAGTGCCACAGAAAACAAACCGCCCGCAAGGGTAAGGGTGAAAAGGTGGGGTAAGAGCCCACCGCTCCGAAGGTAACAACGGAGGCACGGAAAACCCCACGCGATGCAAGACAAACAGGGAAAGGGTCGCCTGCCCGCTGTATTCCCGGGTATTAGTTGCACCCTGCTATAAACGCAGGGCTCACCTGGCAACAGGTGCAGAGAAAAATGGCCACACAGCTCGCAAGGGTGGACAGAATCTGGCTTACAGGACCCGGACGGCTGATTAATGCAGATTTCAGAACGCAGAATGCAGAATAGAAAGCAAGGTCGCGGTTCCCGCCGCTCCGGGTAAGGAAAAAGCTCTGAGACGGTTCTCAGAGCTTTTTATTTATCCTCGCAATGCCGGGAGGAAGCGCGCGATTTTCTACCTTCCGCATTTGCAAGCGCTATCTGCAAAGCATTGGCTATGTTGTGGAAGAAGACGTAGAACGCGGGGCCAATGTAGGCAAGCGGGTGCACATACCACTGGCTGGCGATGTAAAGGGTCAGAATGGTGTTTTTCTGGCCCATGCACTGGGAGCATTCGCGTTTCAGCCCCCTGCCCCCCAGCTTGTAGCCCGCCACAAAACCGGTTATACACACAACCAGCGACCCCAGCACCAGCGGCAGCATATCCCACCAGCTTACCTCCATTTCCAGGACTCGCTGGGTGCCCACACCAGCAATGATGGTGAGATTCACAATCCATATACCCAGAGAAACATCTCGCAGCTTCGCCGTCCAGCCTTTGCAAGGCGGGTACACCCAGCGCAGCACAATAGCCACCAGAGCAGGAATGCCCAGCACCGTCCCCAGCTGCATGGCCACCTCCGCAGCCAGTTCGGTGTAGCAGAAACCCTCCACCTGCACCACCAGTGGCATCAGCAGCGGAGTTACCAGGCCAAACACAATCTGGCTGAGCACCAGCGCCGTTGTTGTGAACTCCACATTACCTTTCAGCAGGTTCACAATCACCGGTGCCGCAATGGCCACTGGTGCAATCCCGCAGAAGAACAGGGATTCAGCCAGAACCGGATACCCCAGCAGGCGGGCTCCCCCCCAGAATCCCATGCCGATAAGCTGGATTCCCAGCAGCACCCACAAATGCATTCGCTGGGGCTTAAGACGCGCCGTTTCAATGCCGATAAAGGTGATACTGAGCATCAGCGCCACACTGGCGGGCAACCACGCTCCCAGCGGTGCCAGATACTTGTGAAAGAGGCCTCCCACCAGGAAGGCCACTATCATGGAAATACTGCGGATATGTCGTTTCATCAGTTCTCCTGCTTATCCTCTGCCTTGCGAAGCTCAATAACCGCCGTCGTAGCATCATCCGCCTTGGGTTTCGGGTAGGCAATGCGGTTGTGGTGCATGGTGCGGATAGTGGCAAAGAAGGAGGCTTTCAGTTTTTCAATATCCCCAAGGGTCAGACTGCAATCCTGCAGATGTCCATCCAGGATTCTCCCCTTGAAGATACCGTCAATCATATTGCGGATATCGTCTTCCGTGGGGTGCTGGAGCGAGCGGGTGGCGCTTTCCACCGCATCGGCCATGCTCACAATACCGCTCTCGCGGGTCTGGGGAATCGGCCCTTTATACGTGAAGATAGACTTATCCACCTCCTCCGGGCAGGTATCGATGAGCCCCTCCTCAAACTTTGCTTTTTCTTCCTCGTAGTGGTCCAGAGCCTTGCGATAAAAGAAATAGGCGGTTGAAACGCCATGATGCTCGCGAATCACATTCACAATGCGCTTGTTCAGCCCATAGGACTGGGCCAGCTCCACGCCCTCTGTCACGTGACCGGTGATGATGCGGGCGCTGGCTTCTGGTGTCAGTTCTGCATGTGGCGTGGCATTCTGGTCTGCCATATTCTCGGCAAAATACTGCGGATTCGTAATCTTACCGATATCGTGGTATAAGCCACACACACCGGCACGCGTCACATCAGCCCCAATGGCTTCTGCCCCGGCCTCTGACAAACGCTGCACCACCAGACTGTGGTGGAATGTTCCAGGTGCCACAATCTGCAGCTTGCGCAGCAATGGGTGGTTCATATCGGCCCATTCCAGCCAGGTAATCGGGGTAGAAATGTTGAACACGCGCTCCAGCGCAGGCATCATGCCGCCGATGAGCGCCGCCAGCACAAAATTGACACCCACTGTCACCGCCAGTTCAGAAGCAAAACCGCCAACGTTAAATCCACCGCTGAATCCACGCAGCGCAATCTCCTCATTCGTACCGGCGGCATCCAGACTCAGCAGCAGGTACACAGAAGCAAATGCTATAGCGCTTGCCACGAAACCAGCGCGCAGAATCTGCTCGCGCTTATGAACCCGGCCAGATACCAGAGCACACACGGTGCCCGTCACAAAGCTTACCGCGCTGTAGTTCAGGATGACAGCTGAATCCGTACCAGCGGGAAACATCGCCACACCGAAAATCGTGCAGCAGAGCGCCGTAAATGCCCCCAGACGACGTCCAATCATCACCGCCAGCACCGTAGGAGCCAGAGCATACGGCAACCAGAGCAGTACTTGGCCCTGCAGGTTAAAGCCGGGAATTACACCCTTGAGCGCACAGACACCGGTCATGATTAAGAGCTGTGCCACAATCATGACAACCAACAGGAATGTGCGGCGTACCGTCAGCTGCAGCGGTAAACGAGACAACCCCGCCAGCAGCAATAGCCCCATGGAGGTAAGCACAAGCCAGATAACACGAAAAGCAGCATTCCACACATCCCCGGAAACCGAACATGCAATAAAACACAATGCCACCACTCCCAGCATAGCTACACCCGTCATCACATGAGTGCTGCCCTTAAAGCGCCCCACAGAAGCATCTCCCTTCCGGGATAACTGATTCATCAATAGAGTCATATATTACACGTAATTATATTTTCCTGTTGCCGTGCTGCTCATTGTAGCAAAGCTCATGCCATCTGGCAAGATTAAACGGAAACGCCGCGTCTCGTCTATCCTTGATTGCTTATCATTAAGGGATAAATTTCCATGAGCCGCTCTGAACCATAGTATCAAAGGCTTCCTGGGAATTATGTTCACCCCGTTCCCTGGCCATGCGAAGATACATTCTTGCGCGGTTTGGTTCTGAAGGTTTAGAAGAATTGCCCAGCTGCGCAATCACCGCCATAAGAGTGTAACTCTGCGGAACCCCGGCAGAAGCTGCTGCGGAAAGGGAACTGATGGCCTTGCTCATATCTGCCGGCACACCCGTTCCGTTGAAATACAAATCGGCCAGCGCCATATTGGCAAACGGTACGCCCGCATTCACCAGTTGAGTCAGAATCTGCACCCCTCGCTCAGGATTGGCAGTGCAACCACGACCACAAGCCAGACAATACCCATACGCAACCCCACCGCGGGGATCTCCTGCATCTGCAGAAAGTCGGTACAGTTCAAATACTCGTGAATCTGTATAATTTTCCTTTTGCTTGTGATATTCACCAGCCAAGGGAATAAGTGCAGGCGTGTACCCCAGCAAAGCAGAGGTCTGAAAATAGCGAATTGCTTTCCCGGTGTCGGATTGAATCTTTTCTTTGATGCCATCTGGTACTACGGCCTCTGGTAAATACCAGGAGGCGAGCTGAGCCAGAGCCTCCGGATGATTCCGCTCAACCGCTTTCAAAAGGAATTCATACCCCAGCTCATCCTGCTTCAGGTTAAAATAGTAGAAAGCCAATGTGCAGGCCGCCCCCGGACTACCATGTTCTGCGGCCCTGGTCAGCCACTCCCTGCTTTTTTCTTCATCCTGGGAACCTAGCAATGCCGCTAGAAACTCCTCAACATAAAAATTATTCTTCTTGAGTTCCGCATTAACAGCTGCAGATGAAAGAGCATCCTTCTCCAAACGCCCGGACAGCAGCAAATATCCCGCTCGCGCTCTTGCACTACCCTTTTTACATGCCTCCATCAAGTTTTTCATGGCGGCTTTCTCATCAGCGGCAGCCCCAATACCATTTCCACAGATATGAGCCAGTTCTACCATTGCCGGCACATATCCCATACTTGCAGCCTGCTCTACCGCAGCACGCATGTTCTGAGCCTCCTGAGAGCTTTCTACATCCAGTTTCTGCATCTGTATCTGGCGCAACAGTTGTCTGGCAGACCAAACCAGCGCCACAGGATGCCCCGCATCTGACGCCTCTTTCATCAGCCGTAAATACGCCTGCTCATCACCCCCTGTGGCATCCAGTACTGCAGTAATCACCGGCGTCATATCCTCAGATTGTGCGTTTTTTACCGCATCCAGCGCGGCCATACACACCGCCTTGGCGTCTGCTACTTCAGCCATTACCGGGCTAAGAGCCAGTGGGAGTAAATACAAAAAATGCTTCATAGCCCCTATTGTACCCCTAACAGGAATCACATGCAAGCTGTTTCTGATTCATGTCTCAAACCTAAATAAGAATCATTCTTTTCTTTATCTTGACTAATATGCGTTTTGGTTGTAGAGTTTCCACATGGATACCGATACGAAAAAGAGCGTAGCAGCGTGGTCCTCGGTTATATGGAGCGGCGTGCTTGCCGCCACAAAAATGGTCGTAGGCATCATGACCGGCTCACTGGGTATCCTGTCAGAAGCCCTGCACAGCACTCTGGATCTCGTGGCCGCGGGAGGCACGGTCTATGCGGTCAAGGTAGCCGCCCAGCCGGCAGATAAAGACCATCCCTACGGTCACGGCAAGATAGAAAACCTCATGGCTCTTGGTGAAACACTGCTGCTACTCTGCACCGCAGGCTGGGTCATCATGGAAGCTGTAGAGCGCCTGATGAGCGATGACCCGAACGCCCTGGCTGTCAGTTTCTCCTACTGGGCATTTGGCATCATCATCCTCTCCATCATCGTGGATGTCAACCGAGCCCGCATGCTCAAGCGCGTGGCAAAAGAAACCCGTAGCGCCGCGCTGGAAGCAGACGCCGCGCACTTCACCACGGATATTTGGAGCAGCGCCGCCGTACTTCTGGGCATCACCGGTGCCGCCGTGGCAGACATGACCGTCGCCGGCAGCTGGCTGCACTGGTTCCTGGTGCGAGCAGACGTCTTTGCCTCCCTCGTTGTTGCAGCACTCATTCTCCATGTCTGCAAGGAACTCGGCATAGAATCCATCGGTAATCTCATGGATAAGCAGAGCAGCGAAGCCTGCGAAAAAGTACGTTCCCTCATGGCGGAGCGCATGCCTACCTATCCTGTTTCCCGCCTGCGTGTTCGCGAGTCCGGCTCCCGGTACTATGTGGATATGGCCGTACAGGTTCCCCACAGTCTGCATGTCGATACGGCTCACGAAATTGCAGATGCCATCGAAGCACTTGTTGCTTCGGCGTTGGAAGGTGCTGAAACCATGGTGCATATGCACCCTTCCGAGGAACTTCCGGAAACGCCGGAATTCACCATCCGACGCCTCGCTCTCACCCACCGGTTCGGTGTGCATGGACTTGTGCTTCAGCACACAGATGATGGCCAATTCGTCATTGCTGTTGATCTGGAATTACCCTCCCATGCCACCCTTGAATCCTGGCAAGTTGCCATCGAAGCCTTCCGTAGCGAAGTCAAGCGCAGTCTGAAAGCGGATATTGTGGCGCTTCATGTGGAGCCGGACCTGCGGCACCTGCCCGTTTCCAGGCTTGAAATGCCGGCAGACTGGGAAGCCCAGGTTCGCGAAGCCATGATTAACCGCGGAGCCCCCCTGCCCACCAGCATCAGCTGCTATACCAGCGGGAACGAGCGCCTTTGCATCATCACCATTCCCCAGGAGAATAAGCTCAGCGTAGAAGAAAGCCACGCCCGGCTCACCAAACTCAATAAAAAACTGGCTGAGCGTCTCCCGGCCGTGGCCCGCATCATGGTCACTTACGATGAACCTTAACCGCTTATAAGGTGTTGGCTCACCAGCTCCGGGGTACTACGGCTACCCATGAGTCCATCCTGGCGTCTCACAAAGCGGACTTATTCTCTTCCTCCCGTAATTGGCCATCCTCCATTGTCCAGATGCGGTCAAACACATCAATGGCCCGGTGGTCATGAGTAACCACCAGAACCGCGGTCTGGTGGGTGTGTGCCACGTTTTTGAGGAGCTCCATAACCATGCGCCCCATATGGCTGTCAAGCGCCGCTGTTGGTTCATCTGCCAGCAGAAGGCTGGGCTTGTTGGCCAGAGCCCGCGCAATGGCCACGCGCTGCTGCTGTCCGCCGGAAAGCTGGCTGGGGAGAAATTTGGCACGGTGGCTTAGTTCGAAATGCTCCAGCAGCTCGGCTGCATACTGGCGCGACTGCCGGGCCGAGACATCATTCACCTCCATGGCAATGCGGATATTCTCCTGAGCGGTGAGGAATGGGAGCAAATTGGCCTTCTGGAACACGAAGCCAATGTTGTTGCGCCGGAAGTCGCGAACATTGACGCAATAACCATTCTCAAAAACAGGGGTGCCGGCAATGGTGATACGGCCGGAATCGGGAGGTTGAATAAGCCCCAGCGCCGTCAGAAGCGTAGATTTTCCAGCGCCGGAGGGCCCCAGCAACGCCACGATTTCCCCGCTGTGCATGGAAAACGAAACATCATTGAGTGCATGCACAGCAGTATCGCCCGCACCATAGGTCTTGCGCAAATGCTCGGCTGTTAAAGCAACCGTTTTCATGATAAAATTTCTCCAGCGTTAGTTTTAAGAGCCTTGATGATACCCGCCAGACTGGCAAGAACGGAAATCGCTATGATAATACCGAAAAGAATCCACAAATCGAGACTGACGAGGACGACGCGGCGCGGGAAGAAAGGATATACCCATTCGCCGCAGAAACGCGCAATGCCAAAGGCCAGCATGCCGATCAGCAGGGCCTGCTGCATAATCATGCCGATAATCACGCTGTTACGCGCCCCGATAAGCTTGAGCATGGCAATATCGTGCAGTTTGTCTAGCGTGAGCGTATAGAGAATCAGCGTCATGACCACGGTGGAAACAATGACCAAAATCGTGCGGAAAAGGAGCAGCTGCTTACGGGAACGCGCCACAAACCCGCTGAGCATGATTTCTCGCTGTTCATCGGCCGTGTAGGCTGTCACATCCGGCAGAGAACGCAGCTTTTCCAGGACCGCCTCCACGCTGTGCCCGGGCAGCACGCGAACAAGCACAGCGCTTATCTGCCGGCCGGGTAAAGCAGCAGGGCGGGATGTCTCGCTCACCAGCATATCGGCATGGTCTATGGAAGTGCTGCCGTGCGGCAGCGTGTCAAAACGCTGCAAACGAGCCTGGCGCTCCAGGCGAATCGCCTCAGCCGGCACATCTCCCTGCACAGCCATGGCATCGTTGAGCGACAAAAAGACCATGGCATCGCCCGAGGGAGAATTCATGCAGCCGGTAATCCCGACAACCGTGTAGTTATCCTTACCAAGCTTCAAAGTGGTTCCCAGAGAGAGTTTGGCAGATTTATCTGCCAGCATTTCAAAATGCCCCTGCTGCAAAGCCCTGCCCTGAATAATGGGCAACCAGGAGCCGTCATCCGGCACGCCTTGAATGGTAAGGCGCAGAACTCGCTTATCCTTATTGCGCTGCACGGTGTGCGACACAAAAGGCTCGGCTGAATCCACGCCCGCAATGGCCTCAATGCGGTATTCCAGATTTCGAGGAATTCTGGACACCTCGGCAAACGGACCTTTCGTCTCGCGCTGAACCACCCAGATATCAGCCCCGGCACGGTCGATAATGAGAGTCGCTTCCTGAATCAGCCCGCGATAAATACCACCCATGCCCATCACCACCATGAGCAGAAGACTGATGCCCGCGGTGGTAAGCAAAAAACGCCCGAAATTGTGGCGAATATCCTTGAATGCAAGGTTTATCATTTCCTTATGCGGCGTTTCACATGCTCGCGGTGCTGCAAGGGCTGTAGAATGAGGCGGTCATCCTCGCTCAGGCCAGAAAGAACCTGCGTCTGCTCCCGGGTCTGGACACCGGTTTTGATATTGCGCTCGGCAATGCGCCCCTGCTCATCCACCAGCACAAAAAGGCGCTGCTTATCCCGGCAGATGAACTGATTGGGGATGGCCAGGCAGTTTTCTACGCTCCCGGTGTGAATAAACACCTCCAGCCGCTGTCCCAGCACCCAGTTTTCCGGTAGCTTTTCCAGCGCCACATCCACCCGGTATTCGCGCGTCTCGCGGTCAGTCTCCCGAGAAGTGCGGCATACCTTACCCGGGAATTTCTGCTGTGGCATGGCCCGGAAAACCACATCCACCTGCATTCCCGGCTGAATAGCAGCCAGCGCGGCTTCATCTACCCAGACACTGGCCCATATCTGGGAGGTATCGACAACATCCATGATGGAAACACCAGGGTTCACCATACTGCCCTGCTCCCGATTGCGGCGGATAACCAACGCATCGAACGGTGCGTTCAGCCGGGTTTCTGCCAGTTTGCTCTTGTAATAGTTAATCTGAGCTTGGTGGCGCACCTGCTCGGCCTCAATTTCCTGCTTCTTTTTTTCTGCCTGCTCAAGCTGAGCTGTTGCCACCTGATACGCCTGGCGGCTCTTATCCACATCCGCCTGAGAAATTGACTGGCTCTGCAATAGTTTCTCCATGCGCTCAAAGGTGAGCCTGGCATAATCGAGCGTGGCGTGTGCCGCTGCTATTTCGGCATCCACACGCTGTAAAGCAGCCTGGGCAATACTCAAATCCGCCTCTGCCACAGATAATTGCTGTACTATGTCCTCTGCGTTCATTTCAACCAGCAGGGCTCCGGCCTTCACCATATCTCCCTGGTCAGCGTGCAGGGTTTTCACCAGCCCTGTTTCATAAGGACTGATAGAAACACGAGTCTTGGCCTCCAGTGTACCTGTGCCGAACACGGTCTGGTGCAGTGTGCTGCGATTTACCGCCCGGCTTTGCACCTCAACAGGAGAAAACTTCCACCAGTAGATACCTCCACCTGCCAACAGCACCAAAATGCTTAACTTGATGATACTTGTGCTGATTCCTTTCATGTAGTCAACCAATCAGATGCCTGAATTATAGCAAAATACGCCGTGTTGAGAAGGAAAATCATGAATTACGGATAGATTTTCCTTAATTTGGAGATTGACTGAGCGTAGAGGTGTGCTATAATACGCAACCATAGGGGTTTACAATAACCACCCCGGGAATGTAACAGTGGACGACGATATCATTTGCACAGAGAAAATCATTGCTGACCGCAAGACCTTCTTTATTGACCTGAAAAGCAACGCCCGCGGACGCGTGGTGCGCATCACTGAAAAAGTGAGTTCTAACCGCGACCGCATCATGGTACCGGCTGAGATTCTGGACGACTTCATTGCCGCTCTGGAAGATATCCGCCGCGCCAATAACGAGAACTGATGCGCTTCTCGCCCCCCTTCGCCGGGGGATATTGCATCTTGTTAGTAGGATTGACAGACATTTGTCTGGACAAGCGGTTTGATTTTTGCTTTAATCTTCACGAGACTGAAGCAAGATAGTCTGTAATTTTCTAACACAATAACACACTGATTATGAGGAAGATCAAGGTATTAAAACTGGGGTGGGAATTTCCCCCGCTCATCAACGGTGGCCTGGGTGTGGCATGCATGGGTATCTCGCGCGCACTTTCGCAGAAAGTGGAGCTGAATGTGATTGTTCCCAAAGCCTCCCCCGAGGCTAAGTACGAAGGTTTCACGCTTACCGGCGTCAACACGCTCAAACACGAGCAGATGGAAACGCTGGAAGAGGGATACACCTACGAAAGCTTTACCGTAGTAGGCAAGGCGCCGATTAACCTCGATCCCTACGCCTGCGAGGAAGGCACCCCTGGCAACATCACATTCACCAAGGAAGGCAAACTGCTCTTCTCCCGCATCCACCAAGCCGATCTGGCACTCTTTACCGGCAAGGAGGATCTGTATGCCGGTGACCTGGCCCGCAAGGTAATCGAATTCTCGAAGATTTGTGCCGTAATGGCTCGCAAATATGATTTCGATGTCGTACATGCGCACGACTGGATGACCTATCTGGCTGGTGTCGAGGTCAAGAAAGCCACGGGCAAGCCGCTGGTGGTGCATCTGCACGCCTCGCAGTTTGACCGCGCAGGTGCCGATGCCCGCGGCTGGATTTACGACATCGAAAAATACGGCATGGAACAGGCAGACGCCGTGATTCCGGTGTCCAAGTACACGGGCACGGTTGCAGCCGGCCACTATGGCATTGATCCCGCCAAGATTTTCCCGGTACACAATGGCGCCGACCCGGTGCATGTATTCCACAGCAAGAAGAAGTTCCCGGAAAAGCTGGTGCTGTTCCTGGGTCGTCTCACCGCTCAGAAGGGACCGGAGTTCTTCCTGCAGATTGCGGCCAAGGTGCTAGAACAGACCGACAACGTACGCTTCGTGATGGCAGGTACAGGCGAAAAACTGCGCCAGCTCATCGAAACCGGGGCTTTCCACGGCATGGGCGACAAGTTCCACTTTACCGGTTTCCTGAACAAGCAGAAGGTAAACGAGCTGCTTTCCATGACCGATATCTACTGCATGCCCTCCGTATCAGAACCCTTCGGTCTGTCCGCTCTGGAGGCTGCGCAATTCAACATCCCGGCCGTTATCTCGAAGCAGAGTGGCGTGGCCGAGGTAATGAAGGGCGCCCTGAAGGCTGATTTCTGGGATGTGAATATGATGGCCAAGCACATTGTAGACCTCGTGACCGACGAGGAACTCTACAAGCGAGTGGCCGAGCAGAGCGCCCAGGATATCAAGAATTCCAACTGGGAAACAGCAGCAGACAAAATGATTAAGGTCTACCACCACGTGCTGGGCTGGTAAGAATAACGAACGTTTCTCATAACCCATATGAACATTACTCTCACCTTTCATGCGCATCAGCCCAACCGCTTGATTCCGTATGATTTCTTCAAAATTGGCGAGCATGCCTTCTACGAGGACGACCAGATGAATGGTCGTGTGCTCAGCGAAGTGGCAGAGCGATGCTACCTGCCCGCCAATCGCATGATGAAGCAGCTCATTGAGCTTTCCGATGGCAAATTCAAGTTTGCCCTCGCCATTTCCGGCGTAATTCTGGAACAGGCAAAGTACCACCGTCCGGATCTCATCACTTCATTCCAGGAACTGGCAGAAACCGGTTGCGTAGAGTTTCTGGCCATGCCTTACTACGCTTCGCTGGCCTCGCTGTACTCCACTGGCGAGTTTGCTGAACAGGTGCAGGAGCACTGCGACCTGGTTGAGGAACTCTTCGGCCAGCGTCCCACGGTGCTTTGGAATACCGGCATGCTCTACTCTAACGCCATTGCCGCCCAGGCATATGATATGGGCTTCGAGGGTATTATGGCCGATGGCAGCGGGCGCATGATGAGCAATCGTAACACCAACGACTTACAGTGTGCTCCGCTCATTGATAAGACCAAGACTCTGCTGCGCCACCGTCATCTTTCCAATGACCTGGTCAACCGCCGCACCGACCCCAGCTGGAGCGAATACCCGCTTTCCCCCTACACTTTCGTCGAGTGGCTGAGCGCTGAGCAGGGTCAGGTGGTCAATATCTCCATGGACTACGAGACCATCGGTGAACGCCAGGCCGACAGCACCGGCGTATTCGAATTCTGGCGCACCATGATTACGGCTGCGCTCTTTGCCGGCAATGAGTTCTACACCCCGGGAGAAGCCGTGCGTGCCTTCCCATCCTGTGGCACACTGAATTGCCCGAACCCTGTAAGCTGCTCCACCTTTGGCACCACCACCCATTGGAATGGCAACGTGATGCAGCAGGAAGCCATCAAGAAGATATACGACATGGAGCGCGCGGTGAAAGCCAGCGAAGACAGAGATATGATTCATGTATGGCGTAAACTGCAGAGTGCAGACCACTTCCACTACATGGAAAAGAGCAACGGCTTTACACCCTACCCCTCGCCGTATGATGCCTACATCTACTACATGAACGCCCTGGCCGACCTTCAGGTGCGCGTGAAGCAGGAGGCCGAGCTCATCCACAAGGCCAACAAGGCCACCATAGCCTGATTTTCAGACTTCACAAGCCCCTGCCCACTACCGCGGCAGGGGCTTTTTATTTTTCCTTGTTCCGTTGACAGTATTTTCCCCGGCTGAACAGAGATTAGACTTGCGCAAGATGCAGCGTGGGAGTATATTTTTGCCCCGAAATGAAAGCCCTCGTAAAGACAAAAGCCGATAAAGGACTGGAACTGATGGATGTACCGATGCCAGAGGTCGGTGCTCATGATGTTCTGATTAAGATTTACAAGACCGCCATCTGCGGCACAGATTTGCACATCTGGAACTGGGATTCCTGGGCGCAGCAGACCATTCCGGTGGGCATGCACGTCGGGCATGAATTCTGCGGTATCATTGAGCGGGTCGGCTCCGATGTAACCGAATACAAGCCGGGCGATGTTGTTTCTGGCGAGGGTCACATTGTCTGCGGTCATTGCCGCAACTGCCGCAAAGGGCTTTTCCACCTGTGCCCGAATACCAAGGGCGTTGGTGTCAACCGCGAGGGCTGCTTTGCTGAATATCTCTGCATTCCCCAGAGCAACGTTATCCGCATCCACAAGGATATGCCCATGGAGATTGCCTCTATCCTTGATCCGCTGGGCAATGCCACTCATACCGCGCTTTCCTGGGATCTTGTAGGTGAGGATGTTCTCATCACTGGTGCAGGTCTCATTGGTTCCATGGCTGCAGCCGTGTGTAAGAAGGCTGGCGCCCGCACCGTAACCATTACCGACGTGAGCGACTACAAGCTCAATCTCGCCAAAACCCTGGGTGCCGACCGCACCGTCAATGTGATTTCCGGTGACAGCATTGCCGCTGCCCGCGAAGATCTGGAAATCGCAGAAGGTTACGGCGTGTGTCTTGAAATGAGCGGCGCCCCTGCCTGCCTCAAGGACATTATCACGCATTCGGCATACGGTGCCAATATCTCCCTGCTTGGCATTCAGCCCGGCGGCTCCGGCATCGACTGGAACACCTTCGTATGGAAAGGACTCAAGATGAAGGGCATCTACGGACGCGAAATGTTCGGCACCTGGCAAAAAATGGATGCCATGCTGCGCAGCGGGCTGGATATTTCCCCCATCATCACCCACCGCATGCACTACACCGACTTCAAGGAAGGCTTTGAGGTCATGAACTCCGGCAAATCCGGCAAGGTAGTGCTGACCTGGGCAGAGTAATTTCCCAAACGCTTTCATTCACTTATCTTACTCAGCGCATGGAAGGATTTATTTCTTTCCATGCGTGTTTTGTTATTCATTGACATAGCAGAGCGCGTCTGCTAGAGTATGCTCTATGGACGACCTCTCCCTCAAGCACACCATTACCAGCTACGAATGCTCCGCAGACCACCTCATGAAGCCGGAGTTCTTCATGCATCTCTGCCAGGAAATGGCAGAAGAACATGCAGATTTGAACAACCTGGGCTACGGCTGGGCGGTGGAAAACCATAAAATCTGGGTAGAGACTCGTGGCAACTATGAATTCTTCCGTCGTCCGGCGTGGAAGGAAGAAATCACCCTGCGCACCAACACTGGTCAGGCAAGCCCCCTGCAGGCTCGGCGATTTGTGGAAATGACCGACAAGGAGGGCAACGTATTGGCCCGCGCCGACCTGCTCTGGGTGCTGATTGACATCACCACGCGTCGTCCCTTCCCGCTGAAGCGCGCGAACACCCCGATTCAGCATCTGGAATGCCCACCTATTACCGAAGAACTGGTCTGCCCGGAGTGGTCGGAATCCCCGGCTGCCTGCGTGGCACACACCGCAAGTCGCCGCGATATTGACTTCAACGGTCATATCAATAACAGCGCCTATCTGGTCTGGGCTCTTGACACCCTGCCCAGCGACCTCACCCCGGAAGGTTCACCCACCCGCATTCACCTTGCTTTCCGTAAGGAGTGCATGCTGAACGCCGAGGTGGAAATCCAGCACTACCGCCACGAAAGTTACACGCACCATGTCATCAACTCTGCCGATGGTGTGCGCGCCGAGGTTGACATTCTCTGGGCCTAAAAGGAATTGCCAAAGGCATCGAATCGGTGTATGGTAGCGGGCATGCACGCTACCACAGAGAAAAAAATAAATGCACTTTGCCACAGGCAATGCGCGTTTGCTCTCTATTGCCTGCCCGGCGAGACAGAACCGGTATTCTGCATGGCAGAAGATGGTCGCGTGGAATCTGACCCGATTTTCAAAAACGGTTTTATACTGGCAACCTTTGATGGTAGCAGCCTGTTTATTCCCTCAGAGTTGACTGAAATTCCAGCGGCCGACCAGTGGGATGAAGTACACCGTATCCCAGAGCAGAACGCCACCACTCGTGAAACATACGCTGCGCTGTTCCACCTGTATACTGGTTTTATCCACCGTGGACACGTACGCAAGATTGTATTGGCGCGAACGGCAGATGAGGAAATCCCTTGCGATTTTTCACCCTATCGGGCGTTCATGGCGGCATGCGCTGCCCAACCGGCAGCGTTTAAGGCGTTGGTTCATACGCCCAAATACGGCACGTGGTTATTCTGCACCCCGGAGCAACTGGTTACCGGCAAGGGAGACCGTTGGAGCACCATGGCTCTGGCTGGCACCCGGATTCCCTGCACCCTGCCCTGGGATGTAAAGAACAAGCGGGAACAGGCTCTTGTGACAGAATTTATTCGCGATACGCTTGCACCGCTTGCCGATGAGATTCACGAGGGGACGCTTGAAAACCTGCGAGCTGGCAGTATAGAACACCTGTGTACGCGCTTTTCTTTCCGGATGCTCCCGGGGCGGATACTCCAACTGCTGGATGAATTGCCCCCCACTCCTGCTGTGTGTGGCGCCCCCGTCAGCGAGGCCCGCAGACTGCTGCAACGCTACCCGGACATCGACCGCTCCTGCTATGCCGGGTATCTGGGGCCATGGGGAAACGGTGTTGTTCAGCTCTATGTATCCCTTCGTTGCATGCAGGTATTCGACGGCGTATGCCGCTTGTATGCAGGCGGTGGTCTTATGCCTGATTCCGATGAAGCTCAGGAATGGCAGGAAACAGAAAACAAAATGGCCTGCATGAGGCAGGCCATTGCAGCGGGGCTTTAGTTTTCAACTTCTTCCCGAGGTGGTGTTATAGCCAGAAACATCAGAGTCCAGCCGGAGAAAATCATTTCCACCGCTATCAGCGTGCCGATAAGCCACACGGAGGATTCCGGCCATCCCCAGATTATCATCACACCCAATACCAGTGATACCAGAGCATTGAATACGCGCCAGAAGCGTCCCGGTGTACCCCAGAGCATGATTGCTACTCCCATGCGCATTATTCCGGCCGTAAATATGGCGGCTCCAATCAGCAAGGTCCACCATTCCATGGATAAGGCAGGCATAATCACGGTACACCCCCCCACCAGCAGATAAAGAAACGCAGCAAGCAGGTTCCACCAGCGGTCAGCACGGCGGATGATACCCTGTACCAGTCTTACTACTCCCGCCACGGCCAGAACAACACCAGCCACCCACACCGCAGAAAGCCCCAGCAGATATGGGAAGCTAAGCAGAAGGAATCCCAGCACAAGCTCTAGAGCAGCCAGTATTCCTGCAACCCAGGGCTTTCCCAGGATGCTTCCTCCGCAAGAGCACAGGCATGAGTTCTTTTCATCGTTTGCAGCAGCCATGGTGATTCTCCTTGTGTTTGTTGAAGCGGGCACAGACACTCCACCAGCAGATCTGATTCATAAAGGCATCCATATAACCGGCGCGGTTCTGACGATAACGCAGGTAATAGGCGTGTTCCCAAACGTCGCACACCAGCAACGGTCGCATGCGCGGCAGCAAAGCATCCTGGTGCTTCTGTGCCCCAAGAACAACCAGACTGTGGCTTACCGCATCTTTTGCCAGGATTACCCAGCCGCTTCCCTGCACTTCCAGCGCCACATTGCGAAATAACCGAACAAAGCCATCATATGATCCAAAGGTAGTGTTAATGGCATCTGCCAACTCGCAACAGGGCTTCTGCCCCGGTTCTGGCGATATATTTCCCCAGTAGAGTGTATGGAGTATATGACCGGCCAGGTTGAATGCCAGATTCTGAGCCGCCGTTGAGGCCATTGATTCAGGAAGGTCACCACGGGCAACTCCCCGCATCATGTCAGCGGCAGCATTGGCGCCTGCTACGTAGGCGGCATGGTGACGGCTGTGGTGCAGCTGCACTGTTTCTGCATCCATCAGGGGCTCCAGCGCAGCTACATCGTACGGTAAGGGCGGCAATACATAACGACCGTCCGCATATCCATTACAAAGGCAAATTGTGTCCATGCAGGCAGAGACTCCCGCTTTCCTGGCATGGTTCAGTATATGATATTCAGAGATCTATCGACACGATGGTTGTATTGTCGGCATAGGGGTCATTGAGCGCCTTGCAGGCCTCCACAATCTCCACTGGCAAGTTACCATTGCGGTTGTTCAGGATGTCGCGTCCAACCTGGGTGAGCATTTCGGGAGAGATGATATTCTCTGAGCCATCAGAGGTCAGGATAACGCGGTCTCCCGGCAGCAGAGGATACGGCAGCGCTGGTGCATCAACCAAATCCAACGGCTCACCCGTAACAGCAGCGCGCAGCACATGGCCACGCCGCAGAGCTTCCCGAGCAGTCATCCCAGCGCCAATGTAACAGCGGTACATATCGCGGTATGAATGGTCTTCGTTCAGACGCATCAGGCGTTCGCGGCGCCAGAGATACAGGGCTGTATCGCCCACACTGACCCAGCGCAGACAACCAGCGCTCACCCAGGCAGCCAGCAGCGTGGTGCCACCGTATACACTACGGCGCTCGAAGGTGCGACGGATTGTTTCGTTGGTCACCTCCAGAGCATGGTACATACGCTTCGCCACCGGGACATCCGGGTGTTTCTCAAAGGACCGCTGAAAAGCCTCTACCGCCAGGGTCGAGGCCAGCGCGCCATCATGATGCCCACCCATACCATCGCAGACAAGCGCCAGCAGGCCATCAGGATAGAACCTCACCGTGTAGGCATCCTCCTGTTTGGTGCGCTGGCCAATCCACTGTACAGCTTTGGCAATCATATGTACAATGTCAAATTAACATAGAAAGGTCATCTGTGCAAGTAAAATTGCCAAAATGTCATTGCTACCAGCAATTCTCTGTGCTAGTATACCAGTAAATCATGTCTTTACCCACACTGAGCAAGGCTCTGTACGACTATCTTTCCTCCCCCGGATACGAACCCCAGGAAATGGTGGATATTGCCCGCGGCATGGGCTTGCATCCCGGCCAGCGAAGCGAGCTCAAGGCCGTATTGGCAGAAGGTGTCAGAAAAGGAACACTGCTCCGGCTGCGTAAAAGCCTGTATGTTTTGCGAAAACTTCAGGGAGGCCCGCTCACCGGGCAGATTTCTCAGCGCGGCGGGCGCCTGTTCTATGTGCCGGATGCAGCCTCGGCGCAGCAATTGAGCGCCCTGCGTCCCGGAAGTGAGGTGGAAGCACTGCTCGTCAACCCGCACCGCAGCCACGGCGCCATGGATGGAGACAAAGTGAGTGTATCCGTACGCTTGCAGTCCCCTGCCCGGGACCGCCGCCACCGCCACCGCCCGAATGCCTCCGAAACGCACATCGAGGTGCGCGTGCTGGAAATTATCTCCCGTGGTCACGACCGCTGGGTCGGCAGCTATAAATCCACCGGGCGTTACGGGTACATGATAGGCGATGGACGCACCAGCCCGGAACTGGTACGGCTGATGACCCCACCACCGGCAGAACTGCTACCCGGCATGGTAGTAGTGGTAGAGCCTGTGAGCTACCCACTGGCGCACAATGAAGCCACCGGACGTATTATGCAGGTGCTCGGCTGGCCGGAGGACGAGGCGGTACAGATTACCACCATTATGCACAAATACGGGCTGGCAGATACGTTCCCATCCGAGGTGCTGGAGGAATCAGAAAACATCCCAGATACCATATCGGATGAGGAATTGGCACACCGCGATGACTGGCGGCAGTGCTGTGTCATCACCATCGACCCCGAAACAGCTCGTGATTATGACGACGCCATCGCTGTGACCCGAGTGGGTAACAACTGGGAACTCGCCGTGCATATTGCCGATGTCAGCCACTACGTACGCCCGGGCTCTGCTCTGGATGAAGAAGCCCGGAAACGTGGCAACTCCACCTACCTGCCCGACCGCGTGCTCCCCATGCTCCCCCCGCGTCTCTGTGATGGCATCTGTTCATTAAAAGAGGGCGAGGACCGTCTCACCCGTCTGTGTCTCATGCAGATTAACCGGCAAGGCAAGGTATTCAAAGTCAGCTTCCGGGATGCCGTCATCCATTCCCGCCGACGCCTGAGTTATCCGCAGGTATTGGACGTACTGCAAGGCAAGGCACAGACAGGCGATGCCGAAGTTGACACCATGATTCTCGAGGCTGGCAAACTGGCACAGTTGCTGCGCCGCAAGCGCTACGAGGCAGGAGCGCTCCGTCTCGATATGCCCGAAATGCGGCTTATTACCGATGATCACGGCAAACCGGTTGACGCCGAGGTGGAATCCAGCGATGAAGCGCACCAGTTGGTGGAGGAATTCATGCTCGCAGCCAATGAATCGGTAGCCCATGCGCTGAATGCCCAGGCTATTCCCGCCATTTACCGCGTGCACGAAGCGCCCGACCCCGCGAAGCTCAGCGAACTGGCGCAGGAACTGAAAGCCTACGGCATCAAAGCCGGCACCCTTGCCACCCGCGAGGAACTCAACAGCATCATGGAAATAATAGAAACGCATCCGGATGCCGAAATCCTGAAGGTTCGCGTACTGCGCGCCATGATGCGTGCACGCTATTCGCCCGATGCCCTGGGGCATTTTGGATTAGCCAAGGGTGACTACTGCCACTTCACCAGTCCCATTCGCCGCTATGCCGACCTGGTGGTTCACCGGGCATTCTGCCGTTTGAGCGGTTCACCGGCAGCAAACCTGCCCACCATAGGGACTCTGGCATCCATTGCAGACCATATATCGGAAACCGAGCGCAACTCTGCCGCAGCAGAAAGCGAAGCACAGCAGAGCATGATGACGAGATTCCTGGAGCTACAATGCGAAAGCGAATCGCCCCGCGTATGGGATGCCGTTGTGCTCGCCTGCTGGCCGCAGGGGCTTGCCGTGGAAATCCCCCTGCTCAAAGTCAAGGGCTTCGTATCGGGTGCCGATTTACCCAACGACACCAGCTGGTATTTTGAACGTCACGCCGAGCGCTGGACCAGCACCGATGCCCGCTGTCTCTACCCGGGAGCCAAATTGCGGGTTATCCCCACACGCATCGATTCAGCCACGGGGTTTGCTGACTTCAGACCGGGGATTTAAACTTGTCTTAGCATGATATTGTGCTATGATTGCACCATGTTTAAATTCTCCCACCTACTGGCAGGGCTCATTCTCCTGACCAGCATTTGCCGTGCAGACTGGGTATCTCCTCACGACCTGACCGCTGAACAGAACGCGCCTAACGCCCTCATTCCCTTCCCCCGAGAGGTAAAATGGGAAGAAAACAAAATCATGCTGCCGCCTGCTGACGCCATGAGCATCAAGGGTAAAGCCACGTCGGCACCTTCCGTCAAGACCGCATGGAAGAGTCTGCGCAACAGCATCAAAGGCAGGGGCGAAAAGCCCATAATCGTTAAATTGAAGTCAAGCAAAGACAAACTGAATGACGAGCAGAAAGCCGAAGGCTATATCCTCACCGTCAGCGAAAAAGGTATCACCATCGAGGCTGCTGAGGAAGCCGGTTTCTTCTATGGTCTGCAGACCTTGCACCAGCTCATCCTGGGCAAATCTTCCATTCCCTGCTGCACCATCAAGGACTGGCCCGCTTTCAAGTACCGCGGCTACATGCAGGATTGCGGGCGCAACTTCCGCAAGCTGGACCGGCTGAAGAAGGAAATCGACCTGGCAGCTCGCCTTAAGGTGAACCTTTTCCATTGGCACCTGACCGATTACCCCGCCTGGCACATCCAGTGCAAATCCTACCCGGCCCTCAACGACCCGAGATTCCGTACCCGCGACCACAAGGACACCTATTCCTACGACGAAATCCGCGAATTGTGTGCCTATGCCAAGAATCGTTGTGTCACTGTTGTTCCCGAGCTCGACATGCCCGGTCACAGCGCCTACTTCGATCGCGCATTCGGTTTCAAGATGCACTCACCGCAGGGTATGAAGATAGTCGCAGAACTACTGGATGAATTCTGCAAGGAAGTCCCGGCTGACCTCTGCCCCATCATCCACTTCGGTGCCGATGAGGTACGAATTCCGAATGCTGCCGAATTTGTCGGCATGGTGACAAAGAAGCTCCAGGAACACAACCGCATTCCTGTACAGTGGGCAAGTAACCGAGACCTGCCCGTGGCAGATACCTCCATCGAACAGCGCTGGGGCGAAGGCCCGAACACGGCCGATAAGTCCATCAACCCCGAGCGAATCACCCGCCGCGCCTTCGACTCCACCATGGGTTACGCCAACCTGCTCGACCCGGCAATGCTCGTGCGTCGTTACTTCTTCATGCGGCCCTGCGGTTCCGCCAAGGGCGACGAGAAGAAGCTGGGTACCATCATCTGCTACTGGCCGGACGGCAAGGTGGACAACAAGGAATGGATTCCGGGCTTCTGCGCCATGTGGCCGGGCATGATGGCTATGGCTGAGCGCTCCTGGATTGGTGGCGCCAGCAATGGCGATGCTCTTCCCCTCGACATGCCCGCCCCCGACACCGAAGCAGCCAGGGCATACCGCCTGTTCGAACAGCGCATGGCCAAGCTCCGCAAGAGTATCTTTGCCGATGAGGACTTCCCCATGTGGCCTGAAAGCGACCTCACCTGGACCATCACCAAGCCGGTCGACAAGTCCCAGGTGGAAGCCACCCGCACAGCTGTGCTGGAGGGGAAAGTTGACCCTGCCGACACCCGCCCCGCCTACTGCGCCAACCTGTATTTCCGCACGCGTCCGGACACCGGCTACCTGGGTATGTTCATGAATGCCCGCCCCGGTAGCACCATCTGGGCCACTACTTCCATCAAGGTCAAGAAAGCCGGGAAATACCCTTTCATGATTGGATTCGATGCCCCCGCCCGCTCCAATCGCCGCTGGACAGGTGTCCCCAAGGCAGGAGAATGGTCCCAGACAGGCACCCGCATCTGGATTAACGGCAAGGAAGTCAGCAACCCCAGAAGCTTCAAGAACGCCGGTAAGTTTGCCTATGAACCCAACGCCTGGAACTTCGAATCCCCGCTGGACAAGGAAGAAATCTGGTGGGTGCAGCCCCCCACGGAACTGGAGCTGAAGGAGGGAGCCAACACCATCATCATCGAGCAGCCCTACACCGGCGAAAACCAATCTTGGGGCATTTCTCTGATACCTCTCTTCAAACAGAAATAACCCCTCCCTTCAAAAAGAGCTGCTTCACGGCAGCTCTTTTTTTCAACAAAACAGGCTTCATGACATCCAACTATTTGATACGGACATGCAAGATTCTTGACTTTTCTCCGTATCCATAGTAGACACATAGTCACAACAGTACATCACACATATGAAAAAGACGTACATCATGATTCTGGCCGGCCTGGCCATCGCGGGTGCTACCGGCACCTATTGCTACTCTCAGAGCAATCAGGAAATCGCAGTAACAACCCCGGCTCCGGCTGAGGCTGTTGTAGCGACCGAAGCAGCTGCCGCCCCCGTAACGCCCTCCTCCATTTCCGACGAAGATGCCAAGAAGGCATTCTCCTACTTCATCGGCTACCGTTTCGGCCAGGAGGTTTCTGCTGGTGCCTCCACCCTTACCGCAGACGATTTCGACAAAGACACTTTCTTCCAGGCTCTCCAGGACAGCCTTACAGGTCAGCAGCCCAGCATGAACCAGGCTACCATCGAAGCAGGCATGAACGCCTTTGTCATGGCCATGCAGAAGAGAGAAGCCATGAAGGCCGAGGCTAACCTGGCTGCCGGCAAGGCATACCAGGAAGAATACGCCAAGCGTGAGGGCGCAACCAAGACCGAAAGCGGTCTGATTTACACGGTCATCACCCCTGGTGAGGGTCGCAAATATGACCCCGCCACCGACGGCACCGATGCTCTCTGCAATGTGAGCTACGAAGGCAAGCTCATCGACGGCACCGTGTTCGACAAGAGCGTGACTCCTGTCGATATGCCCATCGACCGCGTTGTTCCCGGCTTCTCCGAAGTGCTGAAGCTCATGCCCATTGGTTCTACCTGGGAAGTTGTCATCCCCTCTGAACTGGCATACGGTCCGCAGGGGCCTGCCCCCATCGGCAGCAACAGCACCCTTGTGTTCACCATTACCCTCAACAACATCACCAAGGCTCCGGAGGCTGCTCCCACCCGCGGTCTGAACCAGCTTCCCCCCGAGCTGCTTCAGCAGCTCCAGCAGCAGGGACTGGAAATCCAGCCCGATGACGTTGCCGAGGAGCCCCAGCCCAAGCTTGAAACGCCTGCTGCCGAAGCTCCCGCAGCTGAGACGGTATCCCCCGCTGAGAGCTTCTGATTCGTTGACATCCAACATTTCCAACAGTACCCCGCAGTCTTCTGCGGGGTATTTTGTATTCATTCCAGCACGCGATAGGAACTTGACATAGCACCACGATTCCAGTAATGTAGAGAGCATGCACAAGCTTACAGAATCCATCGGTAAATACCTGCTCGCTGCTGTTTCTCCGCTCATCTGCCATCCGGAAAGCGCAGAGCTGAGAGTAGCAGCCTCTCCCTCTGGAGACATGGTGCGTTTCCGGCTGGTACTGGTGCAGGCAGATGTGGCCAGGGTCATCGGTCGCAATGGCATGACCGCCTCTGCCATACGCTCACTGGCAAAGGCCGCGGGCGAGAAACACGGAACCAAGGTTGTGGTTCATATCCTCTCCAGGGAAGAAGCCGAAGCTGCCTGATAATCCACGGTCCGGTTCATGCAGGAACTTTTTGCAGCAGATATGCCTGCAACGACACTCGCAGCGCGTGTGCTCGTGGACGGCATGAACGATATGGTGCTCGACTACTCCATTCCACAGGAAATGGGAGGAGTAACGAGAGGATGCCGGGTTGAAGTTCCTCTGCGCAACCGAAGCACGACCGGCACCGTTCTCGCCCTGGTGCAACCGGAGGCCGCATGGGCACAGCGTCTGAAACCATTGCGGCGGCTTATAAACGAGGAGCCTGTTGTATCTCCGGCGCTCATGAATCTTGCAGAATGGGCTGCGCGTTACTATGCCGTACCGATTGAGCAGATGATTCGCTGCATTGTACCGGAACCTGTACGCCAGGAACGCCACGATGAGAAAACACGCAAGGTGGTGGTACTCCAGAACTGGCCGGATGACGACACCCTTAACAAAATTAACCGACGCGCACCCCGGCAAGCCTCCATATTACGCTACCTGCACGCCAGTGAAGCAAAGCGGGCCCCACTTACAGAGCTAGGTGGCAGTCCGGCTCTGGCGTCTGCCCGAGCGCTCGAAAAAGCGCATCTGGTACGCATAGAGGAGGAGCAGATACACCGGGATCCGGCTGGTACAGAAACATTTGCCAAAACGGCAGCTCTCGATCTGAACCACGAACAGACCACCGCACTGCAGCAGATCAACGAGGCGTTTGACGCAGGCTCCTCACAGCCTATACTCCTGCAAGGCGTTACCGGCAGCGGCAAAACGGAAGTATACCTGCAAGCCGCTCAGCGGGTCATGAACCAGGGAAAAGGCGTGCTGATCCTCGTTCCGGAAATATCCCTTACTCCGCAGACCATGGCACGTTTCAAGGGGCGCTTTGCAGATTCGCCCGGCAGCGTGGCCATTCTTCACAGTGCCATGAGCGATGGTGAGCGCTTCGATGAGTGGCATGCCATTCACCGAGGCAAAGCCCGCATTGCCATAGGCCCTCGCTCAGCGGTTTTTGCACCGGTTCAGAAACTCGGCCTCATCATCGTGGATGAAGAACATGATTCTTCCTACAAACAGGAAAATTCTCCCCGCTATCATGGGCGGGACCTTGCCGTCCTGAGAGCCAGGCTGGAAGGCGCCACCATTGTGCTTGGCTCGGCCACGCCTTCACTGGAATCGCTTTACAACGTACAGCAAAGAAAATACACCATGCTGCGCATGGATCAGCGTGCAGACGGTCAGCGGTTACCGCTCACACGCGTGCTCGATATGCGTACCGAAGCCAAGGATAAGCGTAATCTCGGCATTCTTTCCGAACGTCTCCGCATGGCCATTGATGAACGGCTTACCAAAGGAGAACAGGTCATTTTGCTGCTGAACCGCCGCGGTTTTGCCCGTGCTCTCCAATGCCCGGAATGCGGCTTCACGGCCCAGTGTGAACACTGTGCCCTGCCCATGACCTATCATGTGACAGAAAACCGCCTGGTGTGCCACATATGCGGGTTCCGGCAAATGGTTCCCCCTCGCTGCCCCGAATGCCACACGGCCAACATCTCGCTGGAGGGCTACGGTACCCAGAAGGTGGAAGCCGTGATACGTCGGTGTTTCCCCCAGGCTCGTTTGCAGCGCGTAGATGCCGATGTGACTACCCGCAAAAACGCCTTGCGAGACATATTGGCTGATTTCCGGGCTCACCGTATCGACATTTTGCTGGGAACACAGATGATTTCCAAAGGCCTGGATTTTCCTGGAGTTACGCTAGTGGGGGTTCTGAATGCCGATTTAGGGCTCAACATTCCTGATCCCCGCGCAGCAGAGCGCACGTTCCAACTGCTCACCCAGGTGGCCGGGCGCGCCGGACGCGGGGAGCTGGATGGCGAGGTAATCATTCAGACCTATAATCCACAGGCGGCCGCCATCCAGTTCGCCCGGCGGCATGATACCGATGGATTCAGCGAAACAGAACTGGAGTTACGGCAGATGATGCAGTTTCCACCATTCTGCCACATGGCGGTCATTACCACACGTTGCGAGCAGGAGGACGTAGCAGCACTTGCCATGGAAACGCTGCATAAACGCCTGCTCGCCGCTCTCCCTCCACAAGTTCAGATAAGCGATCCTCTGCCCTCACCGCTACCCAAGGCATACGGCCAATTCCGCTATCAATGTACACTGAAAGCCCCCGGTGCCAGAATCATTGCCGATACATGCAGCCGCGAAATCGCATCGCTGAATTGCGGCGAAGGTGTTACCATTTCTCTGGATATTGATGCTTATTCCTTCATGTAAAAAATTGGCATTGACAAGGGGAAATCACTATAATAGGATTTAAACATGAAAAGCAAACTTTTTCTACTTGCAATGATGGCAGGTCTTCTGACTTGGATTCTCCCTGTCGCTGAAGCCCAGGGCTCCATCTCTGAAAAGACCAGCAAAAAATCAGCCAAGAGCAAGAAGTCTAAGAAAGCAAAAAAGAAGGCCACTGCTAAGGAAGACGACAAAGAGGCCGAGGAAGCAGCCCCGAATCCTGTAGGCGAGATGCTGGCTCAGAACAAATACATCACCGAGGCTACTCCTAACTGCAAGGCTCAGTATTATATTTTCCTGAAATCCGCATCCTGGTGTGGTCCTTGCAATAAAGAAATGCCCGAGGTAGCCAAGGCTTATGAAATCATGAAACAGACCGGCAAGGTCGAGCTCATTCTCATCAGCAATGACCACGAGGAGAACGCAGCTAAGGGATTCCTTACCAAATACAATGCCGCTTTCCCCGCGCTGATGCCGGTTTCCATGCCCAAACTCCCGGCGCTGCCTGAAAACAGCGGCATTCCCAACGCTACCTTCGTGAAGGCCGATGGCACGGTCATCAAGTCCGGACACGGCTCTATCATCCGCGATTGGAAGGCGCTCACCATTGGCAAATATGCGGTCGTGAACGATGACGGCGAGCCCCGCGTGGGCCCGGCCATCAAGGAAATCAAGTTCACCAATGGAAAGCCCTCAGCTAAGGCCAAATACTACATGTATTACTACTACCCGAATCTGAGCCAGGCAACGCCCGAAATCATTGGAAAGATTAGCGATGAGTATAAAGAAATGAAACGAGCCGGAGTGGAGTTAATCTTCATTGCAAAGGCAGATACACTGGCAGAGGTTTCCAAGGCGCTGAAGAAACACAAGGTTCGCTTTCCTGCCATGCTGGCAAGCGATGCCGGCGAACTGCCCGGCTTATCCGGCACGGATGCCACCAGACCCCAGATTGACATAGTGACCCAGAGTGGCGCCAATATAACCAGTGGAGACGCCTCCATCATCGGCAACTGGAAAGAGGCCGTCGAAGCTAACAAATAACAGCAATCTACACGATGAAAGAAACACTCATTGACCTGATAACCCGCCGCAGCTGCCGCAAATACACCACGCAGCAGGTGCCTGATGAGCTGCTTGATGCCGTGCTCGAAGCCGCCACCTACGCCCCCACCGGGCATGGGCAGCAGAGCCCGCTCATGGTTGTGGTGCAGGAACCCGGTCTTATGGCCAGGCTCTCCGAGCTCAATGCCCGCATCATGAACACCACAAGGGATCCCTTCTACGGCGCACCCACCGCAGTTGTCGTTTTCGAGGATACCACCAACACCACCGGCCACGAGGACGCATGCATGGTCATGGCCAACCTGCTCAACGCGGCTCACGCCGTGGGACTGGGCTCCTGCTGGATTAACCGCGGGCGCCAGATGTTTGAGCTGCCGGAGGGCGAGGAAATCAGGAAATCCTGGGGGCTTCCGGATAACATGGCCGGGCTGGCCATCTGCATCCTTGGCTTCGAGGCAGAGGGCGGCACCGTCGCGCCCAAGCCTCGCAAAGAAGGCTACATCATCCGCGCCTGATTTGATTCACGTATAAAATAGAAAGCGCTGCCGATGAATAATCAGCAGCGCTTTTTCTTTGTATGGAAATGAATTAATGCTCATCCATGACCACGCCGTCACGGATAATGAGCGTGCGGTCACCTCTTGCCGCAATCTCGGCATCATGGGTCACCGTCACGAGCGTCTTGCCACTCTCATCGGCCAGACCGAACAGCAAATCTAGAATCTGGTTACCGTTGCGAGAGTCCAGATTGCCGGTGGGCTCATCGGCAAAGATGATAGCAGGGTCATGAGCCAGTGCACGAGCAATAGACACACGCTGCTGCTCACCGCCGGAAAGTTCATTGGGCAGATGATCCATGCGGTCAGCAAGCCCCACACGCTCCAGCAGATTCTTCACGCGTTCGGTAGCCTCGGTCCCGGCCACAGCTGTGGCGAGCGATGCATTCTCCAGGGCAGTCAGCTCAGGCATCAGCATGTAGTTCTGGAAAATAAAGCCCATCATTTTGTTGCGGAACAGGGCGCGGCGGCGCAGCGAAAGGGCGTATATATCCTCTCCATCAATCACGACCTTGCCCTGCTGCGGCGGTTCCAGCCCCGCCAGCGTGTACATGAGCGTGGTCTTGCCTGCACCACTGGGGCCACAGAGAAACACTTTCTCGCCCCGGCGAATATGTAAATCCAGGCCATGAAGCACTTCTATCTGCTTCTTGGCAATGCGGTACGAACGGTGCAGATTCTCAGCGTGTATCATATGCGGGAAAGTTCTATATTGTCAATAAGGCGCACATCCCCAAACCAGGCAGCCACTGCCAGCAGAGCCAGGCGCTTCTCATCGCTCACAGCGTGCAGGGTCTCGGCATCCACCAGCTCTACATAATCGCAGCGCACACCCGGTATGGATTCGAGTGTTTCCTTCACCCGGGCGCAGATGGAGGAGGCTTCAGCACCTGCGGCATAGGCATCGCGGGCGGCCAGAAGGGCGCGGCGGATGCCCGGGGCTGCTGCGCGGTGTTCCGGCGTGAGACGGACATTGCGGCTGGAAAGAGCCAGGCCGTCCTCCCCGCGCACAATTTCTGCACCATGCAGCGTAATCGGGATATCCAGTTCACGCACCATGCGGCGCAGAATCGACAGCTGCTGGTAATCCTTCTTGCCAAAGACAGCATCGGTAGGCTGCACCAGGTTGAAAAGCTTATTGACCACCAGGCACACCCCGGCAAAATGCCCCGGGCGGCTGGCGCCACACAGTACCGTGGAAAGATGCGTTTCCTCCAGCGTGATGGAGCGGTCTGCCATGTACATGACATCCGGAGTCGGCATGAAAACGACATCCACCCCACAGGCGGCGCAGGTTTCCATATCCTGCTCCGGCGTCTTAGGATAGGTGGCTAAATCTCCGGCATTATCAAACTGCACCGGGTTCAGGAAAACACTGGCTACCACAGAACCCTCGGTTCCGGCCAGCTCTCGCGCCTGGCGCAGCAAAGTGGCATGCCCCTCGTGCAAGGCGCCCATGGTCGGCACCAACACCATGCGTTTACCACGCAGCGGTGCCAGCATAGCGCGCAATTCTTCCTTTGTATGTGCAATCTGCATGGCGGTATACTAACACAAACAGGCCCCTGCTTCAACCCATCATGACAGGGATACCACCCAAACACCCCATATTTCTACCAGGGCAGACGCATTAGAAAGTTCGTGTCATGACCTTATGGCACAAACATACGGTGTGAATTTAGGCTTATAAAGTTAACACAAATTTCTAACCACGTTGCATTTAGATGCGTTTTGTGTTATAATGCAGAAATGTATATTCTTATTGACCAGTTGGAAGCAGTTGAAGATCCAAGAACAGGCAATGCTAAGCGGCATAAGCTAGGGGATATTCTCTTTATTGCCATAGCTGCCGGTGTCGCAGGAGCTGACAC
>JAZNIZ010000042.1:0-70959 GCA_045577775.1 Akkermansia sp. | reverse complement strand
CTCTCAACTTGAAGTTGGGGAGATATGACACTTGTTCACCTATCTGGATAGCTACCCCAGAGTTTAGTAGCCTAAACACCCCGCAAGCATTTTAGCTGATGCTTGCGGGGGTTACCATATCAAAATCTCATCATATAAGGGTGTTGGGCACCAAGGTAACTTTGGGCTTGATTAGTTCGAAAAAATGAGTACTCTAAGGTTCGATTAATTTTGAGGCAGCCACCCCCTTGGGTTCGATTTTATTTTGAGGCAATACGGGAAAGATAGCTGAAAGAATGCCTTTTTCTGCGTGCGTATACAAGATGTATGAAACATCTACCTGTCGTCATCTTTTCTCTCATGTCTCTTTCTGTGTCGGCTCTTGCTGAACCGGCAGTCCAGGTGCTCACCCCTGCGCAGCAGCTGGCGTTGCTCAACATAACGCCGGATAAATATAACGAAACGCTGGCCAGGATGGGGCCAGTAAGGGGGAACCGTGAACGGTTGAAATGGCTTCTGGCGGCTGGCGCAGATGTGAATCATATCCATTCATTTTCAGAGCGCGATACTGTTACTGCCTTAACCGTTGCTGCTAAAAGTGCAGCTCGCTATAACAATGTGGAGCACGTGCGCCTGCTGCTGGAGGCCGGAGCTGACCCGAATCTGAAGGCATATGGTGACCGCACGCCCTTGCATATCGCCATCGAGAGCATCGGGAAGAAAGAAATCAGTCTGAACGACATCGAACTCGTTGAACTGCTGCTGAACGCCGGAGCTGACCCGAACGCGCAGGATGGCAAAGGAAACACGCCTCTACACAAAGCGGTGTTCCACCCGGTGTTGCTGCCGATGCTGCATAAGGCCGGGGGCGATTTTGCCAAGCTCAATAAGGAGGGATTGCCAGCGCTGCATTGTTTTCTGGACCTCTGCTCCTTGCGGAGGGTATCGCCCGGCTTCATTCATCTACTGTTGGAGGCCGGATGCGATATCAATGTGCGCGACAGCCAGGGAAATACGCTGCTGCACTCGGCTGAGCTGATGAAGAATTCTCGTCTGACTTTGCCGGAGCTCATTGCTGCCGGGGCGGATATCAATGCTGCTAATCACCAGGGGGTGACCCCGCTGATGGTGCATGCCCAGGAGCATGGGAATGATATATTTATTCAGCTGCTGGAGGCCGGGGCGGATACAGCATTGCGTGATGCGCTGGGGCAGACCGCAGCAGATTATGCCCGCAGAAATGCCTGGTGCGGGGATTATAATTATGCACGACTGGCAACTATGGCATCTGGTGAGCCGGAGCGCGCGCATGCCACGGGGGTGTTGCATTCTCTGGCTGAGAAGTGTAGCCGCTCCACCAACCCCAAAGAACGGGAAGAACTCATTTTACAGATGAAAAAAGCTCTGGAGGATGGGGCAAATCCGAATATCCCGGGCCAATTTGGTGATTCTTTTGTATTCACCGCACTTTCTCTTTGCCGCTACTACAGCGGAAATACTGGTACGCTCATTCTGGAAGCTGCGCTGCAGCATGGCGGCAGTGTTCACGCCCGCGATAAAGAAGGAAATACGCCCTTGCATTGCGCAGGCGGGGCGACCACTCGTGTATTGCTAGCTGCCGGGGCAGATCCGAATGCCCGCAATAATGAGGGCTCTCCGGTGATTACAAGCGCCTGCCTCAATATTGTGCGACGGGGTGACAGAACACCCTGGCAGGGGAATTTGTGGCAGGCGGACAATACCGTCATGCTGTTGCTGGAGGCAGGGGTTGACCCGAATGCAGCAGATGCCGAAGGAAATACGGCTCTCCATTATTTCCTGCAGGGCTGGGATTGTGAGCATGTTGTTCGCCAACTGGTGCGCGCCGGGGCGGATATCAATGCCCGTAATAAGGACGGCGCCACCCCGCTGATGCTGGGAGTTGATAGTGTCGATACGCTGCATTGTTTTCTGACAGAATTCAAGCCTGAATTGAATGCTCGCGATAATCGCGGTCTTACCGCCATGCATTATGCGGCGGTGCAGGGAATCTGCCCGGTCGAGATAGCCAGAGCGGGTGGAACAACGGGCAATGCGCTGGAGGATGCCGTGTTGCTTCACAATATAGCGGAGGTGAAGCGGCTCATTGCTGCCGGGGAGGATGTGAATGCCCGCGGTCCGCACGGCTACACCTTGTTGCACTGGGCGGAAGTGAGTCGGAATGCTGAGATGGTCAATCTTCTTCTCCAGGCGGGGGCTCGTGCGGATGCCCGGAATGCGGTAGACAAGGATATATTCGAGGGGAGATAGATGTTGCCTTTGAGGCCTGGCAAATGCTTGAAGCTGAACGCCAGAAAAGAAATGAAGCTGCTAAGGCAGAATCATGACCGCGAGGAAAGACATACTCCGCGAACTGCGTGACAAAAATCTGCTGTGGGCAGAATATTGGCTTGCGGTGCGGGGGAATTTTGTGTAGAATTGCGCCCGCAAATGACAGATAAACCGCTTCAGCTTGGGCTTGCAGGCCTTGGAACCGTGGGTACGGGTGTGTATGAGACTCTGTGCCGGAATCATGAGTTGCTGGAGGCTCGCGCCAAGATGCGCTATGCCGTGAAGCGCGTTGCGGTGCGCGATATGAGGCGCGCCCGCGAGGTGGAGATTGCGCCGGAGATGCTGACAAATGACTGGCGCGACCTGGTGAACGACCCGGATATCGACATCATTATCGAGCTGATTGGCGGCACGACCGAGGCTTACAAGCTGGTGACGAGTGCGCTGAAAGCCGGTAAGCCGGTTGTGACGGGCAACAAGGCGTTGCTGGCAGAATATGGCGGCGAGCTGTTCAAGCTTTCTTCCAACATGGGGGTTCCGCTGTATTTCGAGGCCTCCTGCGGTGGTGGTATCCCGATTATCCAGAGCTTGCAGAATTCGCTCATCTGCAATAATGTGGAGAGCATTGCCGGTATCATCAACGGCACAAGCAACTACATTCTTTCCTCCATGGAGCGCAAGGGGGTATCTTTTGAATCGGCTCTGGCCCGCGCCCAGGTCAAGGGCTTTGCCGAGGCTGACCCCACGCTGGATATCAATGGCTGGGATGCCGCCCACAAGGCGCTCATCCTTGCCATGCTGGCCTACGGCACGCCGATTTCCCCGGAAAAAATCTCTGTCTATGGTATTGAACGTGTGACGGCGACGGATTTCCGTTTTGCTCACCAGATGGGGTACACCATCAAGCTGCTGGTTGTCATCAAGCACCACAAGGAGAGCGACCGCCTGGAGCTGCGCGTGCAGCCGAGCTTCGTGCCGCGTGAACACCTGCTGGCCAATGTGAACGGCGTGTTCAACGCCATTGCCGTGAAGGGCGATATCGTGGGCGAAACCATCTTCTACGGCCGTGGCGCGGGCAAGAACCCGACCGCAAGTGCCGTTATCGGTGATATTGTGCTGGCGATGCGCGATTTGCACCACCCGGAGTTCCACACCGGCTTCCACCCCTATACCAAGACGCTGGAAATCATGCCGCAGGAAGACACCGTGACGCCGTACTACGTGCGCTTCCTGGTGCCGAGCCGCCGTTCCGGCGTGATTGCCGCCATTGCACGGGTGCTGGCAAAGCACGATATCAGCATAGCCTCCACCTATTCCACGCCGCATGAGGACGAGGAATCGGAGAATGTGGAAAATGACCTGGTGTTCACCCTGCATGCCTGCCCATGGGGAACGCTCAAGACGGCTCTCAAGGAAATTGTGGCCGAGGGCTGCATTGCGCCGCATCCGGCGGTGTTCCGAATCGAAACTTTCAACTCATAAACCAGACCAGTTATGGCACTTATCGTACAGAAATACGGTGGCTCCTCCGTGGGCACGATCGACCGCATCCGCAATGTAGCCCGCAGACTCATCGAGGTCAAGAAAGAGGGTAACAAAATCATGGCGGTAATTTCGGCCATGAGCGGCGTGACGGATAAACTCATTGGTCTGGCACATGAGGTGATGGACAACCCGCCGGAGCGTGAGCTGGATATGCTGCTGGCCACGGGCGAGCAGCAGAGCATTGCGCTGCTGTGCATGGCTATCACCGATATGGGCTACAAGGCCATGAGTTTCACTGGGCAGCAGGCCGGTGTGTGTACCTACGGTTCCCATACCCGCGGCCGCATTCATTCCATTGACCCCAAGCGTGTGGTGCAGGCGCTGGAGGATGACTACATCGTGGTGTGTGCCGGCTTCCAGGGCGTCACGGTGGATGGCACCATTCATACCCTTGGCCGCGGTGGTTCTGACCTTTCCGCCATTGCCATGGCGGCGGCGGTGAATGCCGATTTGTGCCAGATTTACACCGATGTGGACGGCGTATACACCTGCGACCCGCGTGTGGTGAAGGACGCCCGCAAGATTTCCGTACTTTCCTATGAAGAGATGCTGGAGATGGCCTCCAGCGGTTCCAAGGTCATGCAGGCACGCTCTGTTGAATTCGCCAAGAAATTCGGCGTCGTGTTTGAGGTCCGCAATTCCATGAACAACAACCCCGGTACTATCGTGCAAGAAGAAACTTCCGCTATGGAGTCCCTCGCCGTGCGAGGCGTCTCAATCGAACGCAACCAGGCCCGCGTTACTGTGTCGGGCATCACCGCTCCTGTGGCTTACACCGCCATCATCCTTTCCGCCCTCTCGGATGCAGAGATTAACGTGGACATGATTGTGGCCAACACGGCCCACGATGGCCAGGCCCGCCAGTCTTTCACCATGAACATGAACGACCTGGGTGCTGCTCAGGCTGCGCTCAAGAAGGTGCTGCCCAAGCTGGGTGAAAGCGCCCGCATGGAGACAGAAGCCGGTCTTGCCAAGCTTTCTGTGGTTGGCGTGGGTATGCGCTCTCACACCGGCGTGGCTGCCACTATGTTCCAGGCACTGGCCGATGCCGACATCTGCACCGGTATGATTGCCACCTCGGAAATCCGCATTTCCACCACGGTGGAAGCCGGCGATATCGAGAAGGCCGCCCGCGTGGTACACAGCGCATTCCATCTGGACCAGGTCAATGCCTGATAAGGAACCATCCATGATGGAGGAAAATAAAGAAACCCCGGCTCCTGAGATGCTTGATAATCAGGAGCTGGAGTTCCGTCCCTGGGTCAAGTGGTGTGCCGTAGGTGGTGCCGGTGTCTTGTCTCTGGGGCTGCTGGTCTTTACCTATATTCATAGTTATAACAGTGGGTATGAGCTTGGCCTCCAAGAGGGCGATGCTCAAGGTTTTAACCGGGCTATCTCCTGCAACCTTGTGCGGGAGAATCTCAGTAAGGCGGCAGAACAGAATGTTCTGGCCTTTACCCGCCTTTATGGCGCCAGCGATGATTATTTGCAGCGAGCTGCTGCAGATACTGAAAAGAGTCTGGGGTGGATTAAAGATGCCGCAGTGCGTATGGAAGCCGAATGGTATCTGGCAGATGCTCTGCTGCAGCGCCAGATGTCGGACCCTGCTATAAAGATTCTCGGGCCGTTGGTGGAAAGGGCTCCTCATACTTCGGAGTGGGCGTACCGCGTATTCCGGGCTTCTACTTTACTTACGCAACAGCAGAAGTACAAGGAAGCTGAACGCTTTTATAAGACGACCATAGCCTTTGCGGGAGACGCGGACGTTTCTTCGTTGAAAAACGATGCTCTTGCCCATATGGTGGCGGCAGATTTGGGAACTTCCCAGAATTGTGACGCTGCTATGGAAATTTGGAAAAAGCGTTATGCTGAGCTTGAAACCATGGGTGATGAAACAAAGCCCTTGCGTTCGATGTTGCTTGTACACATGGCAGAGCAGCACAGAAGCAAAGCCCAGCTGGGCGAAGCAGAAAAGCTATACCGCTTGGCGCTGGAGGGCGTGGATTATACCCAGGTGAGCAAACCGGAGTATGCCGCATGCTATGGTACAGCCTTGCTGGCTCTGGGAAATACTGAAGCAGCAGAATTTGTGTTGCGACAGGCAGTTTCGCCCTCAGAAAACCAGTTCCTGAATATATCATCACACATTCTGGCCTTGCGCCAGTTGGCGGTCATAGAACAGGCGAGGGGGGAGCATGCAGTAGCATTGATGTTGTTGCAGCGTGCGCAGGGCGTGGCAGAGGGGCGGGTGCAGCCAACTAATTCATTTTGGCCCTGCCTGTTTGACCAGCGTGGCTGGTTGCAGTATCTGGAGCAGAACTTCCAGGCTGCCCTGCAGGATTTTACCGCAGCTCTGGCCTCTACTCAGGAACCATTACTCATGATTCAGCCCTTGGAAGGGGCTGCGCGTTGCCATATGGAGCTTGCACAAATAGACGAGGCGCTGAAGCTCATGCAGCAGGCATTGCAGCTGCGAATACAGCATTTGCCTGCGGATAAACCCTCCATCGGGCGTCTTTACCTGCTGCTGGGGCAGATTTACGACCAGCAGGGGAAGGACAAGGAAGCCGAGGCTGCATACGGTACTGCTGTAACACACATGACTGGTGATTCCCCGGTTGATGTGGATAACCGCCGCCTGGCCTTGCTGGGGCAGGCTTACGCCCTCACTGAGCTGCGTCGCTGGCAGGAAGCCTACGAGGTGTGGTCTAAGCTGAAACCCTTGCTGGCAGACCAGCCCGACCGCCTGGAGGAAGCCATCTGGCAGATGAGCCGAATTAAACCATATTTACCGGGGGAAACGGAACCTGAGGTTCCGGCTGGGCCGGATGAGACTGAGGACTCAGAGGAAGTTTCCCAATAATGCCTTGAAAAAATAAAGAGATAAGATTTATGAACCGTCGATATCGTCCGCCTCGTAAGAAGAGCAACCATACAGTGCCCCTGGCCGCTGCCGGCCTTACACTGGGAGCTTTGCTTCTGTGGGGCTTGTTTGCTAAGGGACAGGATATTGTAACCTTCTTCAAGGGGCAGACCATCGTGGTGCCCAGTAACGATGAGGCCAATGCTAACCTGGAACGCCTGCTGAGCGATCTGGCAGGTGATAAATCGCGCCTGCTGGAGCTGGCAGAGAATTCACGCTCTCGCCTGGGCTGGATTAAAAATGCTGATACGCAGCGCCAGTTCCGCTGGATTCTTCTTTCTCGGCTGGTGGACAAAGGCCAGTGGCAGGAAGCCGTGCGCATTCTGCCAGAGGTAGAATCGCTTGCCCCGGTGGAGGGGTTGGAGCGTCTGGCCGTGGCTGCTATTGAACATGGCGATTTTGCCTTGCAGCTTCGTTTGGACCGCGAGTTGCAGGACCGTTTGTTAAATGCTCCGGAGTATACCGAGCTTCTGCTCCGTTCTATTCGTCGAACGGCAGAAACCTGCATTCGTATGCAGAATAATGATGAGGCGGTTAAGGCTATTGCCCGCCTGGATTCCCCCGGGGTGCTGGTGCGCCTGAGCGAGCCCGAGCTGGCTGCTGAAGCCGCTGCACTGCAGATGATGCGGGCCGGTGTGTGTGCGGTTAAAGAACCAGTGTTGCAAATGACGCGTAATATTCTGGAGCAGGCCAAGTGGCCGCTTTGCCCGGCTACGTCGCAGCTTATGCTGGAGGAGGTGACAACCGCCTTGCGAGATAACCCAAACATGGCTGCCAATGCTCTTAAAGGGATAGAAGAAAAGCTGCTCCGCTGCCGCGATGCGATGCTGGAGTACCCGGATAAGGAGCACCGTTTGCCGACATGTTACCTGCTGCTCGGAGAATTGCGGTACCGCCTGGGGAACCATGAGGGGTGCTCGCAAGCTCTTTCTCTGGCTGCTGCTTTTGCCGAGGGCTATGGGGAGATGACCCCGGAACTTCAAACTCGCATTGCCCGCATTCGTTCTCGTGCGAATGAGGCCCGGGGCAACGTGAAGGAAGCCGTGAGCGATTACCGCTACTTGCTTGACCATGAGTCTGCGCCAGCTGAGGTTATGCGCGTGCTGACCTACCTGGCAACCCATACGGAGGGCGAGGAAAAGATTTCTCTCTTAACCCGCAGCTGGGAGATGCTTTTGCAGAATCCGAACCTCGTGAAAAAGGATGATGATTACCGCTCTCGTATTGCTCACGAGCTGGCAGAGTATTATTCCCATACGCAGGAATATAATAATGCTCTCAAGTGGGTGCAGGAATGTACCCGGATGGTGGAGGAGGTAAATCCGGATTTAACCACAGGCAAGACCTTGCAGGCTCGTTTCAAACTGGCTATGGCTCAGCGCAAGGCTAATCAGGATTTGCCCTGTTTCCGTACTCTGCGTGGCATTCAGAGCAGTATAGACCAGATGAGCGATGAGGACAAGGCTCGCCTGGACAAGGCGGAGCAGGGGCTTTATCGCAACACGATTCGAGAGCTTTCCCGCACCTGTCTGCTGCTGGGAGACAAGACGACAGCTAAGGCCTTTGCTCGTAAGATTGGTGAAAATCTGCCCGAGAAGGTTCGTTAATTCCACCGTTCCTCCCCTCTGGTTGCCATGGCTTCCATGCAGAAAAAGAGTCTCATTGCTACGGCAGCCATTTTCTGCTGCCGTTTCACCGGGCTGCTGCGCGAAATTGTCTACACGTCATTTTTTGGCGCCACCGGAGCCCTCGATGCCTTTCTGACGGCTTTCCGCGTGCCGAATATGCTGCGCGATATGTTTGCGGAAGGAGCCCTTTCGCAAAGTTTTACCAGTGTGATGAGCAAGGTGGAGAAGCAGGATGGGGCTCCTGCTGCCTGGGGGCTGGCGCACCGTGTCAGTTCACAGTTGGTTTCGCTTATGCTGTGCATTGTGGCTCTGGGTATTCTGCTGGCTGGAGTGTTTATGCAGCAGCTGTATCCGGAGCGTGCTCGCGTGGTGCTGCTGACTCCATGGGGCGCACCCACTATGTTGTGTACTGATGCTGCCTACCGTGGTATGCGTACCAACGCTGACGGCTTGAAAGAGGCTGTCTTTGAGGCTCCGGATAAATTGCGCGGTCTCACAGAGACTTCCTGCCTGCGGGTTTCTGTATTAGAGAAGCTGGAACACGGGCAGAAGCTTTCTCTCACTTGCGCTGCAGAAGGGGTGCCCAGCGGGGTTACGAAACTTGAGCCTCGCAGTTTCATGGGGCTGGCTACGGATTTGTGCCGCATCATCTGGCCCTTTATTCTTCTGGCGTCTGTATCGGCTCTTTGCATGGGGGCGTTGAATGTGTTTGGTATTTTTGGACTGCCTAATCTGGCCAGCGCTGCTTTTAACCTGACAACGGTGGCCGTAGGCGTAGCTATTGGTTGGTATATTGATCCGAGCTTTGGCGCCGATGCCTTGTATGGCTTTGCCATTGCCGTAGTATGCGGTGGCGCGGCTCAGGTGCTGGTGCAGCTGCCGAAAATGTACCAGAAGGGCTACCTCCTGCAATGGGATATCGGCCTGCGCTGGAATGGAACATGGTTTGAATTTACGGATCCGGCAGCCCGCCGGGTATGGTTGCTGATGCTACCCGGTGTTATAGCCGCCGGTATCACCCAGACTAATATCTTTATCAATACTTCCTTTGCGCTGTACCTGCAGCCGGGCTCTGTGACGGCGCTTTCCAGCGCGTTCCACCTGTGGCAGCTTCCTGTTGCGCTTTTTGGTGTGGCTGTGGGCATGGTGGTGTTGCCTGCTGTCTCGCGTATGACCCTCACCAGCGGCGGTGAGGCTGGGCAGGAAATCGCGAATCACCTGGCCAGTGCGTTGCGCTTCGTGGCTTTGTTTGCAGTACCCTCGGCCATTTTCCTGAGCATATGGGGTACAGAGATTGTGAGTGTATTTTATCAGCGTGGCCGTTTCGATGCCGCGGCATCTGCATTCACAGGTAATGTGTTAGCTGCTTATTCCTTTGGTCTGCTTGCCTATGCCGGCATGAAGGTGCTGCAGCCGGTGTTTCTGGCTCTGGAGAAACCCTGGGCTCCTGCAGGTCTTGCTCTGGTGGCGTTCTGCATTTCTGTGGGGTGCAACTATACCTTTGTGCATGTGTTCGGTCTGCCTGCCATGTACCTGGCGCTCACGACCTCCATTGTTACCACGCTGAACTTCTTGTTTTATTTCCTGTATCTGCGCCACCTGCTGGGTGGCATGGCCTGCAAGGTGCTGATTCCAGGCTTGCTGCGCATCTTTGCAGCGGGCGGCGTGCTAGCACTGGGCTGCTGGCTGGTGGCGGAGTTCTGCTTCGGGTCGTTCACCGAGTGGGGATTCTTCGCTCGTTTCGGCTCTCTGGCCGTCGGGGGGATTGCTGGGGCTGGCATTTACGGTGCTGCTTGCCTTCTTTTCCGTGTTCCCGAGCTGCAGGCTCTCGTTGGTCGCTTCCTTCGCCGTTAGTCGCTTGCGTTTTCCCTTTGGTGCCAGAGATGGTTTCCAGGTTGTTTCTGCCTGGTTCAGGCATGATTTTAAAACAAATTCGGGGGGCTGGTGCGCTCTATGTGTGTAACCTCATTATTTTATGAAGACGAACACTATTAGAACTATTGTCCTTGCGGCCTGCGCGTTGCTGCTTTCTGTGGCAGGAAAGGCGAATGCCGGAGTTCACTTTAATGTGACGGTTGGCGGTCCTTGTGTACACACGCCTCCTGGGCCTCCTCGGTTGTGTCACCCCTGTCCTCCGCATGTGATTCACCTTGGCCCCCATCATCACCATTGCAACCATCCGCGGCACATCTGTCCCCCTGTTCCGCCGCGTCATGTTCATGTGCATCGTCCGCTGCCTCCGCGTCATCCCATGCCTCATGGCCCCAGGCCTGTTCCGCGTCACCGATAAATACTTTTCGAGGTATCATCCCCATGCAAAAACAAAAGTCTGAGATAAAGCTCAGGCTTTTTTTTGTGTAAAAAAAGTTGAATAAATCAAATAAAACTCATATGCAGGTGCGCTGAGTATATGAACAGGCACAACCCCCTGTCACTAGATATCATGAAGAAGAATTTTTGGAAAGTGTTAGTTGTATCGGGACTTATGTTGGTGGGCTTATCCAGCTGTGAGCATTTTGCTCTTCACCTGAACCATATGCACAACTGTGGAGGCGGTGGTGGATACCATCATGTAGTGCATCACAACCCGGTGGTTTACCACCACCATAGAGTAGGGCATTTCCCTGGTGGGCATCACAGGCATCATCATTGATAAATGAGAAGCGGCTCCGGAGACGGAGCCGCTTTTTATGTATGAAAACAGGTATAGGAAATCAGTTTTGCTCAGCCAGAGCCTGGTTAATGAGTTCCTGGATTTCCTCTGCCTTGGCCTTGAGCGCGCGGAGTTCCTTGAAAGCCTCGGGCAGTTTGCGAATGGCGGCATACTGGCGAGCGGCATCACCATAGACAACCGCGGGAACACCCCAGTATGTTTTGCCTTCTTCCAGATTGTTCATGACGCCGGAGCGAGCCGCAACAACAACTTTATCATCAATCTTGATGTGGCCGGTAATGCCGCACTGGGCTGCAATGGTCACATAGTTGCCGACATGGGTGCTGCCTGCAATGCCGCTTTGTGCGCACATGACACAGTGTTTACCCATTGTGACATTGTGGCCAATCTGAATCTGGTTATCGAGCTTGGTGCCTTCGCCAATGATTGTGCGACCGAAGCGGGCGCGGTCAATGGTTGTGTTGGCTCCGATGTCAACATGGTCTCCAATTTCAACGATGCCAACCTGGTCAATGGTGTCATATCTCCCTGTTTCCTTGTTGAGGAGGAAACCGAAGCCATCGCCACCGATAACTGCGCCGGGTTGAATGACGACATGGTTACCCAGGATGCAGCGTTCGCGGATGACAACCTTGGGATAAAGTTTGCAATTTTCGCCCATCTTGACGGCTTTGCAGATAACACATCCGGCTCCGATGTCGGTACCGTTGCCGATTTCTGCATCGGCCTCGACCACGGCGTTGGGCCCTATACGCACCTTTGTGGGGTCGAGTTTGGCAGAGGGGTCAACCACCGCCGTAGGGTGAATGCCAGGGACAAAATCGGTGCTGGCTTTCATAAAGTGAGCCACGAGGGCGTTAAACGAAAGGGAGGGATTCTCGACCTCGATGAATACAACGCCTTCCGGGTACTGGGGGAGTGCCGGGGGAACCAGCACGGCGCTGGCTTTGGTTGCCAGGAAGTCGTTGAAATATTTTTCGTTGCCAAGGAAAGCAATCTCGCCGGGGCAGGCTCCATCTAACGTAGCAACTCCGGAGATTTCAATCTCCGGAGTTGTCTCGTTGATAATTTTGCCACCGGTGAGCTTGAGAACGTCTGAGAGAGTGAGGTTCATGGTAAGCTCAGGTGTATAGATTGTAAGGAATTACTTGTTTTCGGGGGTGCCGTAGAGACGCTTCAGCTCGGCATCGGGGTCGAAGCCCTGGGGAGCGCCGGCGTTAAGCTGTTTGAGTACCTCGGGGGTGAGGTCGATGTCCTTCTTCATGAAGGGGAATACGCGAGTACCGATGCCAATCTGAGGCTGGGGAGAGATAGCGCCGGAGTCAATGACGATATCGGAGCCGTTCTGGTCTGCTACAGTGTTGATAGCGGTCTGCACTTCTTCCATGAGGAGGCGCATTTCGCTGTTGCGGAGCTCGCGGAAAGCAACTTCACGGCGCTGTACAAAGTCCTTCATTTCCTGGTCGGCAGCCTTGAGCTCATTGGCCTTGGCCTGGTATTCCTCACGCAGCTTGGCCACGGCGGAATCAGAGAGGCTGGAGTCATACTTGTCCTGAATCTTCTTCAATTCCCCCTGGAGAGCGCGGAGTTTGTCTTCACGAGTCTTGATATCTGCCTTGATTTCAGCAAGCTGCTTCTGCAGGGAGGTTTCAGTATCGAAGCGCTTGTAGAACTTAGTGTAGAGTTCCTGCACGTTAACAGAAACAATCTTCAGCTCAGCCTGGGCAGTAGCGGTAAGTGCTGCCAGGGTGACGATAGCGGTGGAGATGATGGGGAACTTCATAATATGTGAGGTTTTAGATGTCCATATTCTATCGTTCGTTCAAATTAAGTCAAGAAAACGTTGCGTTATCAGGTGCAGATAATTGTCATATTGCAGGCATGTGTTAGTTTTTGTTATTCTAACTCCTTGTAAGTGACGATGTATAGGGTTAAATTGGCATGTATGAAGGAAATGCCCACTGCTCTGAGTCTGCGAGAAATTGACCTGTTGTTCAGCCCTTTTCAACATCGTAAACTGGTGTTGCGGTCGCGGTTGGTAATGGCCCCGCTGGTGCGCCGGTATGCCGTAAATGGAGAACCAACACCAGAGATGCTGCTGTATTATACACGGCGTGCAGAACATATGGTTGGTCTGGTGGTCACGGAGCCTGTTGCGGTAAACGATGCTGCGGCAGCTGAACCCGGGATGGCTCATTTTTATGGTGGTGCTGCGTTGCGGGCGTGGAAATCGATATGCCGGGCGGTGCATGCGCTGAATTGTCGTATTGCGCCTCAGCTTTGCCATGTGGGAATGCTGCGTTCCTGTGCTGAGGGTGAGGAAGCAATCGGGCCTTCCGGAATTCATCCTCTTTCGCTGAGAAAAACAGGTGAGCCTATGGGCCTGACCCGCCTGAAATCTGTAGTGCAGGCGTTTGGCTCTGCTGCGTATGCAGCACGGCAGCTGGGGTTTGATGCCGTAGAGATAAATGGCGGCCACGGGTGTCTGCTAGACCAGTTCCTTCGGGCAGAGACAAATCACCGGGGCGATGAATATGGTGGCGATGCACTATCTCGCACGCGTTTTGCCTGTGAGGTAGTGCATGCTGTGCGTAAGGCGGTGGGACGCCGATTCCCCATTATTTTCCGCTTTTCTCAGTATGGAATTAGTGATGCTCGCAGTTTGCTGGCGGAAACGCCGTCGGCATTGTCTGCTGTGTTGCAACCTTTGTGCGAAGCCGGGGTGGATATTTTTGCGTGTAGCGGACCGGAGGTGCACGAGCCTGCCTTTCATGGAAGCCCGCTGAGCCTGGCAGGTTGGACGCGGGTGCTGACTCAGCGCCCGGTGATTGCAGATGGCGGGGTTGGCCTTCCTGGGCATAAGCATGGGACTCTGGAGCGGCTGTTGCGGAGTGGTGAGGTCGATTTAATAGCAGTGGGGCGGGCTCTGCTGGCAGATGCGGAGTGGGGCAGCAAGGTATGCAGAGGGGATGCGGAGACTATACATTCATTTTCCTGGCGTGACTGGGGACGCCTTTTCTGAACAAAAAACAGCGCGTTCTGTAAAACGCGCTGGTAGTAAAATGAAATGGAGTGATGCTGCTATTTATTTCATGCGATCGTAGTGGTCAATCATGCCGTATATCTCCTTGACATCGCGGCGGGAGTTACGGGCAATGATAATGGCTGCCACGATGAGGCAGAGCGCACCGCCAAGGGGTGCCCATTTGGCGAATTCTTTCATGTCTTGTTCCTGGGGGTTGAGGTTGTTCGTTTTTTGCGTTTTGGCTTGGAAATCTCGAAATCTTCCGGTGGTGTATCCGGTTCGAGTCGGCCGTCATCTGTCTGCAGGAAAGGGAAGTCGATGATGCCATTCCTTGTGATATAAGGGAACGCCTCTTCCGGGTCGGCTCCATTCCTGAGAGCTTCCATGGCATTGTGGCAACCGCCAATGAAGAAATCTGCGAGCTGGATGCCATGCTCAATATCTTCCTTCATTTTTGCGAGCTGATCACGGGCGTTCACCATCATTTCCAGTCGGGCGGGCAGGGTGCTCACCCCTTCGATGGTTATGTCCATGAAGGCTTTTATCTGAGGCAGCGTCATACCGGCTTTTTTCATACACAGCACACCAAGCAGACATCCCAGACTGGCCTCGCCATACACGCGGCGGCCTGTTTCTGTTCTCTCAACATACCGGAGCAATCCTTCCTTCTCATAAAAACGTAGAGTGTGGATGGATAAACCGGTTTTCTGAGATAATGCTGAAATGCTGTATTTCATAACAGATAATGGAATAGAGACTCGTGCCGGATTGTGACATATTTCTAGAGCCCGGTCAAGCTTAATATAGAACGATTCGGGGGTGGTTTTGTTCAAAAATAATAAAAACTGGCAATCCTGGTTCAGGCTTGGTCAGAATACATGATTGACATTCGGTGCCAATGTGTCACAATAGGTGCAGGATTATATGAGAACGTACGGCTATTACCGTCTGGCTGCTGCGGTTCCGCAGGTGCGCGTGGCAGATGTTGATTTTAACACGAATGAACTGGTTGCTGCTGCAAAGATTGCAGCCGGTGAGGGCGCGTCGATTGTGGTGTTCCCGGAATTGAGCCTGACTTCGGCCAGCTGTGGCGATTTGTTTTTCCAGCCGCGGCTGCTCAAGGCGGCAGAGGCGGCGCTGAGCCGCTATGCCGATGAAACCCGGGATTTGCCGTTGGTTTCGGTGGTGGGGTTGCCTGTCATGCTGGATGATATGCTGTTCAATGTAGCGGCTGTGGTGCAGTGTGGCTTCGTGCGGGGCTTTGTGCCCAAAAGCATCATCCCGGACAAACGGGAAAGCTATGAGCGCCGCCAGTTTTCCCCAGCAGGTATGCTGACGCGCACGGAGGTGAGCCTGTTCGGAAACTTCTTCAATATCCCGGTGGGAACCGATTTGATTTTTGATGCTGCGGATGATATGTGCTTTGGGGTGGAAATTGGGGATGATGCTGCGGCGCTTCTGCCGCCGTCTACACGGTTGGCATTGCAGGGCGCCCGGGTCATTCTGAATCCTGCTGCCGCTCTGGCGTTGGCCGGGCGTGCAGAATATACGCGCACCCAGGTGGTGGCGCGCAGTGGCAGCTGCGTGGCTGCGTATGTGCATGCTGGTGCCGGTGTGGGCGAAAGCTCGCAGGACGGCGTGTGCGGCGGTGCTTCGTATATTGCGGTGAATGGTCGGCTTTCTGCGCAGAATACTCCGTTCAGCCGCGAGCTGAGCATTATTTATGCGGATGTGGATATGCAGCGGCTTTCTGCCGCGCGCCTGAGCGAGAGCACCTTCCGCGAAAACCTGTTGCTGGGCGAATGGCCTGTTCCCCGTCGTGTGCTCTGCCGGGTGGAGGCCCCCTCCTGCGATTTGAAATATGCGTATCTGCCCGCGCAGCCCTTTGTTCCGAATGGGGCAGATGCAGCAGCTCGCTGCGAGGAAATCTTAAATATTCAGGCGGCAGCATTGGCCAAACGCATAGAGTGTTCATATGCTAAGACTCTTGTCATTGGCGTTTCGGGGGGGCTGGACAGCACCCTTGCATTGCTGGTTTGCGATCGGGCCTGCAAGTTGCTCGGGCGTAGCAATGACTGCATACTCGCGCTTACTATGCCAGGCTTTGGTACTACCGGTCGCACATATAACAATGCTGTGAAGATGATTCAGCTTTTGGGCTGTACGTTCAAGGAAGTGAATATCAAGGAGGCTTGCTTGCTGCACTTTAAGGATCTGGAATTCGACCCTTCGCAGCGTACGAATACCTATGAAAATGTGCAGGCTCGTGAACGCACCAAGCTTCTCATGAATCTGGCAAATAAGACCGGCGGTATGGTGGTGGGAACTGGTGATTTGTCAGAAATCGCTCTGGGCTGGGCCACTTATAACGGTGACCATATGAGCATGTATGGTGTAAATTGCTCAATTCCCAAGTCTCTTATACGCTGCCTCATTGAATACGCCGCTACTCAGGTCGGGGGCGAACTGGCAGATGTGCTGAGAGATGTGAATGCCACCCCTGTGAGCCCGGAGCTTCTGCCTCCTGCTGAAGATGGTCGCATTGACCAGAAGACCGAGGAAATTCTGGGGCCCTATGAGCTGCATGACTTCTTCCTCTACCATTTCATCAAATACGGAGCAGAACCGGAAAAACTGCGCTACCTGGCCTTGCATGCATTTGATGGTGTGTATCATGAATCACTGGTGGAGAGCACGCTGCGCACCTTCCTGCGCCGCTTCTTCACTCAACAGTTCAAGCGAACATGTGTTCCAGATGGTCCGAAGGTAGGTACCATTGCGCTTTCTCCCCGGGGTGATTGGCGTATGCCTACTGATGTGTGCGGCAAGCTCTGGAATCCTTGACACAATACACTTGATTGTGCTATCTTACCGATATGAAACGCGTTGAACAAGCTCTTGCTACTTTTCGCCAGAAGCCGTACATGTATAACTGCGCGCAGACTGTGTGCGCGGCATTCGGTCGTGAGGATTTAGTGGAACCGATGGCTTGCTGCGGTGGCGGCCGTGCTCCAGAGGGGATATGCGGTGCTTTGTATGGGGCGATGCAGGTTGCTCCAGAGAAATCAGCTGCTGTTCTGGCTGCTTTTGTGGCGGCAAACGGGGCTTCCTCCTGCCGGGAAATTAAAGGGGAAAACCGGGTTCCCTGCCAGGAGTGTGTGCGCCGGGCAGCTACCATTCTGGTTGAGTGCGGATTGTAATTACCGCGCGGAACGCGGAACCGTTCTTCGTTTTGACGTTGTTTCCGCAGCAGGGGTATGATACACCTGCTGCGTATGCAGGAAATTTCCATTGTTCAGGGATTTACGGCGGGTGAGCTTACGCCTTGGCTTTCCACCCGGTATGATTTGCAGGCTTACCAGCGGGGCGCTGCGCTTATCAACAATTTTCAGATAATGCCTTATGGTGGTATTCAGCTACGCCCTGGTACGAAGTATGTGGGGATTGCCGCGGCTGATTCGGTGCGTTTGTTTCCATTTTATTACGCTGAGCATGATGCGTTGATGCTGGAGTTTTTTCCCGGTGGTATGAGGGTATACCGAAATGGCATAATGTTGTGCAATGATGAGGATCAAATTGTTGTTTTACCCACGCCCTGGACCAGCAGTGAAGAACTTGATTCGCTGCATTTTACCCAGGTGAATGATGTGATATATGTCTGTTGTCCCACGCAGTCTCCGGTTGTGTTGTGTCGCTATTCTGATACAGAGTGGGAATGCCGGCAGCCTGAGTTTGAACATATGCCGCGCGAAACATATAGCCGGCAGGAGGGAAGGCTTTCCATCAACTTTGATCAGGATGGAAAAAATGTCAGTTTAGCTATTGAGGGGGGGAACCACCATTTCACACCGGAAATGGCAGGCAAGGAATATGTGGTGGCAGATGCATCCATGCCCGCTCGCTATCTTTTTTGCAATGAGGTCATGAAAACTGGCGCCTCTGCGGCTCCGGACCTGCAGAAAAGCTCAGTTTCAAAAGGCCAGAAGCTTTATCAGAAGGATTCGGTGTCCACAATGTATTATTTTTATTATTGCATTCGTGATTACTCACCGGAAAATTTCAACGGCAGCTTAGATCTTGCTGATTATCCGCATTATTTCCAACCGGGGTTAATGCGTCTGGATTCCTTTGGTCAGCCTTATGAAGTGGCTCAGGATTGGGAATTGAGCACAATTGAAACATGGTCAGCATTCTGGGAGGTGTGGCGTAGTTACGATACGCCTGAAGACGAACCGGATTTTCACCTATGGAATTGGACTCGTATCAAATCATTTTCTCAATCTGCATTTGAATCACGGAAAAACTGGTCAATTTCCGGGTCAGAGGAGCGCCCCTGCCGACTTGTTCTTGTTTGCCGCTGTTCCAATGATTCTGCAGCTTTGGGTGCCTATTTGCAGTTTAGAGTTCACGCTGGCACCCGGGAATATAAATTCCGGATTACAGAGGTTGAGGATGCTTCGCATGCAAAGGCTGAGGTGGTGCGCACGTATTTGGGAAAATCACCTAGTTTCACAACGCGGAGCTGGAGTTTCGGGGCTATCGGTGTGCGCAATGGATACCCCGCGTTTTCCGCAATGTTTCAGGGCCGCTTATGGTTGGGTGGCATGAGGGGTCTCCCTACGACGCTTCTGGCAAGCTGTACGGACGATTACCATAATTTCCGGGTAGGTTCCAATGATGATGATGCGATGCACCTGAGCATCATGGGGAGTGACCAAAGCCGCATATGTTGGATATGCGCTACTCGTCAGTTGTTGATTGGAACGTCTGATAGTGAGTGGTGCGTGAGTTCGGGAAACGGCATCGTTATTACCCCGAGTACGGTGGCGTTCCGGCGTCAATCATCCGTGGGCAGTGTTCCTCTGCCTGCACTGGCCATGGAAAATACAGTGCTGTTTGTGCAGCGGGGCGGGCGGCGTTTGCGCGAAATTGCCTATCGCCTGGAATCGGATGGCTTTTCTACAACGGATATCAGCATGCTGGCTGAGCATTTGTTTGCCTCTGGTGTCAAGGAATGCTGCGTGCAACGTGGGGCAAACTTCAATGTCTGGGTGCTGATGAAGGATTCAACGCTTGCCGTGCTCACCATCAATCTCGATCAGCAGGTCACAGCCTGGCAGCGGGTGACAACCGCGAATCGGAAAATTCTGCATATAGCTGTGCTGCCTGGTAAGGCTGGAAAAGATGATGAGGTCTGGATGGTTGTTGACAGGTCTGAGATAACCTGGCCGTATCTGGAGCGCATGTGTAGTGATTTGCCACACTTGGATAGTTGTGTTGAGTTTGTATCCACCTGGTCGGGGCAGGTACCCAATATCATTCATTTAACGGAGTATCCTACACACGTGGTGGATAAGGAACTAGGAATACGCGTGCAGCCGAAGACTGTAAAAAAGGGGCGCTCATATTACTTGGGAATTCCCATTGTGGGAGAATTACAGACCTTGCCTATGGAGGGTAATATGAGTTATAATTCCGTGCGGCAATTCTCCCGTTTCAAGGTGCGACTGTTGATGAGTGATACTGCATTTGAATACCGCAGCACTGCAAATTCCCGCTGGGAGCAAGCAGACGCTGTAACTACTCCGGAAATGACGCTACCGTATACTGGTGCGTTAAGATTACCCCAGATGCCTGATTCCTCGGTGGGGCAGGCGCTTTGTATACGGTACTCCGGCAGCAATGATTTCCGCTTGCTTTCCATTACCCAGGAGGTAGATTTCCACGGTAAGTAAAAGCAAGTCAGCCCAGTTTCACTGGTTTGCCGGGTTCGGGAACGATGATTTCCGTACCCGGCATGAGATTGCGCAGTTCATCACTAAGCGATTGAACGGCGGGTGGATCACCATGTACTACGAGTATCTTCTTCGGGTTAAGCCGGCGGGCATAGTCAATAAGAGCATTGCGCGAGGCGTGCCCGGAGAAATCAAAGCATTCTACCCGGCAGTTAAGCGGGTATGCCTGGCCACCTTTTGCGCGTAAGTTTACCAGTTCTCCATGCTGGGCAGCCTTGATTTTTCCTGCCGGAGTTTCCGGGTCGCTGTACCCGACAAAGAGGATGGCGTCATTCGGGTGGGTGATAATCTGCTCTGCCAGAATGTGAGAAACGGTGTGTTCGCTCATCATTCCGCTGGATACCAGATAGATATTACCAGGCGAGGCTACAAGAGGGGCTTTTCCCTGGCGGGGAAGTCCGTGGGTTTCAACGTGTTCTTTGATGCGGAAACCGGGAGCAAGGCGTGGTGTGCTGTCGGCCAGCTTGTCGTAAACGGCTGTAATCTTGGAACTGAGACCACCAAAGTATATGGGTACGTCTGGTATGAGCCCCTGTTCTTTGAAGCGCCCTATCTCGGTGAGCAGACATTGGCTTTTGCCAAGAGCAAATACTGGTATGAGTACAGCCCCATTATTTTCCAATACTTCATGTATGGTATCTGCAAAGCGGCGCAGCTCCCTGGCGCGGGTATAGTCTGCTGCTCGTTCGGTGCAGCCGTGCGTGCTCTCCATAATGAGAATATCCACTCCGGTTTGCGGAAAATCAGCCCCGGCTATGAGTGTCTGGTTGTCAAATTGGACGTCCCCTGTGTAGAAAATGGTGGTTCCGCTTTCGCATTCCAGCTCTACGCCGCAGCTGCCCAGAATATGCCCGGCATCGTGCAAGGTGGCGAGTACCCGCCCACTGCGCCCTACCCGGAATGGAGTTCCATAGGGGCGCGGCATCCAGCACCGGGCAACATGGTCCAGCTCCATGTGGGTATAAAAAGGGTATTCGATGATGCCCTCCTGGGTGCGTTTGGCGGTCATCACGTTCACTGAATTGTGCAGCATGGCAAGGCCTATTTCACAGGTTGCGGCGGTCATGTTGACCTCTGCAGCAGGATATTTGTCCTGAAGCACGGGCAGGGTGCCAATGTGATCCAGGTGAGAATGCGTGATGAAAATGGTGTCCGGGTCGGCTCCCCCAATCAGGCTGAATTCCGGGGTGGCCACGGCTCCTTCTTTTTTGGGATGCATGCCTGAGTCCAGGATGATTCGTACACCATCCATATCCAGCATATAGCAATTTGAACCGATATCGGTGTAGCGGGAAAGATTCGTAAAGCTAATCATCAGAAAAGTGAGGTCGCGCAGAGATTACACCATTTTACCTTGTTTGTCAACGTTGTCGCTCAGGCTTTGCGTCCTTCGCAAACAGCTGTGCAGAGCTCTGCGATGCTTCGTATAGTATCTCCCAGCCGATAAGGAGGCGGTAAGGTTTCCTCTGTGTGTGGTTTATAGGCCTGCCACTGTTCAAGTCTGTCAACGATGCCTGCCAGGTCTCCCGGGGCTACCCGGCCTTCGGGCAGGAACGTGTCGAGCATCTCGCCGACAACTCCATGGTCATATGCCGCCACTGGTTTGCCAAGTGCAAGGGCTTCCAGAATGCAACGGTCATGGCAGGCAGGCTGCCTGGCAAGAGATATCACCACGTCACAGGCGCTCATGACATCTCTCAGATCATGCCGCGCGCCCAGCCAGGAAATGTGGCCTGCCGTTTTGCTGGCTTCTATAGCATTGCGAAGCCTGGCAAGATATTTCTGATCGGCCTTGGCGGTGTCTCCTGCTATGTAGACATGAACCGGAACGCTGATTTGTTCCAGTCTGGCTAGAATTGCCGGTAAATCATCCAGCCCGTGCAGGGGGGTGATTGCACCGGGAACACAGACCGTGAGTACGTTGTCATCGTGGGGTGTATTGCGTTTCCACTGTTCCAGCCATGATGGAGTCGGCCGGTATTCCGGGTGGCAGAGTTCCTCGTTCACCCCATATGGAATCACCCAGACATTGCGTTCATCTGCCAGTTTTGCCCGGCGCACAATGGTGTCTCGTAAATGGCGGGAAATCGCAACAAGGGCATCGCAGCAGCTCAGTGATGCAACCCACCCGAAGTGTTTGGGGTAGGTGGTGTGAATTCCTATGATTCTGGGGCGGCTCTCCTGGGGTAATTCCATACAGACTCTCCAGGCAAGGTATGCCACTTGTGTGGTATAGGCCAGAATAATGTCCGGGTGAGAGCTCCGTATGACTCGGCGCAGCCGCTTGAGTTCCGAAAAATAGGTCAACAAGGTTGGTTTGCGGGAACTGTGATGCTGTACAGACGCTGCTGCCATGCGCCCCACCAGTTCATTTGGTGGTGACATGACCCAGTTCCGGAACCCGACTTGCTGCAAACCAGCCGCCAGATCTGCGGCCAGTTGGTTAATACCTCCTGGGCGAAGCCTTGGGCTGATGTGCAGTACATTCATAAGGGGGTTAATTTTTGCTTACTGATTGATAAAGCTTGATATGAGCCTGAATCATATCGTCCCGGCGATACGGCGCTGGTACAGGAGTCAATGGGGATGGGCGTTCCGTGAACCACTGTTCGAGCAGTTCTGCCATAGCCGTGGTATTTCCTGTCGGAACCATTCCGGCCGGCAGGAATTGCTGGAGCTGTTCACCTACGCCACCGTGCTCATAGCCGGCAACCGGTCTCCCAAGTGAAAGCGCTTCCAATGTGGTTTTGCCGAATGATTCTGGTTGCAGGGTGAGTGAGAGCGTCACATCGCAGGCACAGAGTACATCTGCCAGGTCGCGCCGGTGTCCGGTCCAGGTGACATAATCGGCTACTCCTTCATCTGCAAATCCGGCCTGCACCTCATCGCGGTATGCTTCCTTGCCTTTCTTGGTTTCGCCTACAATGACGGCCTGAGCCGGAATTCCCTTGCTGCGCAGATGCTTGAGAATAGGTCCCAGGTGGGGGGCTCCCTTCAGGCGCGTGATGCGCCCCGGCAGGCAAAGGGTGTATTTGCCCTTCAGTTCCGGGTAATCGGTGTACCATTTTTCCAGCCATTCGGCTGTGGGTTTGTAATCGGGGTTGAATTTCTCTGCATCCACCGAGTTCGGGATGACCTCGATGCTTTCTGCTGGCGTTTTGGGGTAATTCTCCAGAATATGCTCGCGCATGCAGCGGGAGACGGCGATGATACGGTCACCCTTGGCCATGATGCCGGAGTAGGCATTCACAGAGTGAAAACCATGAAAAGAGGAAACTATGGCCGGTCGCTCTGCCGCAGGCAGACGCCGACATGCCAGGTGCCCCACCCAGGCGGGTACGCGGGAGTGCAGGTGCAGCACATCCGGTTTTTCCTCGCGGATGAGTTTTGCTGTACGACCAACCTGCAGCAGGGTCAGCAGGCTTTTCTTGCCAATCGGGCGGGTGATGTGGCGGGCTCCGGTAGCTTCAATGGCTGCCACCATGCTGCCACCTGCCGAGACAACCACGTTTTCCACCCCGGCCGCGCAAAGCCCCTCGCACAGCTCCAGTACCACTTGTTCCACCCCTCCTGAGCTTAGAGAGGGAAGTAAATGCATTACTTTCATGGCAGCAATTTGGGGAATTGTTCCAGAATATAGGTAGCGGCGCGGGCGGCTTCATTCAAGACTTTTCCTGTCTGGGGAATTGTATGAGTCTTGGCCCATTCTGTGAAGCGGCAGACGCTTCCGTCTGCAATGAGCATGTTGAGACCGCGGGCAATGCGAGAGGCATCAGGCTTGTGCGGACCTTCCTTGGCAGGCATTTCAATGATACCTACGGGAGCACCGCTGGAAAGCGATTCGTAAACCATGCTCACGCTGTCCTGTGTAACCCACACCTCCTTGGCCATGGCCAGGTTTTCCTGTACCCAGTTCGGTCCTGTTTCTTCTACGGGGACCACGCGGATATTCGGGCAGGCTGCGGTGACATCTGCCACGAAATCTCCAGGGGTGCGGCGCGAGGTGGTGAGCACAATGGGCGTAGTGGTCATGCGCGCAATGGAGGAGAGCTGGTTGAGAATGAGCTCGGTATCCCAGTTGTAGCTCTTGCTCGGCCCGCCGATGAGGATGAGAGTCTGGGTTTTCGGTGTGTCCGGGGTGGGGCGTATGCCGTTGATGGCTCCATTGGTCGGGAAGATTCGGCCATTGGGCTGGAAGCCGTCCGGCAGGTCATGCCGCGGGGTGATGCACAGGTCAAACATGCCGGCCGGCAGACTGGGGCGCATGCACACCATGCAGAGGCTGCGCAGGTGGCGTGCCAGACTCAGCGCGGCCAGGTGAGTACCGTGGCCGGCGCAGAGAATCAGGTCTGGGCGCGGGTAGGTAAGTTCCTTACCCTTGTAAAACAGCTTGCCGAACCAGCTCAGTCTGGTGATATCCACTTCGTAGCAGGCGTGTTCCTGCATGGGGGCTTTTTCGGTGGCCTGTTCGATAAGGGCGTTGGCAAGCCCTCGGGTCTGGGATAAATGGCCTTTTTTGCCGTCGCTGATGATGTAGATAATCATGGCTTTATTGCAGGGGGAGTGTTACGCTGCCGCAGAGTGTCTGACCAAGCAGCGGGGTGTTCAGGGTGCCGCAGGGAAGTGTATCTTCGCTGACGGTGCAGGTGGCCTCCGGGTCAAACAGGAGCAGCGGCATGCCCTCCGGCTCGGATGGATCCATGACATCCGGAGCGGCAATGCGGCAGGGATTGACACAGCAGACACGTACCAGCTCTGCCCAGCTGAGCTTGCCCGGTTTTACCAGTTTTGTATAAAGGGTGGGCAGATAGTGGTCGAGCAGGCACATGCCCTGGGGGGCTGTGGGAAAATCCTGTTTCTTGGCAAAGGGCGTGCAGGGAGTGTGGTCGGAGACGATGCAGTCTATCGTGCCATCCGTCAGCCCGGCGAGCAGGGCATCGGCATCGGCCTTGTCGCGCAGCGGCGGCAGGGTCTTGTAGTTGGTGTCATAGTCCCCTATATCCTCATGGGTGAACAGCAGGTGGTGCAGTGCCACTTCTGCCGTTACCGGGGCTCCCGCGGCTTTGGCCCGGCGGATAATGTCTACCCCCTCGGCTGTGCTGACGGTCTGCACATGCAGCTTGCAGCCGGCGTCCTGAGCCAGACGTACAATGATTTCGATGCCGATTTCCTCGGCACAGGCGGGTGTGCCGTGCAGCCCCAGCTGGTAGGCGGTGGTGCCGGGTTGGATGCAGGTGTTGGCCGTGATGCTGGGAACATCCCCTCGGATGGCAAGTGTCATGCCCAGCTCGGCCACATATTTCATGGCTCGGTGCAGCATGAGCAGGTTGCCGGGGCGCTCGCCGCCATCGCTCAGGATGCTGATGCCGCGGGCTGCCAGCGTGTTGTAAGGTGACTGCTGGTCGCCCTTCATGCTCTGGGAAATGCAACCGGCGGGAATCATCTCAGCTGCAGAACGCTGCCCGACGGCTTCGCGGAAGCTGTCGAGGGCGGCGCTGTTGTCGAACATAAAGCCTGCAGTCGGCTGCACGAGCAACCCCCACACGCCACCCTGTACGGCAGCCTGCCCGGTGCGGGTAACTGATTCCCGCTTGCTGCGGCCTTCAATTTCCACCTTGGCGTGCATGTCGAACAGCGCCGGGAGAATGAGCTTGCCTGTGGCGTCGATGACACGAGCATTGGCGGGGATATTTAACTGCCCAGCCGGGCGCACTTCTGCATCGCTGATAGTCAGGTCTCCCATTTCTGGCACATGTTGACTGTGCCCGGGAGCCAGTCGTATATCAAAGCGCTCACCAGTGGGAGCCCAGGTGGCGTTCCGGATGTAGGTGTTAGTCATTGTTCTGAGTCCGGGGGGTAAGGTAGGAAAGAATGCTCATGCGAGCAGCAACACCATTTTCAACCTGATTGCAGATGAGGCTGTTGCGGTATTCCATGGCGTTGTCGCAGAGTTCGACTCCGCGGTTGACCGGGCCGGGGTGCATGATGCTCAGGTCAAGAGCATCAATACGCTTGAGTCGCTCCTCGGTCACGCCGAATGCCTGGTGGTAGTCCGCAGAGGGGAAGTAGGGGGTATCCATGCGCTCATTCTGCACGCGCAGCAGGTAAATCACATCGGGTTTCCATTCAAAAACGGCATCCCAGTTGGTGAAACGGGGAATTCCGGTGTGCTTCTGTAGCGGTACAAGCGGACCAGGCCCCATGTAGGCTACCTCGGCACCCAGACGCTTCAGAATGGTGCTGGTGGAGCGTGCCACTCGGCTGTGCAGAATATCCCCGATGATGACAACCCGCTTGCCTGCTAAATCACCGTATTTCTCCTGCAGGGTGAATGCATCCAGGAATGCCTGGCTGGGGTGCGCGTGGGCGCCATCGCCCGCGTTGATGACCGAAGCCTTGGCATGCCGACCGATGACTGCCGGAATACCACTGTTCTTGTGGCGCACGATGATGTAGTCCATGTGCATGCTCATGAGCGTGTCGATGGTGTCGTGTACGCTCTCGCCCTTGACTACGGATGAGGTGGCTACGCTGAAGGTCGTGACATCGGCCTGCAGCCGGCGGGCAGCCAGCTCAAATGATGAACGCGTGCGGGTGCTCGGCTCGTAGAAAAGCGTGAGCACGGATTTTCCCGCCAGCGCAGGGTGGGTTTTGCCGCTGCAGAATACCTGTTTCATTTCCGCAGCACCCTTCAGGATGTTGCGGATATCGGTATCGCTCAGCGCATCGATGGTTAAAAGGTCTTTCGGTGTACTCATCGGGGAAGGAGAATGAAGTTGCGCCCCGGGGAATTGCCCCTGTGGGTTATTCTGCCAGTTTGATGATGCGGTGGGCGGCCATGGCTGCATTGACCGGGGTCTTCTTGTGCAGACCTACGGTGGTGGCGGGTACACCGCCGGGCAGCTGGGAGATTGCCAGAAGCGCATCCACACCATTCAGCGGGCCGCAGGGTACCGGCACGCCGATGACGGGCAGCTCGGTGTTCATGACCACCACGCCGGGAAGGGCCGCGGAAAGACCAGCCACGCAGAGAAGCACGGCCTTGGTGCCGCTGGTTTCCAGCTCCTTCAGGTAATCAATCAGAGCCGGCAGGTCGCGGTGGGCAGAGTAGATAACTTCCTCGTGCTCTACGTTGTTTTCCTGAAAATAAACACGCGCCGGTTCCATGAACGGAAGGTCGCTCTTGCTGCCGTAAATTGTGATAACTTTCATGCTACAGCGTATTGTAGCACGCGCCCGTGCGTGTATCAAGCAAAAAGCATGGCAATGTGCCGCGTTTACACTGTCCTCGAAAGCGTTTGACATGGGGGACTCTATCTGGTAAAGTTTCAGCATGAAAGTTCGCGACATGTTGTGGATGCTTGTGGGGGGAGCCATGTTATGCACGGCTCAGGAGGCACCGGTTGCTGCTGCCGAAGAGCCGGTTCTGGTAAAAAACGAAAGTGTGGAAGAGCGCGATGCCCGCATGAAATGGTGGCGTGATGCCAAGTTCGGCATGTTCATTCATTATGGGCTGTACTCGGGGCTGGCTGGTTATTTCAAGGGTGTGCCCGGCGGTGGTGAGTGGATTCAGTGCAATCTCGGCCTGGATACCGATACATACGCTGCGGAGACGCTGCCCTTGTTCAAACCCGCACCGGGGTGTACCGAAGCCTGGGCAGCGCTGGCCAAGGAGGCCGGTTGCCGTTACATGGTGCTTACCTCGAAGCACCATGAGGGCTTTGCGCTTTTCGATGCCGTTAATTCTGATTATTGCAGTGGGAAGCTGCTGGGGCGCGATATTGTGAAGGAATTTACGGATTCGGCACGCGCAGCGGGTATGAAAGTGGGCCTGTACCACAGCGTGATTGACTGGCACCAGAAGGATTACGATAACACCATCTGCCGTGATTTGTGCTACCCTGCGGGGCAGGAAAACATGCTCAAGGAAAAGCAGATTCCCCGAAACCAGGCCGCTTACCAGGAGTATCTGCATACTCAGGTGCGCCAGCTGATGCGCAACTACGGCAAGATTGATATCATGTGGTGGGATTATTCCCAGGGGAACATGTCCGGCCCGGCCTGGAAAGCCCAGGAGCTTATGGCTACCTGCCGTGCGGAGAATCCCGATGTCCTGTTCAACAACCGCCTGTATGCTTTCAGCGGTTTCGATTCCAGCCAGGATTCCAAGCAACTGGATTATACCAAGGGCGATTTCTCCACGCCGGAGAAACGCATTCCGCGCGAGGGGTACCCGGGGCGCGATTGGGAGGCCTGCATGACGGTGGGGAACCGATGGGGGTATCATTGCGAGGACCATGCCAACTACAAGAGCCCGGAGACGGTTATCCTCCAGCTGCAGGAGTGTGCCGCCAAGGGGGGCAACCTCCTGCTGAATATCGGGCCCAAGGCCGATGGTTCCATTCCTGAGGGAATTGTGGAGGTATTCAAGCGCGTGGGCGCCTGGATGCAGGTGAATGGCGAAGCTGTGTATAACAGCCGCCCGATTCAGGGTGCTATTGATTTGCCGGAGGAATTGCAGGCATCTGTGGTGTGGGACGATATTTATATCTTCCTGCCGAAGCGCCAGCCCGGTGAGGAAAAGCTTGATTACGTTTTCAGTATTCCCGCTAACCAGGTGGATGCTGTGTACCCGACCATTCTGGGGCAGCCGGATTGCGATGTGCTCATGGAGCGCGTCGATGAGGTTGATGAAAACGGAGAGGTGATGTTCTACCTGGATATCATGGTGCCAGCCGAGGCCTGGGATAATGCCGTAGAGGGGCTTCCTGTGCTTAAACTGGGGTACGATGGTTAATGATACGCTTTATTGAGTATGCCTTATTCCGCTTACAGCCTTCCGCGAGTAGTTGCGCAGCAGTATATTCTGACGGCGGTGCAGTCAGAAGATGCCGATACGGTGACCTATGCCGCCACGCAGAAAAACATAAGCCGGGACGTGCTGCTACGCAGCCTCCGCCCGGCCGCTATGCAGGATGACCGCAAGGTGCGTTTCTTTGTGGAAACAGCACGGTTGCAGGCGCGCCTGGAGCACCCGAATATCGCCGCCCCGCTGGAGCTGCTGGAGGCAGACGGCACTTGGCACCTGGCCATGGAGCGCATTAAGGGCGAGCCGCTCGATATGATGGTGAGCAATGGTCGCGTGCTTCCCTCCATTGTCATCTGCGGCCTATTGCAGCAGTTGTGCCGCGTGTGCGTTTATCTGGATATCGAGCGCGTGGCATCCGTCCCCTTTGCGCTGGAGCACACCTTCCTTATGGATGTCGGATTCCGCTTTGATAATATGGCACAGGCCGGCCCCCGTGGTCGCCATGCCAGCAAGCGGTATCTGGCCGAAGCGGCGCGTCTCATTGTTCCCCTGCTGGATATGGATACGCCGCTGGCTATGCACCTGGTTCGTGTGATGGAGCATATGCAGACCGTCGGTTCCTGGCGCGCTCTCTCACCGGTGTATTTAGGTGAGGAACTCACCCGCCTGCAGATGGAAATGCTGCGCGCTCAGGAGGGCGAGAAAGCGCTTGTTTCCAATGCGTATACAAAATGAAGTGGAAGAAGGCAATTATCTGGGGTAGCGGCATTGTCCTGGCCGGGCTTGCAGGATGCGCGGTCTGGGGGTATTGCTGGTTATATGGCTGGTCGTGGGGGAGCATGCCCGCTGCGCATTCGTCGTTCAAGCCGGATGAAGTGCAGCGCCTGCAGAAACTGGATTCGTATCTGACCGGTACCGGCGTCGAGCATTTCCGATCGGAGGCCTTGAAGGTTGACTTGATGATGAGTACCCTGTCTCATGATTTGCCGGGGGAAACAAGCCAATGGGAAGATGACCCCGAAAAGGCGTTTTCCTGGTGGGAACGGCAGGTGATTCGTTATGTGACAGACTGTGAAATCCGTCGGACATTCGGGCCGACTCGCCAGCATTTGCACCAGTTGGTAGAAACCGGGCAGGTGGACGCCGCAGCTGTCTACCTGGCTATTGCAGCAATACATACGCATGATATTGAGCTGGTCAAACTGATTATTGCTCGTGGAGTAAATGCGAATGGGGTGTATACCTGCGGTGAGATTTCTGTACCTCTGTTATGCGAGTTCATCAGCGGGGCCAATTTGAAGCGGGATTACCTGCCGGTTTCAACACGACTGGAACTGCTGGAGTGGCTGTATGCTCATGGTCTGGATGTCTGTGGCGAACCGCAGAAATTGATAATCCCAATGCTGGAAGCTTCTATCTGGTTCTCGGGAGATAAGAAGGGCGAGATTCTGGAGTGGTTGCTGCGCCATGGTATGCAGGTTGAATCCGATGTTATCACCGGTGTTCTGCTGCGTTACCCCAATACGCTGGATACCTTGAAACGTCTGATTCAGGATAAGTTGTTGCAGCCTGTGCCGGCTGAGTTTGTGACAGAAGATGCCGCTTATACTCCGCTGCAGATGGTCGCGGCCAATATGGAGCCGAGCCCGGAGACGGTCCGGTGGTTGATTTCGCTCGGGCATGGAGTCAATGAGTTGGCAAAAACAGTCATCGAACAGGATGAAGAATATGCCGGCGCCGGTGGTCTTAAGCCCCTTGCTCCCCTGGATGAATGCTTGAAGCGTCTGCTTCTGCACAGTGATGAGGAACTGTTGGAAAAACGCCTGGAGGTGCTGAATACCCTTCTGGAATATGGCGCCCGCCCCACGGAAAAGAGCAGGGAATTGATGCCCCATTACAAAGACCTGAAAAAGCGTGTAGTTGAGCTGATGGAGCAGCATGGGTGCTATGTATTCCCCGGCGAGGAACCAGAGAATCCCTGCTGCGAACCATAACCGCTGCACCATCCCCCATGCATCGCTTTCATCACGTTCTTTCCTTATGCGCCTGCCTGCTGGTAAGCTCGTGCAATAACCATGGCTGGCATTCTTTACGCGTGTGCAACTTCTCACCCCAACAGGTATACATCACATTAATCAATGGGGTGAGGTGTGGTGAAAAGGAAAAAGAACTTTTCCTTTCCGGCACGGGATATGCTCCGGAGACAACATGTGAACACAGCAACATTCAGAACCTCCAGATGACTTTTCCTATGGTGGTTCAATGGAAATCCGGAGAGGATAATTTTACGAAGACCCGGACATCCAGAATCACCTCCCATAAGACTTTCATTTCAGAAGGGAATGATGTTCATTGGGATTTAGTTTTATACAAGAATGAGTGGAAGGTGTTGAAACAGTGTTATTCTGCGGAACCCGCGTATTCTACCTACATGGTGATGTATGAGGTCTTAGGAATTCCGCTGCCCGAGAACTGCCGGCAACAGTCTATGTTGGAGTTATTGGAAGGGCACTATCACCTTGTTGAAACTGAGGAGGGACAATAGCTTCCATTTTTCACCGAGCCCCACTCTCTTAACCCCGAAGCCCCGCACCTGTTCAGGCGCGGGGCTTCGGGGTTGAAATGAGTTTGTGGTGGGGCTGAATCAGGCCTGATCGCCGTCGTTCCACTCGATGCGGTTCTCGGGTTTCCAGAGTTCCTCCAGCTCGTAGAATTCGCGGGTTTCTCCAGCCATGACGTGCAGCATTACATCAATGTAATCAAGCACGCACCAGAGCGCATTCGGGGTGCGCTCTGCGTATACCGGGGAGATTTCATACTTTTCCCACACTTCCTTATCGACATCGCCCATGATGGCGCGGAGATGCGGCACGGAGGTGGCGGTGCATACCACGGCGAAGTCCGTGATGGAGGAGGTGCCGCGCAGGTCGTAGATAGCGATATCGGAGGCCTTGGCGTCGCAAGCCACCTGGGCGCAGGCAAAAGCGAGTTGTTTGCTGTTCATATTGTGTGTGTTGGTAAGGGTGTTAAATGTTGTCGTCTTTTTTATCTTCTTCGGCGGGGGTAGATGCCTCATCCTGGGCAGGGGGCTGATCGTCCGGGGTCTGCAAATCAGTGGGGGCATCTTCATCCACCGGCATGGGCGGGGGAAGCTGGCGCACAGGCGGGTCGCTCATTTCACCGGTTTCGAGCAACTCGGCTACTTGCTTGCCGCTCAGCGCTTCAAATTCGATGAGCTTGTCGGCAATGAGCAGCAGGCGCTCCTTGTTCTCGGTAAGAATGCTGACGGCGCGGTTGTAGTTCTCGGTTACGATGCGCTGGATTTCCTCGTCGATAATCTGCGCGGTGTGTTCAGAGAAATTGCGGGAGCTCTGTGAAATATCGCGGGCCAGGAATACCTCATTGTGGCTGGAGCCGTATTCGATGGGACCCAGCTTCTCGCTCATGCCGTATACACAGACCATCTTGCGGGCAATGCTGGTAGCCTGGTGAATATCGCCCCGGGCTCCGCCGGAAATATCGCCGAACACGACCAGTTCTGCGCAGCGGCCACCCATGGCCATGACGATGTAGTCCAGTAGCTCGCTCTTGTATTCGCTATGCTTGTCTTCATCCGGCAGCATCATGGTGACACCCAGTGCCGGACCGCGGGGAATGATGGTCACCTTATGCAGCGGCAGGCTCTTGGCAAGCTTTGTCTTCAGCAGGCAGACTGCATGGCCGGCTTCGTGTACCGCAGTCATGTATTTCTCCTTGTCGGAGATTTCCATGGAACGGCGTTCGCGTCCCCAGCGTACCTTTTCGCGTGCTTCCTCCAGGTCGGCCTGCTGCACGGTGGGTTTGTTGTGACGAGCGGCGATGAGGGCGGCTTCGTTGACAAGATTCGCCAGTTCTGCGCCGGAGAAACCGGTGGTGGCGCGGGCAATCGGCCCCAGGTCAACTTCCGGTGCTAGTTTCACCTTGCGGGCATGCACGCGCAGAATCTGCTCGCGACCGGCGGCGTCGGGCAGGTTCACCGTTACCTGGCGGTCGAAGCGGCCCGGACGGAGCAGGGCGGGATCGAGCACGTCTACGCGGTTGGTGGCGGCAATGACGATGACATTCTCATTTGCGGTGAAACCATCCATTTCCACGAGCAGGGCATTGAGCGTCTGCTCGCGTTCGTCGTGACCGCCGCCCACGCCATGTCCACGGTGGCGACCCACGGCGTCGATTTCATCGATGAAGATGAGGCAGGGGGAATGGCGCTTGGCCTCGGCAAACATATCGCGCACGCGGCTGGCGCCCACACCCACAAACATTTCCACAAAGTCAGAACCGGAAATGGTGTAGAACGGTACGCCAGCTTCGCCTGCAATGGCGCGTGCCAGCAGGGTCTTACCCGTGCCGGGAGGCCCGACCATGAGCACGCCCTTGGGAATGGTACCACCCAGATTGCGGAACTTCTGCGGGTTGCGCAGGAATTCCACGATTTCCCACACTTCTTCCTTGGCTTCGGAGATGCCGGCCACATCCTTGAAGGTGACCTTGTTCTTGGTGGGGTCGAGCAGGCGGGCTCGGCTGCGGGCAAATTTCATGGCGCCGCCGGGGCCACCGCCCTGGGCGCGGAAGAAGAGGAAGAGCAGCAGCAGGACAATGGCAAAGGGCAGCACGTTTACCAGGAACATGCTCCAGGTGTTGCTTTCCACAATGTATTTCACCTTGTTGCCCAGCAGGTCGTGCACCTGTTCACCCTGGAAGGCGGGGTTGAACTCTACGCGCACCGGTTCCAGCTGCTTGAGCTCCGGCTTGGTGGAAAGGGGGAGCCGATATTCACCTACGATGACTCCCTGACCAGCTGATTCATAGATAACCGGGCTGGTGGCAGAGGTAATGATGCGGCCTTCTGCGCCCATGCGGATGAAGTCCTCTGTGGACCACACGCGGTCGCCCTGCAGTTCCTGCGGCATGGTGTCGACCCGCGTGGTGGTGATGCCGAAACGGTTGCAGAGCGCGCGGATGTCGTCCGATTCCGTGAACGGCATGTAGAACGCAGCTTTCGGGTACTGCGGAAGCGTGCGGTACTCGAATGCAGTGATGGTACCGTCTGTGGCGTTGGAACTCAGTGTTACCTCAATGGGAAATTCCTTCGGCTGGTTGAGAACAACCTTGCCAGCCTTGAAATCCTGCCGGAATTCATCCAGCGATATGGTGCGGCCGGGGGAGGTGAGCGAACCGTCGAATACGAATGCCACCATCAGAATGGCAAAGATGACGGCCATGAGAATCAGCACACCCCAGTTGGGGGCGCCTCCGGGAGTGGGTAATTTGTTGGGTTGTTTTTCGGGGTCAGACATATGGCCTTGCTCTACTTTTCCGCATTGTAGCGCAATTTGGCCATATTAGAAATAGTCATCTGTGCCATAAATCGAGAAAATGGCGTCAGCAGATACCAGAAAAGGCGCGGTTTTCCGCGCCTTTCCGGATATTGGTCAAATGAGGTGGCCCATGCGGTCTCGCTTGGTGTCCAGATAGTGCTGGTTGTCAGCGTGAGCGGGTATGGAAATGGCCACATGCTCCACGACATCCAGCCCATGACCGGAAAGCCCCTGAATCTTGAGCGGGTTATTGGTCAGCAGGCGCAGGTGGCGCACGCCGAGGTCGCGCAGAATCTGGGCACCCACGCCGTAGTCGCGCAAATCGGGGGCAAAGCCCAGTTTGATATTGGCATCCACGGTATCGTAGCCTTGTTCCTGGAGTTTGTAAGCATGCAGTTTGGCCGAGAGACCGATGCCGCGCCCCTCCTGGCGCAGGTAGAGAATGACGCCGCCCTCCTGGGCTACGCGGCGCATGGCGGCGTGCAGCTGGCTGCCGCAATCGCAGCGGCGGCTGGCAAAGACATCTCCCGTGAGACACTCACTGTGAACGCGGCAGAGAACCGGCTTTTCCGGGTCAATCTTGCCATGTACCAGGGCCAGGTGCGTATTGCCGTCCACCTTGGAGTGGTAGGAATAGCAGTTAAAATCTCCGTAATCCGTTGGCAGCTTGACCATTTCTTCCCGCTCCACCAGTTTTTCCGTGTGCTGGCGGTGCTCAATAATCTGCGCAAGGGAGCAGGCCTTCAGCCCGAACTTGCGCTGGAATTCGCCCATTTCGCCCAGGCGGGCCATGGTGCCGTCATCCTTCATGATTTCGCAGCACACACCCACCGGTTCCAGCCCGGCAATGCGCAGAATATCTACCGTGCCTTCGGTGTGGCCGGCGCGGCGAATCACGCCGCCCTCAACCGCACGCAGTGGGAAACAATGCCCGGGCTGCACAAAATCCTCCAGCGTGCAGCGCGGGTCTGCCAGCTTCATGGTGGTGATGGAACGCTCAAAGGCGCTGATGCCGGTGGTGATGCCATCCCTGGCATCCACGCTTACCGTAAAGGCCGTGTGCAGTTTTTCCGTGTTGTGCTGGGTCTGCATGGGCAGACCGAGGGAATCCACGCGTTCCGGCGCCATGGGCACGCAGATGAGCCCGCGGGCATGCGTGGCAATGAAGTTGATGTTCTGCGGTGTGGCAAACTGTCCGGCGCAGACGAGGTCCACCTCATTCTCGCGGTGGGGGTCATCTGTCATCAGAATGAGTCTGCCCATGCGCAGCTCCTCCAGCACCTCTTCCAGCGGAGAGTAGATGATGGGATCGCTGCCATCGGCCACGGGAACGGCTACCGGGGATACAGGGGATTCCTCCACCTGCGGTTCGGGGGCAGGGGGGAGTTCTTCGCCCATGGTGGCAGCATCGCAGCGATTGATGAAATCGTTGATGTCGAAGCTGCCGTTGGTGGCGGTGAATTCAATGTGCTTCATGTCAATCACTTATTCATCTTGGCCCATGAATCGCGCAGCCCCACGGAGCGGTTGAATACGGGGTGCTCGGCGCTGTGGTCATAGCGATCTGCCACGAAATAGCCGGTGCGTTCAAACTGGCACAGGAACTCGGCCGGGGCAGCAGCCAGAGCGGGCTCCACCACGGCATCCTTGAGCACGGTGAGCGAGTCGGCATTCAGCGAGGCCAGGAAGCCTTCTTCATTGGCGTCCGGGGCTTCATCCTTGAACAAGCGGTCATAGAGGCGCACCTCGGCCTGCACGCCATACTTGGCAGATACCCAGTGAATGGCGCCCTTGCATTTGATTCCCTCGGGCGGGTTGGAGCCCACCGTGCCGGGGATGATTTCAGCCTGTACTTCGGTCACATTACCCTCGGCATCGGCGGTGTAGCCGGTGCAGATCATGCAGTAGCCGCCGCGCAGACGCACACATGCGCCGGGGGAAAGTCGCTTGTATTTCTTGGGCGGTTCCACCATGAAGTCGTCCTGTTCAATCCAGACTTCCCGGGTGAGCGTCAGCTTGCGGTTGCCCAGCTCCGGCTTCTCGGGGTTGATGACCACTTCCACTTCTTCCTCGAAATCATCCGGTACGTTGGTGAGCACCAGTTTGAGCGGTTTCAGCACGGCCATACGGCGTTCGGCATTGGTGTTGAGCTCGCCACGCACGGCGTTTTCCAGACGCGCTACATCGGTGTTGCCATTGAACTTGGTGATGCCTACGCCTTCGCAGAAATCTACAATCGCCTTAGCCGGATAGCCACGGCGGCGCATGCCGCAAATCGTGGGCATGCGGGGGTCATCCCAACCGGCAACGTAGCCTTCCTCCACCATCTGGCGCAGCTTTCGCTTGCTCATCACGGTGTAGGTGATGTTCAGACGCGAGAATTCGCGCTGCTTGGGTTTGGCCGGCACCGGGCAGTTGTCGATGACCCATTCGTAGAGCGGGCGGTGGTTTTCAAATTCCAGCGTGCAGAGCGAGTGGGTGATATGCTCGTAGGCGTCTTCCAGCGGGTGGGCAAAGTCGTACATGGGGTAGATGCACCAGGAATTGCCCGTGTTGTGGTGGTGGTCGTAGGAGATGCGGTAGATGACCGGGTCGCGCATGTTCATGTTGCTGCTGGCCATATCAATCTTAGCGCGCAGCACGGCGGCACCCTCGGCATAATCGCCACGCTTCATGGCTTTAAAAAGAGCCAGGTTTTCTTCCACAGAGGTATTGCGGTAGGGAGATTCAATGCCGGGCGTCACCAGATTGCCGCGCTGCAGGCGCATGGTCTCGCGGTCCTGCAAATCGACATACGCCAGCCCCTTCCTGATGAGAGCCACGGCGCAATCGTAATAGAAATCGAAGATATTGGAAGCCCAGTAGAGGTGCTCGCCCCAGTCGAAGCCAAGCCAGTGGATGTCTTCCTGAATGGAGTTCACGAACTCAATGTCCTCCTTGCAGGGGTTGGTATCATCAAAGCGCAGGTGGCACACTGCCCCCAGGTGAGCATATTCCTTAGCCAGCCCGAAATCCAGACAAATTGCCTTGGCGTGACCAATGTGCAGATAGCCATTTGGCTCCGGGGGGAAACGGGTAATCGGCACCTGGCAATACCCTTCTGCCAGGTCCTTGGCTACCATGTCGCGGATGAAATCTTTCTTCTCCTCTGTGCTCATGCGCGCGATTCTAACGCTAAAATCCCGCCAAATCAAGCGAAATCCGGCTCATGACAGAGAGATGGTATCAGCAAATCTGAAACAGCCCCAAAGAAAGAGTAGGACGGGGATTTTCACTAGCCAAGGGGAGGTAAGTGTGGTAGAATACAGCGCATGGACAGAGCCGCGGTAGAAAAGAGCCTGGATTATACCTTTACGGATGAAGTCTGGCTGAAACAGGCGCTGACGCATCCCAGCAGCGACCAGAAGCGAAGCACCAACCTGAATTATGAGCGGCTGGAGTTTCTGGGCGATGCGGTGCTGGAGCTTGTGGTGAGCCGCGAGCTGTTTGCTCGTTATCCCAAGGCCGATGAGGGCGAGTTGACGAAGATGCGTTCTGCTATTGTGAGCCGTGCGCATTTGTCCGGTCTGGCAGAGGCTCTGGGTTGGGGCGAGCAGTTGACCCTCAGCCCCCAGCTGGAGGCCAATGGAGGACGCAAGGCGGTGTCGATTCTGGCAAATACCTTTGAAAGCGTGATTGGTGCGGTGATGATGGATTCCAACTACAACGCCGCCCGGAAGGTGACTTACCGCATCATGGAGGAGAGCCTGGATAAGGCTCACACCCTCATTTCGGTGAACTACAAGGGCGAGTTGCTGGAGACGCTTCAGGCTATCAACAATGTGGGCCCCAAGTATATCACCGGCCCGGTGGATGCCGCTAAACCTGCAGGCTCGTTCCGCGCACGGGTGATGTGGGGCGAGCTCGAGATTGGTTGCGCCGAGGGCCAGAGCAAGCATAAGGCTGAGGTCGCGGCAGCGGCCAATGCTCTGGAACTCAAATTGTTTAAAGCTTAATGAACCAGTTTGAGAAGCTGGACGGCTGATTCCGTGGCGGAGATGGGAATCAGGTGCTCGGTGCCTTTGATGCGGAGGTAGAAATTGCCTTGTCGCGGCAGGGTGAGTCTGGCCATGCAGCGCATGTCATCGGACAAGCTGGGGAGCCTGGTTTCAGTGATGACGAGACCCTTGTCGTTTACCAGCTCAACGATGGTTTCGGAGGTGCGGCGCGGTTGTAAATCAATCATGAGGCGCTGGCTGTTTTTCGCTAATCCGCTTGCCTGGTACCAGTTCAGCGATAGCTGCCGGTACCGTTCCGTGACGTCCTCTGCCTGGATGACAGGCAGCTTTGGCATGGCGGGATACCAGGTGGTATTGCCTGCCGGGGTGGCAGCCTTGATGCGCTGTAAAGGATTTCCCTCGTTGAGCATTCCTACGTATTCCATGACCCACGAGGTGTTGAAATCATGCTCGTTGAATTCAATCATATGCCAGGCGCCGTCGAACCAGGCCTCGGCCCAGGTGTGGTTGCCTTCTATGTGATTCCAGGTAAGCAGACCAACGGCGCGGGCGGGAATGCCCACGCTGCGCAGGGCGCAGACCAGCAGGATGCTCTGCCCGGTGCAGGAAACTTTCTTTTCTTCCAGGGCTTCCAGCGCGTTCATATTGTGCTTGCGGCGCTGGGGGGTGTAGTAGACACCGGTTGCCTTGCTGAGTCCGCTAGCTATGCTCAGTACTGCCTCGCGAGCCGTGGTGCAGTCCTTTACCAGCGGCTCCACGATGGGGGTGAGGGCAGGGCGCCAGTCGCAGGGAATTTCATCCAGAACCGTATCCGGTTGCAGGGAGGCCTGTGCGATTTCTGCCGGGGCTTTTCCCATCCAGGGATAATCTGCCCCGAATAGAGAGCCTGCCAGCAGGAGAAAAACAGCTGCTAATCGTTTCATACCACGTCTCCGTACAGGGTGAATCCCGTGCATTCTGCTATGCGGACTGGCACGAGTGTGCCTACCTCGGCTGTGCCGCCGGGAATAATGACCGGCTTGTTCTGGGACGTGCGCCCCTGCAGGCGGTCGGGGTTGTTCTTGCTGGGCCCTTCCACGAGAATCGTCTGCTGCGTGCCGACAAGCGCCTGGTTGCGCGCTACGGCTATGCGGTTGACGGTTTCGAGCAGGTCGTGGTTGCGTTCCTCCTTGACGCGCAGGCAAATCTGGTTGTCCATGGCGGCGGCCACGGTGTCGCGGCGCGGGGAATACTGGAACACGAAGGCGTTGTCGAACTGAATGCGCTCCACCGCCGCTTTTGTTTCCAGGTAGTCCTCGTGCGTTTCGCCGGGAAAGCCCACGATGATATCGGTGGTTATGGCTAAATCCGGGCGAGCCTCGCGCATGGCCTCGCAGAGCCTGAGGTATTTTTCGTTCTTGTATGGGCGGCGCATGAGCTGCAGAATGCGGTCGCTGCCGCTCTGCATGGGGAAGTGAATGTGGCTGCAAAGTTTGGGCAGGTAGGTGTAGGCGTTCACCAGGTCCTGGCGGAATCCGATGGGGTGCGGACTGGTGAAGCGGATGCGCTCCAGCCCATCCATGTCGTTAAGCTGTTCGAGCAGTCGCACAAAGGCACCTCGGCCGTTGATGACCGGTTCATCCTTGCCGTAGCGGTTCACAATCTGTCCCAGGAGCGTGACTTCTTTTACCCCACGGTCCACCAGTTCGCGCACTTCCTGGAGAATGTCGGCTGCCGGGCGGCTGCATTCCGAACCGCGGGTGCTGGGTACAATGCAGTATGAGCAACGCATCTCGCAGCCCTGCATGATGGAGACAAAGGCGGTGCAGTTGCCAGCCGGGGGAAGGTGGTCGCGGATGGCGTTCTGGAACCCTTCCTCCTGCTGCGTGGCGCAGATGTGCGCCCCGCGGCGGATGGGCTCAAACTCTGGTTGCCCCAGGCGGCTGCGGAGCAGGCGGTTGCACAGTTTGTATACGTTGTGGTACTGCTGGGTGCCGGTGACAATGTCAAGACGCGGCACATCGCGGAAGAGTGAGGCGGCGCGGCTCTGGCACATGCAGCCCATAAAACCATACACGACCCAGGGCTTGGCTGTGGGGCGGGCGCAGAGCAGCCCCATTTTGCCCAGGGCTTTCAGTTCTGCCTTTTCGCGTACGGAGCAGGTGTTGATGAGAATGACATCGGCCTGGGCTTCATCTTTGGTCAGCTCGTAGCCACCCGCCAGGAACATGCTTGCCACCTGTTCGGAGTCACGCTCGTTCATCTGGCACCCATAGGTCTTAATCAACACGCTTGGCATGCGCGTATGCTACCACATAGTGCGGCTTGTGAAAAGCCCAATTCGAGTCACCGCGCGAGAATGAGCTCGGGAATGCGTAAATCATGCGTTTCGGTGGGCAGGGTATCCACCAGTTGTTCCTCGAAGGCCAGCGCCAGAATGCGTGCGTTGGTACACCGGGGAATGAAGCGGTCATAGTACCCGCCTCCGTAGCCGAGTCTCTGGCCTGTGCGGGTGAAGGCAACGCCGGGTACAATCAGTATGTCGATTTCGTGTGCGTCCACTGCGGGCGTGTGCGGGGCTGGTTCTGGTATATTCATGGCGCCGGGCTGCATGTCTTGCGCAGGGTTCTTCACCTCGCGGAATTCAAGCTGGTGCCCCGGCAGGCAGAGCGGAAATACGTAGCGGTGTTGCGGGAAATCCTGAAGCAGAGGCAGCAGGTTTACCTCGTGTGGCAGGGGAGCATACAGAGCCACGCATTGAGCTCTGTTGTTCAAGAGCAGCGCCAGTTCTGCCCTCAACTGGGCAGAACGTAATTGCACCGGGTCGGCAATGGCAGCGGCTTTAAGCCTCTGCAATACCTCCCGGCGCAGTTGCTGCTTCTGGGTAAGCATTTACACTTCCGTCGTCTGCGGATTGCGGCCGAACAGGGCCAGCATGCGGCCTGTGTTGCCTTTTTCGATACGGTAGGAATAGAAGGTCTCCAGGTCTTCCGCGGTGTCCAGCCCGCAGTCGTGGATGTTTTGCGGGGCAATGCCTGCATCTTCCAGTTCCTGCTTGATCATGGTGACGATATCCACCTCGTAATGCGGCGGTCGAATGCAGGGGGAAATGACGGCAATGCAGTCTGCTGCTTGCACGCCCAGCACTTTGTACATGGCTTTAAGCGTTTCGCCGACAATGTTCTGCTGGGTGCCTGCCTTGCCTGAATGCACGAGTGCGCGGCTCTGGCTTACGGTGTCGTAAATCCATACCGCAGCGCAGTCTGCCACGTAGATACCCAGGCAGCAGTCTGCCTTGCCACCGCAGAAAAGCGCATCGACTCCCTCTACTGGATATGAACAGCCGATGTCTCCTACCAGGGCCACCTTGTTGCCATGCACCTGCTGGGCGCGGCGAAGCAGTTTGGGGGCTATGCCGCCCTCAACCAGTACGGCTTCGTGAGCCGGGGTGAGTGCAGATATGACCGTCTGGCGGTCGGTTGTGGTCGGAATCCCGGGAATGCGGGTGATAAATCGGGCAAAATTCCCGGGAATATCATTGAGAACGTTCAGATAATCTGGTGAATACTGGCTCATATGGTTAAAGTTCAGGCCTTGGTTCTGCGGGCTGCTTCCGTGCGGCGGGAGATGACGCGGCGGGCTGTGTTCATGGGGGTTGTGGCATCTTCGCGTGCCATCATCTGAGCCAGATCGGCAGCAATGTTGTTGCGCATCTGGGTGACGAGTTCGCGCCCCTGGCTGGTGATGCGTACCATGATTTTCCGGCGGTCAGCTGCGGCTGTATAGCGCTTCAGGTGTCCCAGTTCCTGCAGCTTGTCAATCATGCCGGTGGCAGCTGCGGTGGAATGCCCCATCATCTTGGCAATGTTGCTCATGGAAAGGCATTCCTCCTCTGCCAGATAGGCAAGCAGGAAAAATTGCGGGTAGGATACCTTGCCCTTGGTCAGCTCCGGGGAGAGACGCAGAATGCAGCTGCGCTGGGAGAAAAGAACAAAATCTGCCAGGTTCTGGGCGTCTTGTTCGTGCAGAGAGTCGGTAGTAGTATAGGACGGCTTGCTCATTGGTGTACTGAGGGGCTGTTCGTTTAAGATACTACGGCTTTGTGTAATTTTTGCAAGCCCAAAATTTCAGCCTATCCTAAGCGAAATTCTCCGGGTCAATGATGTGGTGCAGAAAAATCGCGAATCATACAATATGTTGTGATTCGCGAGGAGAAAAAAGTTTTATTGTTTGCCAGATTGTGTGCCTTGTTCTGGGGTAGGGGGGGCGATATAGAGGATATCACGCATTTCCTGGGTCATCAGTTTGTTTGTTTCGAGACGCTCAATATGCCTGCGAATGGCTTTCCAGAGTTTGAGAAATCCCGCTCCTTTTTGCTGCACATCGATGCAGTCCTGTGTGGTGGGATCAGGCAGCTCCCGTTGAATCGCCATAAGCTTATCGCTATCTTTTTTCAGTTGCTGAAGCTGAGGAATAGCGGCTTTGATAGACTCGTCATCACAACAGCCTCTCAGACAGATTTCAGTTCTGGCGAGAAAGATGAGAATGTCTGTTGCGAGATCAGAGTGGGTTATGGGCTTTTCTTGTGCCGTCACCGATACCGTCAGAAGTACAGGAAACATGAGGTGGTAGATGATTCTCATGAGAAGAGGGGCGGTTGATGATTAGTGGTGTTTTCTTGAACCTTTTTTGCGACGCAATTTCACCGGGGTGCCGCAACCTGGGCAGTTATAACGCAGGCAGAAGAGAATGTGCAATGCTGTTGCCGCATTGTATCCGAGGATAGGCATGTGATGAGCTGCGCGATTGCGTGCATAGTTGCGGAATGTAAAGAGACGCATATGGCATACCGGGCATGTGGCGGCACGCGATATGAAGAGATAGGGCAGCGTAGGTATGACGATAAGGGCAATAGCCAGGTAGAGAACGGGGATATCTGGCAGTTTATTGGTAACCATCATGATTGGCAACGCGAAAACCGAGATAGCCGGGATGATAAGCATCAATGTACCCAGTGACGCGAAGCAAGCCAATATGGGGTGATTAGCGGTTACCTCACTGTGGAGAATTTTCTTCTGATTGCTTTTCTTGATGCGGTTAGACTCGCGTGGATCCTCCTTCCTCCGGCTCCCGTGACGGAAGCCGGTTGTAGGACCTGTATTTTTGATTGAAAGGTCAACATGAGGGAAATCGAGGTTATCATGCTGGGAGTCTGATAGAGCTGCGAGGTATAAATTTTGCAGACTTTGTTTATTCAGAGTAAATTCTTTCTCAGGGAAAAACTTCTTTGCTGATTCTAAATCGTTGAGCAGTTCATCAACGGGGATTTTGCTCAGTTGTTTTGGTGAAGTAATCCCACACAGCAAGAGCTCTTCTCGTTCTTGCGCAGAGAGTTTGTCAAAGGAGAATGGTTCCATGATGAAAGAAGAACTCCTTTCTATTAGCCAAGAGCCTGTAACATGGATTCCAGTTGGGCTTTTTTCGCCTCCCAATCTGCCAGACGAGCACGTTCCTGGTCAACCACAGCAGCTGGTGCGCGGTCAACAAAGGAGGCGTTGCTCAGCTTGGCCTGGCTCTTAGATATTTCCTTGGCCATCTTCTCCAGTTCCTTGGTGATTCGGGTGCGCTCGGCCTCCACATCCACCAGCCCTTCCAGCGGCAGGAAGAGTTCTCCCAGCGGGGTGAGAGCCGTGGGGGTGCCCTTGGGTGCTTCGTAGGCTGCATCAACCGCTGCGGTCTGGGCACCTGCCAGCAGCGCCAGACGGGCTGCCAGGTCATCATCTACCGGAACACCGGCGGGCTTGAGCACAAACTTGACTTTGCGGTTGGTGGCCAGGTTGTATTCAGCCTTGAGGTTACGGGCCTTGTTGGCCGTGTCGTAAAGAGCAGTAGCTGTGGCGCGGGCCTTGGAGATGGCAGTGTTGTCCAGCCCGGCGAGCAGGGAGTCGGCGCTGGGCAGGGTGGTGCTCATGAGCGGTTGCCCGTCCTTCGCGAAGCCCAGGCTGGCCCAGAGTTCTTCTGCTATGTGCGGCATGATGGGGGCAAGCAGTGCCAGATAGTGGCGCAGCACGGTATCCATGGTGAAGAGGGTTGCATTCTTCACGGCGGGGTCGCCATCGCGCAGGTCGTTCTTCACGGCTTCCAGGAACAGGGCGCAGTATTCGTTCCAGAAGAAAGAGTAGAGCGCCTGGGTGTAGGTGTTGAATTCGTATTTGCCGAGCCCTTCTGCCACGGTGGCGTGCAGTTCCTTGAGCTTGGAAAGAATATCGATGTGGACAGCGGTGAACTTCGGTGCCGGGTCGGTGGTGGCTGTGCCCTGCATCATGCGGAAGCGGGCTGCATTGTACAGCTTGTTGGCAAAGTTCTTGCCTTCCTCAATCTGTTTTTCGTCGAATTTCACATCGGTACCGGTGGGGGCAATACGCATGAGACCAAAGCGCAGGCCGTCTGCTCCGTACTTGGCGATGAGATCCAGCGGGTCGGGGCTGTTGCCCAGGCTCTTGCTCATCTTACGGCCCAGAAGGTCACGCACAATGGAGGTGAAGAACACATTGCCGAAAGGCTTGCCGCCGGCAAAGCGATAGCCAGCCATAATCATGCGGGCTACCCAGAAGAAGATGATATCCGGGCCGGTTACCAGGTCGCTGGTCGGGTAGAACTTGGTCAGGCATTCCTTGTCCATGGTAGAGAAGGGCCACAGCCAGCTGCTGAACCAGGTGTCGAGCGCATCTTCGTCCTGTACCCAGTTTTCGGGGTCGGAGGGGGGGGCCACGCCCACATAGATGTCACCAGCCGCAGCATCGGCGGCATCAAGCTTGGTGGCAGCCTGAAGCTCGGCGGCCTTCTCCTTCTTATACCACACCGGGATTCGGTGCCCCCACCACAGCTGGCGGGAAATGCACCAGTCCTGGATACCCTCCAGCCAGTGGGCATAGGTTTTGGCCCAGTGAGCCGGGCGGAAAACGATATCTCCGTTGGCTACGGCCTCGGCGGCTTCCTTGACGCAGGGGTACTTCAGGAACCACTGCATGCTCAGACGCGGTTCAATCGGCACATCGGAACGTTGGGAGATGCCCACGTTGTTTTCGTAGTCTTCCACTTTTTCCAGCAGCCCCTTGGCTTCGATGAGTTCGATGGATTTATCGCGGGCAACAAAGCGATCCAGTCCGTGAAGTTCCGGGCACCCGGGGCAGTTGATGTGTCCATCGGCCGTGAGAATGTCGATGATTTCAAGATTGTTCTTCATGCCCACCTCGAAGTCGGTGCGGTCATGGGCAGGGGTAATCTTCAGGGCACCCGTTCCGAATTCGATTTCCACGTGGTCATCTGCAATAATCGGGATTTCAGCCTCGCAGAGCGGGCGGATAACCGTTTTGCCGATAAGGTGGGAGAAGCGAGGATCCTTGGGGTTCACGGCCACGGCAACGTCGGCCATGATGGTTTCCGGGCGTGTGGTGGAGACCAGGAGCTGGCCGTTGCCATCTGCCAGTTTGTAGCGGATGGTGTAAAGCTTGCTCTTGGAGGGTGTCATGATTACCTCTTCGTCGGAAAGAGCGGTGAGCAGGACCGGATCCCAGTTCACCATGCGGTGACCGCGGTAGATAAGTCCCTCGTTGAATAGCTCGGTGAATACGCGGGCAACCTCTGGGGCATACACGTCATCCATGGTAAAGCGCTCGCGCTCCCAGTCGCATGAGCAACCCAGTTTCTTGAGCTGCTTGATGATGATGCCGCCGTGTTTTTCCTTCCAGTCCCACACCATGTCCACAAATGCCTCGCGACCCACATCGAAACGCGTGCGGGGCGGATCTTCCTTGGCCAGTTCTTTTTCTACGCGGGCCTGGGTGGCAATACCGGCGTGGTCGGTACCGGGGAGCCAGAGTACCTCTTTGCCTTCCATACGGGCGCGGCGTGCCAGAATGTCCTGAATTGTGTTGTTGAGAACATGCCCCATATGCAACACGCCCGTTACGTTGGGCGGGGGAATGACAATGCTATAAGCGGGCTTGTCTGATTCGGGGTTGGCGTGGAAGCAACTCTCTGATATCCAACGAGTCTGCCACTTTTCTTCAACTAAGGTTGGTTCGTAAGCCTTGGGCAATTCAGTCATGACTGCGCAATTTTACTCTCAAAGGTGGCTGAAATCAAGCCTTTTCGCAAGGTTGACGCACAGAGTGAAATCTTGACATGAATTGCGCTTTCCTGTATGCTCGGCGCGCGACATGAAGATGATGCGAAATATCGTTCTGGCTGGGCTTTTTGCCTGTTGTTCCCTTACCCATGCAGTTGAGGTGGTGCTGTGCGGTGGTGTGGCTCTGCGCTCGTGGGAAAATTACCGGGGACCGGCAGCGCATGATAATTGGTGGGCAAATTTTGTGCGTGCCTCCACGGTGTATATTGATGGTGCTCTTGCGCGCAACCCGGATAAAGATATTCTCTGGATTGTTTATCGCCCATCCTATGTTTCTCGTGGCAAGGAAAACAACACCGACTACGTTTCCCGGATTAAGGAAACCGCAGGTAAGCGCAAGATTCGCTTCAAATTTGTGGATTCGGCAGATGAGGCATTTGCTGCCATCAACAAGGCTCCGCTGAATAAGAAAGACCGCATCACGGCATTTTTCTATTTCGGCCACAGCAACCCTCATGCTTTTATGCTGGATTACAGCAATGAGATTATGGCTGCCTCTACCGCCTGGATGCATGAAAATGACCTCGCAACCAAGATAGACCCTGCTGTTTTTGACCCCAATGCCGAGTGCTGGAGCTACGGCTGCTACACAGGTCGCAGCATGAGCCGTTATTGGCGCAAGGCATTCAATGTAGGACTGTGGGGTAATCTGGAATCCACCCGTTACCAGCCAGTAGGCGAGGGTAAGCTGCCGACTGGTGCCGGCAAGTGGGTTCGTTGAATCTGTTTTTCCTTAAAAGGTGAAATGAGCGGTGCATTTCCGGATGCACCGCTCATTTATTATCAGGCTTTCTTCTTGCGCGTAGCCCGTTTTTTCGGGGCTGGTTTCGGCGCATCCTCGGTAAAGGCAATATCGCTTGTGCCTTCGGGGCGTACAGCTCGGCTCATGCAGCCTGCTGCCAGCTCGCCACGCAGAATGGCCTCAGCAATGGGGTCTTCCAGCAGGCGTTCAATGGCGCGGCGCATGGGGCGGGCGCCGTACTGCGGGTCATAGCCTTTGTCCACCAGCATGCTGATGACCTCCGGCGAAAGGGTGAGAGAAATCTGCTTGTCGGCCAGGCGGCGCACCAGCTTCTGTGCCTCCAGCTCCACAATTTTCTCCAGATCCGGGCGGTCGAGCATGCGGAATACGATGAGTTCATCAAAGCGGTTGATGAATTCCGGGCGGAAGTGTTTTTTTGCCGCCTCGGTAATCTTTTCCTTCATGCTGTCGTAGTCTGCATCCTGGCTGGTCATGGCGCTGAAGCCCATGGTGCTCTGCTGGCTGGCGAGGCTGGCACCTACGTTGGAGGTGAGGATGATGATGGTGTTGCTGAAGTTTACCTTGCGCCCCAGAGAGTCGGTCATGCACCCCTCTTCCAGAACCTGCAGCAGCAGGTTCATGACATCCGGGTGTGCTTTTTCTACTTCGTCGAAAAGGATGACAGCATACGGACGCCGACGCACACGCTCGGTGAGCTGCCCGCCTTCATCGTGTCCTACATAGCCGGGGGGCGAACCAATCAGACGACTCGTGCTGAATTTTTCCATGTATTCGCTCATGTCTACCTGAATGAGTGCCTCTGCCGTGCCGAACATGATTTCGGCCAGATTGCGAGCCAGATAGGTTTTGCCTACACCGGTGGGACCCATGAAAAGGAATGAGCCAATCGGGCGGCGCGGGTCTTTGATGTCTGCCCGGCTGCGGCGCAATGCACGAGAGATGGCAGAGCAGGCGATATCCTGGCCTATGACCTTGCTCTTGAGGTCTTCCTCCATGCGGAGCAGCTTTTCTGTCTCCTTTTCTTCCATTCGTGCCAGGGGAATGCCTGTCCATTTGGAAACCACCGCCATGATGTCATCCTCCGTCACCTCCAGGTAACTAGCGTCAATTTCAGATTTCCAGTTGTCTACGGTGTTGCTGATGCTTTTCTCAAGAGCCTTGATGGAGTCTCGCAGGTTTGCTGCTGTCTCGAAATCCTGTTTCCCCACAGCTTCTTTCTTGGCTTCTTCGAGTTTGCGCAGGGCTTCTTGTTCGCGTTTGATGGTAGATGGCCGGGTCATGATGGCCACACGCATGCGGGAGCCGGCTTCATCCATGAGATCGATGGCCTTGTCGGGCAGGAATCTCCCGGTGAGATAGCGCTTGGAAAGGTAAGCGGCACTTTCAAGAGCCTTTGCGGTGTAGTGAACGTGGTGGTGCTTCTCGTATTGCGGGGCAATGCCTTTGAGAATGAGAACCGTATCCTCCACACTGGGTTCGTTGACCTGCACCTGCTGGAATCGGCGTTCAAAAGCCGCATCTTTCTCGATATGCTTGCGGTATTCGTTGAGCGTGGTTGCGCCAATGGCCTGCATCTCACCGCGGGAGAGTGCGGGTTTGATGATATTGGAGGCATCCATGGTGCCCTCGGCTGAACCGGCGCCGATGAGGGTGTGAATCTCATCAATAAAGAGGATGATGTTCTTTTCCTTGCGGATTTCATCCATTACCGCCTTGAGCCGTTCTTCAAACTGCCCGCGGTACTTTGTGCCGGCTACCATGAGCGCCATATCCAGTGAGATAAGGCGTTTTCCAAGCAGGAATTCCGGTACATCGCCAGCAGCAATTTGCTGTGCCAGTCCTTCCACAATGGCTGTTTTGCCCACACCTGCCTCACCCAGGAGCACTGGGTTGTTCTTGGTGCGGCGGCAGAGAATCTGAATCACACGCTCCAACTCGGCCTGGCGACCAATAACGGGATCCATTTCGCCTGCGGCCGCTTTGGCTGTGAGGTCGCGTCCGAATGCGCTCAGAGCAGGGGTGTTAGTGCTGTTGTTGTATGAGGCAGAATTATTGCCTGCTGTCTGGCGGTGCAAGAAAGCATTGCTGTCGTCGTCGTCTTCTTCTTCGCGGTGGTGGCGGTGCGGTCCTTCGTGCGGTGCTTCATCGGAACCACCAGGGGCGGCTGCATCCATTCCAAAGCCCGGATTGATTTCCTCCATCACCCCACGGCGTACGGACTCATAGGTGAGACCAACAGACATGAGACTGTGCCAGGCAAGTCCATCTTCATCACGCAGCATGGCGAGTAGAAGATGCTCGGTTCCAACATAGGAATGCTTCAGTTTCCTGGCTTCTTCTCCTGCCTGAATCAGAATTTTACGCACGCGCGGCGTGTACGGCAACGAGCCTTCTGCGGCAGAGGAACCGGGTACAATACTCTGCTCAATTTTAAAAGTTAAATCGGCAATGTCGATACCTGCGTTTTCCATGACGCTGATGGCCACGCCCTGGCCCAGTTTCAGCAGACCGAGCAATACATGCTCTGCTCCAATGAAATTGTGGTGAAAGCGGTCGGCTTCGCGGCGGGCTATATTAAGAACTTGTTGGGCTCGAGGGGTAAAGTTGTTGTTCATGCGGGGGTGTCAGAAAAATGGTGAGGGTGGTTGTTCAGAAAATCGCGTGCGGCTGCTGCCCGTTTCAGACAAAGCTGCGGATCTCCGTATTCTTCTGCCATGGCAGTGACGGTGGCGTGCACCATTCCGAAACGGTTGAGCGCAACGAGAATATCGCGCTCCGGTTCTTCCCAGCGTATGAGCCCCTGAAGGGTACCCAGACGCAGAAGTGATACGGCATCGCGTAGCTCCTTGATACTTAAACGACGGCAGTTGTTGAGCAGGCCGTACGCCCGGCTGATGGCATCCTGCAGGTAGAGCCCGGAATCTGCAAGCAGCTTGCTGCGTACCTGCTTTTCACGGCGCACCAGGTGGTGAATTACCTCGGTAAAGTTGAGTTGCAGTTCCTCGATGGTGTCCTCCGGCCCTGGTATGGAGAAGAGAACAAAAAGGTGACCGGTATCATCCTGAGAATCGGAAAAATACGGGGAGATGCTCACATGCAGCTTTTCCAGCGCCTTGGTTACCTGGTTCATCATATTGGCCAGGGTGAGCCCGGGCAGGTGAAGCAGGCAATACAGCTGCAAGCCATCTCCTGCCTCAGAGGGAATGCTGGTCAGGTATCCGTTCTGCGGAGTGTAGGCGAAATCAAGCTTCTCTTGCAGTCGGTCATCGAGCATATCCAGCTCATCAAGACAGGAATCAAAATCGAGTCCATTGCGGAAAGCGTGTGCCACCAGATGTTCTTCTTCGTTCACCATGATAAGCACCGGCTTGTTCTGCGGAATGATAATATGGCATCCATCCTGGCGAGCCGCCATGCAAGGGGTGAGCTGCTTGCGGGTGAGCAGAGCCCGCCGTTTACCGTAGCTCAACTCACTCATTTCTGCGTAATAGGCAGTTTTGAACCCTCGCAGATTTCTGATGACCGGCAGTATGGTGTCAGCAACCGCTGCGCGGGATTCCTGGGTGCTCCAGCCCGGGAAACTGAAGTTGGGCAGGTTACGCACCATACGCACAATGCTACCCAGCACCACGCCATCGGTCGTGTTGCGGTCTGGTTCCCACCGCATGGTGGTATTCAGCAGTGTTTCAAACTTCATGTTTTGTCTGGGGGCAGGGTGTTCAGCTGGTCTCGCAGGAGGGCGGCCTGCTCGTAATCCTCGCGCGCGATGGCCTGTTGCAGCTCGTTTTGCAGACGTGCCCGGGTGATGTTGGCTGATTCGTTTTCTGGTGCGTTGCTTATCACGGCATTGGGGTCAAGTTCTCTCGCAAAAACGGTGTAACAATCCGGGCAACCCAGATGCCCGGTGCGGCGGTAGTCTTCTGCGCTGAAACCACAGACAGGACAGTGGCTCAGCACCCCCAGTGGTGCAGAGGCGCTCCGTGTGTCAATACCCTGAGTAAGCTCCCGCACCAGTTTGTCGACCCTGTTCTTGAATTCCTCCGGAAAGAATTTTTCGGCAAATGTAAGGGATTGCGGGTCAAAAAGTCCCTTGGCACGGGCGCATGCTTCGCACAGGGCAAGTTCAGATACTTGCCCGTTTACTATCTGCGTCAGAAACATGGACGCTCGCTTGCCGCATATCTGGCACTTCTTCACACCGCGAGCATACACTATAAACGGGGGATTATCCAGTAATCTGAGCGTCTTTTTGTGTCAGCACGCCCGGGGGGCGCGGCACTGCGGAGTTGACGCCGCGGCAACGTCATGGTAAATTGGGCACGACCATGAGCGAATCCCCGCAGCAGAGCATACACCTGATGAGTGATATTCTGGCCAGTCAGGTGGCGGCCGGAGAAGTGGTGGAGCGTCCTGCTTCGGTGGTCAAGGAATTGGTGGAGAATAGTATTGATGCTGGCTCCCACAGCATCCGTGTTGAAATCAGGAGAGGTGGAGTTTCTCTGATTAAGGTGACGGATGACGGCTGCGGTATGAGCAGGGAGGATGTGACGCTTTGCCTTCAGCGGCACGCTACCAGCAAATTGGTGCAGGTGGAGGACCTGTTTGCAATTCGCCACCTAGGGTTCCGGGGTGAAGCCTTGCCAAGCATTGCATCTGTTTCGCATTTGTCGCTCACGACGCGGCGTGCGGAGGAGGTTGAGGGGTGGACTCTCAGTTGCGAGGGCGGGGTGGAGAATCCGCTCATGAATGCCGGTTGTGCTCCTGGTACGGAAATCAGCGTCAGCAACTTGTTCTTCAACACCCCGGTACGCCGCAAGTTCCTGAAAAGCGATGAAACTGAGGCGGGGCATGTGGAGCACCAGGTGCGTTTGCATGCGCTGGCGTTCCCGGAGCTGCGATTCACTTTTGTTCGCGATGGTCAGCAGGTGTTTGATGTGCCTGCCACGCATGACCTTCGCCAGCGCATAGCCGATTTTGTGGGGCGCGAGGCTGCATCTGCGCTCATGCGCATCCGGCCCACAGAGGCTCCCGGTGTGCGAGTCAGCGGTTATCTCATGCCCATATCGGCTGCACGCCGCAACCGGCGTATGCAGTACGTTTTTCTCAATGGCCGCCCCATTGAGGACCAAATTATCAACCGCGCTGTCCGCGATGGTTACGGTGGGTTCCCTCCTGGTTTGCATCCGGCTTTGTTCTTATATCTTGAGGTGGAGCCCGCATTGGTTGATGTGAATGTGCATCCAGCCAAGCGGGAGGTTCGTTTCCGCCGACCTGCAGAGGTGACGCTGGCTATCATGGACGCTGTGGCCGCTACGCTGGCGGCTCATGCCAGAGGCGAGTCTGCGTCTGAGCCGGCGCCTGCACCAGCACCAACAGCATCACCCGCAGCGCCAGCATCTGTTAAAACAATGACCGTACCTGGTCCTGTGGTCAGGTCTGCATCTCCCCCTGCTCAGGAACAGCCTCGCCCGGCACTTGTGCTCAAACCGCTGGTTACGCCACGCCAGCAGGAATTTCATTTGCCGCCTGCATCAGCGCCAGCGCCTGTTTCGCAGCCGGTGCAGCTTCCTAATTTTCGCCATATTGGCACCCTGCACAACCAATATGCCATTTTTGAAAATTCTGAGGGCATGGTGCTTATGGCTCCCCGAGCGGCGCGTGAACGCATTATATTTGAGCGGTTGCAGGAAAGTAACCGTCACCCGCTTACTTCGCAGCAGCTCCTGGTGCCGGAGTTGCTGGAGCTTGATACCCGCGATATGGGAATCGCCATGGAAGTGAAGCCCCAGCTTGAGCAGGCGGGGTTCCTGTTATCCCCCTTCGGCCGTAATACACTGCGTGTGGAAGCAGTGCCGGCTATCCTGCCCCTGCGGAAAGTAGCAGATTTTGTGCAGGATTTGCTGCGGGTATTTACGAGTGGAGAGGTGCGCCTGAACCGCGGCCGCAGTCCCTTTGAACCCTTCGCTCGTCAACTGGCGAGCCAGTATGCCCGCCAGGAGGATATGAGTGAATACCTGCGCAATCCACTGCCTTTGCTAGCTGCTTTGCTGGAGTGCGAAATTCCCTATTGCAGCCCCGGTGGAAAGAGCACATTGCTGCCATTTCCCATGGCTGAATTGAATAGGCGTTTCCAGATTCAGTAACATTGGCTTATAAATTAGCTTCCGATTGGAATCTTGGCTTGCTTTTCGGATGGAAAAGCGTATAATGTCCGGGCGCAATCCGCATGAAAAATCTGCTCTACATCGCTGGTTTGACTCTTGCCCTGGGAAATATGAACCCGGTGCGGGCTCAGGAGGTGTTAGAGCTGGATGCACCTGCACCTGCCGGGGAAGATATGGCAGCGGTGCGGGCTATGGGGGAGCAGTTCCTCCGCACGGTGCAGGAAATGTGGTTCATGCTTTCTGCCATTAATTGCAAGGATGATGCGGACCTGGCGGCTACTGCGTTTCTGGAGAAGGTCAGGATTACTTATGAACTCGATAACCGCATGAGTAATATGCCGATTGTCTCTCCGGATACAGAATGCGTTGGGATGATGGATGGCGTTCAGATGCGCGTGCTTGAGACGCTGGATGACCTGCACCGCGAATTCCTCAGCCTCTGCCGAGTTAACTGCTATGGTTCAGAAAAACTCAGCCTGGCTTTTGAGGAAGCGGTGAAGCTGGGAATGTTTGCCGAGACTGATGTTGAGTTGCTTCAACATGTGCCGGTTCCCCCGCTTTCGGCAGAGGAATCGCTCAATGAAATTCAGCGGATTAACCGCCTGCTGAAACCTGACCGTGAGGTTCTGGAAATTCTGGAAGAGGTGGAGGATGCTAAATCTGCTACTAAAGCCGTGTCGGGGTTGATGCTTTTGACCCACCAGTTCAGACCTCTGGAACCCATGCCCAACATGGGAAGTCGCGCATTTACTACAGAAACGGCTATGAAAGCTCGCGAGGCCATGGCTCATATTGAGCCTGTGCTTTGGGAAATCCGCAGCGAGATTGTGCGCATTGCATCTTTACCTGGGTATGAGGCTGAGACCTATGATGCTTTTTCAGATGCCTTGGACGCTGTATTCGAATTACTTAGTCGTACTCATTGTCATCTGTTTGAATCAGTGTTTGATGCATCATTCCGTTCAGACCTGGAGTCCGCTCTCCTGGAAAATTCCATTTCAACAAAATAAGATACCACCATTATGCCTGTTTCTGATTATCTCGTTACCATTGGTCTGGAGGTACACTGCCAGATTAAGACGGAAACCAAGATGTTCTGTTCCTGCAAGGCCGGTTTCGGCTATGAGCCTAACACGAATGTGTGCCCGACCTGCCTGGGCATGCCGGGGGCGCTGCCGGTGCTGAACAAATATGCCATTGAGCGCACCATCCTGACCGGCATGATGCTGGGTTGCACAACTCCGCCTGTTTCCAAATGGGACCGCAAAAACTACTTCTATGCCGATATGCCCAAAAATTACCAGACAAGCCAGTTGGATTTGCCGCTTTGCATAGGCGGCGAGGTGCCGCTGTATGCCTGGGCTTATCCGGCGGATTGCAAGGTAAAGGCAGATGGTCCCGTGGTGCGTACGGTGAAGCTTGACCACATTCACCTGGAGGAAGATGCCGCCAAACTGACTCACTACAATGGGTACTCCGTGGTGGATTATAACCGCGGTGGCACCCCGCTTATGGAAATCGTGTCGGCGCCGGATCTGACTAGCCCGGAGGAAACATACGCCTACCTCAAGAGCTTGCAGCAGATGATGATTTGCGCTGGTATTTCTGATGCCGATATGGAGAAGGGGCAGATGCGTTGTGATGTGAACGTATCGCTTCGCCCCAAAGGGCAGAAGGAGCTGGGCGCTAAAATCGAGATGAAGAATATCAACTCTATGTCCGCTGCCCGCCGTGCGCTTATCTACGAGATTCACCGCCAGGCAGAGGAACTGGATATGGGAATTGCCCAGGTGCAGTCCACCCGCCGCTGGGATGATACACTGGGCGAAAGTATCGTGATGCGCACCAAGGAGAATGCCCACGATTACCGCTACCATACCTGCCCGGACTTGATTCCTGTGCAGACGACCCCATTGGTGGAGAAGGTTCGCGATATGCTGCCCGAGCTGCCGGATGCGCTGCATGCCCGCCTGCAGGGTGCCTATGGCCTGCCTGTGGCCGATGCGAATACCCTGGTGGGTGACTTCAAGCTCTGCCGATACTTCGAGGAAGCTGCTCAGGGTAGTAAGGCGCCTCGTAAGGTAGCCAACTGGGTTATCAATAATCTTACTGCCGTGCTGGCAGAAAAGGAACTCAGCATTGAGACCTGTCCGCTGGCGCCCAAGGCGCTTGCCGGGCTTGTGGACATCATTGAGGATGGCCTCGTTTCCAATAACCAGGCTCGTGAGGTTCTGGAGAAGATGTGGAATTCAGGCATGAGTGCCGCCGAGGCGGCCGATGCTATGGGCTTCAAAAAGACTGATACCAACGCGCTGGATGCCGTGGTGGCTCAGGTGCTCGAGGAGAATCCGGATATGGTGGCCATTGTCAAGGGTGGCAACATGAAGCTTATCAATGCCCTTACGGGTAAGGTGATGAAGGTAAGCAACCCGAAGCCGAACCCCAAGATGGTAACGGAAATCATCCTGGCCAAGCTCGGATTGTAAACGATGTGAACTTTTACGCAGAACGCGCTTCCATGGAATACCATGGAAGCGCGTTCTTTTGGTAAAGCATTTGCCCAACGAGCTTTATTCCTCGTCTTCTGCGGGCAGATTCTGCTGCAGGAAGTCCAGCAGGTAATCGGGGGTAAGCAGTTCGCTGGTCACCACCGGTTCCTTACCGGGAACATAGAGGGCATTTACCGGAACAGAGCTGCGGTTGAGCTTGCGCATTTCGGCGTCAATCTTCTCATTCGGAGCAGTCTTGTCTGCTCGCATCAGTACCACTCCGGCGGCATTCATGGCGGCGTACACCTCATCGGTATAAGCCACTTTCTTGTTGGCCTGGCATGTGGCGCACCACTTGGCTGTGAAGTCCACATAAACCGGGACATCATTTTCCAGCGCTTCCTGCATGGCGGCAGGGCTCCATTCCTCCCATTCCATCGTGTTTTCCGAGGCAGAGTAGGGGCGGGCTCCCCAGAAACCAGCGGTAGCCAGAGCCAGCGCCACAATAAAGCCGATAACCCGAGTGGAAAGCGGGCGGAACGGTGTGCACCATCGGCCATATACCCAGAATGCGGCGCAGAATACCACCAGAGACATATTCACCCACATGGTGTCGTTGCTCTCGCTGGTGGGCCAGAAAGCCAGGTATACATACAGCATCCAGGCTGCAGCGGCAAAGAGCAGGAAGGAAAGCCCCTGTTTCAGGGATTCCATCCACTCACCCGGCTGCGGCAGCAGGCGTACCAGGCTCGGGAACATGCCCAGCACAATGTAGGGGAAAGAAAGCCCCAGTGCCATGAAGGTCAGCGCTACAGTCATCCACACGCCCGGCAGTGCCATGGCGGCAGGCATGGCGGCGCCCAGGAAGGGGGCGCTGCAGGGAGTGGCCACAATGGTCACAAAGAACCCCTGGAAGAAAGAACCCATGAGGCCTTCCTTGCTCTGTACACCCTGGCCGGCACCGGTGATGCCAGCGCCGATTTCAAAGACACCGTACATGCTCAGCCCCAGTACAAGCAGGAGCAGGAGAATGGCGTATACAATCCACGGATTCTGCATCCACTCTGCCCAGCTGCGGGAGGAGGACCCGGCATCATTCCACAGGGTGGAGAACCACTGCGTCCACGGCACCTCGGCCAGGGCTGCCAGGTTTGAGAAAATGACCATGAGTACGGAGATAATCCAGAACGATACCAGCACACCCAGCACAAAGACCATGGAGTGGGTGAATACCTTGCGTCGGCTACCGCCACCCATCTGCACAAAGCTCATGACCTTAAGACCGATAACCGGGAACACGCAGGGCATCAGGTTCAGAATAAGGCCACCGATGAACAGCGAGAGGCAGAGGGTAGCCAGCCCCTCGGGCATGCCGCTGGCGGTGGCTGCGGTGGCAGGTGCGCCGAATGCAGTGCTCACGCTGCTGTGCTGCTCGCCATAGACGAGTTGGCCTTCCAGAGTGTTGAGCGGTTTGCCCACCATGGTTTCATCCTTTACAGGATACATGGGGTCAGTATTGTCATTGCGGGTAAGGTTCAGGGTATAGCTGCCGTCTCCGTTGTCTGTGAGGGTTTGCTCAGCAAGAGGGGAGATGCTGTTATCTGCCGAGAAGAAATAGGCAGATTTGAGACCGGGCTCAGCGGTGAAGCGGATGCTTACGCTGTTGCCCTGCTGGGTAGCGGTGATGCTGGTGGCGGTATCGCCCAGCTTCTCCACCTTGGCTTGTTCATTTGCCCATTCTGCGTTCGGGGTGGCATCGCCGCTGGTCAGCTCCACTGTGACATTCTGGGTTTCTGGCGGGTTGCAGCCTTCGTCCGAGCAGGTCTGGGCTGTGGCCGTCACGGTGAATGTAGCATTGGCCGGTGCATCGGCTGCGGGGGTGATTTCCCACACAACAAGCGCCTGCTCATAGGTGTAGGCAACACCCAACACGCCCTCATGCTTGTGCGGAGGCTGCCAGTATGGGCCGCTCACGGTAAATCCGGCGGGGGCGGCCAGTTCAGCGGTCATAGCTTCGCCAACTGTGCCGGGGTTGCGCCAGTAGGCATGCCAGGGCGCGGTGTAATCTGCCTTCAGGGCAATGTAGAAGGATTTACCCGGCTGGTAGCTTTGCACGCTGGCGGTAGCGCTGGTGCTCATGGTGGAAGGCATATCAAATCCCATCATCCCATCGAGCTGCGCAAGGCATTGCCCACAGCAAATCAGCAGGCAAACAATGAGGCTGCGTATAATGTCCATGAGTGCATCTTATCATAACACGGCACCCCATGGCAAGCCAGCTTTTCAGTCGTCTGCCAGTAAATCACGCATGGATGCAAAGAAATCTGCGCATTCGTCTTCCGAGGCCGGTGATTTCATCAGCTTGTCGTAGTCCACGAATTCATACATATGCTTGGGAATTTCGTGAATGAAGCTGGAGGGCTGGCAGCGCTCTTCCTGTCCATAGCGGCTGCGCTTGGCGCAGTAGGTCATGGTCAGCCGTTCGCGGGCGCGGGTGATGCCCACATAGAAAAGTCGGCGTTCTTCATCCAGACTGCCTTCATCTACCGAGCGGGTGTGGGGCAGGAGCCCTTCTTCTACGCCGACGATGTACACATGCGGGAATTCAAGTCCCTTGGCGGCATGCATGGTGATGAGACACACGCCGCTCTTGCTTTCGATATCGTCTTCATCGCGGCTGTCATCCAGGCAGATGCCAGCCAGGAAGTCGGTGAGCTTGTGACCCGGTAACCAGTATTGGCGCAGTGCAACCTTGATGTCGTCGATAGCGGCCTGGCGCCTCATTTTTTCTTCCTCGGTTTTGCAGTTCTTGGCAATGTATTCCTCGTAACCGGTTTCGTTGAGAAAGTCCTGTAGGATATCGACAAAGGGTCGCTGGCTTTCGGTGAATTCAGTGCCGAATCGGGTAACCAGCTCGGTGAAGGCCTCAATGCTGTTCTGTGAGCGAGAGGAGCATTCATTCAGGAACTCAATGTCCACCAGTGTGGCCCAGATACTCTTCTTGTTTTCTCGGCTCCAGTCGATTGCGAGGGAGGCTGTGGTCGCAGAAATGCCACGCGGAGGGGTGTTGAGCACGCGCAGCAGGTGCAAGTCGGCATCCGGATTGTCCATCATCTGCAAGTAGCTGAGCAGGTCTTTCACCTCGCGACGGTCAAAGAAACTCTTGGTACCCACCATGCGGTAGGGAATGTGGCGTTCGCGCATGGCCATTTCCAGCGCCCGGCTTTGTGCGTTGGCTCGGAAAAGTACGGCAAAGGCTTCCCATGGCATGCTTTCGCGGGCGCGCAGCTGTTCAATTTCGTCGGCCAGGAACTCTGCTTCCTCCTGGCTGCCAGGCATGGCCAGAAGTCGCACCGGGTAATGACCTTCCTTGTTGGTTCGCAGTGTTTTTTCGCGGCGCCCGGCGTTGTTGCGGATGAGAATGTTGGCGCAGTCGAGCACCTGGCGGGTGCAGCGGTAGTTTTCTTCCAGTTTGATGACGGTAGGGTTCGGGAAAAAGCTTTCGAAGTCCAGGATGTTGGATATCTGCGCACCGCGCCAGCCGTATATCGACTGGTCATCATCCCCCACCACGCAAACATTGTGCTCCGGCCCCACCAGCTGGCGCAGCAGGCTCATTTGCAGTGAGTTTGTATCCTGGAATTCGTCTACCGTAATGTAAGTGAATCGCTTGTTCCACTTCTCGTGTACTGTTGGGTAGCAGCGCAGCAGCCGTTCGGTAAGAATGAGCAGGTCATCGAAGTCCACCGCGTTCTGCGCTTTCAGCTCACGCATGTAGGCTTTTGATACAGCAGCGATGAGACCATCCTCAATCTGGTCGACGGTGAGTCCGTTGTTTCGCACGCGCGACATTTCGGCCAGCACCTGGGCAGGTTCCAACTTTTCACGCCGTGCGCCATATTCCATAATCAGGCGCTTGAGCAGGCCGCTCTGGTCGCTACCTGTGTAGATAGAAAAGTTTTCCTTGTACCCCAGTTTGCCGATATCCTGGCGCAGAATGCGCACACAGAGAGAGTGAAAGGTACACACTGTCATCTGGCGAGCTGCTTTGCGGTCTACCAGTCCAGCCACGCGATCTGCCATTTCATTGGCCGCTTTGTTGGTGAAGGTTAGTGCCAGAATCCCGCGTGGGTTCACCCCTTTATCGATCATGTTCGCAATGCGGCAGGTGACTGTACGCGTTTTGCCTGTGCCGGCGCCTGCCAGAATGAGCACCGGCCCGTTGAGCGTCTGCACCGCCTGTTTCTGAGCTGCGTTCAGACTGTTGATGTCGAATTTTTCTGCCATGGGTTGCGAAGCGGGGAGAGCGTACCAGATTCCGCCCCTGCGAGCAAGTACAATTTGCCTTCGCCTCATTATTTGGCGCTGTTTATGATTTCACTGGAGCCCAGCCTGACTACCGGGGCTGCCATGCTAATCATAATCCACCGGGGCTGACATGAAGATGCTCCTGTATCCAACACCTCCAGAAAATGCACAGTCTGAGCACTGGTTTTGCTGGGGCTGAAATAAAAGCTGTGCAATGGCGCGCCTTTATGGTATAAGAACGCCATGAAGATGTGGAAAAACATACTATTTGCTGTGATGATGTGCTCGCTTTTGCCTGTTTTTGCTCAGGAGGAGGTGAGTGAGCCTTCTGCTGATGAATTGCTGGCCTGCATGCGTGAAATGACGGTGAGCCAGGGAAATAAGGATGTCGCTGGTCGTATCCGCAAGGGAAAACTTAAAATCCCGTTCAGCCTTAGCGTGCGCGGTGATACTCTCGCCTTTCAGTACAAGGAAGGAGGGTCGTGGAAGCGGTTTGACGTGCGCATCAAGGAAAAACAAGCCGATTTGATTCGCGTGGATAATGGTAAGGCTGTGGTGATGGCTCCCTCCAAATATACCGAGAAAATAGCTGGCACGGATGTCTGCTATGAGGATTTATCACTGCGATTCCTTTATTGGCAGGGGGGCGATATCATTGACGCTGGCAATGATGCCCGAATTAAAGGGCGTGATTGCTATGTCGTTCAGGTGCCGAATCCTGACCCCAAGGTGGGGCAGTTTGCATGGGTGCGCATGTGGGTTGACAAGGAAAATGGTACCACCTGGCAGATTGACGGCTACGGTGCTGATGGTAAGCTCAAAAAACGCTTCTCTATTACCTCTGTGCAGCGGCTGAGTGACGGCTCCTGGTTCTTCAAACAGATGAAGCTTGAGGTGCGTAACCCCAAGGACCCGAATCGTACCATCGCTCTGGATTATCTCGAAATGGATGACCTGCCCGAGAAAAAATAAGGCGCATAGGCCTGGTAATTTTAACGTGTTTCGTCATTATCCTGTTCACTATCAGTGGGCAGGATAATTTTTTTACGTTAATGTATGCAATAAAGCGGTTAAAAAAATATAATCCTGCAAATCATTATTGCTTAGTGGTTTTTATTGGGGGAGAAAAAATGGATTGCAATTATATGAATTGTTTTACGAGAATAATAATTCTTTGTTATCATAAGTAACAAGAGCAACAATTACCCAACCACTATGAATGACAAGCAGAAGGGGGGCGCCGAATGGTAGGCCCTAGGCTCCTGCCGCGCACATTGCGAGGCGTGGGAGGAATCAGGTTAATAGATATGCCGGGTGTCATATATCCGGAATCAGTAATAAAGGGTCAGAAAGGTACGGATATTGCAAGCGGAAAACCGCATGCAATGCCGCCGCCGTGGGGGATAAGCTCACGGCAGGCGGCAGAGCAGCTGGGCGTATCGGTACGTTCAGCCCGTGCTATTCTGAACAAACACAAAGCGAGATACCAGTTGGTAGCGCAGCGAGGTACTCCTGCCTGCATGTTTTGGGATAAACGTGTGGTTTCTCGTCTCGTCGCCAAGCGTATGCCTCTGGTTCGTAAAATCCCGGAGAAACTATGCCCGGCGAGTGAGGCCTGCCTTATCTTGTTAGTAGCGCGAAGCACGCTGGTACGGTATGTGCAGATGAACCTGATAAAAGAATATAAGCTGCGGCATGTGACACCAACAGGAGTGCGAGTAGTGTCGTATTATCTGAGGGCAGATGTGCGAAAGCTTGCAGCAAGGAAGCGTGCGGCCCGTGTGCGTGCAGAGCAAGCTCGTATGCAGCGATTGCAACAACGATGGGAAACTCAGAAATTAACGATAGATGTATAGATTTTATATACTAATAAATAGTTAGTTAGGTTGAATTTTTCTCCGCTGGTGTGCAAAATGGCGCTATGGAGAAAACAGTGTCTGACCAGGTTGTGGAAATGCTCTCTGCGGCAGGGGTGCAGCGCATTTATGGTATGGCTGGAGATGCGCTGCATCCATTCATGGAGGCATTGCAGCGAGATTCCCGAATACGCTGGGTACATGTGCGCCACGAGGAAACCGCAGCGTTCGCTGCCAGTGCCGAGGCTCAGCTCACGGGTAAACTGGCCGTGTGTTGCGGTAGCTGTGGACCGGGCAATATGCACCTAATCAACGGTTTGTACGATGCCAGCAGAAGTTCGGCACCTGTGCTGGCCATTGCTGCCCATTTGCCAACACTCCAGATTGGCACCCACTATATTCACGAAACGCACCCGACTTTCTTTTTTCGGGAATGTGTGGCGTATGCTGAGTTAGTGAGCCGCCCACGGCAGATGCCACCTGTGCTGGCAGAGGCAATGCGAACTGCCCGCGCCCGGCGCAGCGTGGGTATGCTTGTGTTGCCTGGGGATGTGGCGGCCATGCCAGCTGTAGACGAGGTGATGGAATCTCCTGTACAGGTTCCGGCGCCGCCGGAAATGGTGCCGCCTGAGTCGCTGCTGGAGCAGATGGCTGGTATGTTGCATGGAGCGAGGCGCATCACCTTCCTCTGCGGTATCGGGTGCATGGGGGCAGAGCAGGAAATAGTGACTCTTGCCCGGCGTTTGCAGGCTCCGGTGGTGTATACATTGAGAGCAAAGGATTTGCTGGAGAAAGATAATCCGAACGCTGTGGGAATGACTGGCCTGCTGGGGTGGGGGGGCGCGGTGCATGCCGTGCTGGATTGCGATGTGCTGGTCATGTGGGGAACTGATTTTCCCTATCGTGATTTCCTGCCACAACGAGGCAAGGTGATTCAGGTTGATACCAATGCTGCCGCCCTTGGGCGGCGAGTGCCGCTGGCGCTGGCGGTGCAGGGAAGTGTGCGGGTGGTGGCGCATCGCCTGCTTTCCTTGGTGCCGGCAGGTTATTCTGATGATTTTCTGCGCTCCATGCGCACCTATCATGCCCGCGAGGTTGCCGCCATCAGTCAGCCGCTGCGCGTGGTCGATGAAGATGCTCCGCTGCGCCCGGAGCTGCTCACCCGCCTGGTGAGTGACCATGCAGAGCCGGATGCCATCTTCACTGTCGATACCGGCACACCGGATATCTGGTGCGCCCGCTATCTGCAAGCTCTGGATACGAGGCGGATTCTCGGTTCGTTCAATCATGGCTCCATGGGCTGTGCGCTGGCTATGGCAATCGGCGCAAAATCGGTCTATCCCCGGCGGCAGGTCATCGCACTGTGTGGCGATGGCGGGCTTTCCATGCTCGCGGGAGATTTGCTCACACTTCTGCAGGAGGGGCTGGCGGTTAAGGTCCTTGTGTACAATAATTCTGAGCTGGACTATGCCGCAATAGAGCAACTTCGCGCGGGTATCAAGGTGCCTCTGGGTACGGCCTTGCACACCACGAATTTTGCGGCGGTTGCCCGCGCTATGGGAATACTCGCCTGGCGTGTTTCCCGGGTCAATGAAACCATAAACACCGTCAAGGAATGGCTGGCGGCAGATGGTCCCGCCTTGCTCGATGCTGCCGTGGATCGGCATGCCTTGCCGCTACCCCCAGGCCTCACCTTCATGCAGGGCCTAGGCTATTGCAAGGGGCTCGCTGAGCAATCCGCGCACAATTCGCTCGATACCGTCAAACGACTCCTCTTCGGCAACCGGCGTTTCTTTAATTAAATATACTTGCGATCGCGGAAGAGGTGGGCGCGGAGCGGATCGGTGGCGGCCAGGTGGGTGTACCCGATGGCGAGGGCATCGGCAGCATCGGGAGCCGGTGTTTCGGTAAGCGAGAGCAGGGCTCGCATCATGAACGCGACCTGCTGTTTGCCGGCGCCACCGCGGCCCACGGTGGCCAGTTTCACGCAGGTGGGCGGGTATTCCATGATTCGCAGCCCATGTTCTGCCGCTGCCAGTACGGTGGCCGCCCGGGCTGAGCCCATGGTGATGGCTGTGCGGTGGCTTTGCACGTAGATGATACCCTCGATGGCCAGCTCATCGGGCTGCCATTGTTCAATCAACTGGCACACATGCTCGTGTATGACCAGCAGGCATTGGCTCTGGCTGAGCCTGGCCGGCAGCGAAAGCGTGCCGTAGTCCAGCGCCCGGGGTGCGCGGAAATCGCCGTCGATGACGGCGAATCCTGTGTTGCGGATGGCCGGGTCTATACTGACAACACGCATGAGTGGCAGGGTTAGCGGCGGCGGCGTTTGGGCGCAGCAGGACGCGGCTTGCGCACCGGTCGCACCGGGCCATCCTCAAGCAGAGCGGTGTAGGCGTAGTTGAAGCCATCCAGCTTGCGGCGGGCAATCTTGCGGTTGATGAAGATTTCCACGCTCTTGGCGAAGTCCACCTCATCGGCGGTAAGCAGAGTGAAGGCATCGCCGGTGGATTCGGCGCGGCCCGTGCGGCCAATGCGGTGTACGTAGTCCTCCGGGTTCTCCGGCACGCGGTAGTTGATAACGTGCGTCACGCCGTTGATATCGATGCCGCGGGCGGCTACATCGGTGGCCACCAGGATGCGGAATTTGTCCTCCTTGAAGCCCTTGAGGGCGGCCATGCGTTCCTTCTGGCCGATGTCGGAGTGCATCACGGTCACTTCATCCTTCCAGCCGGCATTGGCCAGCATGCTGCCCACGGAATCGGCTTCCTTGCGGGTGCGGGTGAAAATCATGAGATTCTGGAAATCCGTGGCTTTGATGAGTGCCAGCAGCAGCTCATCGCGCTGGTCGAGGCCTACCGGGTAGAAGGCATGGGAAATCGTGCTGGCCACCTCGCGGCGGGCAATGGCAATCTCCACCGGGTCGGTCAGGCACCACTTGGCAAAACCCTGGAGAATTTGCGGCATGGTGGCAGAGAAGAACAGCGTCTGGCGTCCTTCCCACGGGCAGAGGTTCACAATCTTACGAACAATGGGCAGGAAGCCCATATCAGTCATGCGGTCTACTTCATCGAGCACCAGGGTCTTGATGGCTTTGAACTTCATGTTGCCGCGGTAAAAGTGGTCGATGAGGCGCCCTGGAGTGGCCACGACAACATCCACGCCTTTCTTCAATTCCTCGGTCTGGGCGCCGTAGCCCACGCCGCCATAGAGCAGCCCCACCTTGATATCGGTGTGTTTGGCGTAGGTGCGGAACGATTCTGCCAGCTGGTCTGCCAGTTCGCGGGTGGGTTCAAGTACGAGCACCTGGGGCTGCCCGGTGTGGGTGATGTTGTTGAGCAGGGGCAGTGCAAATGCTGCAGATTTACCCGTGCCGGTCTGGGAGGCGCCAATCACATCCTTCCCCTGCATAATCTGGGGAATGGCCTGTTCCTGAATGGGGGTCGGGTTTTCGTAGCCGCAGTCTTTGACTGCCTCCAGAATGGGGGCAGAAAGCCCCAGTTCTTCAAATGTCATCTTGGTATCCGTTGTCGTTTGTTGTGTAAAGTCATCCATACCCGGTATCAGCAGATATAGGGGTTGTTGAGCAGTTCATCGCCGATAGTGGTGGCAGGGCCGTGGCCGCTGTTCACGGTGGTGTGCGGGGGCAGGGGCATCAGGTGTTCGCGGATGCCGCGTATCAGGGTGCTCATGCTTCCACCGGGAAAATCGGTGCGGCCCACGCTGCCGGCAAAAAGAATATCGCCCACAAAAACCTCATCATCGCCGGGCAGGTAATAGGCCGCGCCATCTGTGGCGTGGCCAGCTATCGGCAGAATCATCCATTCCTGACCACCCCAGTCTGCCTGGCGTGGGGCGGTTCCCAGAACATCGTCTACCACATAGGGAACTACCGGGGGCAGCCCCCAGGCGCCGGCGGCTTCCTCCAGCGTCAGGGTCTTGCTATAGGGCGCCACGGCATGAATCTGGCAACCGGTACGCTGCTTCAGCGTTGCAGCTCCCTCCACGTGGTCAAAATGCTGGTGTGTGAGCAACAGGTGCTCCAGCTTCGCTCCTTCCGGCAGTTGGCGAAGCACCCATTCGGCCATGCCCATAGGAGCATCCACCGCAATATAGCTGCCATTTGCTGCTTCGATGAGGTAGCCATTACAGCCAACGGAACCTCCGGTATATACCTGTATCTTTCTGCTCACGCGCGCATTATAATGGCTTTTGTTATGCTTGGCGAGCTGAAAATGCGGCAGTACCTTGTGTCTGAGGTGGTTTTAGGGCTTGAACTGTATGATACACCAGGCCAGGATGATGCCCACCAGCAGATACCCCACCACCCCCAGAAGCCCGGCCAGCCAGGTGCGCGGCCAGCTGAGCATTTGCAGCACGCGCGATACGGCCATGGTGCAGATGGCCACCCCCACTATCATGAATACCATATTCATCATGAGCCCGGTTTCCAGCTGGGCTGTTGCGTATCCGCTCAGCAGAGCAAGTACGGCTACCAGCACCATAATCAGCATAGCGCCCACCATTGCCTCTTTCTTGCGTTTCTGTGCGTCTGGCAGGTAAAGAGCCAGGCTGAACATCACCCAGGAAAAGACGCAGTACAGCACCACACTCCACAATTCATTGTTGCATACGGGAAGCATAGTACAGGATGTGACTCCTCCAGCCTTTGCATAGTTCGCTGATTGTTGGTAAGTTTGCTTGCTGTATTGTTCTACGCTTGCCTCTCTCCGGTTCCTGTGGTAAAAATGGTGCTGTGAACCCGCAGAGTGCAGAGCTTGGCCCGCTGGTGTTCCGTTTCCTGGAGTATCTGGAAACGGAGCGCAATGCCTCGCCCCGCACCGTGGAAGCGTACCACCGTTCCCTGCAATTGTTTCGCCGCTGGGCTGGTGGTGATTTCTGTGGCTGGGAAAGCTGCGGGGCAGATGTTTTCCGTTCCTGGCTGTATGAGGCGCTCAACGAGGAGCTTAAACCCTCGACCATTCGCCTGCGCTTTGCTGCCCTCCGTTCCTTCTACGAATACCTGATGCGCCGCGAGGGACTGGAGGCTAGTCCGCTGGCAGAGGTCAGCCTTCCTCGGGCATCGCAGAGCCTGCCGGTGCATCTCTCTCTGCGCCAGATGGAGGAGCTCTTGTCACTGCCGCTGCGCACCCCGGCAGATAAGAAGAGCCCGCCCTGGTTGCCGCTGCGAGATGTGGCGATTCTGGAGTTGTTTTATTCCTGCGGTATGCGTCTCAGTGAGCTGGTGGCGCTCGATGCCGACTCTCTGCGCCCGGGGGAAAACTGCATCCGCGTGCTGGGTAAGGGCCGCAAGGTACGCCTGGTGCCGGTGGGGGATTATGCGCGCGAGGCCGTGGAGCGGTATCGCGAGCTGGCGGGGGTGCAGGGGGGGGAGCCCTTGTTTATCAGCCGCCTGGGAAAGCGTATGAGCTGCCGCAGTGTGCAGCTCATGCTGGATAAATACCTGCGCTGCTCTGATATTCCTTTCCACATCTCACCGCACAAGCTGCGCCATACCTTTGCCACGCACATGCTCGATGCCGGGGCTGATTTACGCGCCGTGCAGGAGCTCCTGGGGCACAGTTCCCTGGCCACCACGCAGATTTATACGCATGTGACCAAAACCCGCATGCAGCAGGTCTATCGCCAGGCGCATCCGCGCGCCGGGTGGGATGATTAGTCCTGCACCATTTCCTCTATTCCTGTGGTCGGGAAGCGTAAATCATTGCGAAGATAACGCCGCAACGCTTTCTTTGCTCGTTCCCGGGTGCCGAACATTTCTTCCAGACTCATCCGCTCTGCCTGCGGCAGTTCCAGCTTGTTTTCCAGAGCTACCAGCAGGCAGCGCAGCGAGGGCGAGCGGTGGTTTGCATTTTCCGCATACAGCTTGCGCCCCAGTTCCCAGGCTTCTCGCTCGCGCCCGCGGATGCGGCAAAGATTATAGAAAACCCAGCGTTTGTACATGGGTGAGGCTCCCAGCTCCAGCGCCCGGCGGTAATCCTCCACTGCGCGGGAAAAGTTAGTGCGGCGCGCCAGGTCTTCATCAAAGGCAGCCATATGCAGCCAGAGCAGGGCGCTGTCAGGGTTATTCGCCAGGCCCTCCTGCAAGAATGCCTCGGCCGTGTCTAGATAATCCTTGCGAAGCAAGGCCCGTTCATGCTCGCCGATGTTATCCCGGCCATTCACCCAGGCTACGGCATTCTTGGCCATATCGTTAGCCGCGCGCGCCCAGTAATTCACGCGGCGAGGGCAAAGACGCGTAATCTGCACCCAGCGGGAGCGGGCGCGTTGCCAGTCCTGCTGGAGCCAGGCGTTAGTGGCATCCAGGCACAGAATCTCTGCGGCAAAGGTTCGCAGCCCTCCCAGGGTGAAAACTGCTAGTTGCTGCGAGAGGGTGTCGGTCTTTTCGACATCCGGGGCAGGGAGTATCAGCCCCGCTTTCTGCTCCTGCTCTCGCAAGAGTCGTAACCCGGGCTGCAACCCCCAGCCAGCGGCGGCCAGCACCCCCAGCGCTCCGCAGAAGCAGAGCACCTGGCGCATCGTTCTGGCCGGTATCAATTTCATGCCCGCCCTATTTGTCTGCGGATATCCGCGGCCAGTTCTTCCCAGTGCGGCACCGCAACGCCTGCGGCGTGGGCGCGTTCCAGCGTGCTCCCCCAGATGGCATCATACTCCACGGCGCGTCCGCGAAGCAAATCCACTGCGCTGCTGGGCACAAACTCGCCCATGATACGCGTGCGCTCCATCTGGCGGTGTACGATATCCATCGGCAGCGGGAATCCTCGCTTTGCGGCGGTGGCGCATACCTCCTGCATGATGGCTTCTGCGCGCTCCGGTTGCCCCGGCATGATGAAAAGCTTTTTTACGCTGATGCCGCCGTGAGCCACACACAGACCATTGAAGGGAATATTCCAGGTAAGCTTGCACCACTGAATCTGCTCCGCATGCTCAAAGGCGGTGGAGCCAATGCGCGCCTGCTCAAACAAGCCCGCCAATTCCTTTGCCCTGGCAGAGCCAGCTGCGGAACTGATGAATGGGGCAAACTGAATCTCCCCCCCCTCCAGATGCCGTATCTTACCCGGCTCATCCATCATGCAGCACACAAAACATAGCCCGATATAGATTCTCTCCGCCGGCACATAGGCAGAAATAGCCTCGGCATTCCCCATGCCGTTCTGCAAGGTAAGAACCTCCGTGCCCTCGTGTACCAGTGTGGGAAGATAGGCCCCCAGCTGGTCATTGCAGGTGGTTTTCCAGCATACAATCACCAAATCCACCGGGCCGCATTCCTCGGCCTTGTGGCACACATTCACCTGCGGCAGGTGCATATCCCCATGTACACTCTCCACATGCAGCCCCTCGGCCTTCAGTGGTTCATATACCGAACGCCCGATAAAGCATACATCGTGGCCGGCTTCTGCCAGGCGCCCCCCATAGTAGCATCCCAGCGCTCCAGCCCCTAAAATCGCTATCTTCATGCCCCTTAGACTAGCATTTGTGCGCCATTCTGGCAATAAAAAAGCCTGTACACGCATTTTAGCCTTGCATTCAGCTGTTAAAAACGCTATTTAGAATCCACTTATTCAACCCGGGCGGGTCTGTTTGCCTGCCCTACAAACCTAACACAGAACCACCATGGGTCAACAACATCGTAAGGAGACGAAGCGTCGCCGCCGCACCGCCTACATCAAGCGTCAGAAGGAAATCGCCAAGAACAGCAAGAACACCACTCCTGTTCAGATGGCTAAGAAGATTTCCAAGGACTAATCTTCGTCTCAGCTATTTATAACTGACTTCTGAACCGGCAGGCCGTTCATCGGCCTGCCGGTTTTTCCGTCCGAGTCAAGGACTCGGATATCGTTTTTCTCCAACCTCCTTTCCGGTCTATATCCCCGTGCAGCCCCGCTGCACGCGTATCTTAAAACTTCGTACCTCCCACTTCGTGCTTTACAATGCTTGCTTGGTGTGATCCCGGATATTCTCGCTCACGGCGTTATATGTGTTGCAGCCTCCATTTGCAGGGCAGACGCATTATGCTGTACATGGGGCTTTTTTTGTGTACAATGAAAGATAGCCGGAAGTCGATATTGGTTAGGCTTCTTTCCTCTCTTTAACCCTTGCTCAGAAATACCATGAAATTACATCTTCCCTCCCGTTTGCGTGCCGCATTGTTGGCGGCGTTTGTGTTGCCGATGTCAATGACTCCTTCATATGCCGATTTGCATATCCGGGGAATTGACTACATATCTGATGGCTACTATGCCGACCTGACATGTAAGCGAGTTAATCTAGATGATGGCTCATATTACTATAATGATACCTACAAATGGAAATCTTTGTGGGAGGATCCAGGAACGGGAAAGTACACAATCCAGAATTTAGACGGCACCTTCAAGGATATTAAATATGATAAAGAAATCATATTCGGCTACTGCTATATATACAGCCGGGATTTGGACCACATTTGCAAAGAGTCAACAAAATATACCAATAACCTGCATATTAACGAAAATGGTGGGGGTAATAATATAACATGGCAGTGTACCCAGTTTGATGACAACGGCAACGTTGTGACGCCGGGGGTCTGGATTCTGGCAGATGTTGATGCGGTGGCTAGTTTTACCAATTATGGTGATATGGTGGTGAAGGATTCGCGGCAACAGCGTATCCTTAAGACCATTGCCGGAGGAAAAGAACAGGCAGATGGTACTGTTGATTTGGAGTATGTTTATACTCTTCAGGATTTCTCAGATGGTAAACGTGTTATCGATCATGTTTCTGATATTTCGTTTGGTTTGAGGGTGACCAATTCTAAGTCATTTACTTATACTGGTGGCTATACGGCCGGCAATGGTGCATTTTTGAGCGGCTCTGTTTCAGTGCTTTTTGATACGCTGGAAAACCTGACCTTTTCTAATAACTCAGCCAAGATTGGTAGTATTGTGTGGTCTGGTCAATCCAGCGTGTGGAGTGGAGATCATACGAGTGGATTCGTTGTCAGAAATATTTCCGGGAAAGCGTTGTTTGACAATAATACCGGTTGCTTGTTCAGGAATACTCACAGCCTATACCAGAATGTCAATGAGCTGGTGTTTTCCAATAACATAAATCGTCTTTTTTCATCTTACAATGCTCCGTTGTATACCGAATTTGAGAATTGCAG
>JAZNIZ010000041.1:0-4224 GCA_045577775.1 Akkermansia sp. | reverse complement strand
ATATCAAAATCTCATCATATAAGGGTGTTGGGCACCAAGGTAACTTTGGGCTTGATTAGTTCGAAAAAATGAGTACTCTAAGGTTCGATTAATTTTGAGGCAGCCACCCCCCTGGGTTCGATTTTATTTTGAGGCAATACGTAATTTTTCATGTACTTATTCTTTTCAATTTAAGCATGTATGTGCAGAATTAAGGGAGGGAAGGCATTATACCTCCCCTCCTTGATGTTGCGTTATTTGAACTTTTTCACACTGTCATGCCAAAAAGTTTTGTGCTGGGGGAATTTCAGGGGCGGGTCTTTATACACTGCACTATGGTCATCGCCAAATTGTGTTGTATAATCTATTTGCTCTATGTTAGGAAGAACTCCATTTTCACTTCCTGTTTCTCCCAATGCGTTGTCAAGTTCAGCAATAAAATAAAAAAATTCTAGGATATCATCTTTCTTGCTATAAGCAACTGTTATTGAATTTGTATTGTTTATTGCGTCGCTGTATTTTTCTCCAGGTTCAAGGACTTCATTATCAACAGCAGGATTTGTAAGAATAACATTATCCACTTTTGTCTTGCTGTTTGTTAAGCTTTCTAAAGCAAGTAATGCCCCCAAACTATGTGTTCCTATGTGAATTCGAGTCTTGGGACATGTATATCTTAAATCTTGAATAAACTCTGTTAATGCTTTATTTGCAGTATGAATTGCTGCATCCTGAGCCGCATGAAAATGCATGCCTCCACAGTCGCTATTCCATGCAAATCCGTATACACAGCATTTACCTCCCGCTTTTTTGTATAGCTTTTCCACTGCTTCAAAGTTTGATAGGGCATCTGTGAAACTAGTATTATAACCATGTATCCAAATTAGTGAACACTTACATTTGCAATTAAACGTCTCACCTTTCTTAAAAGTATAAGTTTCATTATGTTCTTTTACTGTTTTCCATAGAATATAATTTCTGTATGTGACGGATTTTCTGGCATCGATAAGAATATATAACCCCAAAATATCATTATTTTTCACAATGTTGCCATGGAAAGCATACAAATTATGAGCTCCTAAGGAAAGTAATAAATCATAACTCAGCCATCTTCCATCTACCGGATTGTAATGGCGGTAGTTGTAGTAAATGAGGGCCAGCTCGGAGTCATAGAACTCGCAGCTCCACTGGATGGGTTGGGTGGTGTTGCCGGTGGCGGTTACCTGCCCATAAGGGGAGTAGGTGTAGGCGGTGTTGATGTAACCGGTGGTGCCGAATACCTCGCACACGTTCTTGGTGAGGTCAAGACCGTAGGTGTACCAGGTGCCGTCCTTTTGGATGGCCAGCGGGCGGGTGGCGATGCGCTGCGTGGGGTCCCAGCAGAGTAGCCACATACAGGGATGGTGGCTGCGGGTGAGGTCAATGCAGGAAATCTGCAAATAGCCTCGATAAATATAGCGCTGGTGCAGTGTGACATTGCCATTAAGGGTGACGCGCTTGTAGGTGCGGCGGCCCATGGAGTCGTAGGCGCTTTCAACCACTATACCAGAGTCCGCATTGCTGAACGTGACCGGGCGGTTTTCTGAATTATAAACTGCGCCCCAGATACCGGTTTCAGTCTTGATGCGCGTCTGGTTGCCATCGGTATCGAACTCGGGGATAAAGACGCTTTCTGCATTCTCGGTAATGCGGGTGTATTGGTTAAGCTCATTTGCTGTATAGATGGCAGTGTCTTCGCCCTCCACGGCAAACTCGCGGTTGCCAATGCTATCGTAGGCGTAGCCGTAAGAAACACCATTGACGCGGGCACTGCTCAGCTCAGAGCGGGAGTTGTGAGCAAAGACATCATTCACCACGGTACCCTGACGGGCCGTATTGCGGGCGGTCGGGCGACCGAGTTCATCGTAGCTGTACTCACGCTGCACCACGAGGGAACTACCACGGCGGTATGCCATGCCGATGAGCAAGTCACGCTGTGCTTCGTAGGTCTGCGTCAGCGTCATGCCATTGGGCTTGGTGAGCGTTTGCAACAGATTTGTGCCGGGCACATACTCAAAACCGAAGTTCTTGGCAGCACCGCCATGTATAAAACCAGCGGAATTGATGCGACCGTCAGCACCATAGCCGGTGTGGACTGTTTGCTGCACAGAGCCGTTCTTGGCGTAGGTGTAGCCGATGGAGCGACCGAACTCATCGCGCAGCTCAGTGATGAGGTGCGTATCACCATCTACGGAGAGAGAATCAGATTCCAACTCGCCGTAGGCATTATAAGCCAGCGTGCGCGTACCGCTTGCATCTACCACCTGAATCACTTGGCCCAAGTGGTTGTAGCTGTAGCTGATGGCGCCATCCGCCGCTCCTCCGGAGCTTTGGCTTGACAAGGCGTAAGTAGTACCCAAGTGTAAACCACGTGCATGCTCGTAGGAGTGAGTCTTCACGTTGCCTCGGGCATTGGTTTCTGAGGCAAGGCGGTTGTAGGCATCGTAGGTTTTCACAATGGTGGAGCCATCGGCGTATGTCTTGCTCAGCTCCAATCCGGTGGCGGCATCATACACCCACGTTGTTACATCTCCAGCCGACGCGGCTTCGCCGCTTTGGCATGGTGAACCATCTTCATTGGTGGCAGGTTCATCGCGGAAAGTCATGAGCTGCGTCATGTTGTCCATGTCATCGTAGCCGAAGCAAGCGGGCTGAATAGCCGTGCCCCACTCGGCGACCTTGCGCCCTCGGTGGTCATACTTGTAGCAAAAGCTGTTACCCAAGGCATCCGTTACTACGGCGGGCAGGTCATGTAATGTATCATACACCGTGATAGTGACCGCCCCCGTGGCATCTGTTACAGACACCGCGCGCCCGGCAAGGTCGGTGAGGGTAGTGGTGGCATTGCCGCGGCCATCTACATGCACCATGCACATGCCTGTGGCGGTGTAGGAGCGGGAGGCTGATGAGGTGATGCCGGCATAGTCCTTTTGTGAGAGGGTGAAACCATCCACGGAAACGGACTCTGCCACTATCTCTGAGGTGGGGATGGCGCTGAAGCTTGTCACCTTGGCGGGAGCTGTGTACTCCGACCAATTCTCCGAACTGTTGCCACGCATATCGATATTGATGCTCTTGCTTGCCAAAGTTGCTGAGAACTCCGAAATTAGCTGCTTATGCGTGGCTCTCAGGGTCTCACCTTCGGCATTATATCGTGTCTGAGTAGTAACGCTGTACACTCCATCAGCGGCAGATTCCACAGAATAGGCCATCTCGTCTACAGGGGAATTGTCCTTGGTAGGCGTATCCACAAGCGCTAGTGTCTGCTTCACCTGTTTGCCAAAGCTATTGTATTCAAGAAGCGTAGGCGCGGTGTTTTCGGAATCTTCTCCTGTATTCTGGTACTGCTTCACCATCTGCCCTTTAGCATTGTACTCTGAGTGCGTATAAATGAATCCACCAAGGGTATTAGGCTGAGCCTGTACTACAGTCTGTTCAAAACCATTGGTGATATTCTGAGAGAGAATACTACCATCTGCCAGAGCTGTTGTCGTGACCAGATTGTTGCCGTTGCGAGTATAACTGTACTGTACTTCTCGCTGAGCGGTACCAAAAACGCGGGCGGTGGAGCCATCCAGGTTTCTCTGGGTGATAGTCGTAGCGCCGGCGGGAGTTGTCACCGTGGTAGTGAGCTCATCTTCGCTATAATGAGTGGTGGTAACTCGACCGAGGATATCCGTGCTGCGGATGGTGCGCCCCAGGATATCGTATTCCGTGGACTCGGTAGTAGCCATGGCGCCGATATCGCGGCGGGTGGTGAGAGTACGTCCGGCGGCATCGTACGTGTAGGTCGTAATCGTTTCCGGAGTTACGACAACATCACCGTCTTTCACCTCGGAACGGATTGTCTCTACCAGCTGATGGGCAGAGTTATAACCATAGGAGGTGGTAATACCATCCTCATCCGTTTCTGAAAGCTTACCACAACACATCCAGGTGGTGGAGGAACTGCGACCATTGCCGCGAGTCGTCCTGACTACACGCTGTTGTTCATCATACTCAAATGCAGTAGTAGACAGAAGCAGCCAATTTTCGCCATCCCAGATACTCTCCTGTTCAAAGGTGACAGTATCATCGGCGGCAATAAACTCTTCTGCCTTTCGACTCTGAGCGGCAACCAACTCGCCAGCAGCCTTGGTGATGGAGGTATGCTTGTGCATCGCGCCGTGCTCGTTTGTAGCCTCGTATTCGTGCCACGTCTGGACACCA
>JAZNIZ010000040.1:0-33821 GCA_045577775.1 Akkermansia sp. | reverse complement strand
TCGTACAGTCGGGATTTCCCCTCGAACTTCCTTTCCCACGGTTTGTTACCTCCCCGCAGTTGTTCTTCAGGTCTGGGATTCCGCATCATCGCGGCTCCGCGCGGACTTTCACCGCAGTACGCATATCGCGTCGGTCGTACGAAAAGGCGGCGTTTTCTATTTGAAAACGCCGTTTAGAGGGGGCCTACGAGGGGGGCGAACTCACAGGGACTCCGACATCATTTTTTTGCGGGATTAAAAACAGAAACATTGATATATCAATGTTTTTATTTTACCAAAACTGCAAAAAATGCCATTTCTGGCAGTTTATTGCTCCGTTCGGGCTACAACTCAGACAAATGGCGCTTTGACGCTTGGTTCAGGATTTATCGGCTCAAAATTAGCTTGTAATCGGCTCAAAATCTGATAAAATGAGCCGTAAATAAGAAGCAATTGAGCCGAAAGGGAGAAATCCATGCTAAAAGAACAGATTTTTGAATTATTCTGGAGCCATGATAGCCTGAGCAAGGCCGAGGTTATGGCAGCCCTGTCTCAAGAGGTGAGCGATGCTTCAGTTAAGCGAGCTTTGCAGCAATTGGTAAAAGACGGAAAACTGCTTATTAGCGGAGCGGGTCGCTCTACTCGTTACCACATATCTCCGCATGGACGCTTACTTTCTACAATTAATCTCGATACCTATTACAGCCGCGACATTGATGAGCGCAGCATTATCAGCAATTTCAATTTTGAGTTGCTGAGCTCGGTTCTGCCGGGGGCAATCCTGTTTACAGACGGAGAAGAGAAACACCTTCAGTCCCTCCAATCGGAGTTCCGTTCCAACATAAGCCAGCTTTCAGATGCCGCAAGACACAAGGAGATGACTCGTCTCGGTATTGATTTAAGCTGGAAATCGTCTCAGATTGAAGGCAACACCTATACATTGCTGGAAACAGAGCGGTTATTATTGGAACAACGTACAGCTGAGGGCAAAACACGTGATGAAGCTACCATGCTTCTGAATCACAAAGCTGCACTGGATTTTATTGTATCAGCTCCGGATTATTTGCAACATCTGAGTGTAGCTCACATCGAGGACATTCACAGTATACTCGTACGCGATTTACAGGTTGATAGAAACATACGTCACCGCCGTGTAGGTATCACAGGCACGAATTATCGGCCTCTTGATAATGAATACCAAATCCGTGAAGCCTTGGAGTCAACCTGCAACCTCGTGAATGCGACACCTTGTGTTTTTTCAAAAGCTTTGCTGGTACTCGTCCTGCTGTCCTATATTCAAGCATTTATGGATGGTAATAAACGCGTAGCGAGACTTACTTCCAATGCGGTGTTGATAGCGCACGGCTACTGTCCGCTTTCGTTCCGTAGTGTAGAATCCATCGATTACAAGAAAGCCATGTTAATTTTCTATGAGCAGAATAATATCTCTGCTTTCAAGAAAATCTTTATGGAACAATTCGAGTTTGCCGTGAAGTCTTATTTCTAACGCCGCGTTTTGAACAGTCGCAAAGTTTGCGCCTGTTGAGTTAAACTGCCTTTTGAATAAATATGTAGACAAATACTGTACTTTTGTATACATTTTTTTTGACATTGCTCCCAATTAGAAAAACAAAACGCAAGAAATGCCACACGAGTTCTTGCGTTTTGTTTAGGAGAGAGGCATGACTGACTAAGATGTGACCAAGTTTCGACCAAACTATCCCGGTTAAGAATCCAACTTATCGAGCTTTTCCCAAGGCAGGTCGGCTTTGCCGAAGTGGCCGTAGTTCGTAGTAGCCGAGAATATCGGATTCTTCAGCCCCAGGGCTTCGATAATATCAGCGGGCTTGAATGAGAATGCTTCCTTTACTCGCCTAGAAAGCTCATCGGCAGTTAACTGAGGTACAGGGTTGAGCCTCTGCTAAAGCTTTGGCTGCACGAGAGCACTTATGACTTTTGTCGAACTTTTTTCTGAGCGAAAAACGCTCTTGTGGTTATGAAAAGCGCCTGAACCGAAAATGCAAAAGGTCGATTATTAAGAGGTGAGAGAGGTTTACCCCCCCAGCGAGGGTCGTCAATGGGAGTCGAGAAAAATAACACTTTTAAAGTGCTTATAGATAATGTATTGCGAGGCGGAATGAAGCATCTAAAGGCAATTTGCGTTGTGTGGAGTTTGGGCAATTGGGTTACCTGGGGGAACTTTTATGGGGCAACTTGCCAATGTTTTATAAAGCGCGTTACATCTTTGATCCATCTTCTTGGAATGTTTTAGATTGTTTTTTTGAAGCCCTTTTAATATATTTCGAGCTTGTATTGATCCCTCTGCGGCTTCTGCAGAAAGGAGCGGTACTGCTAATTCGGGACGCCCCGTCTCTATGTATACTTCCGCTAACCCGCGATTTACCCACTCTCCAAGTTCTAATGCTTTCTTATACCAATACTCTGCAGCAGATAAGTCACGCTCGCAGCCATTGCCAAGCCTGTAGCACTGAGCCAAAAACTTGGCAGCCAAAGCATGGTTTTGTACAGCAGACTTCTCATACCAGATAAAAGCGGAACTCTTGCATTTCTCACGAGATTCGTGAGAGAATAGGTCGATTATCAACATAAGAGTAACAATTTAGAGAAGCTGTTTGTAAAGCGGGTCTCTTCTTATCCAACATCCATTTTCAGGGATATAATAGCGGTAATTATAGTAAACAAGTGCAATTTCTGAATCAGGATACTCAGAACTCCACTGAATCGGCTGAGTTACATCGCCCGAAATAGACACCTCACCATAAGGGGAGTATGAATAGTTTGTACGGACAACGGCTCGTACAAGTGGTACAAGCACGATTGGCAATACGAAGCCGAGTATTACCGCAAGCACGATGTGCCTATCAGGGTGCTGTTTTAGGCAGGAATTCAAAAAGCCGCTGTCCGGTTAGGGACAACGGCTTGAATTTACATTTACCGAAAATTATCTTACTTGCGGCCTGTCTGGGCGAATCAACGAGAAGCCCGACGGCGGCGTGCTGCCAGACCAGCCAATGCCAGCAGAGAAAGCGTGGCGGTGGTGGGCTCGGGTACAGCGGGAGTCTCCGGATTCACCGTAAGTACGCTGTAGGAGGCGCTGTGCACTACCTCGTTAATTCTGTATTGACTAGTTTGATTACCACCGAGCATAATGTCGGTAATGTTGCCGGAGACGGTATCAGCGAGAACGCCGTGGCCGGTCTCCTTACCGTCCACAGCCACAGTCACATCCTTACCAATCTTGGTGAGGGTAACGGTGTATGTGCCACCGGGAGCAACGGAAACAAGATTGTTCGCACCTTCGGTCTTAGTCAGGTTGCCGTCAATAGCAACTGTGTTGTTCATACCGGTGTACGGGCCAAAGCGCAGTGCGGTACCGCTGCCGGCGATTTCGCCGAATACCGGCCAGTTATTGCTGGCGGAGATTGTTTCACCAAGGGTCAAGGTAATGGCGAACTGGAAATCCTCATCCCAGCTGCCGAACGTGCCACCTGCCATGTGAACGCGCTTGTTGCCATTGGTTTGAGAGCCACCTTCAACGGCTACGATGTCCCAAGGTGTGCCATAGGAGTAACCGTCCTCGGCAGTCCACTGGAAACCACCAGTGTATTCACTGCCAAAGTTCAGAGTCCAAGCGGTCTCTGTTGTGTAGTCGGCACCGAAAGCAGCGCCGGCCATTGCCATCAATGCTATAATTGTTTTTTTCATGATTAGTAAGATTTGTTTTTTAAGAGTAGCTCCCATCGTACAGGGATACCCTTTCCCACGCGCGATGGTATGCTGAGATGCCTGCTCCGTAAAAGCTACAGTTATCATACAGCATTGCGAATGCTGTACTTGCGCAAAATTATTGTATTTCAATAACATAGAGGCTTCCGAAGCATCGAAAATACAAGGTAATGCGTTTCAGGTTTTTATCTCTTAACATATTTTTTTAGTATTTTATAACTTTTAGGCTTGCTACAGCATTCGCAATGCTGTATATTACAGTCATCAGCTTGGGGTCGGTCTCTCAGCCTCCCGACGCGCGTGGGAACGGGTATCCCTGCACAAGCCGCTCGAAACTCATAATACTCAAATCTTACAAATATGAAAAAAACACTTATTGCCCTTATGGCTCTGGCTGCAGTAGCATCTGCCGCTTCTGTAGATTACACTTCATATGAGTCATTGGGTCTCGATTCCGATTTGTTTGCCGCCTTTGACTTCTCCAAAGGTACAGCAAATGTGGGGGGAAACGGAATCTCCGAATCTTTTACCGTAGAAAACGGCGTTGCTGTTCTTGGTAATGGTAAAGGAACACCTTGGTCCAATTCTATAACTATTGGTGCTGCTACAGGTGGTGACTTTACTATCTCCATGGACTTGCTGAATCTTGGTTCTAGTGATGCTTGGGGGTGCCTTTTTATCGGTTATTCTTCCACAAGCACAGGTGGCGGGTATAACAACTCCTTAACCTTGCATGTGAACAGTAACAAAGAGCTTACCTGGAGCACATCCAATGGTGGAGAAGCTTCCTACGCCGGCAATGCGGCATATGACTTTGGTACCGGTATCTTTACCAACGATATTAATGGTAAGACTCATGCAGACGGGCAGACCCTGACACTTGTGCAGAATTCCACCACAAAAACGCTGACTATGTATGTAGATGGTGAGCAAATTGCCCAGGCTACCGATTGGAACTCTGCTGCAATGAAGGCCATTAACTTTGGTTGCATTTTCGGAGGTTATAAGAAGATTGGCTCTGCTGAAATTGATAACTTAGCTATGTGGAATACAGCTTTGTCCGCTGACCAGGTTAAGTCTCTCATGGTTCCCGAGCCCACCACGGCCACACTTTCCCTGCTGGCTCTCTGTGGCCTTGCAGCTCGCCGCCGTCGTAAGTAATTACAAGCACAAGCTATTTTCAAAAGCCGCTCCTCGTTCTTGAGGCAGCGGCTTTTTCTTTGCCTTTTGACAAGTGTCCTCAAGTATGGACACCCACTTTCATTCCAATACTTCCGTTCGGTCTTTCTTCAAATCCATCACGTCCGAGTCAATGGGCTGCGGCCACCCGGACAAAGTTGCAGACGCTATCTCTGATGCCATCCTCGATGCCTGTCTTGCGCAGGATCCAGAAAGCCGTGTTGGCTGCGAGACTCTGGTAAAGGGCAATCAGGTTGTGCTTGCCGGGGAAATTACCACGAAGGCAAAGCTGGACTACGAGCGGATTGTCCGCGATACAGTCCGCAGCATTGGCTACCGCACAGCTCAGGATGACCCAGTATTCAATTCTGAATTCCTCAACGTGACGAACCTAATCTGCGAGCAAAACCCTGACATCGCGCTCGGCGTTGATGAGAAAACAAGGGAGAGGGGAAAGAGCAAGGAGCTGGTGACCAAGGCATGATGTTCGGCTACGCCTGCAACGAAACGCCGGAGCTGATGCCTGCCCCATCATGTTCGCCCACCGCATCATGAGAAAACTGGAGGAGGTCAGGAAGAGCGGAGAGAGTGCTTGGCTTCGCCCGGATGCGAAATGCCAAGTGACAGTTGAATATAGTTACGAAAATGGTTATGCGGGCAAGCCTTGCCATATAAGCGCGGTCGTGCTCAGCACCCAGCATGCCCCAGACGCAACTAGGGAAGAGATTGAGAAGATATGTCTCGAAGTCATCACATCAGTTCTCCCTGCATCACTTGTATCACCCTCGACTCAATTCCATATCAACCCCACCGGACGCTTCGTTACAGGCGGCCCACAGGCCGATTGCGGTCTGACAGGTCGAAAGATCATCGCCGACACCTACGGCGTCGTATGGCGGCATGGCGGGGGCGCGTTCTCGGGCAAAGATGCCAGCAAGGTTGACCGCAGCGCAGCTTACATGTGCAGGTGGGTTGCCAAGCACATCGTGGCCGCTGGGCTGGCCAAGCATTGCGAGGTTCAGGTGAGCTATGCGATTGGTAAGGCTGAACCTGTTTCAGTTGAGGTACTGAGCGATTGCAAAGCCTTAACTGCCAATGAGCTTTCTAGGCGAGTAAAAGAAGCGTTCTCATTCAAGCCCGCCGATATTATCGAAGCCCTGGGGCTCAAAAATCCGATATTCTCGGCTACCACAAATTACGGACACTTTGGCAAAGCCGACCTGCCCTGGGAAAAGCTGGATCCCAAGAAGCTCGATAAGTTGAAATCATAACTGGGACAACTTGGTCGGAACTTAGTCGGAGCTTGGTCGGTCTGGCCTCGTTCCTAAACAGAACGCAAGAAATCGCGCGGCATTTCTTGCGTTTTGTTTTTCTTTGCGTCTGCTCTTATTCCCTTTTAGGAATATTTGTGTATCCGATGAGCTTTTTTGAACAAAATCTTCCCAATTAGGAATATGCTCTTGCATTTTTACCCGAATTACCTATAATAATCCCAAAAGGGAACATGAATATTGTAACAGAATCAGAATTAGGCGTAATCATTCGGGAGCGCCGCAAGAAGCAAGGGCTTACCATCGCGGAGCTCTCGATGATGGTGCCATGCAGTCCTCGCCTACTGGGTGAGCTAGAGCGAGGAAAACGAGGAGTTAGTGTTGGCGTTATTCTCCAGTTGCTTGCGCTGCTGGGATTAACTGTTGATATAAAAGGAAGAGAGGAAAATGAATAATGAATGCACTTCCCATATACTATGAAGCCAAGCTTGTTGCTAACGTGAGTTTTGATTCTCACGGGTTCCCTGAATTGGAGTACAGCGAGAGCTGGCAGCGCTCCGGCTTCGATATCTCCGTAACCTTACCTCGCATTCAACAGACACACAGAGGGCCGGAGGTAAGAACATTTTTTGAAAACATCTTACCGGAGGGGCTTATACGCCGCACTTTAGCTCGCCAGATTGGTACAGATGAAGCCAATGTGTTTGGATTGTTGCGACACATAGGAAGAGATTGTGCCGGAGCTTTCAGTATAGGTGGTCCGGGAAACGGCGGCTCGTATGAAGAGCTGACGGGGGAAAGGCTGAACCAACTACTCAATGAGTTGCCAGTATACCCGATGGGGTCGAGAGAAAGGAGAACAAGTCTCTCTCTGGCAGGTGCTCAAAACAAGTTGCCGCTGTTTCACAAAAATGGAATCTATTACCTCCCCATACTGGGAGCCTCCAGTAATTGCATTTTGAAATTGCCTATACCGGGATTTGCCCATACGGTTGAGAACGAGCATTTCTGTCTGGAGCTGGGCAGAGAAATAGGGCTACCTGTTGTTAAAAGTTCCATTCTTCAGTTGGATGGATACAATGTGCTGCATATTGAACGATATGACCGACAAGGCGCTGACTTTCATCCGAAGCGTCTGCCGCAGGAAGATTTCTGCCAGATGTCAGCCTTGCTTTCAGAAATTAAATACGAACGCGATGGTGGGCCGTCCTTTGCTGATTGTGCCAAGCTCATCAGGCGTTACTCCATGCAACCGGCCGTGGATTTGACTCTACTAGTAAAATGGGCAATATTCAATCTTTGTATCGGCAATAATGATGCTCACTCCAAGAATCTTTCCATGCTGCGTGAAGGCAACGGGATAAGGCTTGCTCCATTCTACGATTTGCTGACGACAACATACTATGGTAACAGGTTGCTCCGTAGAATGGCCATGCGACTGGGTGGGAAAAGTCAATCCTTCTACCTCTCGCACAGAAGATGGTGTCTGTTTGCAGATTCGGTCAACCTACCACATAAGGCTGTTCTTAAGATGGTCATGAGTACCACTCAAAGCATCCTGAAAGCGCTGGACTCGATGGAACTAAGAGCTTCACAATACAATATTGCTTCGACTCCATTTGCTCATTTGGTTCAACATGTTCGCCAAAGAACAATCCAAGTAAGCGAACACATTAAGGCAACAGAATAGAGATAAGAGAAGCAATGAACGTGTCGGAAAATCCGACACGTTGGAGTGGACATTTAATGTTTGCTTTGCCCGCATAACATGAGATAGGTATCATTCAGGAAATCCCATGCAAGAGGCACTAACCAAGCATTAAAACGCCATTTGTCTGAGTTGTAGGCCGAACGGAGCGGTAAACTGCCAAAAATGGCATTTTTTGCAGTTTCGGTAAAATAAAAACATTGATATATCAATGTTTCTGTTTTTATTTCCGCAAAAATCGATGGCAGAATCCCAGTGAGTTCGCCTCCCTCGAAGGCCCCTGCGCGGTTTCTTCAGCAATGAGGAAACCGCGCAAAAGTTTTTACACACAACAGCCACAATATTATTTAGTTGCAAGCACGATACGCGCGTTGATTTTGCCCTAAACTAGCCGAAAATCAGGCTGTTTTTTACCCGTTTTCAGGGGCTTGGGACCCCCTGGGACTCGCGTGGGTTAAACTGCCATGTAGCCCCCTGATGGGAAATAGCTTCGTAGATATTTTATCAGTCAGGGAGCGGAAATTGAGTCCATTATAAAATGCAAATAAAATGCAGACAAGTTTCCTAGCGTGTGAATTGCAAGAATAAATACGCAACAAAATCGCGCCCAAAATGGATTGACATCCGAGGATACAGAGTGATATAGTACGCACATACGCCTGATGAACACGAGAAGAAGGGGCTTAAATTCGCTACCTAAGTGTCGAAAGAAGGGTGCCAGTTTAGTCAAAAGTTACAAAATGGAGCTCACATAAGTCCCCAACAGTTCTCGCCAAAGAGACCACGACTGTCCTTGCACTATGTTTTCTTGCAAAATTCATATATTCCACTTACTGCTAATGCTGAACACACTAGTCTGCGCTGGTGTCGCGCAAGCTTCGTGTATTAATGGAAAAGCTTCATTGATGATACATTGCAAAGAACTCGCGAAAATCAGGACAAAATTACTCAATTCCTTTCATCAGAAAGGTTGCAAAGAAAAGATAAACTCTCGCGAGTTCAATGAAATCGAACATGCAATACGTCATTATATTCGTTCGACTCCTTTCCACTCGTTAGCTGATTCAATTTATGCCATCAGCAAGCAGTATCAAGTGTCGAAGATAGATGATGTCCTTTTGTCTATAATTTTAGCGAATATAACAAGTAAGGATGAAATGCTGATTTTGTTAAGTAATATGGAACATATTCCAACTAAAATCATATATACTCCTACTTCCGTTTATTTGCATCATCTCGGAATCACTCAGTCTGAACTAGAGGGCATACTGGACAAACCGAATTTACCACCATCAACAGTTTCCTCGATTGCCATCTTTATTTACGAATTCAAGCATGGGGTATTTCTAATTAGTCAACCAGTGAGTGGAAAACTTTCTATCCATGAGGCCAGTCTTTTAATTTTCTCAAAATAATACGTTATATAGAAGGATTTCTTCTTGATGTGCAGGTTTATGCACTTCAATGATACTATTTTATTTTAAGACATAAAACAACGTTTTATGATGCTAGAGAAGTTATATGGCAAAAGTGAATTGGATTGACATGATCCCGATAAAATTCTAGGACAACTGCGGTGCTGCTGCCGATGACCTCGGGACACCCTGTCGGTTATCTGTTGGCCCCCGCTGGAAGGCAACATCGGCAGCACATCACCTGAACCAAGCATTAAAACGCAATTTGTCTGAGTTGTAGCCCGAACGGAGCATTAAACTGCCAAAAATGGCATTTTTTGCAGTTTTGGCAAAATAAAAACATTGATATATCAATGTTTCTGTTTTTAATCCCGCAAAAATCGATGTCGGAGTCTATTTGAGTTCGCCCCCCTCGAAGGCCCCTGCGCGGTTTCTTCAGCAATGAGGAAACCGCGCAAAACTTTTTACACACAACCACCACAATATTATTTAGTTGCAAGCACGATACACGCGTTGATTTTGCCCTAAATTAGCCGAAAATCAGGCTGTTTTTTACCCGTTTTCAGGGGCTTGGGCCCCCCTGGGACTCGCGTGGGTTAAACTACCATTTAGCCCCCTGATGGGAAATAGCTTCGTAGATATTTTATCAGTCAGGGAACGGAAATTGAGGCCATTATAAAATGCAGACTACAACATAGCGTGCCAAAATTGCAGCTTGACCCACGCCGGCATTTCTGCTAGTGTGTGGTGAATGCTTAAAAGACTTCTCAGCTGCCTTTTACTGGTAAGTTTTCTGCTTACCCTGGCGGGGTGTAGCCAGGAAGATCCGCATAGCAAAGACATTCGAATAGGAGGATTTCCCAACGTAACACACGTACAGGCACTCGTGGCGCGCAACATGTCACGCCATGGTAATGGCTGGTTCGAGCGCTACCTGCCGGGCTACAACATTGAGTGGTATACCTATAATGCAGGGCCAACCGCCATGGAAGCCATCTTTGGTCGCACGGCAGATCTCACATATGTAGGTCCCAGTCCGGCATTGAACGCGTATGCCGTTTCGGCTGGGCGGGAGGTACGTATACTGGCAGGCGCAGTTAATGGTGGAGCGGCACTGATGGTACCGGCAGAGAGTTCTCTTCATGCAGCAGAGGATTTCAAGGGTTGCAGCATTGCCACACCTCAACTTGGTAATACCCAGGATGTATCCTGCCGCGCATGGCTGACAAAAAACGGGCTTCGCACCACACTGGAGGGTGCAGGAGATTGCCGGGTGGCACCGACTCCGAACTCCATGCAGCTCCAGCTCATGAAGCAAGGTGATATCGACGCCTGCTGGACAGTGGAACCATGGGTTTCGCGCCTGGAAAACATGGCAGGAGCCCGAATCCTGGTGCAGGAACCGGATGTGGTTACCACCGTGCTGGCGGGACGTGTAGCGTGGCTGAAAAACCACCCACAGGAAGCAGCTATTATCATTCGAGCTCACAACGAGCTGACCCAATGGATTATAGAGCACCCAGAGGAAGCCCAGGCTCGCATTGTGGAGGAACTCTCCCTCCTGACCCAGGCTCCCATGGAGGCCGAGTTAATACGCAGGGCATGGCCCCGGCTCAAGCTCGTCAATGAGATTGATTTGCCCGGGCTGAACCAATTTGTGAAGGATGCGCAGGCTACCGGGCTGCTGGATCGCGTACCACCGCTGGAGGAAATTATTTACAAACAAAACTGATGACACAGGAAAAACTACACCAGGAAATTCATAACTATCCTACCGCCAAGCTCAGCATTGAGCACGTGTGCAAGGACTTCGTGACCAAACGAGGCACGGTACGAGCTCTGGACAACGTCTCGCTCACCATTAACGAGGGCGAATTTGTTTGCTTTGTAGGTCCCAGCGGATGTGGTAAATCTACCCTGCTCAACATCATTGCCGGGCTGGACAAACCGGACAGCGGTATGGCGCTCATTGATGGAACCCCCATTACCGGACCAGGGAGAGACCGCATGGTTATGTTTCAGGAGCATGCGCTCTTTCCCTGGTTGGATGTCATTGGCAACGTCATGTTCGGGCTCAAGCAAAAACCGAATCTTACCGATAAGGAACGACTGGAGGTCGCCAAATACTACCTTTACCTGGTCAAGATGGATCGCTTTGCCCACGCCAACATTCACGAACTGAGCGGCGGCATGCGCCAGCGCGTGGCACTGGCGCGCTCACTGGCTCCCAACCCAAAAATACTGCTCATGGATGAGCCGTTCTCTGCGCTGGATGCCATGACCCGCGAGCGGCTGTATGGCGATATTCAGGATGTGTGGGAGAAACGCCGCAAGACGATTGTATTTGTGACCCATAATGTGCGTGAAGCCGTGTGTCTGGGAAGCCGGGTGGTTCTCTTCTCGCCGCACCCGGGGCGCGTGCGTGAGGAGTACCCGGTCTATCTGGCGCGCCCCCGCAATATCAACAACCACGACCTCGCCGACCTCTCGCAGAGCATTACCTCTGCACTCAAAGGCTACACCGCAAGTGAATCTGACTAACGCACCATGAAACGCACCATTATCACAACTCTCTTTTTCCTGTTGCTCATCCTGGTGTGGGCGGCGCTTACTGGTGATTTGACCGCATTCGGCGTAGATATCAGCCTTTGGTCGCCATATGTACTTCCCCCGCCCAGCACGGTGGGGCATTACCTGTGGGATAACACGATAAACGGCAAAATACCGCTTTCCATGCTCATCACCCTGCGGCGTCTGCTCATCGGCTATGCTATTGGGTTGGTGCTGGGTGTGCCGCTGGGCATGCTGGCTGCGCGTTTCCGCGCGGTCAACGACACCTTGGGCATGCTGGCGCTGGGTTTGCAGGCTCTGCCCAGCGTGTGCTGGGTGCCGCTGGCCTGCATCTGGTTCGGGCAGACGGAAGCAGCCCTGCTCTTTGTGGTTATCATGGGCACACTGTGGAGTGTGCTGCTCTCCACGCAGAACGGCATGAAAAATGTGCCGCCTATTTATGCCCGCGCGGCACGAACCATGGGTTCCAGCCCGCTGCACACGCTTATTTTTGTAACGCTGCCCGCCTCTGCCCCCTTTGTAGTAAGCGGCATGAAACAGGGGTGGGCCTTTGCCTGGCGCTCACTCATGGCGGCAGAAATTTATGTTTCGGTTGTCTCTGGGTTCGGTATCGGGCAATACCTGCACTACGGTCGCGAATTGCAGCGCATGTACCAGGTTATCGGCGTCATGTTCATCATCATTGCCGTAGGGCTGCTGGCGGACAAAATTCTCTTCTCACCAATTGAATCATGGTTACACCGCCGCTGGGGAACAGATAAAGAATAATTATGAACTGGATTGACGAACTCTGTGCCACGTTGGGCGACTGTGTGCGCACGGATGAAGAAACTCTGCGAGCCCATGCTGGTGATAAATGGTATGCCACGGCGCTTCCCCAGGCGGTCGTGCTGGCCACATGCACCGAGCAGGTTTCCGCAGCCCTGCGCTTTGCGTACGAACGCGGTATTCCCGTGACCCCACGCGGGGCCGGCGTGGGCTATGTGGGTGGATGCGTGCCTGTCAAGGGTGGGATTGTCATTTCCGTGGCTCCCATGACCCGCATTCTGGAAGTAAACCCCGGAGACGGAGTGGCGGTGGTGGAGGCCGGTGTCCTCACGGCAGATTTACAGGAGGCCTGCGCCAAAGTCGGCTGGTTCTACCCGCCCGACCCGGCCTCGCGCAAAGAATCGAGCATTGGCGGCAATATCGCTACCAATGCCGGTGGTCCTCGCTGTCTGAAATATGGAGTTACCCGGGCCTATGTGCTGGGGCTCACCGTGGTGCTGGCAGACGGGCAGGTACTGCGCTGCGGCGGGCGCACGCACAAGAACAAACAAGGCTTTGATCTGGTGGGGCTTTTCTGCGGCAGTGAAGGCATGCTTGGCATTGTAACAGAAGCTACGCTGCGCATCATCCCTGCTCCCCCCGCCCGCGCAGCCCTGCATGCCAGTTTTCCGCAGTTTGCACTGGCAGCCGCAGCAGTACAAAACACGCTGCAAGGCGGGCATTTACCCTGCGCCATTGAAATAACCGATTCCTTTACCCTGGCAGCGGCGCGAAAGCACCTGGGCCCCAGCGCCCTGCCCGCAGGAGTCCAAGGACACATCATCATCGAAATAGATGGTCAGGCAGATGCCGTGTCTGCTGAGTTAGAAGCCATAGCAACCATTCTACGGAACACGGGCGCCACGCAGGTTGTCTATGCCCGCACAGAGGATGAAGTGGAGGCAATCTGGCAGCTGCGACGTGAATTTTCCTATAGCCTGAAAGCTACCGGTCTTACCAAGCTGAACGAGGATATTGTAATTCCCCGCTCGCAGCTGGTGGAACTAGTAAGTTTCTGCGAGAGCATGCAGCGCGAAACGAGTATACCTGTGGCGTGTTTCGGTCACAGTGGAGATGGCAACATTCACACGAATATCATGGTACTCAAGGATGCAGACGGACGCGATATACGCGAGCCGGCAGACGCCCTTGTAAACCGCCTCTTCGCCTGGGTCATGGAGCACGGCGGGAGCATCACCGGAGAACACGGCATTGGTCTGGCCAAGGCCCCGTGGTTTGAGCAAGCCATCGGCCAGGAGGCTCACAACATCCACCGGGTTCTCAAGTCAGCCCTTGATCCTACCGGGATTCTCAATCCCGGTAAGATGGGGCTCTAACACAATAGAGGATTGACACCGCGGGGCAATCGTCCTATGATACCGCACACACAATGAAAACACTCATTTCCTTTATTCTGATTGTCATCATTGCCGTACTGGGCACTATTTACACCCTCACGGCAACCGGGCATCTCAAGGGCGTCGGGCTGATGGCTCCTGTAGAAATCACGCTGCGTGATTCCCTGCTCTTTTCCGGCAAGGTGGTGAAAGTTGTCAATACCGATAAAGAGACCCCGCTTGAATGCACCCTGAGTGTCAGCACCGCCAGCGGAGACATGAGCAAAACCCACCAGTTCAAGCTCAATCCCGGCTACTCCTGCGAAATCGGTATGGTGCAGATGCAGTGGAATTTCAAATCCGGCGAAAAGGTACAGGTGAAAGCCAAAGGGTACCTGCTGCCTAAGCGCTTTGTCATTCCCTGATGCTCAGAAAATAATTTTTTGAAAGAGTCCGCAGCGAAAACTGCGGACTCTTTTGATTATGACTTTACACCCGCTTGCACAGCAGCGCAATACGTGTTAAGCTGCCGCCATGGATAAAGAACAAATGATTAAAGTTATGTCCTATCTCATTGGCTACCGTGTAGGTAGCCAGGTTATGCCGCAGATGCTGCCTGGTCTTCAGGGTGACGATGTGCTGGCAGAGATGCTGGGAAAGGGATTCCAGGATGGGCTCTCCGGCAACATGGATATGAGCCTTATCGATGAGCATGTGAACGAATACCAGCAGACTTTCCTTTCCATGCTCCAGAAGCGTGGCGACGAAAAAGCTCAGAAAAATCTTGAAATCGGCCAGAAGTACATGGAGGAAAACGGCAAGCGCGAAGGCGTGACTACCACAGAATCCGGTCTGCAGTACGAGGTTATCACCCCCGGCAGCGGTGAAAGCTATGACGCCGCCAAGCATGGAGAAGCCCCCACCGCCGAGGTTATGTACAAGGGTACGCTGGTAGACGGCACAGTGTTCGACCAGAGCCAGGCTCCCGTGAAATTCAACATCCGCCAGGTGATTCCCGGCTTCACAGAAGCCCTCAAGCTCATGCCTGTAGGTGCCAAGTGGCGCGTCACCATTCCCGCTAACCTGGCCTATGGGGCCAACGGTCCCGGCAGCATCGGGCCGAACAGCACCCTCATCTTCGAAATGGAGCTGCTGGGACTTACCAAGTAATCAGTTACACACCAAATCCACCATGGCCGACTACTCTTCTCGCCGCACCACCATTATCCGCGTACTTATCTTTGCGCTCCTGGGCGCCCTGCTGCTGGGTTATGGGCTCGCGTGCCTCGAAGGTTCCGAGCGGTGGCTCTGGGCTGGTATCGGCGTATTTGACTTTGTCTACGCTGCTATCATCTCCCGACCGCTCTGGAGCAAAAAAGACTGATTTCCTGCAACTCGCAGAAACAATCAGCGCCGCCCACGTTTCCGGGGCGGCGCTTTTGATTTTTCACTTTTCCTTGGGGAAGGACACCTTCACCTTCTTGCTCTTCCAGGCGCGGATGAAGTCCTGCTCCAGCCGTGCTACTGTGCGGTGCGGCTTAATCAGCTCTTGCGCGGCTTCCTCCGGTGTCTTGCCTTCAATCAGCGCCTGCAGATAAGCCTTCATGGCATCCACACCCTTTTTGCCATCCAGATGCACAAAGAAAGCAACAGTCATGGCGGAAAGGAGGTACGTATTCTTTCCCTGGGGCATGTAGCCATACATGGTTGACTGATCCATGGTGAAGAAATCCTCCAGGCTGAAATCGAAGTCCAGCCCGCCATTCTCGCCAAAATTCTTGGCCGTTTGCTGAATAGCAGAAAAGCCCATGGAGAAGTCCAGATCTTCGCCCACATAGGGGATGTAGCCCACGTACTCAGCCCAGCCCTCGTTTGCCCAGATAGGGAGGTTGTTGAGCAGGAACTGCTGGTGCGTCAACTCATGCACCAGGGCGTGCGTGTCAATATCCTCCTTAACCACGGAACCACCGGCACCAATACCCAGCGAGGGGAATGGTATCATCACCTTATCCATGGCAATGCTCTGCTCGTTGGTCGTGCGCACCCCGGCAATACGGCGAAGGGCACCCACAAACACACCAGCCGACCCCCGAGGACCACCATTATCGTGGTATGCCTGCATGTTCGGCCAAAGCTGAACCATGAACTTCTTATCTCCACGCTCGGCCGTGGCTCGAGGCACAGGAATAACCTCGCCAATAGCCTTGTTGGCAGCATAGGCGCATTCGCAAAGGCGGGCAACTGTTTTCTGGGCAGCCTCATCCAGCGCTACAGGAGATTCATACAGGAAATGATTGGAGCTGAAAACGTGCTTGCCGACCTTCGCCTCGCTGGGGTATACCTCCGTGGCCTTCGGCACAGAAACAATGCGTGGCCAGTCGCCAGGCGAACTGACGCGCGCCTTCTTGATTCCCAGCTTGCGCAGTTCCTTTTTCTTCTGGCTGGCCGCCTTGCGCACGTTGCGCTCCTTAGATTTCTTTGCGCTGGTCTGGCGTTTGGAACTGTAATTATCAGCAGCATCCGCCGTAGGAGTCAGCGGAAGCAATGCCATGAGGCCGAAAAAAAGTAAGTACAAAAGTTTCATATCACTATATCAACGGGTAAGGCCATCTCGCTTAGCCTGGTTCCAGTATGCATATTCAGAACGGTTAAAATCTACATATTCGGGAGAAAGGTCCGTGGTGTACACCACGTATTCCTCACTTCCCAGATTCAGGTTGATTACGATTTCAAACTCCCGAGCCTGCACACGTTCGCGCAAATCATCGCTGGGGGTCTCCGTCTGCTCACCACCGCGGCAGGCAGCTAAGCCGGCTATATCGATATCCACCTTTTCCTCTTCCACGAGAGAACCGGAATAACCTACAGCGTGAATAATGCGTCCCCAGTTCGGGTCTCCGCCATTCCAGGAGCTCTTCACCAGGTTAGACTTCGCCACACCTTCGGCTACATTCTTAGCTTCTTCCTGAGTGGGAGCGCCCTGCACTTTAACTGTCACAAATTTGGTCACGCGTTCACCGTCCTGCACAATGCGCTTAGCCTGCTCCAGCATTACATGATGCAGCGCGGCAACAAACTCATTCCAGCCCTCGGCACCGGGTGCCAGCTGAACCCCGGAAGCACCGTTGGCCATTACCAGCGTAGTATCATTGGTGCTCATATCGCCGTCAATGGTGATACGATTGAACGAATGCTCCACACCATCACGCACAATGGCATCCAGATGCTCACGAGCCACCCCGGCATCCGTGCAAATAAGGCAGATCATGGTAGCCATGCAGGGAGAAATCATGCCGGCACCCTTGCAGCAGGAACCAATGCGCACGGGCTTGCCACCAATGGTGATTTCAACGGCAACCTCCTTCTCGCGAGTATCGCTCGTGATGATGGCGGAGGCCACATTGTGACCATTTGCAGGGGAAAGATTGCTGCACAACTCCGGCAGTCGCGGGGTAATGCGCATCATAGGCATGGGCAAACCAATAACACCGGTGGAACAAACGGCAACCTCACTGGGAGTAAGCCCCAGTTGCTCGGCCACCACGCGGCACTCCATACGGGCGTCTTCCACACCGCGCACGCCAGTACAGGCATTTGCGTTGCCGCTGTTAGCCACGATAGCACGGATATTGCCCCGGCTCAGATGGTGCTCACTCACGCGAACGCAGGCTGCGCGTACGCGGTTGGTGGTAAATGTGCCCGATGATGTGGCCGGCAGTTCAGAATACACCAGTGCCAGATCCAGACGCGTGGCTTCCGGTTTCTTGATGCCGCAGCTCAGTGCATTTGCAACATACCCCTTGGCGGCGGTTACGCCACCCTTAATACTCTTCATAGTACCAGCAGACATGGGTTAATAGGAATGATTCTTTGTACGCACCCACTTTGCCACACTTCCCCTGTATTATCAAGCAAAAACAGCGTTCCTCCCCCATAAAACATGAACCGCCCCAATTACTCTTCAGTAACCGGGGCAGTGTCAACTTTTCTCTCTCTTTTACTGAACCTCGCTCTCGCGGGTACAGGGGCATTCTATCACTTTATCCTGCTATGTCAAGGGGATTTTTATTAAAATCACACTATTTTTGCAGAATTTTGTTTAAGACCTCGATACAACGGGCATTTTCCTGGGCATTTCCGATGGTAATGCGGATATATTCGTGCAGACCATAGGCCGCCATGGGGCGCATGATGACCCCCTGGGCGAGAGCCTTTTTGAACAGCTCCACACCGTTACCCACATTTACCAGGATGAAATTCGTATGGCTGGGCACATACTCAAGCCCCATCTGTTCGAAGAAACCGGCATACAGCTTCCGGCCCTCAGCCACCATAGCAACCGAGCGGGCGATATGTTCCTTATCATCCAGCGCAGCGAGCGCCCCCACCTGCGCAAAGGAGTTCACATTGAAAGGAGAACGAGCCTTGTTGAGCAAATCCGCAATCTCCGGCGTCGTGACAGCATAGCCGCAGCGGGCTCCCGCCAGGCCATATGCCTTGGAGAAGGTGCGCAGAACCACAACATTCTTCCCCTCTTTCACGAATTTGACGCTATCTGTGGGCAAACCGGCAAATTCGATATATGCCTCGTCAATAGCCACCACGACATGCTCCGGCACGCGGGAGATAAACGACTCCAACTCATCCTGGCTCACCATAGTACCGACCGGATTGGTTGGATTGGTAATGAACACCAGGCGCGTCTGCGGGGTAATAGCGGCCAGCATGGCGTCCAGGTTGTGAACCCATTTATCGCGGTTGGGAATAGAAACATAATCGGCGCCCAGGAGCTTGGCCACAATCGGGTACAGCGTAAAAGCATAATCCGCAGCAATCACCTGAGTTCCAGGGCGCAGGAAAGCGTGCCCCAGCAGCTCAATCAGTTCACTGCTGCCATTGGCTACAGCTGTATTGGCAAACGCCACCCCATGCTCTGCCGCCACGCGAGTACGCAAGGCAAACGATGCGCCATCCGGGTAAATGTGCATACCGGCTGCGGTCTGCTGCATGGCAGCAACCGCCTTGGGCGAAGGCCCCATGGAATTTTCATTGGAAGCCAGCTTCACAATATCCTCCGGCTGCAAGCCCAGCTCTCGCGCCGTCTCCTCAACAGGTTTACCCGGCTGGTAAGCCACCAGCTCATACACATTCGGATTTGCAAAGGGAATAATGCTCATAATTCTTGAGTACCATTATACCCCTGCTCCATCCCAGCGCAAGTCTTCTTTCCGGCATAGAGGGAAATCACTCAAAAAGATTCGGGTAGGAACGCAGCGCTACAGACTGGGAGAGGGCGCGAATTGTGCGTGAATCCTCTGCCTGCAAAGCCTGCTGAGCCATTTCCCGGCACTCCTCGTAATTGAGATGCCGAATGGCAAAGCGAATCAGCGGCAGAACATGCGTTCCCACAGAAAGCTCTGTGGCCCCCAGGCCCACCAGAAGCGGCACCAGCGTGATATCGCCCCCCATCTCGCCACAGATTGCAGTGGGAATTCCCGCCTCAATCGTCTTGTGTATCAGGCGGATAACACCGGGATGCGTAGAGCGGAACATGCTGGCCACACGGTAATTCACACGATCTACCGCAATGGAGTATTGGGTGAGGTCATTGGTGCCTATGGAGAAGAAATCCACATAGCGGGCCAGCACATCGGCCATCATGGCCGCACTGGGCACCTCAATCATGATACCCACGCGCATCTTTTCATCGAAAGCCTGCCCGCGTTCGCGCAGCTCGCGTCGGCATTCATCGAGGATATCATGCACATCCTTAACCTCGGTAAGCCCGGAGACCATGGGGAACATGACGCCGACCTTACCATGAGCAGAAGCCCGCAAAATAGCCCTCAGTTGTTCCTTGAAAATGGCGGGACGGCTCAGCGACACACGAATGCCACGCCAGCCGAGGAAGGGATTATCCTCCTTTTCCTCCAAAACCTCGAAAGGTAGTTTATCACCGCCGGAATCCAGCGTGCGGAAAATCACCTCCTGCGGAGCACATTCTTCCACCAGGCGGCGGTAATGCAGGTATTGGGCCTCCTCATCCGGCAGGCTGTCGCCCCCCAGCAGAAAGAACTCGGTGCGGTACAAGCCCACGCCATCTGCCCCGGAGCGCTTGACCGCGCTGTACTCATGCACGAAATCCACATTGCAGGCCACATGGATGCGGTGGCCATCCCGCGTTTCGGCCGGCAAATCCTTCATATCCACCAGCGCTTGATACGCTTTCTCTTTTTCTGCCTGAAGCCGCTCGTAATAGGCGCGGGTTTCCTGTGTGGGGTTCAGGATGAGCACGCCATTATAGCCATCGAGAATTGCAGGTTGCCCCACGCGGGATTCCATGACCAGCCCCGGAACGGCCACTACAGCGGGCAAGCCCAGCGAGCGGGCCAGAATGGACGTATGGGAGATTGCCGAGCCCATTTCCGTCACAAATCCCAGCACGTTCTGGGAATCAAGGTCTGCGGTATCACTGGGGGCTAAATCATAGGCAGCCAGCAAGCAGGGCTCCTTGCTTACCGGCTTGTTCTTGCGGGTTTTGGCACCGCCCAGGTCCAGATTCTTAAGCACGCGCTGCAGCACATCGCCAATGTCGGACACGCGGCTGCGCAGGTAAGCATCATCCACCAGGCGCATGGCTTCCATGAAGTTCTGCACCACCGCGTAATAAACAGAATCAATATTCTGCAATCGCTTGGGCATTTCCTTCCGCAGGCGATTCAGAATCATGCGGTCACGCAGGAACAGGAGATGAGCATCAAAAATAGCGGCCTCCGAAGCCCCGCTCAATTCCTCCACACGCTGCTTCAAAACCGTGATTTCGGTTTCAGTGCGGCTGAGAGCTGCCTCAAAACGCTGCCACTCTGCCTCAATCTCGGTAGGCAGAATCGTGCGGATGAGAGGGGCAGCGCAACCGCGAGCCTCTACCCACAGCTTACCCATGGCAATACCGGGAGAAACGGGCTGTCCTTTAAACCGGCGCTCAAATCCTTCGCTCATATGACCGGAGTGTGGGAGAAGGGGTTGTTAAAAGGAAAGGCGAGGTTTTAATCCTCGCCGAACTTGCTGTTAATCAACTCTTCCAGAGCAGCTAACGCTTCGGCTTCGTCCGCACCATCGGCTGTTACGGAAATTTCCGCACCCCAGCCCACAGCCAGCATCATGAGCCCCATGATACTCTTGCCATCCACCGCCTCATCATCTTTTTCAACCGAAACATCGGCCTGAAAGCGACTGGCCACGCGCACGAACTGTGCGGCAGGGCGAGCATGAATACCAAGCTTGTTCTGAACGGTGAGTTTTTTTGTAATCATGGTAGAAGTGCTGTGGGATACTGTTCGTCCCTCATTATACCGCGAGGCTCATAAAATGCGAGCTTTTTTTATTTTTTCCTTAATTTTTGCGGGAAAGAAGCGCCGCATAGGCGCCATCAGCCAGCTCCCGGTGCGGTAGTGCCAGATACTCATCGACAAAGGCAAAATCCGGATGAGAGCGCAGGAACGCCTCCACCACAGCACGGTCTTCCTCGCGGTCAATGGAACAAGTGCTGTAAACCAGGCGTCCACCGGGGCGAACCGCCGAGCTGGCCTGCTCCAGAATAGAAAGCTGCAACGCCGCCAGGCGCGTGATTTCCCCCTCGGTGAGGCGCCAGCGGGCATCCACCCGGCGCTGCAATACACCGCTGTTTGAGCAAGGGACATCCAGCAGCACAGCATCAAATGCCCCCAGCCATTTCTCCGGGCAAGGCTGGGTCCAATCGTGCTGCGCAACCTGCACATCCAGCCCACCGGCGCGCAGCAGATTTTCGCGCAGGGGGGTAAGGCGGAATTCCTCCACATCTGTAGCCAGCAGATGCAGATTACCACCCGTTGCTGCCAACATGGCGGCCGATTTACCACCAGGAGCGGCGCAGGCGTCAAGCACCCGCTCACCAGCCTCTGGTGCCAGTAACTGCACACAATAGCGGGTGGAGGGGTCAGTAACATACAACTGCCCTGCTCTCAAGGCCTCCAGCGGTAACGCTCCGTGCAGGCGATACCAGCCGGGAAGCTTTGTCAACGGCTCCCAGGATTCCGGAATTTCAGAGGGTGGATTATTCGGGTTCACGCGAGCATATACTGGCGGCGTGAGCGAGTTCCACTCCAGCATGGCGCATGTTTCATTTTCACCAAACTCGCGCTGCCAGCGCTTCACCAGCCACGAAGGGGTTGAATACCGCACCGCCAGCGGCAGTTTCCCGGCTTCTGCCTCAAATGCCGCACGGCGGCGCGCGGCATTGCGCAGCATACCATTTACCACCCCCCGCACACGCTGAGGCGCCAACCGCACAGTTTCGCTCACCGCAGCATGCTCCGCCTGTCTCAATATGAAAAGCTGGCAAAGGCCCATGAGCACGAGCCAGCGCATTTTCTCCTCCAGTTTACCAGGGCGCAGAGTCTTGCGGATATGGTCAAGCCAGCTTAAATGCCGCAGGGTATCGTATACAATCGCCTGCAACAACGAACGGTCGGAGGAGGGCAGCTGGTGCTCAGTCGCCGCGCGAGCTACCAGGGTTTCAGCAAAAATACCGCCCTGCGACCAGCGCAGGAGGCACTTCCAGGCGAGGTAACGAACTGTAGGTTTCTCATTCATACCAGCTTAATCCATGTTCAACGCCTCGTGCAGCGGCAAATGTCCATTCCAGGCCACAATGGAGCCTTTCACCTCGTCCTCCGGGCTGGGCGTAAACTCTACCCTGCCCCCGGCTGCCTCCAAAATGACGCGGGCCGCAGCAAAATCCCACAAGCAGATACGCTCCTCAATATAGGCATCGAATCGCCCTGCGGCCATATAACACAAGGTAAGAGCGGCGCTGCCCAGAATACGGATTTTGCGCACCTGGCGGGAAATATGAGCAAAACGGCGCACCCCGGCCTCTCCAGAGCCATCGTGCGTGCCATGCCCGATGAATACCACAGCCTCACGCATGAGGGCTCGCCCGGAAACCGCGATTGGCGTACCATTCAACAATGGTTGCTGCCCGGCAATGGCTTCAAAGCATTCCTGCTGCATGGGGTCATACACACAGCCCAGCACAAACTGGCCGCAATGCCGCAGTGCAATGCTCACGCAGAATATAGGGATGCCGTAAAAATAGTTTACAGTACCGTCAATCGGGTCTACCACCCACTCAAAATCGGCATAGGCCTCACCACCGTTTCCCTCTTCGCCCAGAATGGAACTATGTGGAAAAGACGCCAGAAGATGCTGAGTAATCAACGCCTGGCAATCCTTGTCCAACCGCAACTTAATATCGTGCAGTAATGACTCATCCACCTGCTTGACGGTATGAAACCGCTCACGCAGAAACTCACCGGCCCGGTAGGCAGCCTGCCTTGCAACAAGCAGATATTCTGAATAATCGGTCATTACGAGGCACTATTTGTCTGAGCAGATACAGCCTTTTTTGCCTCCTGAGCCGCGCGGAGTTCGGCCCGAGCTTTCTCATACACCTCGCGGGCAAGGCGAGATGCCGCCCGCGCCAACAGCGGGCGCAGCTCCCGTGAAGCAGCGTGGGGATGCGATGGGTCGTCAAACCCCATCCACACAAAGGTGCATACGCCCCGATTACGGTAAACCATAGACCAATGACCATTACCCTCCGGTAGTGTTTCATTCAGGATAATGGGTTCTCCTTCAGCAATTTGAAATGGGGGCAAGGTAACCACGGCTCCTGCGCTCTCTCGACGAAAAAGCTCGGGGGACTTCTCCGGCTCGTAGTTATAGATGAGCTGGCGGTTATTATTCCAGATGGTGTTTACCATGCTCAAACGGTATCCCCGGCCTTCGTTGAGGAGGCAGAACAACAGGCGGGCCAGATCCAGACGGCGAATATGGAACAGACCATTATAAAGGTACAACTCCTGCTCCTGAGAGGGAATCTCTACCGGCATTTTCAGCGATTTATAGAAAGAACTTACTACATCATACCCCATGCGGCGCCCGGTTACCTCGGTGCTGCGAGCCACTATGTGCATATCATCCCCACCTGGCATACATGCACAGCAAAACAGGAACGGTGCCGCAACCCGGCCAGGGCGCACTTTGTCTAACCAGCGGTCACGACCATCGGCGGCGCTACGACCACCAACCAGAGCCAGAATCTTACCGCGGTGATTCCGGCGGGCATCCACCACCAACACACAGCACTGCAGAATATCCTTCAAATCATTGTTTTCACCTCGAACCCTGAGACCTTCGGGGCGTTTCATTCGGGCAAATGCCGCGCGGGTTGTCTCTGCTTCTTCCGGGGGCATCCCTGCCAGCCAGGCATCAGGATACGCGCCTGTCTTCTCAACAGCAGAAAGAGCTTTTTCTACAGCCGTTTCCAGATATTGCTGCAGCGGAAGGCTAAGACTGGAAACCACCGAGATACCACCTGAATGCTCCGGTATCTCATCACCCATTTCCTGTAATTCGTGGCGGGTCCACATCACAGCATATGAGTTGCAGATATCCGATTCACCGCCCCGCTGGCGCAGCACAATGGGTGCAGCCATAGCCTCGTTGCATTCATCCTGGCTGATCATTTCACATTCCAGCATGCGTTGCAGCGTTTCATTTTTCACATTCACCGCTTTATCCATACTGGTAATGGGATTGTACCACGAGGGGGCGCGCACCAATCCTGCTAGGGTTGCGCACTCTACCAAATTGAGCTCCTTGACCGATTTGCCGAAATAGTGGCCGGCTGCGGCTTTGATGCCATAGCAATTCTGCCCATAGAAGATGCGGCTGAGATACTGCTCCAGAATCGTATGCTTATCATAATGGCGCTCAATACGCTGCGCCAGCATCATCTCCAGCATCTTTCTATCCAGAGATTTACCAGTCAGTTCGTACACATTGCGCGTGAGCTGCATGGTAATAGTTGAGGCCCCTTGTTGGTAACGCATCGACTGCAGATTACGCAGAACGGAGCGCAGCACAGAAGAAAACACCACCCCTCCGTGTTCAAAAAAGCGCTCATCTTCCCGCGCCACAAAAGCATTCACCAAGTTCTGAGGTAATTCGTCTCGAGAAACAAATCGAGATTCCTCATCTGTAATGGATGCAATCGGCTGGTTGTTCACATCATAGAGCATGCTGGTATTCACACCGGCACACACCCGGGACAAATCATATTGCGAGGCCCGGTAACCATAGTACCCCAGCACCCCTGCAAACACAAGCAGGAGCCCCCCCAGAACAGAGGCGATGACAATCAGCTTCTTCTGCCCGATGGACAAAAGGCGATACCAGCTCTTGCGACGGTTCGGTGTGGGTGAATAGAACATGATGTTTCAATAATTTCAAGAAGCCTTCCGGGTCTCCATGAACTTCTTCACAGCCTTGGTGGGGGTCCACTGCGGGAATTCGCTCTTCAGGGCTTGTTCATACTGGGCAGCCTCACCCTCCTTACCACACTTTTTCAGTGCCATGGTTATTTTATACAGAGCAAGTGGCTTCAACTCTTTATCACTCACAACATTTGCCGTTCGGCCATAATACTTGGCCGCCTCTCCGAACTGAGCATCTAGGTAGCAGGCGTCGCCCAGCGTAATGAACAAGGTTGACTTGACGGGACCATCAATACCTATAGCAATGGCAGACTCACACACCTTGCGGGCCTCTTCACCACGATTCAAGCCGATGAGAAGCATCGCCTGATCTCGCATACCTTCAGCCTTGCGGTACGGCTGCGTCTCCATGGAAACATAATGCTCTGCGGCGCTAAGTCCACGAGCAAACAAATTCAGTTCCAGACGAGCCCGGGCCAGGGTTTTCCACACGATTGGTTCTACCTTGGGACGTTCCAGCTCACGACCATCGGCCGCTGTATATTTCTCACGAGGCTCCCTCACCAACGCGTCAGAGAGATACTTATCAGCAGAAAGATAATCATGGCTCTGGAAACAGGTCCACCCGCACCAACGAAGGATGGCCGGCGGCAAAGCGTTATATGAGCCCTGGTTACTGCGTTCCAGAACAACGAGCGATTTTTTTAGATTTTCCGCATCCTTCATCTTGAAGAAGCACTGCACAAGTCGCAAATCCACCAGTGAAGCATACTGCTCCGGGTACATAGTGCGGGCTTCCTGGAAATGCGGCACCGCCGAAGCCGGGTCTTTCTCTACCAACACACCCGCAATATTATAGTGAGCCTCCGCCAGAGCACCGGGCTTAATCTTGCGTCCCTGCTTGGTCATGTTGTCACATTCCTTAATGAAGCCCTGGTAATAACGCACCATCTTATCAGAATCTCGCCCGGCACAAAGCTTGGCGGCACGCTGCCAGCACACAGCCACTGACTCTGAATCCGGGTAGTCACGAATCACGCGGTCATAATCAGCCAATGCTTCATTAATATTTCCTTTCTTACCAAGGAAAGCACCTCGTAAGGTCAAAGCCTCAGGCATGCGAAAATCTGCCGGGAACGATTCAATATATGTGGTTAACGTAGGCAACGGATCATATATAGCACCCTGAGCCGCGGTCCAGGCTTTTTTGTACATGGCATCCGGGCGCACAGCTTCTGGCAGGTTATCAAAATTCAATGCATCGAACTGGCGGGCCGCGGCCGCAGTATCAGATGACATCAGACGGTCCGCATACATGAGACGCACCAGGTCTACACATGGGAGACTGCACGTAGAAGTACCAGGGTTTGCATAGGCACCAAGATACTTTTCGGCTTCCTGGAAGAAGTTGCTGCCGCGCACCTGTTGCAGGCAAATAATGCGGCGATATCCGGCATCTGCAGCCAGAGCTGTGCCAGGTTGGCATTTTTCTGCCTGTTCAAACCAGACCGCTGCCGCTTCATACTGTCGCACCTCCATGGCAGACTGCCCCACAATAATAGAGCGTCTGGCATCTTTGGCAGAATCACCCAGAGTGGCTGGCTGAGCCGAGGCGCGGCGCACAACCTCTGCATAATTTCCGCTTTTGTAGAGAGAAAGTATACTTTCCATCTGGGCCTCACCAGAATATTTTTCCATGCCGCGAATCCCCGTCAGTCGGCTATAGAGCTGCTGGGATTCCTCTGCCTTGCCCAGGCGGGCGGCCAGGCGGGCGGCCTGTAGTGTAGCCGTACCCAGCACACGCTCATCCAGACCGTTCATGTTAAGAATATTGCGGAAGAGCGAATAGGCTTCAGCATCATTTCCATCTTCCGTCTTCATTTGTGCCATAGAAAGCAATGCGCTCTGCAGGATAACCGGGTTGACCCCCTGCATCAGTTGCAATGAGCGGAACGATGTCTCGGCTTCCTTGCGCTGACCAGTCTGCAACTGAGCACGCCCCAGGCGATAAAGCGCATCGTTCTTCAGCTCCGGTCGCTTTGTTTCGCGTACCGTAATCTGGTAAAAACCAAGAGCCTTCTGCCACATCTGGCGTTCCGTTGCCTGATTGGCCAGCTTGTACGCAGCGGCGGCAGCATACTCGCCCTTGTGACTGTTTGCCAACTCTCCCAACGTATTATTAGATGCGCCCATATCTCCAGCCTCGGCATGACATATAGCTTTCAGATACAGAGCCTTATCTGCCACAGCAGACTGTGGGAAGCGCTTGACAAAATTATCAAACAGGATAGCGGCCCGCCCCATAGCCTGACTGCGTCCGATAGGGTCTGTAGCCGTGCGAGCCTGCGCATAAAGCTGTTCTGCAATGGCGTAGCCGTCTGCTTCTGCATTGGCTACCAGCGGACCATCATTATCATTGGCAGGATGTTGTGCAAAAGCCGGCACCAGGGAAACACCCAGTGCCAGCATGGAGGAAAGTCGTGTATTCATAATGGGGAAATCAGGTTATTTGGGAGAACCGCAGCCCCGCTCGCCACTATTTTTGGGCTTCGGGCATCTGCTTGGAGAAGGATACGTTCCAGACCCCTGCCTGCGAGCAGGTGGAAATCACATCTGCCATACGCTGCCAGCTCATCTGCGCATCACCTCGTATACGCACCGGCTGGTTCGGGTTCACAGCAATCATGCGCTGCAGCATGGCCTGGAGTTTATCTCGGGTGAATACCTCGCGGTCAATGGTAATGACCAGGTCGCCATCTTCTTCGCGGGCGTTGATGATGATTTCATCGATGGCGCGGGAGGTTTCCTCGGTCGATTTGGGCGCCGTGGGCACCTTCACCTTGAGGTCCTGCTCGTTCAGGATGAACTTCTGGGTCACCACAAAGAAAATGAGCAGCAGGAAAACGACATCCAGCATCGGTGCAAGCTGGAAGCCAATCGGCTCTGGTACCTTGGTATTAAATTTCATAGCAGCCGGGTATCAGCAGATTAATACACCTCTTCATCCAGCACTTCCTGGGCAGTACCACGCTGGTAGGTGCTGCTGAGGCGGCGTTCGCGGTCCATCTGCACCGACACAACGGAAAGGATGTGCGTGACAGCCACTTCCATATCGGCAATGCGCTTCTGAATGCGGCTGCGGAAGAACACATAGGCCGCCATGGCAGGAATGGCCAGCACCAGACCGCCAGCCGTAGTAATCATAGCCTCGGCAATACCATGAGCCATCTGCATCTGCTTGACGCCCTCGAAGTTACCGGCAGCCATCTCCATGAAAGTCTTCATCATACCCACCACGGTACCCAGCAGACCAATCATGGGCGCAATGGAACCGATATCGGAGAGCCAGTTAATCTGGCGGGTAAGGATATTCGTCTGGCGGGCGCCTTCGGCCGCAGCCACCTCGCGCACTTCCTCAATACCAGCGCGGGGGTTGCGCTGCAGGAACATGACAATCACGTGAATGGTAAGCGCAAAGCTGGAGCCATCGCGCTCGCACATGCTCATGAGGCCGGCGTAGTCCTTGCGGCGAATGCAGGATTCCACCGACATCACCATTCGCGGCGGCAGAACGGCAGATGTACGAGTCGTCCAGAGACAGACAAACATCACCATAAAGGCGATAACAGAAAGGAAAAGGAGAGGCCACATCAACGGGCCACCTTTTTCAAAGAGCTCCATGAGCCCCCAACCCATCGACTTCAGCGGATCTGTTGCAGAAAGGAATACTTGCATGTTCACGCGCGCATTATAGGCGAACTTTTGTGCAATTTCAAGCGAGATACCTGTCTGTATCGTATTTTTTGCAATTAATGAGCATCTTTGCACCTCCGTCGGCTCTCCACGAAGGCGAGCAACAGATGCAGCAACCACAGCGGAAGATACCAACACGACATGCCCACCAGCGATATCCAGGCCAGGCCCATACCATAACCCAGCATATCCAGGCTATCATCACCCCAGCAGAAGCCGCAACTCCATATTGTGAGCAACAGGGGAATCACCAACCCCAGCAACTGCAGAAAGCTCCCCCGGCTCGTGCGGGCGGGATAGCACAGCGACCCGAAGACAGGCCCAAGAATGACCAGAAATATCGTGCCAAACGAATACAAGTATGACACTGCCGCCCGTACGCCCGGTAACGTTTCATTCCGGAGTAAATACTCCCTGATATACCCCACATGCAGCCCCGCCAGGGTCAGCACGGCACACACGATGATGAATCGCTGAATGAACCTCATTCGCGGCACGGCGCAGGATGCCGGCGGCTCGACAGGCTTCAACGCAGGAGCTTCATCGCGAGTGGGTTCGCACTTCATCACACGCGGGCAATGGAGCTTTCTCTGGGGCTTGAGCTGAGCGTTCATTACTTCGTTATTGAACCACATAAGCCCCAAAAAGTCAACTTTTATTGATTTTTATGCATTCCCGTGCGGATTATGGTTGCAATCGCAGCATTTGCGGCATAAAATAGGGCTATGCAGGATACATCACTCTTCCGCGCCTGGGCTGAGGTAGACACCGCCGCCATGAGGCACAATCTGGCCGTTGTGCGCCGCATTCTCCCCGACCACAAGCAAATGGCCATCGTGAAGGCAGAAGCTTATGGCCATGGTATCGAAGGTGTCGTAAAAGCGCTGGATGATTGTGATTTGGAGTTCTTCGGCGTCGCAACGCCTGCGGAGGCACTGCGCGTGCAGGAGGCGGGCTGCAAAACCTGCCCGTTTATTCTGGGGCCCTGCTTCCCGGCAGAGCGTGAAATGGTGGTGCAGAATGGCTGGCGCGTGGCGCTTTCGAGCCTGGAGGAAGCCAACCACTATAATTCCCTGGGGCAACTTTACAATAAAAAGGTACACCTGCACATCAACGTAGATACCGGCATGGGCCGCGCGGGGCTGCTGCCCCACACGCTGGGCGAAATGGGAGCACGACTGGCCGATTTTGAATTTCTGGATATTGAGGGTGTCTATTCACATCTTTCCGCAGCAGCAGATGATATTTCGTTCACCCACAGCCAGATTCGTGCCTATGAAAGCGCCCTGGCAGAACTGAAATTGTATCTGGACATTCCCTACCGCCACCTTTGCAGCAGCTCTGCAGTGTTCAACTACAAGGTTCCCAGCACCAACATGGTGCGCCTGGGGCGCATTCTGTATGGCTATTCACCCATGCCTTCGCCCTACAACCGGGAATTGCGCAACACGCTCACCCTTTACAGCAGAGTCACCCTGCTGCGCACCCTGCCCAGCGACCATGGGGTTTCCTATAACCACACCTATGTGACCACTGCACCCACCCGCGTAGCCACCATTGGCCTGGGCTTTGGCGATGGTTACCTGCACTACCTTTCCAACACCGGTGCCCGCGTCTACCTGAATGGGGAATACTGCCCGGTGCTCGGCCGTGTCACCATGGACCAGATTATGGTGGATGTCACCCACATGGACAAGGTTCAGCCCGGTGATGTAGCGGAGATTCTGGGGCCGAACGTACCGTGGGAAGAACTGACCGCCCGCGCCAAGACCATCCCCAGCAACATCATCACCAGCATTTCCGGACGCGTTCCCCGCGTCTATAGAGACTGATTCGCTTTCTCCTCTATTTATCCCTCACAAGAAAAAGGCACGCAAGCTGAACTTGCGTGCCTTTCTGCTTGAATAGCTTTGCTAAAAGCGTTTTCCTTTACAGAGCAGCCTTGATGATGGCGGCGAAGGAATCAGCCTTCAGAGCGGCGCCACCCACGAGGGCACCGTCGATGTCGGGCTGGCTCATGAGCTCGGCAGCGTTGTCGGGCTTCACAGAACCACCGTACTGCAGACGCACAGCCTCAGCAGCAGCGGCGCCGAAGGCCTCGGCAATCACGCCACGAATGAAAGCGTGGGCACCCTGAGCGTCGGCGGAAGAAGCCGTCACACCAGTACCAATGGCCCACACGGGTTCGTAAGCGATAACAAGACCGCCCACTTCCTCAGCGGTAAGGCCCTCAAGGCCCTCTACCACCTGGCTCTTCAGCACAGTCTCAAGCTCGCCACCCTGGCGCTGCTCAAGAGTCTCACCGATGCAGTAAATCGGGCAGATACCAGCGGCAAGAGCCTTCTTGATCTTCTTGTTGATGTAGGCGTTTGTCTCACCATGGTACTGGCGGCGCTCGCTGTGGCCAAGTACCACATACTTGCAGCCCAGTTCGTTGAGCATGGCGGTGGAAATTTCACCGGTGAAAGCACCGTTGTCGCGGTCGCTCACATCCTGAGCGCCCACACCGATGCAGGTGCAGCCATTGAGAGTCTCCATAACGGCGGGAATCGTCACAAAGGGAGGCACGATTACCTTATCAACAGCCTTGCACTCGCAAGTAAGTTCATCCTTAAGAGCGGCGAGGAATTCCTTGGCTTCCTTCGGGCCCTTGTTCATCTTCCAGTTAGCGGCAATGATGGGGGTACGGGACATAGTAGTATTGATGTCTTGTTTTGACGCCGGAAAGCATATTCCAAATCATGTTGGGAGTCAAGCTCAAAATCCCCCGCTGCACCCATGCTGCACGTATTCTGTATTTTCCCGGGTAAATATGCATGATTAAGCTTCACATCTGTTTAGAAAGATGATAAAATCAGCCCATGGCTAATAAACCTGTAGTACTTATCATCCGCGACGGCTGGGGCCGCAACCCGCAGGGCCCGGAAGCCGCCAACAAGACCGGCGATGCTACCGTTCTCGCCAAGACTCCTTTCACCGACAAACTGCTGGCCACCTGCCCGCACATGATGCTGGGTGCCTCTGGTCAGGATGTGGGTCTGCCCGATGGTCAGATGGGCAACTCCGAGGTAGGCCACCTGAATCTGGGTGCCGGCCGCGTTGTGTTCCAGGACCTCTGCCGCATCACCAATGCCATTAACGATGGTTTCCTTGCCAAGAATCCTGTGATTGTGGATGCTTATGCCAAGGCCGCCAGCAGCCGCCTGCACCTCATGGGTCTGGTGTCCGATGGTGGTGTTCACTCCCACATTGACCACCTCATCGGCCTCGTCAAGATTGCAGCAGAAGCCGGCGTGAAGGACATCTACATCCACGCTATCATGGACGGCCGCGACACCGACCCGAAGAGCGGCGCCGGGTTCCTGCAGCAGCTGGAGAACGCCGTAGCTCCCTATGGTGCAAAGATTGCCACCGTGGTGGGCCGATTCTTCGCCATGGACCGCGACAAGCGCTGGGACCGCGTGCAAGTGGGTTGGGACGCCATCGTGCTCGGCAAGGGCGAAGCCTGCACCTGCAGCCCGGCTGAATACGCCCGCCAGAGCTACGAAGCCGGCGTGACCGACGAATTCATGAAGCCCGCCGTATTCGTGGACGCCGACACCCAGCGTGTACGCGACAACGATGTGGTCTACTTCTTCAACTTCCGCGCCGACCGCGCCCGCGAGCTTTCCCGCGCCTTCATCTACGAAGACTTCGATGGCTTCGACCGCACCGTTCAGCCCAAGGTCCACTATGTGACTATGTCTGAATACGAGGCATGCTACCCCACCCCGATTGTGTTCGAGCAGGAACAGCTCACCAACATTCTGGGCGAAGTTATCGCCAAGGCCGGGCTCAAGCAGCTCCGCATTGCCGAAACGGAGAAATACGCTCACGTAACCTTCTTCTTCAACGGTGGTGTAGAAACCCAGTTCGAAGGTGAAGACCGCATTCTGGTTCCCTCTCCCCGCGAGGTGGCAACCTACGACCTGAAGCCCCAGATGAGCGTGGGCGAAGTGGCCGATAAGTTTGTGGAAGCCATTGGTAACTACGACATCGCCATCATGAACTTCGCCAACCCGGACATGGTGGGTCACACCGGCTACCTCGAAGCAGGCATTGCCGCCTGTGAGGCCGTGGACGCTGCCCTGGAGAAGAGCGTGACCAAGATTCTTGAGCTGGGCGGCTGCTGCCTTATCTGCGCCGACCACGGTAACTGCGAGAACATGCTCAACCCGGACGGCTCCCCCAACACCGCTCACACCACTAACCTGGTAGACCTCATCTACTGCGGCCCCGACCAGGACTCCATCACCCTGAGCGATGGTATACTGGCCGATATCTCCCCCACGCTGCTGCACCTGCTCGGCATTGAGCAGCCGGCCGAAATGACCGGCCACAGCCTGGTGAAGTAAATAGCCTTCACAACTTTAGCATCAAAGCCGCCTCCCGGAAATCGGGAGGCGGCTTTTTCATTTGCTTTCAAAGTATACTTCTATCAGAACTTGTACGTAGCGCCGGCGTTGATGCTGTGGCTCGTGGCGTTCTCTACGATTTCTGCCGTGTAGCTCGCGTTCAGGCTCCACTGGTCGCTCAGCGCATAGCTGCCGCCTACGGTGATGTTGATGCCCGTGCGACCGGGGTTCAGGCCGTGGTAGCGGCGACCATCCGGCACGCGCACTTCGGGGTTATCGCGCACGATATCGTGGTGCAGTGCCAGCTCGGCATATACGCTGCTCTTGGCCGTGGCGCGCACG
>JAZNIZ010000039.1:0-14548 GCA_045577775.1 Akkermansia sp. | reverse complement strand
GTCGGGATTTCCCCTCGAACTTCCTTTCCCACGGTTTGTTACCTCCCCGCAGTTGTTCTTCAGGTCTGGGATTCCGCATCATCGCGGCTCCGCGCGGACTTTCACCGCAGTACGCATATCGCGTCGGTCGTACAAAAAAAGGCCGGGGATTGCTCCCCGGCCTTGTGAGTTTTCAGTTTCCGTCGGCGCTTTACAGCTCGCACTGGGCGAGGGTGTCGCAGCAGCAGCAGAAGTTGCGGTCGCCGTAGGTGTTGTCCACGCGGGAGCAACCGGGCCAGAACTTGTGCAGCAGCTGGCCGGGGGCGGGATAGGCGGCCTCGCGGCGGGTGTAGGGGTGCGTCCACTCATCGGCGGTGACAGCCAGGGCGGTGTGCGGGGCGTTCACCATCACGTTGTCATCGGCGGGTACCTTGCCTTCGGCCACGGCGGTCATTTCGCTGTGGATGCCAATCATGGCTTCCACGAAGCGGTCGAGCTCAGCCTTGCTTTCGGATTCGGTGGGTTCGACCATGAGGGTATCGTGCACCGGGAAACTCATGGTGGGGGCGTGGAAGCCGTAGTCCATGAGGCGCTTGGCCATATCGTCCACGGAGAGGTGGCTCTTGCCGAGCATGATGGTGGTGTCGAGGATGCACTCGTGGGCCACCAGACCGCCTTCGCCGGAGTAGAGGGTCGGGAAGTAGTTTCCCAGACGCTTGGCCACGTAGTTGGCGTTGAGGATGGCCATCTGGGCAGAGAGTTTGAGGCCCTCGTGGCCCATCATGGCGAGCCACATCCAGGTGATGGGGCAGAGAGCGGCGGAGCCGTACTCAGCGGAGGAGACGGCGGCGGTCTTCTGGGCCTCACCAGAGATGCAGTGGTCCGGCAGGTAGGGGGTGAGGTGCTCAGCGCAGCAGATGGGGCCCACGCCGGGGCCACCGCCGCCGTGCGGCATGGCAAAGGACTTGTGCAGGTTGAGGTGGCACACGTCTGCCCCGATGGTGCCGGGGTTGGTGAGGCCGATCTGGGCGTTCATGTTGGCGCCGTCCATGTAGACCTGACCACCGTTTTCGTGTACGATGCGGCAGAGGTCTGCCACGCCGCTTTCGTATACGCCGTGGGTGGAGGGATAGGTGACCATGAGGGCGGCGAGGTTGTCGCGGTGGGCTTCGGCCTGGGCCTTGAGGTCGGCCGCGTCGATGTTGCCCTTCTCATCGCACTTCACGGGCACAACGGTGAAGCCGGCCATGGCGGCGGAGGCGGGGTTGGTGCCGTGGGCGGAGTTGGGGATGAGGCAGACGTTGCGGTGTCCCTGCCCCTGTGCCACCTGGTAGCGGTGGATGGTGAGCAGGCCTGCGAATTCACCGGCAGCGCCGCTGTTGGGCTGCAGGGAAACGCCGTGGAAGCCGGTGACGATGGCGAGCCACTGCTTGAGCTGCTCGAGCATGGCGCGCATGCCCTGGCACTGGTCCATGGGGGCGAAGGGATGCAGGGTGGCGACCTCCGGCCAGGTGATGGGCATCATGATGGCGGCGCAGTTGGCCTTCATGGTGCAGGAACCCAGCGGAATCATGGCTTCGTTCAGCGCGAGGTCCTTGGCCTCCAGGCGGTGAATGTAGCGCATCATCTCGGTTTCGGAGTGGAAGAGATTGAAGCACTTTTCGGTGCAGAAGCCGGTGGTGCGGGTGAAGGCGGGAGCCCAGACGGGGCCTTCGGGCATGCACTTGCAGCAGGGTTTCTCCATGCCCAGGGCAGTGCAGAGCGCCTTCACATCGCAGCTGGTGGTGGTTTCGTCGAAGGAGACGGAGATGGTATCGGCATCGACCAGGCGGATGTTGTAGCCGGCCTCGAGGGCGGCAGCCACCATATCGGCAGCCTTGCCGGGGCAGCTCACCTGCACGGTGTCGAAGTAGTTGGCCACGGGCAGCGTGTAACCGGCCTTGGCAGCAGCGGAGGCAAAGGCAGCGGCGAGCTTGTGGGCGGTGAGTGCCACCTGCTTGAGCCCCTCGGGGCCCTGGTACATGGCGTAGAAGGTGCTGAGCAGAGCGGTGAGCACCTGGGCGGTGCAGATGTTGGAGGTGGCTTTTTCGCGGCGGATGTGCTGCTCGCGGGTCTGGAGGGCGAGGCGGTAGGCGGGCTTGCCGTCCTTATCCACCGAAAGGCCAATGTAACGGCCGGGCAGCTTACGCTTGAGCGCATCGGTGCAGGCCATGTAGGCTGCGGCGGGGCCACCGTAGCCCATGGGGATACCGAAGCGCTGGGTGGTGCCCACGCAGACATCGGCGCCGAAAGCACCGGGTTCCTTGAGCACGGTGAGGGCGAGCAAATCTGCCGCCACCACGCAGAGCACCTTGGCGGCGTGGCACTTGGCAAAGAAATAGGCATAGTCCTCCACGCTGCCGGCGTTGTCCGGGTACTGCACAAGCACACCGGCGAGGGTCGGAATGGAGGCGGGGTCGAAGCTCTTCCAATCGCCCACGATGAGATTTACGCCGGTGGTTTCGCAGCGGGTGCGAATCACATCGACGGTCTGAGGGAAGCAGGTATCGGCCACGAAGAAGGTGTCGCTCTTGCGCTTGGAATCGATGCAGAGATGCACGGCCTCGGCAGCGGCGGTGCCTTCATCGAGCATGGAGGCATTGGCCACGGGCAGACCGGTGAGGCCGGCAATCATGGTCTGGTAGTTCATGAGCATCTCCAGGCGGCCCTGGGCGATTTCCGGCTGGTAGGGGGTGTAGGCGGTGTACCAACCCGGGTTCTCGTACACGTTGCGCTGGATGACGGCGGGCATGTAGGTGCCGTAGTAGCCCTGGCCGATGAGGCTGTGTACGGGCTTGTTGGCAGAGAGCACCTGGCGCAGGGCATCCAGGGCTTCCTGCTCTGCCATGGGTTCGGGCAGGTCGAGAGGGGCTTTGAGGCGGATATCGGCCGGCACGATGGTATCGGTCATTTCATCCAGGGAGGAGAAGCCGATGACCTGGAGCATTTCCTGCACCTCGGCACCGGTGGAGCCCATGTGGCGGGGGGCAAAGGGAGTCTGTGCGGTAATCATGATTGATGAGGTTTCGCTATGTTGTCAGAAAACAGAAAAGGCCGCATCCCTGCTGTGAGGAATGCGGCCCGAAATCGCTTTACTTGCAGAATTCCTCGTAAGCGGCGGCGTCCATCAGCTCGTCCAGCTCGGAGGGGTCATCCAGCTTAATCTTGCAAATCCAGCCAGCGCCGGTGGCATCGGCGTTCACGGTGCCGGGCTCGGCATCGAGGGCTTCGTTCACTTCCACCACCTCACCGGAAACCGGGGTGTACACATCGGAAGCGGCCTTCACGGATTCCACCACGGCGATGCTGTCTTCCTTGGAGAAAGTATCGCCCACGGAGGGGAGGTCAACGTATACCACGTCACCCAGTTCGGACTGGGCGTGGTCGGTGATGCCGAGGGTCACGATGCCGTCAACGATGGGGCTGATCCATTCGTGCTCGGTGGAATACTTGTATTCTGCGGGGTTGCTCATGGTATTTTAGATTTTTGGGGGGTATAGATTTACTTTTTCAGGAAGGGTTTCTTGACGATGATGGCAGGCACGGCCTTGTTGCGGACAATCACGTTCACCTCGGTGCCAACCTTGCCCAGAGCGGCGGGAACATAGGCCATGCCAATGCCCTTGCCCAGGGAGGGGGAAAGCACGCCGCTACAGAGCTCGCCCATGGGCGTGCCGTCCGGCAGCTGCACTTCGTAACCGTGGCGGGGAGGTGCTCCCTTGCCCGTGTATTCGATGGCCACCAGCGCAGTGGGGCGCCCCTCGGCCTTCTGGGCGCGCAGCACGTCTACGCCGATGAATTCCTTGGTGAGGTCGCAGCACCAGGAGAGACCAGCTTCAAGCGGAGTCTTTTCCGGGGAAAGGTCGCTGCCGTTGAGGGAGTAGCACATTTCGAGGCGCAGGCTGTCGCGAGCGCCGAGGCCGCAGGGCTTGGCGCCGCAGTCCATGACCTTTTCAAACCATTTGACGCCCTGCTCTGCCGGGCAGAAGAACTCGTAGCCGTTCTCGCCGGTGTAGCCGGTGCGGCACACCACAACGGCATCGCCATCGCACTCGAACATGAGGATGCCATTGCGCACCGGCAGTTCCACACCGGGGCAAAGCTTGGCAAACACTTCCTCGCAAGTGGGGCCCTGCACAGCCAGGCCCACGTAATCGGCGCTCTTGTTCACCAAGGAAATACCCTCCGGCTTGTGGGCAGTGAGCCAGGCGTAGTCCTCGTCAATCATAGAGGCATTCACCACCACAAAGAAATTGTCCTTACCGAGCTGGTAGATGATGAGGTCATCAATCACGCCTCCCTTTTCGTTGAGCATAATGGAATACTGCCCCATGCCATCCACCAGTTTGTTGAGATTGTTGGTGAACATGGAGTTGAGCCACTCAGTAGCACCCTCGCCACTGACCAGGAACTGGCCCATGTGGGAGATATCGAACACACCGCAGGTGCTACGCACGGTGTTGTGCTCATCTATAATACCCGTGTACTGCACAGGCATGTTCCACCCTGCAAAGGGTACCATCTTGGCTCCAAGAGCCACATGCTTATCGCACAGGGGCGTACACTTGATAGAGTCGGCGTTCATAATTACCGAGCATTGTACTCTTGCGGTACAGGGGCGTCAAGCATGCATCCTGACAGATACCCCACTTTGCCGGCATAATGACACAATTCATCTTCCTTTTGTGACAATTTCGCCAGATTAGGGATTTTTCTTGAAATTAGTATATAGAGATGGTAGAGTCAGCGTAACTTTATATGGACACGATATACTACGTGATATACGGTATGCTCCTGCTGCTGTCAGTATTCGGGCTGGTAGTGGGTGTGAGCAATGATGCATGTAACTTCCTTAACTCCTCCATCGGCAGTCGCTCCGGCACATACACGGGCGCTGTTGCCGTGGCCGCCGTGGGCGTGCTGCTGGGAGCATCGTTCTCCAGCGGCATGATGGAGATTGCCCGCAGCGGCGTCTTCATTCCCAGCATGTTCAGCTTCCACGAAGTGATGCTGCTGTTCCTGGCCGTCATGGTGGCGAACGTGATTCTGCTGGATATCTTCAACACCCTGGGGTTGCCCACCTCCACCACGGTTTCGCTCATCTTTGCCTTGCTGGGTTCCGCCCTGGGTATGGCTTATTTCAATCTGGGCGATGGACCCGGCTCCCTGGCAGACTACATCAACACTGATAAGGTATTCTTCATCGTCTCCGGCATTTTCTGCTCGGTAGCCATTGCGTTTACCGTGGGTACGGCGGTCATGTGGTTCTCCCGCCTGCTCTACACCTTCCACTACCAGCGCATGTACCGCCTCATCGGCCCGCTGTGGTGCGGTTTTGCCTTCACGGCCATCACCTACTTTGCCGTGTTCAAGGGGCTCAAGACCAGCCCGGTAATGCAAGGAGCGTTCATGGATATGGTGGATGCCAACCTGGGTGTGGCCATCGTCATCGCCTTTGTGTCATGGACCATCATTGCCGCCGTTCTGCAATATGGGCTCAAGATTAACACCCTGCGCATCACCGTGCTGGCAGGTACCGGCGCACTGGCACTTGCCTTTGCCGGCAATGACCTGGTGAACTTCATCGGCGTATTCATGGCCTCGCAGACCTCCATGGAACTGGCAGAGGCACACCTCGCCGCTGGCGGCGACCTGGCCACCTTCAAGATGGGCGGGCTGGCCGATGTGCAGCAGCAGGTGAACATGCTCTGGCTGGTGGCAGCGGGTCTGGTCATGGTGACCACCCTTTTCTTCTCCAAAAAAGCCCGCAAGGTGACGGAAACTGAGCTGAAGCTCTCCTCCGCCAACACCGGCAAGGAGCGATTCGGTTCCTGCAGCGCAGCCCGCACCATGGTACGCTACACGCTCAACACCAAGCGATTCTTTGAGCAAGTAACCCCCATACGCATTCAGAACTTCATCTCCAGCCGCTTTGCCCCGCTGGCACCGGAGGAAGAAACCGGCGCTATTTATGACCAGGTGCGAGGCTCGGTGAACCTCACCGTATCGGCCCTGCTCATCTCGGTAGCCACCAACCTGCAGCTGCCGCTTTCCACCACCTATGTCACCTTCATGGTGGCCATGGGCTCCTCGCTGGCAGACCGCGCCTGGGGCCGCGACAGCGCTGTGTACCGCATCACCGGCGTGCTCACCGTTATCGGCGGCTGGTTCCTCACCGCCCTGGCAGCCAGCCTTGCCGCCTTCGTGGTGGCCATCGTCATGGCCTACGGTGGATTCTGGGGCATGGTGACCATGCTGGTCATTGCCGGCGCCATCCTCATCAAATCCACCTTCTTCACCAATAGCACCAAGGAGGAAATCCGCCTCATCAATATGCACAGCGATGCCGCCGTGCAGGACTTCGGCAAAGCCGCCAGCGGGCGCCTGGGCCGCATGGTAGGCATCTACAACGCCATGGTCAAGGCCCTGCTCAGCGAGGATCGCGACACCCTGAAGCGCCTGCGCAAGAAGAGCCGCAATCTGAAGCGGGATCTGGAGGTACTGCGCGAAAACGAAGTACTGCCCACCCTGCGCACCCTGCCCAAGGAACTGGCAGACCGCGGTCAGCTGGTGTTCCGCATCACAGAAATCTCCATCAACACCTGCGAACGCCTCTACACCCTGGTTAAAGCCAGCTACAACCACATCGACAACAACCACCAGGGCCTCAGCAAAGAACAGGGCGATGACCTGCTGGCGCTTACCCACAAGATCGGCCGCTTCTACCCGGATTTGACCGATATGCTCAAGGCCGGCAACTTTGCAGGCATTGATGCCCTGCTCGAAGACCGCGACCAGCTGGGTGAGGACTTTGCCGACTGCATTACCCGCCACCTGATGCACAATACCACAGATGAAAGCGGCATGCGCAACGGCATTCTCTACCTCACCCTGCTCAACGAGACGCGAGCCATGATCAGTCATGCGTTCGCCCTCATCGAGCGAGTCAAGGAACTCTACGAGGACTAAATTCCCGCACCAACCTCTTTTATCCCCGGTTCTTTCAACAGAACCGGGGATTTTTGTACCCACAGAAGATAGAATAATCTTGACTTTACGCAGCAGTGGAGTTAGGCTCTAGATACTATGAGCGAAGATGCTACCTGCAATGTCATCTGCCTGAAGTGGGGAACTCGCTATCCTGCTTCGTACACAAATACTCTCTACCGTTCTGTCAAGAAACACCTGCACCGTCCGTTCCGTTTCGTCTGCGTAACAGATAATCCGGAAGGTCTTGACGAAGGAATCGATGCCCAGCCGTTTCCGCCGAACCCCGGGTACAAGAATTCGTGGGAATGGCCTGGCATTTTCTCCAAACTCGCCATCACGCAAGATGGTTTTGCCAATCTCAAAGGTCCGACCCTGTTCATGGATGTTGACGTTGTCATCATGGATGACATAGACTGTTTCTTCGATTACAAGCCGGGTGAGAACTGCATTATTCACAACTGGATAGAGTGGCACAAGACCATTTTCCGCAAGCGTCCCAACATCGGCAATTCTTCAATCTACCGATTCGAGGCAGGCAAGTCCGGCTACATCTACGACACCTTCATCCGTGAGTTTGCCCGCGCACACGACCAGACGCAATTCCCCACGGAACAGGCCTTCCTGACCTACGCCATGAAGAAGGTGAACTGGTGGCCGTACGAATGGGTGCAGAGCTACAAACGCTGCTGTCGTCCGGTTTTCCCATTGAATTTGTTTGTAGCGCCCAAACCGCCCAAGACGAAGGTTCTGGTCTTCCACGGCAATCCTGACCCCGATCAGGCAGTAGTCGGCTTTGACGATGGTAAAATACACCATAAAGTATTACCCGCACCGTGGATTGAAGACTATTGGAAACTTGATTAAAGACCATCACCTATGAAGGAGCCGAACATCATCTACCTGGCAATCAATCTTCCCGCATCAACTAAGCGCCGCGAACACATTCAACAGCAAGGCGCTCTCCAGGGAATTACAGTCCAGATTGTTGAAGCAGTTTCCGGTAAGACCCTGACAGATGAGCAGAAGAAGATGTACGATTCTCGCAAGCGCGAGTCCATGTACATCAATCACCTTACCCCGAATGAGCAGGCGTGCGTCCACAGCCACCGCAAGGCCCTTAGCACGTTTCTGGCATCCGAGGCCGATTATGCCGTAGTACTTGAAGACGATGCAACCTTTGAGCCCAATTTTGTATCAGGCATCAAGTTCATGATTAACAGCATTCCTGGGTGGGAATGCTGCAAGCTGTATACGGAGCCTTCTGTCTTGTACCCCCTCTGCCCCACCATAGCAGACGCCCCGGTGCAGCCGGTATTCCCCAAGAAAATTCCCTGGGGAGCCATTGGCTACCTGTATTCCCGGGCTGGTGCAGAAAAGGTACTGTCGCATTTTGACAGCTTCTGGCTGGGTGCAGACACTCAACTGGCAGATATCATGCTGAAGCACCGTATCCCTGTAACCGGAGTGGTGCCAAACCTGGTCAACACCCTGTATGCGCACAACGAACAGAGCGACATTGATGCGGGCGGGCATCGTATCATAGGCGCACCGGCAGCCCATTACATCCCGACACGCACAAAGCGCACCCTTATGCAGTATCTCCGCTATCGTTCCAGCGTCATCGGCAGAGCTATTGGCAAATGGCAGATGTGCCGGCAGATGCGACGCATATTCAAAAAAACCCTGGCCTGATTTTCACACACCTGCGACATTCACCGCTTCTTCAGACATGCTGAATCTCACACACATCATTAATAAAGGCGCTCGCAGACTTTGCCTTCACCACCCCGATGATCCCACCAAATGCGTCAAGGTAGCCATGAACTACCGGCACGTCTGGCAGCTGGAAAACGAATTAAAAGGATACAAGAAGACAAAGCACCTGCTTGCGGAATTCCTCCCCGAGTACGAAGAGGAACTGGTTGAAACGAATCTAGGACCGGGGTTGGTATGCGAGCTGGTACAGAATGACGACGGCACCATTGCACCGTGGTTAGTTGATGATTTAAAGGCAGGACAAATCAGCCAGGATGTAATTGACCAACTGCACAAATACGCGGAAATTGTGATTGAACACAACATCCCTCTGTATGACCCCAATCCCTGTAATTTCCTTGTCCAGAACAAAGGCGGGAAAAAGAGAGTAGTCTTTTCCGACATGAAAAGCTACAACGACTACAAACCCTGGGTATACCTGCACCTTGAAAAGATTATTCCTGCGTTGAACCGCCGTATACTGCGCCGGCGTCTCAACAAGCTGTTCGAACGATTAGAATTCGCAAAGCAGAGTGGCAACACAGGCCGATAGAGAAAAAATTACACAAAAAAGCTGCTGGGAAAACCCAGCAGCTTTTTTATAATTAAGCTTGTATACCAATATCAGATAAAGGTGCGGATAACGGCCTTATCACGCAGGCGTTCTACCCACTGACGGTAGCGCTGTTCACTCTTTTTGCGGCGCACCGCATCATCGACCTTCTGCTTAATCTCAGGGTTACTCAACGCTGGAGCCGCAGACAGCTTCTTACCATGCACCTTCACAATGGTGAAGCCAGCAGGATCCAACAGAGGACCTACCAGCTGCCCCGGGCGGGCGGCAAACACAACATTGGCAAATTCCACCGCCAATTCATTGCGCTGAAGCGAAGGCCACTTACCGCCCTCCTGAGCGTAGGCATCTCGTGAGTGCTCGCGTGCGGCATCAGCAAAGGAAACCTTCCCGGCTTCAATCTGCTCGCGTAAGCGAACGGCAAATTTGTAGCGTTCCTCCGGAGTCAGCATGGGGTCATCCGGGTCTACAGCAGGAATAAAAATCTTGCTGTAAGTGATACGGTCTTTCGTGATATCACGATACTCAGAGCTGGTGGTGTTATACTCCTCCTTGATTTCATCCGGGGTGGGAGGAATACCGCGCTCATAGCGCATACCACGCATAGCCGAAACCGTGATTTCCTTTTTGACCGATTCGCGATATTCCGAGTAAGTCATACCGCTCTTTCGCAGATTATCCAGGAACTCACTGCGATGTCCGTTGTACATCATGAGCACGCGGCGGTTAATCTCCTCGTCTACCTGGTCTTCCTTAATCTGGTAACCCTTGGTAGAGAAATCACTCAACACGAGTTCGCGCTCGATAAGATCATTGAGCACAGCTTTCTTGGCCGCCACAAGTTCAGAATTGAAGCGAGGACCCTGGCGCGGGTACAGCATCATCAGCTCACGGAAATAAGGAGCCAGGCGGGCACGAACCTCACTGGAGGTGATGGGGCGTCCATTCACCGTAGCGGCAGTTCGGTTCACCACGGCGGCAGAGGCATCCTGGGTCACCCCTGCCACCAGCAGGGTCAGTAAAAGAGTTGCGAAACGGCTTACTAGCTTCATATGCTGGCAGTATAATGCAAGTTGCGTTCAGTTGCAACATTCTTCTTTGTCAGAGCCTCATTTTATGCTCGCTTTAGGTAGAAATGCGTGATAGTATGGCAGGGTTAAACAATCTTACTCATATTCGCTATGGCCATCAAATTGTTCATTCCCGGTCCTACCGTTGTCTCTGAGGAAATTCTCAAGGAAATGTCACTGCCCATGATTGCCCACCGCTCCAAGAAGGCATCAGAAATTCAGAAGCGCATTTCCGACAACATGCAGAAAGTACTCTTCACCGAGAACCGCATTCTGCTTTCCACCTCCTCCGGCTCCGGTCTCATGGAAGGCGCCATCCGCTCCTGCACCGCAAAGCGCGCCGCCGTATTCTCCATAGGTGCTTTCGGTGACAAGTGGTACAAGATGGCCAAGACCAACGGCATTCCTGCCGATAAGTTCGACAGCGTCATGGGCGAACCCACCACCGCCGAAATGGTAGATGCCGCCCTCTCCACCGGCAAGTATGACCTGCTCACCGTCACCCACAACGAAACCTCCTCTGGCATCCAGAACCCGGTGGAGGAAATTGCCGAGGTCATGAAGAAGTACCCGGATGTTGTGTGGTGCGTAGACGCCGTTTCCTCTGCAGCCGGTTCCAAGATTGAGACCGACAAGCTGGGCATCGATGTACTCATCACCTCCACCCAGAAGGCTCTTGCCCTGCCCCCCGGCCTGGCCATCTGCGCCATGAGCAAGAAAGCCTACGACCGCACCGCTGAGGTTGAGAACCGTGGTCTGTATTTCGACCTTCGCACCATCTGGGACTTCATCGACAAGAAGAACTACCAGTACACTTCCACCCCCTGCCTTTCCCTCATGTATGCACTGGACAAGCAGCTGCAGCACATTGTGGAAGAAGAAGGCATCGAGAACCGCTTTGCCCGCCACGAAGAACTGGCCGCCTACACCCGCGCCTGGGCAGATGAGCACTTTGCCGTGTACCCGAACCGCAAGTACCTCTCCAAGACCCTCACGGTTATCGATTCCCGCCCCAAGGGCAGCGATGAAATGATTTCCATTCCCGAGCTCAATGCCTTCCTGGCTCCGCGCAACCTGCAGCTGGGCAACGGCTACGGTGGTCTGAAGGATAAGACCTTCCGCATTGCCCACATGGGTGAGCTCCAGATGGATGACATGAAGGAAATCACCTCTGCTGTGGAAGATTTCCTCAAGTCGAAGTAAAGCTCTCTCTCCAATAGAACAAAAGCCAGGGGCGGAGGGCACGCATGTGGCCCCGCCCCATTCTTTCACAAATACCCATATGAAAAACCCGCAATTTGTTCTCAACTACGATGTCATGTACTACGACACCGACTGCGGCGGCGTGGTGCATAACCTGGCCTACCTGCGCTGGGTCGAGGAATGCCGAACCAAGATGGCGCCGCACATCGGCATCGAATTTCTGGAACTCATCCGCGCCAACCGGCACCTCGTGCTGGTGAGCCACGAGGTACACTACAAGCGCCCCGCCTTCATGGGCGACAAAATCCAGGTGCATGCCTGGGTGGAAAAGGTGGAAAAATCGCGTTTCTGGTGCGTGTTTGAAATCCGCCGCGATGACGCACAGCAAGTCTGCGTGAAAGTACGCCAATGCCTGGCCCTGGTGCAGATGCCGCAGGGGCGCCCCCAGCGCATTCCCGAGGCCTGGTACGCCTGCGCCGCCCCTGCAGAGGACTTAGCGGATTAAGCGCGCTATGCAGAAGCTTCTCCGGTGGCTACAAGGTCAGCGCGGGAGAGGTGGCAGGGCCAGCATCGTCACGATACTCTGGGGCTTCGTCTCCTATAAACTGGCCGACAGGCTGCACTACCGGCATTTCTGCTGAAGCAAAGCGGACGCACCATACAGGAGCGCCCGCTTTTTATGTTAATTATTACTATCAAATCTGCACCTCGCCGGAAAGCGCTTCTCCAGGGGTGAAGGAATGGGGCTTGGTAACCACCAGCTTGCTCACATGCTTGAGGGAGGGGACACCCAGGGCATCCAGCGATTCCACTAATTTGTACAGCTTGCCATCCAGCAGCACCACAGGTGCTACGCCGTTGCACTCGGGTGCCAGTTTCATGGCGCCGGCAGCATCAATCTCCACAGCATCGGAACGCAGCAGCAACAAATCTGAGCAGGTCTTCACCGGGAAGAAGCGGGAACGCGGCACGCAGACAGCACGGGCACCGGGGAAGCACTGCAGCGCAGCGCCCATGGCCGTTTCGAGCTGGTAAACCTTCTGGGTGGCGGCATCTCGCGGGTCCACCGTTTTGCTGTTGCAGATAACCGGCAGGGGCAGCACGCCGCCGTTGGCATCCAGCACCTCCTTGAGCGCATCCAGGCGTATCCAGAGGTTATTGGTGTTGAAATAGCGGTGCTTTTCGATGTTCTGGAACTCGGTCACATCCGCATCCGGACACTGGGCAACCTCGCGCAGAATAGGCTGGCCATCGGCCTTGCGGGTGGCCAGGTGCCCTCCCTTCTTATCGGCCTCGGTGCGGCGGGTCACCTCCATCACAAACGGAGCGCCACTCTCCGCAAACCAGCGCAGGAAACGCGTGTCGAGCTGCGCGCCCAGGTTGTCAGAGTTGGACACAAACGCATACTTCACCCCGGCAGCCAGCAGCTTATCCAGCCAGCCGCTGCCCACCAGCGCGGGGTAAATATCGCCATGCCCAGGCGGGCACCACTCCAGCTCCGGGTTGGCAGGGTACTCCACCGGCTCCAGCGAATCCGTCACCAGCTTGGGCACGCGGTTTTGCAGCATCTCCACCCTGGCAGCATCAGCAAAATCGGCATATTGCGCCAGGTGAGCCATGGTATCCTCGCTCGTCGAAAACGAATTCATAAGCAGCAAGTTCACCGGGTACTGCGCCCGCTCGCGCAAGCTCTGCACCTGGCGCACAATCGTGTCCAGGAAAGTCACGCCTGGCTTAATCTCCAGCAGGCTCTTCGCCTTCTGCAAGCCCATGCCCGTACCCAGGCCACCATTCAGCTTCACCAGCACCGTCTGTGCCAGCAGAGCAGCATCGGCCTCTGCCGTAGCCGCCACCAGCTCATCCCAATCAGCCACATCGCGGGCGGGTTCAATCTCTGCCTCCGGAATCATCATACTCTGGTCAGAGGTCAGCACCCCCACACTATGACGGAAAGCATCTATTGCTGCGCGGGAAAGCCCCACACCCTGCATCTTACGTTCAATAGAGTCGAAATTCATATGCCGGGCGCAGTATACTCCCCAGAACAGATAGATTCAATGCCAAATTTACGCATAATGTGAGCTTGCCATGAAAAAAAACCTCTGGTAGCATAGTGTGCGATGCGCCGTGTACCCTATATTTTTCTGCTCATGCTATGCCTGCTGCCGCTTTCCTGCCGCAGCCTGCAAGAGCGCAACAGCGAGTTGCTGCAAGCCGCCCGGAAAGCAGATTCAGAGGGTATAGAACAAGCTCTCAAGGATGGGGCAGATGCCAATGCCTCCCAATACCAGAATGAAACAGTCATTGGCCTCCTCCTCAGCCAATACAAACGCAGTCACGAGGATAAACGCCAACGCATTGAAACAGCCGTCACCCGGCTGCTTGAACAAGGTGCCGACGCCAACGCCACCCACCACGGCTTCACCCCACTCCTGATAGCAACCGAACAAGGCAGCGAAACGCTGGTATCGCGTCTGCTGACCTATGGCGCCAATCCTAATCTGGAAACACGCGCCGGGCTCGCGCCCATCTGGCAGGCAGTCATCGACAATAATTACCAGATTGGACAAATCCTGCTGCAGGCCGGCGCTAATCCCAATGCCAAAGGCCTCCACCAGGAAACGCCACTACAATACCTCCGTGCCAACGGCTTCCAGAAAACCAGGCTCATGCGCTATCTTCGTCAATATGGCGGCAAATAGCAAAGCACCCGGAGATTAAATATCTTCGGGTGCTTTTTTAGTATTCTTATCAGAACTTGTACGTGGCGCCGGCGTTGATGCTGTGGCTCGTGGCATTCTCTACGATTTCTGCCGTGTAGCTCGCGTTCAGGCTCCACTGCTCGCTCAGCGCATAGCTGCCGCCTACCGTGATGTTGATGCCCGTGCGACCGGGGTTCAGGCCGTGGTAGCGGCGACCATCCGGCACGCGCACTTCG
>JAZNIZ010000038.1:0-10729 GCA_045577775.1 Akkermansia sp. | reverse complement strand
CGTTTCATCCAAAGCTGGCACAAAATCCATGATGAGACTCTTGCCCTTTGAAAAACGTGCAGAATAAATCGGTGCATCCCATCCATAAAAATACTTATCCCCCGGTTTCATATTATCATAGTTTCGTGCAAAGAGATAAATATTAAGCCCGATGTAAGCCAATTCAACACCGCGAGACACATTATTCTTATCGTCCTCATAATCCCATCTCCCTGAGCACATGTAATTGAGGGCGACCCATATCCGACCAGATGCCTTGTACCCATTTTCTATCGCCGTAGCGCCCGAAGAAACACTTGAACCATCCCTCTGCGGATAATGATTCGATATTTTGTCTGCGAAACCAATCGTACAGTTGCTGTAATTACTAAGTGGAATAAATCCAGAGCTACCCGACGCAGCACCAGCAAGCAAAGCATAGACAATATGTTGCGAAGGTCCCGTTTCGATGCAGCATCCGATGCCGACATCGGGGTATACTCCCGTGTCAATGAATTGCTGGCCTTTTCCCTTTAAATACCCGAGCCTCGTATGCTCCATGGGCAAAACATCATGCGTTCCAAGAGGGTCAACGTTACAAGGAATACTCATTGGGGCAAACTATATGCAAGGTTAGCAAGAATAGTCAGCGAATCAATCTGCTGCAGAGCAATCACGAAGGAATAGCCCTCCATCATGGAGGGTTCTCCGTACAGCCAGATCACACCGGAAAGTGAAACCGGGCATGTTGTCTTCAGGTAACAGGTGAGCACTCTGTCCTGCCATGCGGACGGTTGCACCGTTATGGCAACATGATCGGTATTGTTAAACCAGGTGGCATGCTGGATTTTGAGCGTATCGGTATGCAGGGGGTGCACCGGTTCCCCCGGCGTGAAACGGGCGAACACGCCGGAAACATCTTCGGTGAGTGGGTACATGCGGGCAGAGTCTGATGAAAGACTGACCTGCTTGCCCACGCACCAGAAGACGGCTGAGCCACCAGCGGCAACGGAACAATAGGGATTTCCCTGGGCATCGGTCACCGTGCAGGCTTCTGCACTATACACCACATGCCAGCGGTTCGGAATAGAAACGAGTATTTGAGCCATGGTAGATTTATGTTATCTGGTGGCTGCCCCAGGGAATGAGGCAGCCACCAGGAATATCATGAGTACTGTATTGTTTAGGGTAGTATCGGGCACCTGTCGTACGTGCGGTCGATGAGGGCAGTATACGACGTCCATTCGCATTTGCAACAAAAGAAGCGTACCCGGTACCGCGTTCCACCCCGAGCGCGCTGCCGGGTTGCCGAAAACGCCTGACCAGCGACCAGAAGCGCACAGAGTTTGAACTTGCAGCAGCGGGGGATATCTGCTAGCATGGGGGCATGATTCGGAGTCTGGCAGTTCTGGCAATGCTTTCGCTGGCATACGCAGCAGCGGAGCAGTCCCCAGCGCCGGACTGGCAGGCAGAGGAAGCAGCCCTGCTCCAGGAAATGGAAAAACGCGGCATCAAACCAGACAAGAAAGCCGCCGCCACCGCCATGGCCAACGAGCAGGATTTTACCGGTTTCCTGCCCGATACCGATGACCATGTCTTTTCGCACAGCCGGTTATTTTCCGTGAGCGGTGGCGATTCCCTGCGCATGGGTGCCATAGCTATGCGCGCAGATGATTTGTACAGCCATGTGCGCAAATTTCTGGAGCTGGAAAAAAACCACAAAAGCATCATCTCGATACGCCTTATCGGCAAAAGCCGGGATTCTGCCGTGCTGCATCCCATCCGCACGCGTATCAACATCATCGAAAACCAGCCCAACTTTCAGATACGCATCCACCCCGGTGGTGGCATTGACCTCTCTCGACTGGATAAGGCCATCATCACCATGATTCTGTATGAGTATGCCCTGCGCGAGGTGGACCCGGAAGCCTACCCGGACACTGTGAGTCTGCCGGAATGGCTGGTGGCGGGTATTCAGCAGGCGGTGCTGTGGAAACAAGGAAAAGCAGCCAGCCATGTATACCGGGAGTTGTTTGAGCGGGCGGAGATGCTTTCGCCAGAGGAGGTAATCTCCGTAAAGGATCCGGAGAAACTGGATGCCGCCACCCGCGAGATATTTGAGGTTTCATGCGGTGTGCTGATTATGAGCCTGGTAAACCGGGACGGTGGTGTGGTACAGCTCCAGAACCTGATTTCCAATGCCGCCACAACAGATGACACCCCGGTGGAAACCCTCACGGCACATTTCCACGAGCTGGGAATCGACAGTTCTCTGCTGACCAAGTGGTGGGCAGTGGAGTTGGCCAATCTGGCGCTGCCCAAAGCCACGGAGGCCATGACCCCGCTGGAAACAGAAAAAATGCTCCAGGAGGCACTCACCATCACCTATTTTGACCCCGAAACGCAGATACCCCGCCCGGTTTCGCTGGATGACGCCTACGCCCTGGTCGAAATTCCAGATTGGAAGAAGCAGGTTCAACCGGCTCTTACCCAGTTAGTATCGCTCAGCCACATCTGTTTCCCGGGGTACCGCTCCATCATCACCGAATACTGCCGTATCATTGAGCAGCTTTCCCACGGCGCCCACCCAGATGATGTAGTAAGCAGCCTGCTTCTGCTCAGCGAGTTACGCAAGGCGTACTACTCAGCCTCCATCCGCGGGCGGGATTACCTGGACTGGTACGAAATTACCTTCACCGGCAAATCGCGTGGCCGCTCGTTTGATTCATATCTGGAAACCATGAAACTGCTGCGCCAGGACAACCCTGGTCCCGACACGGCGATGAGCCGGTATCTGGATGATATAGAAGCCCTTTACACGCAGAAAGAAGGCACCCCCCTGCCCAAGGCTCTGCGCGAACAAGCCAGACAAAACCGCGAAAGCAAAAAGAAATGACCCGCCCCCCTACCCCGATCCCCCCCCCCGATATGGCTGCCGAGCAGCAGGCCCGCAGCCAGGGGTACTCCCGCATCTGCGGCATCGACGAAGCCGGCAGAGGGCCGCTGGCTGGCCCTGTGGTGGCAGCAGCTGTCATTCTACCCGAGGGGTACGTGCTTCCCGGGCTCAATGACTCCAAAAAACTGACCGCCAGAAAACGAGAGCAACTCTACACCGCCCTCATGGCCGATGAGCGTGTGCAAAAGAGCATTGCTCAGGCCACGGTGCAGGAAATCGATGAACTGAATATCCTGCGCGCAACCCACCTGGCCATGCGCCGCGCGGCAGAGGGACTGCCGGGGGGAGTGGATTTCTGCCTGATCGATGGGCTGGCAGTGCCGGGGTTCCCCCTGCCCAGCCAGAATATCGTGAAAGGAGACGCCCGCTGCCTGAGCATAGCCGCGGCCAGCATACTGGCCAAAGTGTGGCGCGACCACTACATGCAGGAACTGCACCGCGAGTTCCCGGCATACGGCTTTGACCGCCACGCGGGCTACGGAACCAAGGCTCACCTGCAAGCCATCCACGACCATGGAGTTACGGTACACCATCGCCGCACGTTTGCACCTGTTGCACAGCTGGAACTGCCCCTGGGCTGAAAACTCGCCGCCAAAGGGCAGCTACCTGGGCGAATACGGCGAGCTTGTAGCGGCTTCGTGGCTGCGGGCGCAGGGCTACAAGATACTGCGCCGGCGTTTCCGCATGGGGCATAGCGGAGAGGTGGATATCGTGTGCCGGAAGGGCGATTTACTGGTGTTTGTGGAAGTGAAGAGCGCGCTGCGCATCGCCGCAGGGCGCCCGGCTCGCCGCATCAACGAGCACAAGCGAGAGCTGCTGCGCCGGGCAGCCAGGCTCTGGTTGCGGCGGCTGGGTACCCCCGTACCCAGCCGAATGGATGTAATGGAAGTGCTACTGCCACCAGGTGGAAAACCAGTGGTGAACCACATCGCCGCCGCCTTTCCTCTGCATAAACAGACCACCAGCCTGTGTTGAAAAAGAAAAGTGGAGAAGCCCTCCACTGGCGCAGCCTTATGATTTTGAATCACTCAGCGGCGGCGGGAGATGCCGCAACAGCTCCAGCGGAATCCCCGGCAGCGTAGCCTGCTGCGGCTCCTGCTTGCTACCCTCTGCGGCCAGCATAGCCAGGCGGGTATCCTCAATCATCGCCTTAAACTTATCAGCCTGGCTGTATTCTCCGCTCACGTCGCGAAAAATATCTGCCAGCCAGGTACGTTTCTCATCAATACTCAGGAATTTCTTCTTAGCCATGGGGCGCGGTGTGGAAATCAAAAAGGTGGCGCAAGCGTTCCTTGCCAGCCGGAGCAAGCACATATCGCTCTGACAGCAAGCTTACACAGCGGATTTCCCCCTGCTTTTCCAGCAGGCGCAGCTGGGTGGTGCAAACGCTGGAAGCCAGTTGCGTTTCGCGGCCGATATCATGCTTATCCTCCAACCCGGCCGCCACAGCCATGAGCACCAGGCGCGCCGCAGGGGAGAGATTATCTTTCTGAACGCGAGTCAGAAACCGGCAGGCAAAATCTATAGCTTTCATAATGATGGATTACTGCGGTTGTTTTTCATTCTCCCTGGCAGCTCATGCTCTGCCGCCACAGGCGGTAAAGGGGGTGCGAATCGTTGGACATATGCTGAACCGCATTGAAATGAGCCGCCTGGGGTAAGGCAATGCGGTGGTACTCCTCTGCCAGAGCCTGGCGTACAGTACTGCTGTTTACCAGGGGAATACAAAGTTTCCACGCCAGCCGCAACACCAATGCCTCGATAAACAGCGGGTCAAATAAGGCGGGATCCTCCACATCCGCTATATACATCAGCCTGATTTCACGAGCCGGTGCATATACCGCACGCCCACGCAGCGTCCAGCTCCGCGAATTCACCCCTAGAACCCGCAGGCAATCCGTCGGCAGACTATGCCGGCACTGGTGGCGGTCATCCTCACCGGAAGGCTGTTCTGAGCTTCGCAACGTAGTGCGCACAGTGGCAAAGCTCCAGCGGTTGGAGCAGAGAACCTCGCGACGCACCGGGTGGTAGTGCATATAGCACAGACGAGAAGGTAAACTGCCATTGGCATCAATCTCAGCAATGGGAGATTCCCCCAGGCGACTAAGTGCCAGGTTACAAATATCCAGCGGGGTGGGTGGCGTATTTTCAGGTTGTGTAGACATAGGCATGCAATAATATGCCGGAGACTGTGGCACAAATGCCGTGCTGTAGCAAAGAAATTGGGATGCCAGGTTCTGCATACCCAGCGGAACGCGCTGCCGGAGGCCACTATAATCTCGACGCTAAACCACCTGCATTGTAGATTGACCACCATGAACGCGGACGCCAGAGTGCAGGCATTGCAGTATTACCAGGCCGCTGGTCGCAGCATGGCTACCGACCTGGAGGCACTGTTACTGCATTCCCAGGGCGTGGTACTCATGATGCCCCAGCTGGTGGTACTCATGAAACCAGTGGACAGCAGCCAACCGGCATCATGGCCTGAGCTGGAACTGGAGTATTCTGCCGCAGATGCCTGGTATGTGCATTTGCTGGTGGGAAACCTGGCGCTGGCCCGCCAACTGGCAGGCGCACTGCCACCACGGCGCTGGCTTTGCTTCCAACGAGGCAGCCGCAGCCCCCGCCCGCACCGCATCCCCTGGACCGCGTTCTGCAAAATATCAACATCTATCCAACCACATTCACAATATGGGATTCAGTAGCAGCAGCAGCAGTAACAGCAGTAGAATATATACACCAACCCCCACTCCCCCACCAGTAGTAACCCAGACCGCAGCCAATGACACCAAAGAGGCCGCCAGCCAGGCCAGTGCTCACAAAAAAGGTCTGCTTTCTACCATTCTGAGCGCCCAGCGGCGCAAGGAAAACACGTCAGAATCACACACCGGCAACTCCACCCTGGGCTGATGCAAACAATCCTGAACAGTTACCAGAGTCTCAAGGCTGCCCGGGCACCTTGGGAAAGCTGGTGGGACGCCCTGCGGCACTATGTGCTGCCAGACCGCCAGCACACCGAATCCGGCTACGATACCGCAGAAGCACCCTCCGCTCATCAGCTGAGCGATACAACGGCAGTAGAAGCCTGCCAGAAACTGGCCAGTGGGCACATGAGTTACATGACACCCAGCAACGAGCTGTGGTTCAAGTGGGTTTGTCCGCTGACTCATGCTGGCGACGAGGCCGAATCCTGGTACAACCGGTGCTCCGAAATCGCCAACCGCGAGCTGGCACAAAGCAATTTCTACACCGAACTGCACGAGTGTTTCCTGGACCGCGTGGGCCTCGGCACGGGGTGCCTCTACTGCGGCACCACCCGCAATGGGCGCCTGCACTTCCGCAACATTCCCTGCGGTGAGTTCGTTTGTGCAGAAAACGATGAAGGCACCATGGATACCTACATGCGCGAATTCACCTTTACCCCGCACCAGGCTGCCGCCAAATTCGGAGCCAGGGCACTGGGGCCCCGCGGGCGCGCCATGCTGGAAGCCCCACGCAACCAGCACGAAGCCACTCTGCGTTTTCTGCATGTTGTACGCCCGCGCACCAAGAGGCTGCGCGGTAAGGACACCGCCCGCAACATGCCATTTGAAAGCATCTACTACAGCCTCGATGACCAGTGCGCTGTGCAGGAAAGCGGCTACAGGGAAATGCCGTATATGGTCACGCGTTTTCTGCGCTGGGGCGAGGGCATGTATGGGCTGGCACCAGCACGCCTGGTGTATCCGGATATCCGCCAGGCTCAGTTCCTCAACCGCATCCTGGATATGCTGGGCGAGGTCGCAGCCTTCCCGCGCATTCTGGAGCTGGCTAACCAGGCGGGCGAAGTTGATTTGCGGGCCGGCGGGCGCACTCTCATCAACCCGGAAAGCGCCAGCCTTGGCTTCCCGCGAGAGTGGGCCACCCAGGGGCGCTACGATGTAGGCATGGACCGCCTGCGCCAGAAGCAGGAATCCATACGCCGCGCCTTCTTCCTGCCAATGCTGGAACTCTGGAGCGAGCAGAAGCAACAAATGACCGCCAGCGAAATCTACGCCCGGGAAAACGAACGAGTCATGCTCTTTTCTCCCTCGTTCACGTTGTTTGCCAGCGATTTTCGCCCGCTCATGGAGCGCGTGTTTGCCCTCCTCTTCCGCATGGGGCGCTTCCCGCAACCACCCTCTACCGTGCTGATGAACGACCGCAACGGTGAACCCAGCATCGAGCTTCCCCTGGTAGTCTACCAAGGACGCGTGGCCCAGGTAATGCGGCGCCTGCAATCCGAGGGCATCTCGCGCACGCTCCAACGCCTGCAACTCATGGTCGGCATGGATAACCAGCTGGTGGATCATGTGGACCTGGACCGCACTTTCCGCATGGCAGCCAGGCTCGACGGCGTGCCGGAAGAACTACTGCGCCCGGAAGTAACCGTGAAACGCATGCGCCGCAAGCGTGACGCCGCAGAAACCACCGCACAACCCACCCCCCCGCTGTCTCATGATTTACCGGCGTAACCCCCAGCTGGAGCAGGCACAAGAGGAACGCCGGCGGCTGCTCTCCCTCTTTTCCACCCCCGATGGAGAACAGGTGCTGGCAGATCTGGAGCGCCGTTTTGAAACACATTTACCTGTTTTTCAAGGTAAGGCGGGCAGTTATGACCCGCTTGATGCCATGCGCCGCGACGCGCACCGAGAAATCTTCCTGGTTATCCGCCACCAGCTGCAGCTGGCACGGCAGGAAGCAACACAAACACAACTAGAACAAGATGGATAATACCGAAGATAATAAAGTACCCACCACCGACCACCCGCAATATGATGAGCCCACACCGGTCATGAATGCCGAGGGTGCCTTTAACCCGGGCTGGTTCACCCGATTTGAAGAGCTGCAGCCATACGCCGCCACGCTCTCCAAGTTCCAACGCCCCGAGGCCCTGGCCAAAAGCTACGCACACCTGGAAAAGCTGCGTGGCTACCCCGATACGGCAGACACCTCCCGCATGGCTGCCTTTCGCGCAGCTGTCGGGCTACCTGCCACTGCTGAGGAATTTGCCATGGAACGCCCCGCCGACACACCAGACGAAATCTGGAACGAGGACCTGGTCAACCAGCTCAGCAGCGTAGCTTATGAATATGGTGTGCCGCCCAAGGCACTGGCTGCGCTGGCAGAACGCTACACCTGCGAAGGACGCAAATTCATGGAACGATGCCGCATGGAAAACGAACAGGCCGTGGCCCAGGCAGACGCTGAACTCCAGCGGGCATGGGGTCCTGCCTACGAAGATAACATGGACACCATATCTTCCTTCCTCAAAACCATGAGCGAACGCGCCGGAATAAACCTGGATTCTCTGGTGGATAACCCGGCATTGCGTGCTAACCCGGATTTCGCCAAGCTCATGCTCGAACTTGCCGGACTCGTGGATGAAGCACCGCTTCACACCGGGCAACAGCCCGACCGCAAGGGGGAAGCCCACCGTATTGCGCATGACCCCTCCCACCCGCTGCACGAGGCATACATGCGCACCAGCCACCCGCAGCACCGCTACGCAAACGAACAGTACGACCGGCTCGCCTTCGGTCGCAAGCTGTAATTCAAAATCCGCAGATACATCATCCCCCGGTTCCTCTCGCGAAGAACCGGGGGATTTTGAGTAGTATGTATGGGATGTTCAAATTGCTGTCACCCTATACATCATCTATGCCCATGGTGTCCACCGGGACCACCGCCGCCAGCAGGACGCCCCATTGAGGCAGGACGCGATACCGCCGGGCCTTGGGCTCGCGGCGTATTGAATCCCTGCGGGCGCTGCATCTGCGGGCGCTGCATCTGCGGGCGCTGTATCTGCGGGAGCTGCATCTGTGGGCGCTGTATCTGCGGGCGCTGCATCTGTGGGCGAATTACTGGCTGGGCAGGAGCACCGGGTTTATGCAACGCACCGGGGCGATGCCCCACCCCCGGCCTGTTCGCATGATTAAACAGGCTCTTGTGGTTTCCGTTCGGGTGGTGTCCCATCATGGGTTTAATTGGAGCCACTGGTTTGTGTTGCACGGCAGGGGCCTTGCGCCCAGGGTGATGCCAGACCGGATGCTTAGGGGGAATGCTCACGCGGTGTATATGCCGCGGGTAGTTCCAGTGTCCACAATACCAATGTGCCGGAGCCCAGCTAGGTACACAGCAGCTGGAGGTCAGTGCGGAAAAACTGAACACCGCCACGCCGCTGGACGTATACCCATACACCGGCTGTCCATACGAGTACCCGAATATAGGAAATCCATTCGCATCATACCGAGCATCAGTCCACGCCACAGAGCTGCTCCACCCATTGCCACTCACCTTCAAAGACGCGCTCGTATACATAGGGGAATCATATACGGCACAAGAGCTTAGCCCCAATGCAGCAAACGCTGACGCTGCCAGAATTGTCATTTTCCTGTTCATAACCATAAAATCTCGTTTCTCTGTACGTAAGGCGCACCGCATGCTCCATTTTATTTGAATTATTTAACATTAATCACCATTTTTTCTGAATTTATCAACCTTCAGCGTTGCAGCATCGAACTTTTTACCCTTTTCAATGTAGTTTTGCTTGACGCCGCGCCCAAATTGTGTAAAATAGCGCACCGCATTAATTTTTAACATCACCTAGAACATCTTATGTCCCGTATTTGCAACATCACATTTGCCATGCCGCACAAGGGCCGCCGCATTCATCGTTCCGGTCTTGCCAAGAAGAAGGGTGGTATCGGCCGTCACGTCACCAAGGTGGTGAACCGCACTGTGTATCCTAACCTCCAGGAGAAGCGCATCTGGGTGCCCGAGCTCAACGGTGGCAAGGGTGGCTATCTCCGCATGAAGCTTTCCTGCAAGGCTCTGCGCACTATCTCCAAGAACGGCGCCTACAACACCCTCAAGAAGGCCGGGATTCTTTACTAAAGATTCCTCTGCTTTTTTTGAACGGAGCGGTTACCCCCGGCGTCTACTTAACAAATCGCCAGACCCGGAGGTGCCGCAAGGCGGTTCAGAAACGAACGCGGACACCATTTGCTGAGTTTGAAACTCAGCCTTTACCTTTAAAGATAATTTACGAAAATGACCCCGCAACAGACTAAGATCGCGCTTCGTATCAACGACGATAACCTTAACCACCACCTGTGGAACAACCGCGGCGTGTGGTGGTGCCACGTGACGGTGCATAAGCCGGACGCCACGGCTGAACGCCTGCGCTTCTCGCTCAAGACCCGCAACATTGAGCGCGCACGTCGTCTTCGCGACCGCATCTTCGAGGACATCCAGCGCCACTTCGGCATTGCTGCATAAGCCTCCCTGCCCTGCAACTTTTCCTTTTTTTTTTCCCACACGCCCGGTAGTTCTACGCTACCGGGCGTATTTTTGCACCTCCCCCATGGGCGACTCCGCAGGTCTCTCACAAAATAATCCGTCCCCGGTATACACAACAAACGAGGACGGATACTTGCAAGCAAGCGCTGCCTTATTCCTTATCAGAACTTGTACGTAGCGCCGGCGTTGATGCTGTGGCTCGTGGCGTTCTCTACGATTTCCGCCGTGTAGCTCGCGTTCAGGCTCCACTGCTCGCTCAGCGCATAGCTGCCACCCACGGTGATGTTGATACCCGTGCGACCGGGGTTCAGGCCGTGGTAGCGGCGACCATCCGGCACGCGCACTTCGGGGTTATCGCGCACGATATCGTGGTGCAGTGCCAGCTCGGCATATACGCTGCTCTTGGCCGTGGCGCGCACGATGCCCACGCCGATTTCCGCGCGCAGGTTCTGCACCTTGCCCGTGTCTATACCT
>JAZNIZ010000037.1:0-6554 GCA_045577775.1 Akkermansia sp. | reverse complement strand
ATCTGCATGGATAACGCATGGCTGCGAGCAGAGGGATATATCTCGTTTTATCAACTCCTCAAACGCTGATTGGAAACCGCCGTATGCCATAAATGGCACGTGCGGTGGTGTGAGAGGGGGCGAAAGCCCCCTACTCAATTTCGGTGTGGCCTTGCATTCAGGCCTTTCGACCTCTGGGGTGAAAGCTCTGGTGCAGGGAAACCAGGCGTTTCTGGTCTACATGGGTATACACCTGGGTGGTGGAGAGGCTCGCGTGCCCCAGCATGTCCTGAATCACACGCAGGTCTGCTCCATTTTCCAGCAGATGGGTGGCAAAGGAATGGCGCATGATGTGTGGGTAGACGTTTTCTGCCAGCCCGGCAGCGAGGGCGCGTTCCTTGATAATCTGGCGGATGCGGTCACGGGTGAGTTGCTCGCCTCGGTTGGATAGAAAGAGTGTGTTGCCCGCGTGGAGATTGTTGCGCAGAAGCCTGGGGCGGGCATGTTGCAGATAACTGCGCAGCGCTTTGGCTGCCACCCCCCCCAGGGGAACATAGCGGGTTTTGCGCCCTTTGCCGGTAATACGCAGAAAATTTTCTTCCCAGTCCACCTGGTCGGCGCGCAAATTGACCAGTTCACTGACCCGCAGGCCGCTACCATAGAGCATCTCCAGTATGGCGCGGTCGCGCGCTCCGTACGGCAGGTCTGCCGGGTCAATGCTCTGGAGCAGTTGGTTAATGGTCTCGGCCTGCAGGGTTTCGGGAAGCGGGGTGCCGGCGCGACCGCATTCCAACAGTGCGGCCGGGTTGGCAGGAATTTCCTTTTCTCGGGCCAGATAGCGGAAAAACTGTCGTAGGTGTACCATTGCTATCCGGCAGGAAGATGCCGCCAGGGCGCAGTCTGCGCGCAGCCAGCGGTGGTAGCTTGCCAGCATGGGTTCGTTTATCTGCTCCGGTTGAAGCTTCCGTTCTGCGCACCAATCACCAAATCGCTCCAGGGTGCGCTGAACAGAAAGACGATAATTGATGCTCAGCCCCCGCTCCGCTGCCAGATACAGCAGAAATCTGCTCACCAGGCTGGGGAATGGATGCGCCATTGTGGTTATTCTCCTGCGCTTCCGGCTGGTTCAGGCAGCTCTGCCGTGGGGGTAGGCAGTCCGCCATCGTCCTCGGGTGCAGATTGCTGAAGCTCGCGGCGGCGGGCGTTGAACTCATCCATCTTGTCTGATTTCTTGCTAACCACGAGCACGGTGCGCCCGGCAGCATTAGTCATAAACTGCTGGTCACCACTTGTGGACGGCAGGTCGCTCCAGTCATCTACCAGGGGAAGGTGTCCGGTACCGGGAAGCAGTCCCTCACCCGCTATGGGAGCGGTTGGTACCAGTTTAACGGGGTTTATAAAATCTGTCTCGCGAAGGAAACCTTTGCTCCCGTCCTCCAGTTCCACAAAATAGTACAGACCTTCGCAGGAAATGATGGTGGCATGCGCTGCTTCTACCATGCGCCCCTTGGCCCCCTCATAATAGTCCGGGTTGCGGTTGAAGAGATAAGCTTTGCCTTGTTGCACTTCGAGCTGCTCGCCATCCTTGTACATGCCCTCTTTCACGTACTTGGCGCGGGCTTCTGCGCGTATTGCCTCCATGCCCGGAGGATCCAGTGGTGAGGGTTCCTGAAGATAAATGGGGGTATATTCTCCCGGGGTTGAAAGACGCTCTACAATGCTGCAGGAGCTGAGCATTGCGATACTGAGCAGGGAAATGGCTGCCAACGGCTTCATGGGCGGCATCATAGCACAGTTGTTGTTGGTTTGCAAGCCTTACAGTGCAGATGCTTAATGAAGCATGTATAGTCTCCTGCGGAGCCCCTGGCTCATGCACCCATAAGTGCTTCACGGTTCACAAAGAACACGGCTCCGAGTACACAGAGAAAGGCCCACAGGTAATCCCACTTCCACTGTTCGCCCATGTAAAAAATCATAAAGGGAACGAAGATGCTCAGCGTAAGTGTTTCTTGCATGATTTTGAGTTGGGCCAGGGAAAGCCCATAGGCTCTGCCCAGGTGGTTTGCCGGTACCATGAAGCAATATTCGAGCAGTGCCAGCCCCCAGCTCATCAGAATGAGCTGCCACATCGGGGTGGAGGCCGCTTCCCCTGGCTTGCGTAAAAAACCGTACCAGGCGAAGGTCATGACGACATTGCTTAGAAAAAGCAGGCATATGGATAAGGCTAGCTTGTACATGGCGGCTCACTAAAATAGACCTGGGGCATTGCATTGTCAAGTCTTTGTCTTAGAAAAGAAATAGTATATGCGCTTGGTTCAAATTTGAAACAGCTCCTGGTATACGATGATGGCGGCACGACACTCTTTGCGCTTGCAGTGTGCCGGCTCTGCATGTAGAATCGGGGGCGTATGATGAAGCGTACTCTTATCGCCATTTGTGCCAGTTTGCCAGTGTTGGGGGCAGATATGCCGCCGATTATACCTGATGCTCCTATTGAATACACGGAAATTACTTATGATGATGAAAGTGCGCCCGAGGAGAGCGCTGCGGAGGTGGGCGTAAATGAGCAGTGCTCGCACGAGGAAGAAGCTGTTACTCTGCCTATTGCACCTGTCATGCCGGTGGAGGCCGCATCCTCTGAACGTTGCGGGTATCTGAATCTGAATCTGTATAGCTCCGATTACGCGGTGCGTGGTATGGGGGTACGCTCTGCGTTCAGCAAGTCGGGGTATTCCTCTATTGGCGGCTCATATATTCTTCCCGCTCGCAACCTTCTGGGGCTTGGGTTGCAGCAACGTATCAGCGGTGAATATGGTGTTATCTGGAATGCTTCCAGTATTCTGGCTGAGCCGCACGTGGCGCGTGCCAGCTATGGCATTGGTAAGGAAATTTTCCCGAATCTCGTGGCAGAGGTAGGATATACACTGCGTCATGGTGGATTGGAGGGGTATGTGGCACGCCATTTTGATGGAGCGGGACACCGCGTTACGCAGGAGCTGACGGCCAGCCTTACCTATAATGATTATCAACAGGGATTTTTTGGCAAGGTTGAGGTGGGTGTTGCATTCTACGGTCTCACAGGTACATATTTTGATATAGAGGCTGGTTACCGGTTTACGGATGTGATGAGTAATGATATCTGCGGGGCTGATCTGGAGCTTTCTGCCGGTGTTGCTCCATCTGTCGGCTACTGGGGTAGTGGTGTAAATGGGGTTGATGCCTGGCGTATCAAGGCGGCTGTTCTTCCTTATTCTCACAGTGGCTCGTTTGGGCGGGACGCCCGCTTTTACATCAAACCCTGGGTTCAGTGCTCCTGGGCTGGAGGCAATTCCAGCAGAATGCGGCATGAATTCGGCCATGCTGATGTGGTAGATGATTTCCTGATTTGCGTCGGTATCGATTGCGGATTCAATTTCTGATGCAAAAAAAGCTTGCATCCTGCGAGCTCCTCGTGTAGAATGCCTGCGCAATCCGCCGGATTAGCTCAGTGGTAGAGCACCCGATTTGTAATCGGACGGTCGTCAGTTCGACCCTGACATCCGGCTGAAACAAAACCCCGTTTCTCTCTATGAGAAACGGGGTTTTTGTTTGACAAATTAGCTGCGAGATAGTTATAATCATAACGAAGTGAAGATGCGTTGGAGAAATTGGGTTAAATGGTGCACAAGCATAGGGGGAACCTGCATGTTGCTATGTGGTGGTGTGTGTCATGCTGAGCTTTTGGAAGAAGAGGTGATGCCAACTATCAAGCAAGCTGTAAAATCGGTGAAATCCCTTATGGAGCATCGGCGCCAGGACGTGAGAGAGGCGGAGGAGGAAAAGCAGCTTGCAGAGGAGGAGGAGAGACAGAAAAAGGAACGTGCACAGGAGGTTACGCTTGAGGAACAGTTCAAGCTGGTAGAGAATCTGCTGAAGATTCGTATTCAGGAGATGGTAAAGGCCCCCCGGGGGGCTTCTGTGAAAGCTGCACTTGATGTGGTGCGCCGGCATGCTGCCCGGCATAAGACCCCTGTGAAAATTGTGTGGGCAGAGGGGGAGAATGCGGAGGAAAATAATCGACTGAAGTTGAAAACAGAGGTAAATCTCTATGGTTGCATGGCTTCAGAGGCGATTGCGCGTATTTGCGATGCTGCAAATTGCGGCTTCATGGTGCGAGGAAGGCAGGTGGAATTAACGTATTATGGGAAGGACCTCCGGGAAGAGAAGATTCCGTGCCCGCATGCTGTTTTTGAAGAATGTTTCTTTAACCAGCGTGTGGCTTATGATGCCAAGGGGAAGAAACTGGATGCCAGATTATTGTCATCTCAGAAGAATGTGGGGGTGCGCTATCGCTATGAAATCAAGGCGCCGAGAATTGTCAACCTGCTTGATTTCAAGCTCCAGGGAGAATATAACCCGGAAAGTGGAATTCTGGGACTAAAGGGAACCCGGATGTCGCTTATTCAGTGCCGGAAGGAGGTAGATGATGTGTACCATATCTGGCTGCGCTCTGCCAGGGTGAAAATACATGGTGTACAGGATACCAATACACACAGATACAGGGTAAATCGTAAGTTGAATGCTCATCCTGTTGTTCCTATTGAGTTCGCGGAGCGTTGCTCGCTCAAGGAGATTGTTCGATATCTGAACCTGGTGGCTGGCAAGAGCAGAATTAAGCTGGTGGCTGCGTTTGCTGTGGGGCGTGAGCATGAGGATTCCATGTTGCGTGAGGATCTGGTAATTCCTCACTCTACTTTCCTGGAGGCGGTATTCTGCGTATGTGACGCTATTCACGGCACCTATACGGTTCAAGGCAATAAGGTTACATTTTTGCCTCGGGAATTGGACAGTGCTCGTTATGAGACCAGAAACGAATGGCCTAGGCTGGTTGCTAACTGGAAGTCAGGAAAAGAAGATGAATCTCGTTCGGCAGGACGGCGTTTCCTTGACAAGGTGGACGGTACTGATGATGACTTGAAGAAGGTTCTGAAGTCAGTAGGCATTCAGATTCCTGATGATGGAAGTGCAGAGGAAAGCCAGGAAACTCTGCCTGCGCGCGAAGGTCAATCAAAGCAGACCAGGAATGTTTTAACGGTAAAGGCCGGTCCCCGGGCTCATTTTCACCTTGAACGCCTCTTTAAATACATTAAAATTATTGAAAATCCATGAGTCGCATGGGATTCGTTGCTGTTAAGGTGGGGGAAATCTCACTTTAAAATTGACTTTGGAAACATATGGGTGCATCATACAGAGTATGAGCAATCCCAAATTCCTTGCTGCGCGTGATATCAACAGCCGGGCTGAAAAGCATGCCTCGTTCTCTATTCCGGTGAGCACCGGCAATCCGGTGCTGGATGCCAATCTGTATGACCTTTCCCGCCGCTTCTGTGGCGAACACGACCCCGGCACCGTGCTCCAGATGCTGTCCACGGTGATGAATGCCGCCGCCAGCGGTCTGGGCGAGCATGACCTGGAAATCATGAACCGCTCCATCGACGAAATGTTTGCTGCCGACAAAATGTTCCTGCCCTATGAGAACCGCCGCAAGATTGCTTGTTTTGGTTCGGCGCGTATCAAGGAATCCGACCCCAGCTACATCCAGGCTCGCGCCTTTGCCGATTTGGTTTCCAGCCAGGGCTACATGGTGATTACAGGTGGCGGTCCCGGGCTCATGCAGGCCTGCAACGAGGGCGCTACCGAGGAAAACTCCTTCGGTCTCAATATCACCCTGCCGTATGAGCAGCACCCCAACCCCATCATGGCGGGTAGTGACAAGATGATGAATTTCTACTACTTCTTCACCCGCAAACTCAACTTCCTGAAGCAGAGCGATGCCCTGGTGGCTTTCCCCGGCGGCTTCGGCACCATGGATGAGATTTTTGAGGCTATCACCCTCATCCAGACCGGCAAATGCACCATTTTCCCTGTAGTGCTCATGGACCCTCCTGGTGAGTCATACTGGCACCGCTGGATTCACTTCATCGAAAAAGAACTCCTGGCGGCAGGCCTCATCTCGCCAGAGGATATGAAGCTGCTCTATGTCTCCAAAGATGCCGAAGACGCCTACCACCACATTGCCGCCTTCTACAGCCGCTACCATTCGTACTATTTCGAGGGCGATTCGCTCTCCATCCGCCTTTCCCACCCCATGGCCTCGGCTTCCCTCCCCTGGCTCCTCACGGATTTTGCCGATATCATGCCCCTCCGTGACCTCCAGCAGCTCGATGCCGACCCCTCCGATCCCGACCCTCGCCTCGGCTTCCTCTACCGCCTCAAATTCACCTTCAAACGCGGCAATTACGCCCGGCTTCGCGAGCTTATCGACGCTATCAACGACTTGGATTGAGGGGAATGATTAGTTATTAATGATTAGTTATTAATGATTAGTGATTAAGTTTAGAGTTTGCTGCGCGTGGCGCAGAGGATATGAAAAAGCCCATGAGGATTCCTCCTCATGGGCTTTTTGTACGACCGACGCGATATGCGTACTGCGGTGAAAGTCCGCGCGGAGCCGCGATGATGCGGAATCCCAGACCTGAAGAACAACTGCGGGGAGGTAACAAACCGTGGGAAAGGAAGTTCGAGGGGAAATCCCG
>JAZNIZ010000036.1:0-12084 GCA_045577775.1 Akkermansia sp. | reverse complement strand
ACCAGACGGCGGCTGGAACCCGCTACTTGGTGCATACGGCCTGCCGTGTGCATGGAGCACGCCGTGCCTGTTGGAAGGAATATGAGAGCCTGGAGTCGGCCCTCGCTGCTATGAAGCTCACGCTGGTTCCTGTGCCGGAGGTGGCGGAACTGCCCCCGGTGGAAAGCTGAAAACAGCCCCTCCCTGCAAGATAGGGAGAAATCAGCTGTCTTGCAGGGAGGGGCTTCACAGGGGAATTATAGCGGCAGGGGCATCCTCATGGCCTATCTCGGCGCTTGTCCAGGCGGTGCATTCTGCTTCATGGAGGAATGAGGTAGTTACCTGCCAGCAGAAGACCAGAAACGCTATTTCATGGTGCAGCCGAGAATGTCTGTGTTTAGGGGATCGGTCGTGAAACTCTGCTCATCAGTTGGTTCTTCATTTTCCTCAGCCTGTTGTATGCTCTGTGTATAAGTCCATTCTTCCGGATGAGGAATGGACCGCACTGCACGCGCTGGCATAATTCGCGGTACAGGCGGGGAATGGGCTCTGTATTCAGACGTTTGAGGGTTGATTCCCGCATAGCTGGAACGGGGGCTTGGTGCAGGTAGGTGGTACGCTGCCCCTGGAGCAGGTTTTCCACCGGTTCCGGGTGTAGGTGAATCTGCCCTGATTCTTCAAGTGATTTCAGGATGCGTTTCCCTTTGTCTGTGTTGGACAGAAGGGAGCCGATGCCTTTGCGTATGGGCCAGTCCGGATGCAGGTGTTGCAGATTGCCCCAGAAGTCACCCAGCGTGATATCCCCGGCACGGGGGAATCTGGCATGCGGACATGCATAACAGACCTGATTCAGCGCCAGGTCTCCAATAAAGAGGCGGATGAACATATCCTCCTTGTTACAGTGGGAAAGGGTACTGCCATCGGTGAAGATTTTGGTAACCTGGTAGTTCTGCCAGTCAGTTGCTTTGTCTCGGAACCGGATTCGCTCAATGGCCTTGCCCTCCTGGCGTTCCCATTCGCGTATATAGCCCAACAGCAGATTCCGGCTCGGCACGCCGTGGCACAGAATATCTACCAGCAGCAGGTTCTCGTAGTCTTTGCGTAAATACTGCCTGAGCGCATAGACCTGGCATGCTGTGCCGCAGAAGAGAACGCGCCGCCCCTTCTTCAATTCCGCCCGCACTTCCCGGTATACCATGCCGGGAATGGCCTGCGTGTATTTGGAGCCGCGCATGGCGGCGAGTTCTTCCTTGTTCTCTGCCTTGGAGAACCGGGCAGTGTCCTTGTTTGCCCAGACAACGCCGAATACGCAGCCTCCCGCCGCAAAGACTTCATCCGCCAGGGCTGTGAAGATGCCCCCGCTGCTGCTGGCAAGGTGTGTGTCTTCTTCGGCGTGCCATCCTCCATAAGCTGACGGCGTTTCGAGAGCGGTGGACTGTTGTTTTTGCTGGTGGCCGGGTTGCGCCGGGCACGCCTTGACACAGGCCCCGCAGTTGATGCAGGCTTGAGTTTCTACCTCGGGGGTCAGAAATCCCTCCTTGCTCCAGACCATGCGGATGGCGTCTTTTGAACATACATTTGCACATAGCCCGCAGCCGGTGCAGTTTTGGGGGGGCGTGATGTGTCTGGAAGGGTGCGAAGCTGTTGTGGTGTTCATTGTTTACGGAAGAAATGATTATTGATCTTGTTATGTGCAATACTTGCTGTTATTGCCAGTATGCCGGTAGTCGCGACAACGATCAGCCATACGAGGTAGGGGGGGGCGAGGTTCAATTCCATTTTAGTCAGGAACCGCATGGGGAGTAGGTGGTACATGTATACAATGAATAATCCACTACCTCCTAACCATATGAGAAAGCGTGAAGGCGTTTGCCAGGTAAAACTGCCGGCAAACCATGTTACTCCGACCGCAAATATGATACTCCCTGCATTTTGTACATAGAGGGAGGGGGATATTCCTGACCTATAGATGAGCATACCCAGCACTAGTAAAAGGATTGCGCATATGATGCCTGGTATTTTTGTTTTTTTGATTGTTTTTTCAAACTGTTCACCTTTCACATAGTATAGCATCCCCGCTGGAAAACAGAGCATGGTGTTAATCCAATGTATGGGCTTTATCAAATTAACAAAATGCATTGCGATGACGAGTAGAATGGTAAGCACGCCGATGGTGGTTGCCGGATGCCTGGTTCCAAAAACTTTGAAACAAATGTATGTAAGAATGTAGGCTAGCAGCGTCATCAAGATGAACCATGAGGGATTGCCCAGAGTCTGGAAATCATGAAGACCCCGCAGGAAATCCTGTATGTGGATTTCCTTTTGTAATATGCAATGCACAATAAAATAAACAAGTACAGCCATTACGAAGTACAGGCTTAACTGAATAAAGCGGGGGAAAATTAATTTATTGCAATACCCCCCCCTATTTAGTAGGGAATAAGCGATGCCATAGCCAGAATAAAAGAAAAACGTGGTTACCATAAGTTGCCCGAATTGGGCGATTGCAATTGCTACACATTTTTCTGGGAAATAATCACAGATGCTGGTGCGAAACAGGATGAGCCCATGGCTGCAAACTACCAGAGTGATGAAAAGGGCATTGACAAAGGAAGTCCATTTGCGTGAGAGATACAAACCATCTCGTTCCACATAGCGGCGCAACCTGGGTTTGCTGCAAAGATACAGAATAAAGACGAAAAGGAAAATGATGAAGGGTGACATGGCGTACGGATTATGAGGTTACAAAAACTTATTTTTTCTTTATTCTTAATTTATCCATGGCGAAAGACAGGAGTTTGCCGGCCGTTTCATCCTGCCTTATCCACAGGAAAAGCAGGTAGATACCCAGCGAGGACGAACACCCTGCCGCCAGCCGGTAACAAGCAGGCCAGGATTGCTGGTCAATGAAGTAGGCCGGGATATTAGCCAGGATTGCCAGGGTGAGATAGGGGAGGAAGTCTGCCGCCAGATGCTTGATTCGCAACTCGCTGATACGGGTCGCAATGATGCTGGATATGGTTAATCCGAAGAATGATGAGAAAGCGGCAGCATAGCACAGGGCCTTGACGCTGTAAAAGGCGCACCAGACCATGACGGCTATGCTGACAACGCGTAATACAATCTCAAACTTGAGATTCAGGTCAGTTCTTCCTTGAATGGTGCATAAATTCATGTTGAGCCCCAGCAGGGGGTTGAGCATCCATCCGAAACAGAGGATTTGCGCGTATACGGAGGCTGTGCTCCAGGTTTCGCCGTACAGGAAGACGATGAGGGCCGAGCTGTTGGCTGCCAGGGTAATCATGCCCCATTCAACGACTAATGAAATCATTCGTGTATACTGGCGGTATACGTGGATGAGTTTGGAGTGGTCGTGCTGGAGCGTGGCAAGGATGGGGTAGGTGACGGGGTTCAGGGTGCTTGTTATCAGGTTGAGCGGCATGCTGCATGTATGCTGCGCTTTGCTGAAGTATGCCAACTGGGCTGGTGAATAGAATTTGCCGATGATGAAAGTGCGTATTTCCTGGTAGAATTGGGTCAGCATCCCCGTCATGGCAAGGTTAGCACCGAAGCGGAAGAATTCCTTGAACGAGTTTGTGGAGAATATGAACTTAGGTTTCCAGGGCGAGACAATCCAGATGATGACGAGGGTGAGAATACCGGTGATGATGCCTTGGAGCATGGGAGCCCAGTAGCTCCAGCCGGCAAAGGCAGCCCAGATGGTGAAGGGCATAGCGGCCAGGGTGGTACACATGGAAACGATGGCCGGTGTTTTGAAATCGCGCCTTGCCTGATAAAGAGTCATGTGCACACTCACGGTGGAGTTCAGGAACATGAGCAGGGCCGAGACCCGCGTGAGGTTGATGAGGGCAGGCTGGTCAAAGAACCAAGCAAACCATGGAGCCGCCAGGAAGAGAAGCGAGGAGAGTATAAAACTCATGGCTACATTGAACCAGAAGACGGTGCAGATGTCCTCATCTGTGCGATCCTGCTTGCGGATGAGGGCTGCACCGAAACCGCATTGTTGCAGCTGGCCGGCGATGGCAAAGAAGATGGCCGTGAGTCCGAGGATGCCCATTTCTGCCGGGGTTATGAGGCGTGCCAGAATAACGCCGTATAGAAATTGCACCGGTTGCATGGTGCATTTCTGGATGAGCCCCCATTTAATGCCGCGGGCTGTTTCTTCCTTAACGCTGGGCATGGATATGTTTTTATTCGAGGTTCTTTTTCAGAAAGTCAAATGCGCGCTTTTGTTCGCTGCGCCGGATGGTGTTGACCCTGTCCCAGTCGATGGGTGAGGTCAGGGTTCGTACGATGGTGTCCACATCATGGCTGGTGATGAGTCTGTCTTGCAGACCGAATGTGCTGAGAAGTGAGTCAAAGCGGGCGGAACCACGGTATGCATTGCCCAGGCAGACAAATGGCTTATTGAAGATGATGGCAAACACGCAGCCGTGGAAGGAATCGGTAATGAAGAATTCTGCATCACGGACGAGACGCAGCCATTGACTCACGCTGATGGCGATGCGGTCTCGGCTCAGGGTGGCATTGGCATGCGGAAGCAGGTGCTGCAGCGTCACTTGAAGTCCTCGAGCACAGTCGTTTAATTGCAGAGGAAGATCTCCTTTTTCATCTAGTACATAAGAGGCCAGGAAAGGAGCAGATGGAAGCCAAGTCTTTTCCCGGTTTATGATATGGTTGTAGTCCTCGATTTGTAGTAAAAGGGTAGGGTCAGGCATTTGCTCTACCTGGGTGTCGAAGACATTCCGACAAAGGGCAACGCTGCTATGTTCACGTACGGAAACAGCCTTGAATTCCTTTATGAGCTTTTTGCAGACCTCTGTTTCTTCCGGGGTTCCTTCCCATTCGTCCACCCCCATGGATGCTGCGTAAGCAATGCTGTTGCTGCGTTGTTCCGAGGTTGCAAAATTGAGGAAAAAGAATTCGGGTCTCCGCATCATCCGGCAGAAGATAGCTCGCCACACCTGGTCGCTCCCCACCCAATATCTGATGCCATTGTTTTGTGGGGCTGGATGTGTTTCGTTGAAAAAACGTATTCCCCTGAGAAATTTTCTGGCGATGGAGAGCCTGCGCCACATGGTGTTTGCATTCTGGGATCGCCCCAGCATGTACTTCATATGAGCTTTGAAATATCTGAGATAAGCCCGGAGAGTTAAAGGAAGATCATTCGGCGTGTATCGGTATATGTAGGGAGTCATCCCCAAGGATTCCAGAACCGTATAACTGGCATATGCTTGCAGGAGTCCGCCATAGTTGCCTGTCAAAGGATGCGTCAGAATGAAAATCTTTTTATCCATTGTTCTGAGAAACGGTTATCTTTTCTAATAGCGCCTGCCATTCATTTGCCAGCTTGTTCATGTCAAAGGTGGCCAGGTGTGCAGCAATTTCATCCATATGCTCCCGGTTACTGGTATGATATTGTATCGCTTTTGACATAGCTTTAGCTAATGCCTTAGTGCTGTGGTTGATTCGCGAACCAAGACGAGAGTTCGGTATGACAACAGGAGCTGAAGGGTAATCAAAGACAATAGGATGACAACCAAAGGCCATACTTTCCAACACAACGCATGAGAATGATTCATGCTTGGATGGCAGGACGAGGTATTCTGCGCGATTGTAGAGAGCTCCTACATTTTCCACATGTCCGAGGAATTGGACTCTGGGAATATTCATTTCTTCAACCAGTTGACGTAGCTCTTCATGCATGGCTCCGCTACCTGCAATTTCTAATTTCCATTCCGGATAGCGAGGCGCGACCTTGGCCCATGCCTTAAGTAAGAGGTCAACATTTTTTTCTTGCGATAAACGACCCACAAATAAAAATATTCTTTCCTTTGCGTTAGTATCGTATGTAGGCTGTATGTTTTCCAAAGGAAGAGGGTTGAAAATGGAGACTATTTTTTTCGAATTTATACCTGTTAATCGTTTCAGCTGCTTGGCAATGATTGGGGTAACAACGACTACCGCATCGGAAACCCTGAGCATTTTGCGATATCTGGCACGGAATGAAAGTAGGCATTTGAACAGGTATAAATTGATGCCTAGATGTCGAAATAAAGCAATGATGAAACGTTTGACTGGATTGCTGGAGCGTCCGTGAGAATGGCTCCTTATGGCGCCATATACATCATAATGAAGGCATGTAATTATCTTAATACCAGGTAGTACGCTTTTTGAGAAAATGTAGAAATTGTCCCATGTCCCCCATTCATTGATAATGACATCGATATGAAGGCTCTGACAAAGTTTGAAAACAATTTTTTTTCGTTCTTCTATATCTGAGCCAGGATTGAGAAAAAAGTGATTGGCTGATTGTAGTTGTTTTATGTCGTCTGATGCTGCCGCAGTTGCCAGATAATAGATATTATGCCCCCTTGCCTGTAGACTGTTGGCCACATAGTGCGTCACTCGTTCAGTCCCCCCCCTCGAGGGTATAATAGCTGTAAGATAGACAAAGAGTATATTCATAATGTCAGCATGTCTGCAGATAAAAGTCGTTGTGATATTGCGGACTCTGCTTATCAGATTTCTTGTTCGAAGGGGGATTTTACAGGAAAGCGTGTTTCAAGAAAGCGCAGCGCGCGTGTTCTGTCCTCATCAGTTGCCACTTCGCAATCGTTGATGCAAAACAATGCAGGGTGGTAGGGCGCGATGTGATCCAATGGACTGTGGTTGGATTCAACCATAGAGTCAAGAAAGGCTAGGTGTAGTCTTTTCATTGCGCGTTGGTAAAAAGTCCTACTGATATCTTTCATAACTGCACGCTTTTTGACTAATGCGTACAGTAGAAAAAGTATACGCTGTAGGCAGGTCTTATTGCGGAAGGGTTGATGAATGGTATGTTGAAAAAGCTCTGGGAATTCGTTTTCGCATTCCAGTAGGATGGTTTTTGTGTAAGCGTCCATATTGTGGTGCGGTTGGTAGCCATCATAGGATATGCCGTAGCGTTGTTTAATTATATCATGTGAGGCTTGTATCGTATGCCAGTATAGTGTTTCGCAGGGTATGGCTTTTTCCCATCGTACTATGGGTTTGCCCATTCGTTTATAAAAGAAATTGGGTGTTATTTTTCTTCCTACGAAACAGTCATCGTTAGCGTAAATAAAATGTTCTGCCAGATTGGGAATTTTATGCAGACAGCATTCCAGAGCCTGGGAGTTAAAGCAGGGACGTGCAGTTTCCGGCAAAATTTCCGAGTGGTCTACAATAGTAATTTTTTCGTGCTGGCGGAACCATTTTGGCACTTGGTTGTTGGTGACAATATAGATGTGATGAATCCAAGGCATGTACATGGCCACGCTCCTGAGACTATATTTCAGCTCATCTACTTGTACATATCGGCAATCCTCGTTGCCATTTGTTGAGATCCCGCATTGTTGCATTCGATTATACCTCTGCTGTGCGAAAACCGCATCATGTCCATCGCACCAGAGATAAACAAGATCTATATCAAATTCTTGCATAGTTTCAGAAGCTGTGTAGATATTCTAAACAGGCGCCATTATATGAGGGAACCCCGTATTCTGACCATTAGTGAAAGCATTTAAGGTATGCCTGAAGCCGATGCTTGGTGTATGCTGGTAGCCGTCTTTCGATACTACGGAAGCTAATTTGCCCCTCCCTTTCTTGAGCCATCGGACGTGTGTTTTTTTTATACCACTCTGCACTCTCGGATGTCAATTCATTTTTTTTTGCGCGATTTTTGGTCGATGAGTTGTAAAATCAAATGTGACTCCGATGACCCCTGTAATAGCCACCAAAGGTGCCCGAACAGCTCCGGCAGGATGGGGCAGAAGATGAAAAAATAGTGCTCATTTGATTTTACAGAAAGAAGTTTACACTAGCCACGGGGTGGCGCAAGCTTTTTTCTGTCTTCATTCGTTAACTCTTTGCTTAGCAAAATGTACTCTTCAGAGTCGTAGAGTAAACTATCACGAGAGGATGCGTGTGTAGCCAGAAAATACACTTGGAGCCCGAGCTTTTTCAATGCGTTCGCTACGGTGTAGGTGACTCACTCTGTACCACCTTTGATGGGGTTGATGGGCTGAATGTAAACGAAAAGAATGTTCATGCCGGAGGAATACGGTTTTTTCGTTATCTGCCGAACCATCTCATTTTGAAATACTCAGTCCAATAAATCCACTTCAGTTCCCAGAGGTAGTGGCGAGCGATGGTATCGGGGTATAGAATGGACTTAGAGAAGAGAGGATTTAAGATATCATCAATACTGGAGATGACCTCCTCGCGAGACCATCGAGAGTTAAATTGCTGGTCCATGATGGCAAAGACTGTTTGTTCCGCAAAATTGCCGCAGTGTTCGGCCTGGTAATCGATGCAGGCTTTCGCTTGTTCATTGAGAAGTTTAAGTCCTCCTTTTATGTAGACAACCCCGCAGTTGATAGGGTCTGCCGTATCGTATAGTGCCTGGGAATCGCTGGCTTTTATGTATTTGTCATCGTAGCTGTGGCAACAGTCAATGGACACTTTAAATGCGGTATGCTCCCATTCATCCTGATGGAGTGGCGAATTGTACCAGAGTACATCGGGGTCAGAGAATAAAGTAGCATCCGTTTCTGAAAAGTATAAGATGGCTGCCATTTTTTTGCCCCAGATGTGTTTTTGTGCCCATGTGGCGAGAGAGGGTAGCGACTCTTTGTAGTAATCCGCGCACTCCTGCCAGGAAAAGCATTCTACATCCAGCCCACGTTTTTTGAAATGTTTCACTCCATATTCCGGCTCCCATGAACCATCCGAGACAATGGCGATTCGGTTGGGAAGCTCCGGCGCGTTTTTGTACAGGCTATATAGAGAAGCCTCGACCATGTCCATCCCTCTTTTTTTGCAAATAGTCATGTACGTGTAACTCTTGGAGGGCTTTCCACATGTATCAAACCTACCTGGCAGCAACCGAATGAGACATCTGCAGGCCTGCGTGTAGTATCGCTTCAGCTTGCCTCGAAATGAGGTGGCCATCTCACGCTGCACATGTTGAACGAATGTGGAATTATCAATCATATACTCCTCGCCTATGCTAAAGAAAAATTACGTTGTGCAGAATACCAGTTTTTTCGGGAAATAGCAAGATTAGAAAATATCATATCCGTTTCATCGGTCCGATAGACCGGGCAGAGGCAGTTATTGCCGAGGAGGGTATCGAAAAGCGCGCGAGTGGATTTTTTTTGTGCTATTGTTGCTTGCTAATAGGGGCCAATGGCGCTAGTATAGCACCATGAAAATATGCAGCGCGCAGAGTATACGGGAGGCGGAGCAGGGGCTTTTCGCGGGAGGAAGCGTGAGCTCTCTGGAGCTCATGAATGCGGTGGTGGAGCGCTTGTGGCAGGCGTGTGGTGCCCTGCCGCTCATGCAGGGATTTGCCCCCTCCCGCGTGGTGGTGTATGCCGGGGCCGGGAATAACGCGGGCGATGCCATCGGCCTGGCGGCCCGTTTCGGCTGCCCGGTGACGCTGCGATGCGCTGGCTCGCTTTCGGCAGATGCCACGGCGCAGCTTTGCGGCCGCGAGGAATCCGGTGTTCCTACACCGCAGGAGGGGCTCCTGGTTATTGATGGCCTGCTGGGTAGCGGGGCGGTGGGGGAACTGCGCCCGGCGTATGCAGAGCTGGTGCGCGAGCTGAATGCCCTGCGCGCCGCCAGCCCGCGCAGCCTTACGCTGGCTATTGATATCCCCACCGGCCTGGATGCCGCCACCGGCGCCCGCGGTGCAGATGTGGTGCTGGCCGATGTGACCGCCGCTATCGGCTGCGTGAAACCCGGCATGCTGGCCGATGGCGCGGAGGATGCCGTGGGACGCCTGCTCTGCATCCCCCTGCCGGAGGTAGGGGATATCCCCGCGGCAGATACGGCGCGCGTTTTGGATGCTGCGGAGCTCGCTCCCTTCCTGCCGCGGCGGGCGTATTCCTGTTTCAAGAACCGGGCAGGGCGTGTCGCCATAGTGGCCGGCTCGGTGGGCATGGCGGGGGCCGCGCAGATGTGCGCCGAGGCCGCCCTCGCTGGCGGCGCCGGTCTGGTAGTGCTCTATTGCATGCCGCCCGTGTACCCCATTCTGGCGGCTCGCGTGGCGCCGGAAATCATGGTGCACCACGTCGGTTCCTACGCCGATATTCATGAACCCGATGCCCAGGCCCTGGTCATTGGCCCCGGCCTGGGGGAAATCCAGCCCATGGCCGCCGAAAACCTGCGCCGCCTGGCAACAGAGTTTGCAGGACCTGTGGTGCTGGATGCCGATGGACTAAACACCGCAGCGGTCAACCAGTGGAAACCGCAGCCGAACTGGGTGCTCACACCCCACCCGGGGGAAATGCGCCGCTTGTTCCCGGAGGGAGCGAAAATGAGTCGCCGTGAAACGGTGTCATGCTACCTTGGTGGGAATGATTGTACCCTGCTGCTCAAGGGGGCACGCACCCTTATCGCGCAAGGTAGTGCATGCTTTTATAACGCCACCGGCGGCCCCTGCATGGCCAACGGCGGGCAGGGGGACGTGCTGGCCGGCGTGATTGGCGGACTGGCCGCGCAGGGCGTGCCACCCATGCGCGCCGCAGCGGTGGGAGCCTGTGTCTGCGGCCTCGCGGCCGAGCGTGCCTGGGCTGCGGCGGGGTATCCCCCGGCAGTGAAAGCCACCCAGGTCATCCGCAATCTGTCCTATTATCTGGCCTGAGTCGGAACGCGCTTGACAAATGGGGGGCGATTGTGAGAAACTTCCCGCGTGCTCGATATCTGTCTTCTGGGAACCGGCGGCACCCTGCCGCTGGTGAATCGCTGGCTCACCTCGCTCATGGTGCGCTACCAGGGACACAGCGTACTCATCGACTGCGGCGAAGGCACCCAGATAGCCGCCCAGCGTGTCGGCATGAGCCTCAAACCGGTGGACAAAATCCTCATCACCCACCTGCATGCCGACCACATCTCCGGGCTGCCCGGCCTGCTGCTCACCATGGGCAACATGGGACGCACCGAAGATTTATCCATCATCGGCCCGGTGGGTACCGAACGCGTCGTCAACGCCCTGCGCACCATCGCCCCCAACCTCCCCTTTGAAATCCGCGTCAGCGAACTCGAAACGCCGGAGGAAACCATGTACTTCCTCGATTGCGATATCCACGCCTTCCAGGTGCAGCACGGCATCCCCTGCTACGGCTACAGCTTCACCCTCCCCCGCAAGGGCAAGTTCGATGCCGCCCGCGCCCGCGAACTCGGCGTACCCATGGAATTCTGGGGCCGCCTGCAGAAAAAAGGCGAAACCATCGAGCATGAAGGCCGCATCTACACCCCCGATATGGTGCTTGGCCCCGCCCGCCGTGGGCTCAAACTCACCTACTGCACCGATACCCGCCCCGTGCCCGTCATCGCCGCCGCCGCCGCCGATTCCGACCTCTTCATCTGCGAAGGTATGTACGGCGAGGACGACATGCTGCCCAAGGCAAAGGAAAACCGCCACATGCTCTTCAGCGAAGCCGCCCGCCTAGCCGCAGAAGCCGGCGGCGTCAAAGAACTCTGGCTCACCCACTTCAGTCCCAGTCTCCCCAACCCCAAAGCCTACCGCGACAACGCCCGCGCCATCTTCCCGAACACCCAGATCCCCCGCGACGGCTGGGAAAAATCCCTGCGCTTCGAGGAAGAATAAGTGGTCGCGGAAAACCCTCAAACACCGATTGCCCCTGCCGGGGAAATAGGATTTATCAATTGACAATTGACTGTAGATTTAGAGACACCCTGCGCTTGCGGTGCAGCAGATTTTAATTTTGTTCCTCGTTCTTTGTACAAAAAATCAACTTTTTTACAATTTATTTGAACATTTTACCGCCAGGGTGCGTCTACACCTCCGTAAGCAAGCCCGCTGCGCGCAAGAATGCGGGTACTTATCAAGTTTTTTTCATGTAGTTTCAGAGTTGATTAGAGAGAGCAGACGGGAATCGAAAGATTCCCGTTTCGCTGTACGACCGACGCGATATGCGCACTGCGGTGAAAGTCCGCGCGGAGCCGCGATGATGCGGAATCCCAGACCTGAAGAACAACTGCGGGGAGGTAACGAACCGTGGAAGAGGAAGTTCGAGGGGAAATCCCGACTGT
>JAZNIZ010000035.1:0-12562 GCA_045577775.1 Akkermansia sp. | reverse complement strand
GGTGGCAAGGATTCTGGAGAATTGGAACTTGGTCATAACTAAGCGTGTATCTGTTACAGGGGATTATATCAATTCCCGCCCCTCTGTTCAAGCGTGGAGGGCATTTTGTTGCGCGTTTCCTGCATTTTTGTTGCCAATGGCTCGGGAACAGGCTGCAAAGGGAGGATTCGCTCGAAGTGGAGCCCTTGGTCTGCCGGGTGCGGGTCATGGTCTTGCGAGCCTGTCTGGGCGTATCAACGAGGTGCCTGAGTGGTGTTTTGTGCGTTGTTTACAGTTCGGCCAGAATCTTGAGGAACTCGCTCATGGGGTACGCCCCGGTCATGCTGATATCCTTGTCTTGGAACACGAGGAAATAGCGATACCCCGGCCCGGCTTGTTCCTGCCATGCTCTGCCCAAGTGCAGCTTGGCCAGTGTCTCCTCATTGTCCAGATGGTCGGCCTTGGTCTCGATGATGACTATCTTCCCGGAGCGCGATATTGTGATGCTACATCGGTTTTTCTACCCACTTTTATGGTATTACTGCCTACTTTTGACTTGAAAGTGGGCAGAAAGTTGCTAAAGTGTGGGCAGAGAAATAGCCATCAGACATGAGAACTGGGATGATTAGCAAACAGCCAGAAGCGCGGTGAGGATTTGGCCAATAGGCGCGTCTGCTGAGTAGGTCTTGGGAATCGTTTATCCAGCTCTGCCTTGTGATGCACGAAGTACTCCGGGAATCGGTGAGCGGGCTCCGGGTCATTGCCGCCATTGAAGCGGTGCTGCGTAAAGATAGGGTCGAAGAAGATGCCATACGCCCTGAGGTCGCAATGATTGCGGATGCGGGAGAACGACATGTCCGTTACGCCAAAAGAGACGATTGCCTGCACGAAAGGAATCATGGCAGAGCGGAATACCACAAAGGCATGGCGAGCCCGGCTCCGGCAAGCCTACGTCGAGGTTGGCCGAAACTCGTTGCTTTCGTGGAGAAGCGTACATGTGCTCCAAAGTTTTGAGCGATAGCGTGCAATAATCGGAGCCCTGGCGGGCTCAAAGATTGCGCTGCTGGCGCAGCGGTGAAAAACACACTGGCGTGCGTATGAAAATCGTCTCCTGACGGAGCCGGGGTGAAAAAGCCGCAGCCGCAGCTATGAAAAACGCGCTGCACGCGTGTAAAAGAGTCTCGCGAGCGAACGCCCGCCGAATTTGATTATTTTGCATTAATCCTTTTGCCTTATTAGGGAGCTTCAACGTCTTACGCCATCTTTGGGCACACGTGAGGTGATGAAACGGCATCGGTTATATTTTGCTTGAGATGGGGGGGAGGAGGTGATAGGATTCTTTCGTTATGAAAATCGGCATTCTCTCATTGGCGTTAGCCTTTTTATTGTCGGGCGGCATATACTCGGCAGCTGCGCAACAGGCGGAAGCGCCTGCGGTGAGCATTCCGGGTGCTTCTGCATGGAAGGCTCCGGAGAAAATACATAAGAAGTTGGCGGCGGAGCTCGCTAAGCGCCTTTCTTCTGTGGATGGTAAGGGCTTGCAAACCTTTATCAATCAGCCGGAGAATATGCAGCTTTTGCTTATTTGCCATTTTGCAGATATGGAGAAGGGGCTGGGGCAGTGGAATAGCAATTACAATAATACGCTGGCGCAGAATGTGCAGAAGAAGAAGGGAGATATTGCCAATATCGAGAAAGAGGTTAGCACCAAACGGGGCCCGGAGAAGAAAAATGCCAAATACCGCTTATCCTGTGCCAAAGCTGATTTAAAGAAGCTGGAGGCAGAAGCTAAGTATGAGATTGACCTGACTAAGTACGACAAAGTGCTCAAGGCTATTTTGTCTGATACAGAGTGGATGGAGCAGATTGCTTTCTCCGGTGAGATACACCATTTTTCCCGCGTCGTGCAGATTATAGATGCCATTTCCAAGGCGGATTCCGGCGCTCTTAAAGAGGGTGTAGCCAGAGATACCACAACGGCGGTGGCCCTGGAATATGCCAAACAGGGAGCAAGAACGGTGGATGCCATAGACCGCGCCAAGTATTTCCTGAAGTATGCCGGGCAGGGGCGCCTCAATAACACCTTCTACGAGCTGCCTATGCACCACCGCCGCATTGTATGCGGTTGGAAACCCGGGCACAACAGCGGCACCGTCACCGCATTTAAGTGGGCTTTGGATAATGTGCATGTGCCGGATTGGCAATACCCTGCCAGCTGCTGGCGCTGCGGCTATATTCTGGATAATGTGTATGGCGACAGCATTCATGGGCCGCATTACTATGCGCCCTGGGTGGGTAAGAAGACGGATAACCACATGTGGCTCGCCAAGAATGTGGGCGCCGTGTGCGGTGGCTTGTCTCACTTTGGTGCAGCCTCTGCCTGCGCTAATGGTGTGCCGGCTTTGACTAACGGCGAGCCGGGGCACTGCGCCTACCTGGTTCTGGTGGACGGGAAATGGACCCCCGCCTATTCCCTGAGCTGGGAACGCGGCTTGCACTGGATTCCGTGGGATGATAACTGGACGTATTCCGCCCTGCACCTGACCGATGCGCTGTTTGATAAAAAGAATGCGGTGAAGGCGCGCCGCTCACTTGCCGCGCGTATTCTGGCCCATATCTACCAGGCCGGGAATGATGATGAGAAGGCACTTGCCTGCTATCAGCTTGCTGCCAAGTATGCGCCTCTCCATTACCCCCTGTGGCGCGAGTATGCCGCTTTCCTGGCAGACAAAATGCCTAAGGATACTCAGGCCTGGAAGAGGCTCAATACCGAGCTGTGTAAAGGGGTTGCCAAACAGTTCCCGGAGCAGGCGGCGGAGTTGCTCAAACACTATGTCTACGGCAGAATGGGAGACTCCGGCATGAGCCGTGATGCGCTGATTGATGCCTGCGCTCTTTTCTGGAAGTATGCAGAGGTGATGGGCCCGGACAGATGGTACATTGAGAACTTTGCCAATGACCAGATGAAGTTGTGCAAAAAGGTGGGTGGTGATGCAGAAGCAACTGCCATCAGTCTGTATACCGCCGTGCTGCGTGAGGCTGCGCCGCATGATGCATACTCCGGCACAATGATGGCCTGGGGGAACAAGGTCTCTGACGGCCTCAGCGAAAGCGGGCGTCGCAAGTTTTCCAATGCTATGGTGGAGACGCTCACCTCCGGCAAAAATATCGATGCAAGCCAAAAGGCCAAGCTGCTGGGCGGTCTTATTCTGACGGCTGAGAAGAATCGTGATACCACGACCTTCTACGCTATCACCAAGATGATTGACCCGAAGATGATTAAGGGCACGGCTGCTATACCGGAGATGAAGACATACCCCGGCAAGCTGGTATCTGCAGGTGGGCTTCCATACGCCAGCTCAACGAGCCAGTGGGATGCCCCGCATACCCACTCGGGCTTGCTTACCAAGCAGGGGGGGCAGCTTCATACCGGCAAGGATAATAATGCCTGGCTTGCCGTGAAACTGCCCAAGCATGCTTACATCACCGGTGTGGTATTTGCCGGTACCAATAATTGGGACCTCATCCACCGCTTCCGCCCGCTGCGTGTTCAGGTGTCCGATACCGGCAAGCCTGATGATTGGCATGATGTCGGCCCGGTTATCCAGAATACCGGTAACTATATCAACTGCTTTGATTTGCAGAACGAACGCCCCAAGGCCCTGCATGTGCGCGTCCTGCGCCCGGGTGGTCCGGAGTTCTTCCATGCCAACGGCATTTACGTATACGGTGAACCCGCTGCATAATACAACTCATTTTTAACACCTTTTCCACGTTATGAAAAAATATTGGTCAACTTTAGCGCTGGGGCTGTTGGTCCTCTCTCCGGGGGCTCCTCTCTCTGCTGCGCAGCAATTCCCCACTTTTGATGCCGCCCAGGAGGTAGGGAAAAAGGAGGGATACATCCTTTTTATCTATCCTGCCGGTTGGGATAGATATGGAGAAAAACTTTGCCGCAGACTCATTGCCAACGACAAAGTGCGCACGGCTGCCGGCAATTCTGCCTTGATTCTTGCCCCCATGTACCAGAAGCGTACGGATGAGACAAACGCCAAGTCGAAGCAGATATTCGGTAAGTTGTCCGCCCCGGGCGATATGGGTGATATCTCGTATCCCGCCCTGGTGTTCTATGAAACAGATGGCCGCATGTATGCAACCATTCATGGCGAATCCCTGATGTCTGCCTCTGAGCCACAGGTGGCAGAGCTCATCAGCAAACAGCTTGCTGCCCGTGATCTGCAGTCTAAATTGCTCAAACAAGCGCATGCTTCAAAGGAGCCCAAGGAGAAAAACCGCCTCTTCCTGGCCACTTCTCGCGTTTCCGGCATGGGCTGGCCCCCCGGTTTGCAGGAGGTGATGAAACAGGTTGACCCTGAAGACCGCTTTGGCTACCGTGGCGCTCTTGCGCTCGGTTTCGGTGTCAAAAAGGATGAAAAGCTGGAGGATTTCCTCAAGCGCCTGGATGAGGTCGTGAAAAATGACCTGTACTCATCCTGGCAAAAGCAGCGTGCCTGCGCCACGGCCATCGGTCATATCCGCCGTACCCTTGGCTCCATGGCGGGCGGGGCCCTCATTACCAAGTATGCCAAAATCATGCACAAGCTGGATCCCGAGTCTGCCCTGGGAATTTCGGGGCCGGTGGTGATGCGTGATTGGGTGAAAACCTACCGCTATGGCAATGGGTGGAGCGATCAGATTATTCCGTCTGCTCCTATTCCCATGTTGATGCACGATGTGCCGGTTAGCAAGCCGGGTACATACAACGTCTCGTTCACGCTGAAGACCGGCCGAGATGGCATCATTGTGAATCGCCTTCGCCTGATGGATGGTAGTAAGTGTGTTGCCACACACGACACTCCATGCGAAATTTCCTGGTCTGCCGGCACGCATAAAACCATCTCGCTTACCGTGAAAAAAGCGGTCAAAAACCCCATCCTGGAAATTACCTATGGCAATGCTCCCGACAAACGAAGCACCTGGGGAGATATTACCATCAGTCCGCAGTAACTGCGCCACACCCGCTTTCATTCCAATGCCCGCTCATGCGGGCATTTTTTGTGTGCCTTCCAGAGCAACTGCACTCGTGCCTCAATGCCCTGGGAAATGTAAAATGAATAATGCAAAATCTTGATAATTCAGAGTAAGAATTGAGAATTAATTATTTGGCGGGCGGATGCCCGCGGAAATCCGAGCCCGCTTGCGGGCGAAGCGTAGCGAAGGTGCTTCAGCCTCTCTTCCTCAGTAAAAAGAGCCCGGCCTGCCTTGGCATAGAGAGACGAGCTCCTGCTCGTGCTCGAAGCCGAGAGCTGATGAGAGGCGCGAAATTCGGCTTGCGTCGAGCGAAATAGACTCTTCCAAGCCCGCGAAATTGCTTCCTCCGGCACAACAGTGATTTTGCGCGCCTGTGACGCGCAGGCTCCCCTCACAACGCCTTGCTTTTGCGCTTTTTGTCGGACTTCTTTTTGCCTTTCTTTGTTGATGGAGCCTTGGTAGCATCATCGGCATCCGGGGACTGCGTTTTTGCGGCAGCTTTTTCCGGCTCGGCATTACCTACCAGCTCTCGGTACGAGGCAAGGATAGCCGGGCCCACCCATTCGTTGCCGGTGTAGGTTCCTTTGCCAATGGATTTCTTTTCTCCCGTAGTGGCATCGCGCATCATGATTTCACCCTGGTCGTAGCTGAAATAGGCCAGGGGAATCCCCTTGGCATCCGTGGCGCGCAGGTCGTAGGTACCATAGCTTTGCTCTTTGCCTCGGGCGTCCTTTTTGAACAATACCTCGCGTGTTTCACTGTGGAACACATTGAGCACCGGGCATTTGACAGCCAGCGAACGCTTCTCCGTGGTCGCCTGGCGGCGTGTTTTACCTTTCTTGTTGTTAGCGCCCCTGGATTGTTGCTCCGGCGGGAAATCGAGGTACATCACCAGTTCTGCCCCGCTTCCCGCCATTTTCTTATGCACCGGAATCAGCGGCTTAGTAATAGCCTCAAGCTTATCTTGTTGGTGAGCATTGTAGCCCAGATAAAAAAGGAAAAACACCGTTGCGTTCGGGTCATATTTGGGCGTATTCACCACAATACCCGGCTCTCGGCGATGCGCTTTAATGAAGTCGGCTATAGAGTCCTGTGTTGCTGCCGGGGCTTGCGGAGCCATGGAAAGCCCGCATACAAGCCCCAGAAGAATCCTGCACTGTTTCAGAAAGGAAAACATAGTAAGAAATGTCTGGAGGCTCGCAGTAAAATCGTAAGTCTATATCCCGTGTCGGAATATAAACCACATATAGCACGAACTCAGTCCGGAGTCAATCCGTTTCGCCCCGTATTCATCGTTCAATCATATGTGTCCCAAAGATTTGAGCGAAAGCGTGCAATAATCTGAGCCCGGCTTGACTCGGCGTAGAAAGGAGGGTGCAAGCTTGTACTCGAAGCCCGGAAGAGGGAACCCCTCGTCACGGATAAATATATCGTGAGAGCGCGTCGAACTCTGAATCCGGCGGGCATCCGCTCGCTAAACTTCAACATTCTTCATTCTAAATTACCAAGCTTTTGCATTATTATTTCTTTTGCCTGGGGAACTGATGAGTTTTGAGCCTTGTTTAAGCCCCTGTACATGCTATAATAGCGGCATGAGTGCGGGCTGGAAAATCATCGATAGTAAGTATATTGTGAAAAGACCGTGGCTTACTGCCAGATGCGATACGGTAGAGCTGCCTGACGGCAGAATTATTCCGGAGTACTATGTCCTTGAATACCCGAATTGGGTGAGTGTGATTGCTATCACCAAAGATGGCCGCTTCGTCATGGAAAAACAATATCGGCACGGCTTGGGTGTTAACTGCATAGAAATCCCCTGCGGTGTCATGGAAAAAGGGGAAGAACCGCTCATTGCCGCGCAACGAGAGCTGCTGGAGGAAACCGGCTATGGCAATGGAGAATGGAGTTTGCTCATGACCGTATCCCCCAATCCCGGGACGATGAATAACATCACCTATTGCTTCCTCGCTCTCGGCGTAGAACAAATAGCTGAGCAATCATTGGATGATACAGAGGATTTGACCGTAACCCTGATGAGCGAAGAAGAGGTCAGAACCCTGCTGGAAAATGACCGAATACATCAATCTCTGATGGTAGCCCTCCTCTATAAATACTTCTATACGAAGAGGAATACTCTCCGGTAGTAACGCAAGACTTTCTATAGGACGATCTAATAAGTCTTCGCACCACCACCTCCTCCGAAGCAGGAAGCCTACATAAACAAACGCTAAAACGGCACCTTACCTGCACGGTAAACTTTAGCGAAGGCTGCTGGTTAGGAAGGGCATTCTGGGGCGTAACGGCATCCCAAAGGATGCATCCTCCTCTTGGCAAGGTGTTTTTGTGCGTTGCCATCAAAAATGCTGGAAACGCGCAACAAAAAAGCCATACTCGCTTGAACAGGGGAGCGGGAATTGATATAATACACGTAACAGATACACGTTTAGTTATGTCCATGCCCACCATCCATCGAATCCTGACCACCGCAGTCCTCTGCATTGCGGCGATGGGACTGAGCAGCTGCTTATCGCTCAATCTTACCGAACAGCTGGAGCCGGAGGACAAACGTTTCCCCACTGTCTACCACAAGGAGGAGCGAGAATGCTCCATCTGGCTGCACAAAGGCAACTACTACACTTGCTTGCCGGTATGCTATGCCGCACGCCAATACCCCGTGTGGAGCCACCTAGGGGGAGGCTTTGAGTACGTGTACGACAGCAATGAAACATGGGATTACTATTTCCCGCTGACTGATGACGAGGTAACCTGGGCACTCCAGAGTCGCGATGAGGACACCCCCATACACCAGCCACGCAACGCAAAAGAGCTTGCTCCCTTGCGAGTGAGCGAGCAACCCAAAGTCGGATGGAGCCGCATCAAGGAAACATGGTGTAGCTGCAAGCTCCCGGAATCGGTTGCACGCATTCCCCTACCGGTGCGCGATGGTAAGCGCTCTCTTGCCGGTACCCTGTCTTATCCCCCTGTCTGGGTGGCAGAGGTAGCCGGCAACACTGTGCTCTATGCCGTGCAGGCACCTGTTGTCATTCCCCTTGGCCTCTTTATCTATCTGATAACTCCCGAACATGTAGCACGTGAAATCCTCTTCTGACTAATGCAGGAAACGCGCAACAAAATGCCCGCCGAGAGCGTCTATTTATTAGCTGTTTATTAGAAAATCTGCTCTTTCTGCAATTTTTTATTGCGGATTCGGTGCAGGGAAGTATTATCTAATGTAAAGGAGATAGATGCGAATGTCACTAAAAAATAGGATTCTTGATTTGTCTGCCCATAACTGGCTCCATATCGTGGCGGCCGTGTGTATTGGCATACTTCTGTATCAAAACCACCATCAGAAATTGCTTATAGAACAACAGGAGGGAGTCGGCAAAGACCTCTCGGCTCGTGTCATGAGAGACACTGGAACAGCCGTCGCTGAGTTCCTACATGAAAGGCTCCTTCTTCCGTATCGGTTCAAAGAAGGTGAGTATAGATGCAGGTATGGCGGGAAGAGCCAATTTTCCCGAATCGTAACGTATTCGTATGCTTTACCGGAAGAAATAGGGCGAGAATTGCTTAGCCGGGAAGAGCAATTCCGCGACAGTCTGGCACGTGATCTTTTTAATTTTCAAAAGGTTCAACCGGAATGGCACTTCGGCTTGCGCGAAGGTATACACCCGTCGTTCATAGACCACCCTACTAGCATGACTTCTGATGTAGATAAACTATTACCGCCCGGCTACAAATGGTACACAGCGGAAATAGAATTTTCACTTCCGGAGTTCCCCGTTACTGACTGATGGAAAGATAACTTTTTGACCATGCCCACCATCCACAAAATCCTTGCCACCACAGCCCTGTGCCTTGCGGCAGTAGGACTGAGTTCTTGCTCCGTCCCGCAAGCCATAGCTGCGGAGAACACAGTGCCGGAATGTTACCTTACATACTCAGATGACTTTCCGCCATCTGCCGAACCACCGCCGGTTCTTCGATTGAATGAACAAGAATGCCGGGAATTGCTCGCCATAGAGGCGGAAACAGAACCAGATACCCCTATGTATAATTGGCAGATATGCGGAGGTTCCCCGGAGTTTTACATTTTTCCGAAAGGACAAAAGGCTCGGTTACTATTTGCCTTGAGTAAGGTGAAGCATCTCACTCATACATACATCCCGGAATCGGCAGCGAAACGCTTTGATGCATTGGTGCAAGCGGTTGAATCACGACCGGAATCCCGTCTGACACAAGCGGAGACGCAACGGTGGCACAAGCAACACTTCCCCCATTTTATGTATCGCCATTACTATAAGGATTAAGTAACTCATAAAAGTCAAATAATAATCGAAAATGACCATGCCCACTATCCACAAAATCCTCGCCACCACAGCCATCTGCTGCCTAGCGCCTGACATTGTTCATGCGTCAGACTCTGCTTTTTACGCAGAAAATTGTAACAGAGTTGCTCAAGTACAGCAGGTTTTGGATAATTGTTCGAAAATTGCAGTAGAATTTCACTTTTCGAAGGGGCCACCCAATCGCATACTGAGCCAGACTGAAACTCAAGAGGTAATAGATATTTTACGCCAAGTCGCCCCTCTTCGGTACAAAGGTACGACTTTAGCTCGCTTGCGGGGTGTTACTTATCTGGTCTTTTCTGATAAATCCGGCAAGAAAGTTGGGAGCCTTTCCATGTGGAGTCTCACAACTACCCCGGAGACAGAAGATTCTCGAAATTACCGCTCTCTCGCAGAAATGAGCCTCGCTCCGGAAGGCCTGAATCGTTTGTATGCGATAGTCTATCCGAACAAAAATAACCGCTAATTTTTCCCATTGATGACCATGCCCTCCATCCCCCGAATCTTTGCCACCACAGCCCTCTGCCTTGCGGCCGTGGCTGCGTATGGCGCTTCCGAACCGTTTTCCCCGGAACAGGCTGAGCAAGCAATCAGAAAGCAAGGGGAACAGAATCAACGGCTTCGCTATAACTATCTTTCGTATAAAGGAAGCCTGCGGGAATGCCGAGCAGAGCCTTATTTTCCTACCCGAGCCCGAACAACAGATGGTTCCTGGATAGCGTTGAGTGAGTTGCCCGCGGACACGCTGGTATTCCGGGGCCATAAGTTCCCCGAGCACAAGCGCCGTCGGGTTAAGGGCGGGGGTGCTTATTTCTTCTGCAACCCGGAAACCGGGGAGCTGATGGCATATGGCTTAATGAAGTAATGGCGCCATCTGCAACATAAATGCCGGAAACGCGCAACAAAATACCCGCCACGAGCGTCTATTTATTAGAAAATCTGCACTTTCTGCAATTTTTTGTTGCGGATTCGGTACCGGGAAGTATTATTACATGTAAAGGAGATAGAGAATGATGATGACAATTTTCCACAAAATCTTTGCCACCACCGCCCTGTGCCTTGCGGCGGTAGACGTGAATAGCTGCCAACAGACGAAGAAAGTTGCTCCTGATATAACGGGAAGTTTTTTAACCTACACTCAATACCCGCTCGCCACCGAGCCGCCTGCTGTATATCGCCTGAATGAAGCAGAAAGTCGAGAGTTGGCTAAACTAGAAGCACTGATTCACCCAGACACTCCGTATTTGGATTTACTTCCTGCATCAGCCCAACCTACGTTCATAATATTCCCGGCTAATGGTGAAGCTAAGCAACTGGACTTTTACCTCTATGCTTTGAGCATTCCCCAACTTTCTGCCAAGGTGAATGCTTTGGTGGATAAAATCAAATCCCGTCCCGGTGCTCAGCTGCAAGGTGAAGAATTGAGAAACTGGCAAGAACGCACAAAATACCACCAGCAAGACTAGGATTCTCCCTTGCAAGTGTGTTTTTGCGCCATCGGCAACAAAAATGGAGGAAACGCGCAACAAAATGCCCGCTGCAAGCGTCTATTTATTAGAAAATCTGCACTTTCTGCAATTTTTTGTTGCGGATTCGGTGCCGGGATGTATTATTATAAGTAAAGGAGATAGAGAATGATGAAAAAAATCTTTTTAACCATATTGTGCTTATGGCTTGCCGTTGGTGGTGAAAGCCCGGCTTTAGATGTAGCCGCAAAGCATCTGGAAGATTATCAGCAGCAGCGCAAGGCCTGCGGGGATGAGGATGCTTTGCAAGTGCTTCGTCTGCAATGCCAGTATCTGGTATCGAAAGATGCTGTGCAGGCTGCCCCTCTTGACTTCGAGTCATGGATGAGCAATATGCCTTTCATACTCGCCTTGCACGAAAAGGCATACCGCCTTGCCGAAACTCGCTACAAGAAGGGGCTTGGTTCGCTTTGGGATATGTATGAAACAGGGATGCAACTGTATAGTTACACCGAGTCCTGTGCTTCTATATGCTGTACCCTCTCCCGTCCGGCTCCGGAAAGTCTCATTTCTCTGGAGCAATTGAAGGAGCTGAGACAGACCCTTAGCCAAGCAGCTATGGCCGGGGAAAACCGCGAAAGATGGCTCAAGGCGGAAATTCTCTGGTACACTAGCATCGAGCAGGATTTACGTAAGGTACGTGCCTATAGGACTGAGCTTGTGGAATTGCAGCAAAAGCGTTATCGGCAGGGGTTGGCTACCCTTTGGGATGTTGCTCTGGCAGAACTGGAATTGCAGCAATCGGGACTGTTTCTGCCCCCGGCTGGGGAAGTTTTGCAGAGATGGGAGGAATATATCAAAGCCATTTCCCGCGTATATGAACAAATGAGTCAGGCCGCAGAAGCTCACCCAAGCTACTATTTCTCCAAAATGATGTGTGAGTTGAGACTATTACAAATTACAACCGAGCGAACATTATCCGTTTTGAAAGCGGCACCTTCCATCATTCAGGACGAAGTAGCCCGTGCAGAAGGACTTTCCGCACCGTCGAATGTAAGCAGTGACTCTGACTAACACCAATTGCTCGAACCGGCAATCTCTCTCACCCACCATGCCCACCATCCCCAGAATCCTTGCCACCACAGCTCTGTGCCTTGCGGCGGTGGGGGTGGGTGGCTGCACAGAAATCCACACACAAGCAGCTTTATCAGACAATTACGGAACTGGGACAACGTCGGGCGATTCCCGTCTTTATATCGAAGATGTTTCTACAAGCGAAGATTTGTATGCTGACGGTTCCTTTCATGTTGTAGACGTGATTACGGCCCGTTTAGTCTATGAGGGGGAAAGTAAAATGATAAAAATACACAATTATCATCCTGCACGTGTGGGGTACTTCAAAAAAGGACAATGTTATTTGCTGCCCGCCTCTAAAAAGCTCGAAAAGCTGAATGCCAATAGTGTAATTCTCCTAGATGAAATACTGCAGCTCTGCCCCACAGAAATTGAGAACCAAAATAATACATAACCATGCCCCCATTCCACAGAATCCTTGCCACCACAGCCCTGTGCCTTGCGGCGGTGGGGCTGAGTTCGTGCTATTCGACGTTTCACAAGTATGCCTGGAACAGAGCGAAAGTCATTGATGAAGCCTACTGGGTTCAGGATGAGGAAAACATTGAATTGTACCGAGTGGGTGACACCGTGTATGCCAAAGGTTTCATTGGGCCCGCT
>JAZNIZ010000034.1:0-21598 GCA_045577775.1 Akkermansia sp. | reverse complement strand
GCCCTTTTCGTGTTGATATGTAGCCCAGGGAAAGGAATTGAGCGAGAGGGTGATGGTGGTGGAATCCAGAAGCTTGATGCGTCTGTGAACTTCCGGGATGTTGTAGCCTTGTTTGAGCTGCTGTCCCAAAGATTTCCTGATGGCATAATATGCATCCCGGAATACTTCCCAGCGGCGATGCTGATTCTGATAAGCGATGGTGGATTTAGAGGGTGCTTGCTGACCGCCTAAGTGGTTAATACTTCCATGGCAGCATAAGGCGATAGTCGTTTTTCTGTTATCAAGGAAGTTAAGCGTTCCATAAGCGGATGCGCCTGGTGAAGTTTGGGATGCCGTCCGCCGCCACCTTGATTCTTTTCGTAATTACGTTGAGCAACATCCCATTGATAGATATAACTTACAGATAAATCAGAATTAACGTGAACAACAAGCCCTCTTTGAATCTCTCGGTATATGGTTGAACGATGACGATTGAGTCTGCGGGCAATTTCTGCGACTTTCACTTTTTCTTTGAGCCAACGTTCGATTTGCTGACGCTCAATGAGGGTTAAATGCTTGCTTTCAGGTAACGCTTTGGTACAATTCGTCTGGGTGCTTTTCATATAGGTACGTGTTGTTTGTATTAGTTATTGTACTGGCATTATGCCACCTACAACACCGGAAAGCACCCTTTTTCTGTTTCATCACGGCATGTGGGGGAAGGACTCATTGTCGTCCTTCCCCCACACCTCCATCCGGGCTAGGGCAGTTTGGGCACCCTGGGTGACTTTTTTGGGGCTTTCCGGTGTCGCATTTGTTTTTACACTTCTCAAAAATGAAAAAAATGCCAAAAAATGTAATTTTAGACTTGCAATAGGGACTGTATTGTTGTAGAATCCCCTCGCACCCCCGCCAGATGCGGGCTTGCAGAATGGCTCGGTAGCTCAGTTGGTAGAGCAGCGGATTGAAAATCCGCGTGTCGGCGGTTCGATCCCGTCCCGAGCCATTTTTTTTATGCCTATCTGGTGCGAAAAATTAACTCTTCCCAACGGGGCGTAGCTCAGCCTGGTAGAGCGCCAGCTTTGGGAGCTGGATGTCGCAGGTTCGAATCCTGTCGCCCCGATCAAATTTTACCATAAATAACGCACTGTAGAAGATGTAACCCCTTCACAGTGCGATTTTTGTCTTGTATGGTGTCAATAGTATATGATAGTTTTGGGGTCAATAGCAAAAAGTTTTGTTGTCAGCAATCCCAGTCTTGGCATTAGTATGCCTTGACAGGGATTGCTGGGGTTTTGAAAATGATGGGAAAAGAGGTATTTTGTCCTACATCTGAGTAAAAACTCTTGCTTTTTGCTCAGATGTGAGACATAATCAGGCATCATGAACGAGAGATGGCCACTCTATCCGCAAGCTGCAAAAGCCCTGAAGAAGATGGGAAATGATTTGCGAGATGCCCGGCGCCGGCGGCGTATATCAACGACGACGCTTGCGGAGCGTGCGCGTATATCGCGAGCAACGCTGTACCGCATCGAGAAGGGAGATGCCGGGGTGTCCATGAGTAGCTACGCAGCGGTTATCTTTGCTCTTGGCCTTGTTGAGCGCCTGAGCGATGCTTTTGATGCGCGCCACGATGCCGTAGGATTAGGTCTGGAAGCAGAACAGATGCCAAAGAATATAGTGAATAAGCGCTATGACCAATGATACTGAGATAGGGGTGTATACCGATTTATTGCAACCCGGTGCAGACTGCATACGGGTCGGGACATTGTGGATACACCACCGCCGTCAGGGCTCTGCCAGTTTTGAATACAGCCAGGAGTGGCTGAACCACCCGCACAGCTACGAGTTGGAGCCTATGCTACCGCTGGGGCGTGGAAAATACCATACAGTCCTAGGGCAAGAGCTTTTTGGAAGTATGAGCGATAGTGCACCGGATAGATGGGGGCGCCGACTGATACAGCAAGCACATCGCAAAGGTCTGCCGGGATATCCGACGGTGAGCGGAGCTTTGGGAGAACAGCACTATCTGCTTGGGGTAAATGATATGGCCCGCATGGGTGCCCTGCGTTATTCTGCCGATGGAGGTGCTACATTCCTGCACACGGAAGAGGGCGCCAGCATACCGCCGATTATTGATTTGCTTCCGCTGCATCATGCTGCGGAACACCTCTGCCGCGACACCGCAACACCGGCGGAATTACGCATGCTGTTGAATCCCGGTTCTTCCCTGGGTGGTGCATGGCCCAAGGCTAGCGTAAAGGATGAGCAAGGCAATCTCTATATGGCCAAGTTCAGCAACTCCCAGCAGGAATACGATGTAGTAGCTTGGGAGGCGGTGGCCATGACAATCGCAGCCAAAGCCGGGATTAGAGTTCCGGAGTTTAGTCTCAAACGCCCGGCACGAGGTAAGAGTGTATTTCTGAGTCGCCGCTTTGATCGCAGTCCCAGTGGTACACGTCTGCCTTACATTTCCGCTATGACGATGTTGCAGGCAAAGGACGGAGAGGTTCACTCTTACGCAGAGCTGGCAGAATATATGAGCCAGTACACGGCCAATCCCCGGGCAGACCTGAAAGAACTGTGGTGCCGCATAGCGCTGAGCATCATGGTGACCAATGTGGATGATCATCCTCGGAATCATGGTTTCCTTCGTCTGGAACGAAAGGGATGGCAACTGGCTCCGCTGTTTGATGTCAACCCCACTCCGGAGCATGTCAAGGGTCATACTCTTTCCATGGATATCGTGGAGGGAGATAATACAGCTTCCCTTAAACTGCTTTGCGCATGTGCTGATATTTTCTACATACGCCCCAGGGAGGCCAAGGAGTTACTCATTCCCATAGCCCGGGCTGTATCAGGCTGGAGAAGCATTGCAACGAATATGGGAATCCCGGCAGCGCAACAAGAGGAAATGGCAGGAGCCTTTGAACATGCAGCCGGGTATAATTCGGTGCTTACGCCATAAAGTAGTTTGTTTTCACGATGTGGCTACTATTGCCAAGACGTTCAATGTTGGCGAGCAGTACGATTTTGAGGTAGTCAAAATCGAGGAGAGCAACCTTACGGTGAAAGATAACATTGTTGGCATCCTCCATCGTTACCGTGCTTCCGGAAGAAATAAGCATGCGGTGGGTTTTATAATTCAGCTCAAGGTTCGCAACATCGTTAACGGTCGTCTGTCTCTTGCTCCTAGCAAAACTCAGTCTATTGCGGATATCGAAAAGCAGCTTGGTCAGGAAATCATGCGTCAGGTTGCAGCTTTCATGAATTGTAACGGAGGCACCATTTACATCGGCTACCGTGATGACGGTACCGTATGTGGTATCGAAAAAGACCTGGAGTTCATCAATGAAGACACCTCGGATTGGTTTAATCCATACAAACTGACCATCGATGGTATTACTCTGAAGTTCAAGAATACGATATCCCGGGTGCTTGGCTCTCTGGCAAGCCGTAACGTGAGCGTACGCGTGAAAAAGGACGAACGCAGCGGTAAGCTTATCTGTAAGCTTGTGGTAACACCCAGATCTCAACTGGTCTGGTTGAATGGACGAAGACTTTTTATTCGCTGCCAGAATACAGTTCAGGAGTTGTATGGTGATGAAATCATTCAGTTCTACGAGGAAAGGCAACGTGAGTGAAAATAACTGCCATAAAAGCCGCTATTACACGCTGAAACGGGGCTATGGGTTTGACTCAGCTGCCTAAAAATGCTACACTAAGAAAGCGAATTATGGGGTGAGGATAGCGGTATGCCCGCTATCCTCTGCATCCCGGAAAAGAGATTTTACACACATGACCGACAAGGAGTTAAAGAAGTTAAAAGACGATCTCTGGCATTCAGCAGATATGCTGCGTGCCGGTGCCCATCTGGCTGCCAATAAGTATGGACAGCCCATTCTCGGCCTGATTTTCCTGCGCTATGCAGATATTCGCTATAAGCAGCACAAGGCAGAAATTGAAGCTAAGTACAACGAGCGCAAGGGTACGCGCAAGGAGAAGTCTCTCAAGGAAATTTCCATTGAGGTCTGTGGGTTCTACCTGCCGCCGGAAGCGTATTTCGACGCCATTAACGATGCCCCGGACGATGCCAACAAGGCTATTCTGGTGAAGAATGCCATGCAGGCTATCGAGGACAATAACGAGAAGATGGCCGGGGTGCTACCCAAGGAGGTATACGGTCAGCTCGTGCCGGAAGAAGAGCCTGAGCTACTCTCCAAGATTGTGCGCGTGTTCAAGGATATCCCGGAGGATATCGGTATCGACCTTTTTGGTGAGATCTACGAATTCTTCCTGGGCAGCTTTGCCCTTGCAGAAGGAAAGGACGGCGGTACGTTCTATACCCCCGCCTCCGTGGTGCGTTACATGGTGGAGGTGTTACAGCCTACATCCGGCGGCGACAAGAAGATTCTTGACCCGGCCTGTGGTTCCGGTGGCATGTTTGTGCAGGCTGCCCGCTTCATGCACCAGCACAACACCAACGCGGCAGATATGCTCAAGTTCCGCTGCTACGGTGTGGAAAAGGAGCCGGACACAGTGAATCTGGCCAAGATGAACCTGCTGCTCAATAACGTGCGCGGTGACATCATCGAGGCCAACTCCTTCTATTCCGACCCTCACGATGCTGTTGGAAACTTCGATTACGTGATGGCCAACCCTCCGTTCAATGTGGACGAAGTGGTGTATGATAGGGTGAAGGATGATGCCCGTTTCAATACCTACGGTATCCCCAGAAACAAGACCAAAGCCTCCGGAAAGAAGGAGAGAGATAAAAAGGAGACAGTACCGAATGCCAACTATCTCTGGATTTCCTACTTTGCTTCTGCGCTCAATGAGTCCGGCAAGGCCGCCTTGGTCATGGCTAATTCTGCCTCCGACGCAGGAAAGAGTGAATACGAAATCCGTAAGAAGATGATTGAGGAGGGTATCATCAGCCAGATGGTGACGCTTCCCTCCAATATGTTCGCCTCTGTTACTCTACCCGCTACGCTCTGGTTCTTCGATAAGGCCAAGGCTGCCACCGACAGAAAGGACGAAATCCTCTTTATCGATGCCCGCAATGTGTTCACCCAGGTAGATCGCGCTCATCGCAAGTTCAGCGATGAGCAGATTAAGAACCTCGGCATCATCTCCCGCTTGTACGAGGGCGATACCCAGGCATATACCGACCTGCTCACGGAATATCGCGAGGCCATGGCCTCCGCCCCGGAAAGTTCCGAGGATAAAGAAGAAAAGACCAAGGCATATTATCAAGCCCAAATCGATTGGCTCACCGAACGCTTCCCGGACGGCGTGTACTGTGATGTTGTCGGCCTCTGCAAAGCGGCAAAGCTCGATGGCGAGGACGGCATCGTTGACCAGGATTATTCTCTCAATGCCGGGCGTTATGTCGGCGTGGTGATTGAGGACGATGGTCTGACAGCTGAGGAGTTTAAGGCTGAGATGCTGGCATTGAATGAGGAGTTGAGAAGACTTAACGCAGATGCTGCTACTTTGGAACAAGTCATTACTTCTAATTTGAATGGATTGTTTGGGAATTGATATGGACTCTGTATACTTCGGTTCGCTTTATTTGATGCCATCGTCCAATGGTGTGTCGCGCCCTAGTGCCGTGAGAGGACGCGGCTATAGGATGATTAATATGGGTGAGCTTTTTGCCCATAACATCATTCGTGATATACCAATGGAACGAGTGGAACTCTCTCCAAAAGAAAGGCTGAAGTTCCTTGTACAAGAAAATGATTTGTTGTTTGCCAGACAATCTTTGGTAGCCGCAGGTGCTGGCAAATGTTCGATAGTAAAGCAATTAAATGAAGAGACTACATTTGAATCTCATTTAATACGAGTGCGTTTAGATGAGCAGATTTGTAATCCTTTGTATTATTACTATTTGTTTCAATTGCCTTATAATCCAATAAAATCAATTGTAAATCAATGTGCCCAAGCTGGCATCCGAGGGAAGGAACTATCAAAAGTTAAAGTCCCGCGTCCTGAAATCAAAACACAGACCAGAATAGCTTCCATCCTCTCCTCATACGATGACTCGATTGAAAACAACAACAGGCGCATCAAGATACTGGAGAAGATGGCCGAGAATCTGTACAAGGAGTGGTTTGTCCGCTTCCGTTTCCCGGGGTATGAACAAGCCGAGTTCGAGAATGGCATACCGAAGGGGTGGGCGTACAAAACTGTTGAGGAACTTTCTGATGTTTTGCGGAGAGGGATTTCGCCGACGTACGATTCAGACGGCAAATACACTGTCATTAACCAGAAATGCATACGTTCATCTATTTTGGATATGAGCGAGGCTCAGCAACAGTCAAAGCCCTATAAGTCAGAGCTAAACTTACAAGATGGTGATGCTGTCATCTGTTCAACAGGAACAGGTACTTTGGGGCGCGTAGGCCAAGTGTATGGAGAATACAAAGATACGACCTATGATTCTCACGTCACGCTGGTTCGTGCGAATCAGGTGGTAGGTAGGCATTTCCTCTATTGGAGTTTAAAGGAACTCCAACCATGGTTCATGAATATGGGCATAGGTTCTACAAATCAACAGGAATTATATCGAGGCACAATAAAAAACGCTAAGATATTAGTCCCTGGTAATGTCGATTTGCTTGATGCATTCGAAGACTATATTCAGGATATCCATTGTCAAATTGGGCTATTACGAGATAAAATTCAAAACCTCACCAAGCAGCGAGACATGCTGTTACCCCGTCTGATGAGCGGCAAACTGGAAGTATAACCAAGGAGACGCGACATGTGCAATTTTTGCACATGTTGAACACGATTCGAGAACATGAGCGAAGTGTATTTTCACAAATCTTTGCGACACAAAAACATCGACTATAGTCGGGGACAATTTTTTGTGACGATGCAGGTTGAGCATAACGCCTCCCTACTGGGGGTGATAGTGGGAGGGAAAAGCATCTTGAATGAGCTGGGTAAAAGCGTGCAAGCGGAACTGGAACGGTTGCCGGAGAAGTATCCTGAACTAGCATTGGGCGAGTATGTCATCATGCCCAACCACGTCCATCTAATCGTTACTATAAAGCCGCAGCCTACCAATAAGGAACAGCATCTGGGTTATTTGATGGGGCGATTTAAGGGCGCAACATCGTATATATACGGTCAATTGAAGCGAACCGGAAAAGTGGCGGATATAGGCGAGCATTTATGGCAACGCGATTATTGGGAAAATTTGATTTCCAGTGAAGACGAGTATCGGAACTATGAACAGTATATACGCAATAACCCGCAGCGGTGGACGCAGGACAGATGGGGAGCGGTTACGCAGTATATGTTGGGTGACGCTGCGCTTTTGAATATGCCCAAGCGGGCATTTGTGGCATCGCAGGTGTATGATTCGCAATGTTTTGCCCCTCGTCGCATAGAGATATCGGGGCGCGGGACTTCAGTCCCGCTTCCTTCTTCGGCTGTTCTGATTTCAACATTTACAAGCCCACAAGAGCGGGAGACGCTGCGCCGGGCAATGCTGAAGAAGAAACGCATTATTCATGTTTGCCCGCAGGGGATTCCATCGTGGGGTGCATTATCACCGGAGCAGCAGCTTGCCCTGGAGGAAAGGCGGCTTTTGTTTATTTCCCCGCAGCCAAATGGCGCCGTCCTGAATAAAAAAGTGGCCGCGTGGTGCAACGAATATGTGTTACGGCAAGCTCAAGAAATATGGGTAGGTGATATTTCGCCTAACGGGATGCTGGACGTGCTGATGAAAGGATTAAAACAGGAAAAAGAGGGAGGGACTGAAGTCCCACGCCCCGAGTAAAATTTCGAAATAAATTACCATGGCAAAATACATCACAGAGGATGACATAGAGCAAGCCGTCATGGAGCGTCTTGGTCAGCCGGAATTCAACTACACGCGTATATACTGCGACCCGGATCCCAGTAAGCGTGAGGATCTGAAAGACGGCACCGGACGTGCCACCAAGAAAGAATGTGTTTTGCCGGAGGTGCTGAAGGAGTCCTTGCTGCGCATCAATCCGCACATCCCAGAAAACATCATCGAGGAAGAGGTGCAGAAGCTGCGCCGGGACTACACCGGCACCGACATGGTAGCCACCAACTATGAGCTGTACAATAAGATTCGTAACGGTATCAAGGTGACACTGCGCCGCAACGGTAAGGAGGATTTTGATTTTGTGCAGCTGGTGGATTTTAATAATCCGCAGAATAATACATTTACCGCAGTATCGCAGATGTGGATACAGGGCAAGGTGTACCCCCGCCGGCCTGACGTACTCATCTTCGTGAACGGCTTGCCGATGGTGTTTATTGAGCTGAAGAACAGCGTGGTGAAGGTGGAGGAGGCCTACAACAGTAATCTGCAAAACTACCGCAGGGATATCCCCAATCTGTTCGCCTTTAATCAGATTTGTGTACTTTCCAATGGGCTTGAAACCAAGCTTGGTGCATTCAACGCCAGCTATGACTTCTTCTTTGAGTGGTTGAAGGTAGACAGCGAAAAAGAAAAGCCCAAGCGTGGTGAAATCCGGGAAAACGGACTTTCCATTGTTTATTTCATTGACGGTCTGCTGCGGAAAGAGCGACTGATTGATTATATCGAGAACTTCATCCTCTTTGAGAGCCAGAAGTACAAGATTATAGCCAAGAATCACCAGTACCTGGGCGTGAACAACCTGATGGATGCCGTGGCTTGCCGCGAGGAGCTGAAAGGCAAGCTGGGTGTGTTCTGGCACACCCAGGGCAGCGGTAAGTCCTATTCCATGGTGATGTTTGCCCGCAAGGTAAAGCGCAAGATGGAAGGCAACTTCACCTTCCTGATTATCACCGACCGCGAAGACCTGGACACCCAGATTCACAAGAACTTCCTGCGCACGGAAGTTATCGGCAACCAGGATGAATGCCACCCCAAGGACGGCAAGCAGCTTCGCAAGTTCTTGACAAAAAACAAGGAGTTCATCTTCACGCTGATCCATAAGTTCCGCTACGATAAGACGAAAAAATACCCCATCCTGACAACCCGGGATGATATCTTTGTGTTGGTGGATGAGGCACACCGCACGCAGTACAAAGATTTGGCGGAGAATATGCGAGCCGCTTTGCCGAATGCCAACTTTGTGGCCTTTACCGGGACTCCGCTTCTGGGCTCCAAGCGCCTGACTAACCAATGGTTTGGTAACTACGTTTCCGAGTACAACTTTGCCCAGTCTGTGGAAGATGGTTCTACTGTGCCGCTGTTCTACAGCCGCCGCGTGCCGGGGGCGTGGTTGAAAAATGATTTCCTGGATGATGATGTGGTGGAAATCATCGAACAGGAAAACCTCAACGAGGAAGAGTCGCGACTGCTGGAAAACTCTTCCTCCCGGATTCTGGAAGTCATCAAGCGTGAAGACCGCCTTGATAAGATAGCCCGCGACATTGCGCATCATTTCCCCCGCCGTGGCTTCCTTGGCAAGGGTATGGTGGTATCGGTGGATAAATACACCGCCGTGAACATGTACAACAAGGTGCAGCATTACTGGGCAGAGGAGAAGAAAGCCATCATGGCTGAGCGCAACGCCGCCAAGACAAAAGAAGAGAGAGACAAGTTCTCTACGATTCTTGACTACATGAACAATGTGGAAATGGCGGTGGTCATTTCCAAGGAAGAGGGAGAGGTCGAAAAGTTTGCTGCCAAGGGGCTGGATATTACCATGCATCGTGCAAAGATGGAGGAAATCACAGCGGACGGCAAGGACATTGAGGACAGATACAAAGATCCCCACGACAAGCTGCATCTGGTGTTTGTCTGTGCCATGTGGCTCACCGGTTTCGACGTGAAGAATCTTTCCACGCTGTATCTGGACAAGCCGATGAAGTCGCACACACTCATGCAGGCCATAGCCCGTGCGAACCGTGTATACCCGGGCAAACCCTGTGGCATTATTGTGGACTATGTGAATGTGTTTATGCACATGAAGCGAGCCCTGGCCGATTACGCCGTGCCCGATGATGATACCATGATGCCCGCCAAGGATGTGGACGCGCTCATCGGGTATCTGGATGAATGCATTGGCGAGGGTGATGCCTTCTTAGAGTCGATAGGCATATCTCTGGATGCCATTATAGGCGAAAGCGGCACGCTTGAGCAGCTGGATGCCTTACGCCGGGCATACGATATCATCGTGTCGAACGATAACTATAAGGAGAAGTTCAAGGTTATCGCCAATGCGATGAACAACCTGCATGATGCCTCGAAGCCGGAGATTTTTGAGCGTCATTGGGAGAGCAGTAAATATCTTCCTCTGGCGTACCTGCATGGGCTGATGGTGAATCGTATCGATGACGAGAAGATTCGCAAGGCTAAGCTGCGCATGGCTCAAGTGCTGGATTACAGCGTGACCTCTGATAAGGCTGAAGATCAACTGAAGTGCGGTATACATGGCACCAAGGTCATCAATTTATCCACGATTGATGCAGAGGAGCTACGCAAGGAGATAAAGCGGGCTGAGTATAAGGCCATCGAAATTGATGATCTCAAGGCTTTCCTTGAAAAAACATTGCAGGAGATGCTATCCCGCAACTGTACCCGTGATTCGTTCTCAAACCGGTTCAGGAATATCATCGACCGCTACAATGCCGGCGCTTCTGAAAATGAAGACTACTACGAGCAGCTGATTAAGCTCTTAGAGGACTTACAGAAAGAACAACAACGCGCCAATACAGAGGAGCTTACAGAAGAGGAGCTGGAACTGTACGATCTGCTGACACGCGAACGTATACTCACCAAGGCGGAAGAACAGAAGGTAAAGCTGGCCGCTAAGAACCTGTATAAGAAACTGACCGAACATCGCGACGAGCTGCTGGTGGTAGACTGGTACAAGGATGAACAGCCTATGCTGAAAGTAAGGACAGCCATAGAGGACTCCTTGGACGCAGATTTGCCAACAAGCTACGATGTACCGTCATTCGAATCAAAAATCAGACTATTGCTCAATCACTTCATCGACATGGCTATTCAAGGCTATGGGTGGATTGCCGCGTAAATTAAGATAGTTGATTTGTGTATGGAATACATCACTCTTTATCATTATATCCGGACGGAGTATTTGGAAGTTATCTTGCTTAATCGACGCCTAAAGGTATCAGAGGTAGGGAGAAGTAATGATCCTCTATCATTTGATACTTTGTAGAATAACGAGCAAACGTATTCATGGCACTAAAAAAGAAGCAACATTTTGTTCCCCAATTTTACATGAGAAACTTTTCTCCAGATGGAAAGAGTTTTTCGTTGTATATAATCAAAGAAGCGAGGGTTATATCGCGTTCTTCTTTTGCAAATCAGTGTTATGATGAATACTATTATGGTGAAGATTTAGAATGGGAAAATACGCTAGCAAGAATGGAACGCCAATGGTCTATCAGCATTAAAAAGGCAATCCAAAATGAGAATCTTAATAATGATGAAATTGATGATTTAAAAGAGTTTATTGTTTATCAATTAATCCGAACAAGGGGACAGAATCAACACATAACGAAAGAGTGTCTAGCTGATGTTTTGCATACGACTTGTAGACGATTAGGCATCCTAGCGTACAAAGATCATCCTGTTGTAATGAAGGAAGCCGCTAAGGTTGCTGAGAACGTGAATCGTCCCGAGGAATGGTTAAGCTATATCAAATCACGAGCGAGAATTGTGGATGATTTATCTGTACTCATAGTAAACTACGACACGCCAAATGCATTAATTTCCTCTGATAATCCCGTAATAATTTTCAATTCATTTGTTAAGGACGCATTACATCTATCGTATATGGGGATAGTAATGGTTTGTCCCATATCTCCATCTCGGTTGCTCGTTTTGTATGACTCTAAATTGTATCCTCGTTTTGCATCAGTACGCCAAATAAGGTCAGGAAACAATGATGAAGTGATCAAACTAAACAATTTGCAATTTCAAAACGCAGAGAGGATAGTTTTTGCGATAAAAGAGTCTGATTTTTCTTCTTTTTCTAAAAGCGATTATGAGAAATCTCTCGAAAAGAAGATAGAATATAGCAAATTTGTATCTGATGGGATTCAAGGCGCTGCATTATGTAGAGGAAATTTGAATGAGTATTCATTTTCTTTTGCGCGCATAAAAGAAGCATTCCGACAAATCCCTGTGATATGTCGGGTTGGGTTACTTAGAGCTAATGTTGTTTCAAACCATATGGAAGTTATGCAGCGAAGACGCACTTTTTTTCATACAAAAGAAGGGAAAGATGTTCTTGCAAAAGCAGGGATAGACATAAAAGTTGCTAAACGAGGTGTTGATAAAATGATTTCTTGTGCTAAAAAGTATTGGCGTGCATCAATCCCATCATGGGTGGATATGTTTGAAAAAGCCCCAGAAAATGGCGAAAAGGGGTAAACTGGCGCCATTAAAGAAGAATCATATTAGGATGACACTTATGCCTGGCTATCTAGATATGATATTTGCATCCACAATATCCTCCACCGGGATGCGGGTGCCGGTGTTCATGATAAGCAGCTTCTCGTGCGGTAGGAGCTTCTTGATACGCCCGGAGATCTCTGTGTAGCTGCCGCCGGACTTGCGGGTGTCTGGGACGAAATAGACGATGTTCAAGACTAGGTTGGAATCGGTTGATGCCAGTTGGATGAGGTCGGAGATTTCCTGCTTTACGGATTCATCCAGAATAGGCCGCTCGTCTGTGAGGCGGGCGGCTTCGGCGATTGCAGCATCGTGCCCTGTTAAGGCAGCAAAGGGGGAGAACTGAGCAGCGCGATCGCCCATGCTCATCTGTGGATGATTCCGGGATACATGATGCGGCAGATTGATGATATCCGCGTATTTGTCTTCTGCTTGCCGGTTCATGCCTTGTGTCCTCCTATCTGCTCGTTGCGATCGCGGGTGGTAGCGCCTTCCTCCAGGTTCATGCCCCGGAGAATGGCATTCTTGCCGAACTTACCTCTGATGCAGAGCAAGGCCTGCTGCATCTTGCGCTCCTTGAGCAGATGAGCTTCCTTCTCTTCCTTCCGGGCTGCCTCGGCCTCGTAGTTCGTAAAGAGATCGAGTTGCTGTTCCGACGGAGCTTCCGCAGGTGTCTTATCCTCCGGCAGCACATGATTCGCCACGATGTTGAGCCGGCGCACCAGTAGATTCATATCCACGAGCCTGTCGGCCAGCTCGGTGACGGCTTGCAGAATCAGCTTCGTGGAGGACGTGTAGCGGCCAAGGTTGTGTGTGCCGTGTGAATGCGTCGGCACCTCTCGCCCGTAGGCATCGGTTGTGATAGCTCCCTGGTACTGCCGGCGGCGTACCGGGTCGGTAAGGTTTTCGATGTCATAGCCTACCGTGATGACAATCTGATCAGTCACTAAACCTTTTTCAACCAGATCCAACACAAGAAGGTCGGCCATCTCCCGCAACATCAGCTTGGCTTTCTCCGGGGAATAGGGCTCGTGCAGTACCTGCCCGTAACCAAGGCTCTTGCTCTCCGGGTGATAGGCTTTGATTGCTTCAACGGTACAAGGCTCCCAGCCCCAGGCGTGGTCAATGAGCAGCTCGGCATTCTTGCCGAACATGCGGTACAGCGATTCCTCATTCTGCACCGAGCGCCGGGCTATATCGCCCATGGTATAGAGACCATGTTGCTCCAGCTTCCGTACGTAGCCTTTTCCCACACGCCAGAAGTCTGTAAGCGGTCGGTGATTCCACAGCATGCGGCGGTAGCTCATTTCATCCAGCTCGGCGATGCGTACGCCGTCTTCACCCGCCGGGATATGCTTTGCCACGATATCCATAGCCACCTTGGCCAGATACAGTTTGGTGCCGATGCCGGCGGTAGCCGTGATGCCGGTGGTCGTCAGTACATCTCTGATAATGCGGCGAGCCAACTCATGAGCTGTACAGCGGTAGGTTGCCAGATAGGGAGTAGCGTCGATGAATACCTCGTCAATGGAGTAGACGATGATATGCACAGCGGAGACATACTTGGTATACACGTTGTAGATGCGTGTACTATACTCCATGTAGTACGCCATGCGTGGTGGGGCAATGATGAAGTCCAGAGTAAGCCGGGCGTCGCGATGAAGCTCCGCATACGAATGTGACGCGCCCTGAAGCCCACGTGCTTTGTAACGACGCTCCCGGTTAACTTCATCCACTTTCTGTCGCACTTCAAACAATCTAGGTCTGCCGGGAATACCGTAGGATTTGAGTGCCGGCGTCATTTTTCTCCGGCTCCTTTTCTTTCTGGCGTGGCTCATTTCACAATTATTGCAGAAGATCCGAAGATCCGAGTATTTGGCCTATATAGCATTGCGGCTACCTGGGCGAGCTCAGCAATAATAATGGGTGATTTCCAGGCAAGGACCTTCGCCATGTTGGCGGGAACTGCAGCTCAGGGTAAAACCTTCCTCTGCACTCCAGAGATCATCGTCCTCCAGCTCACCGATCGGAATGCGATGCTCAATGACCGGGCACATGTTGTGCTCAATAAACGAGTTCAGCACATGGCAAATAGCATAGAGAAGCCAGTCTCGCTGGGTATTAGAACTGTGCGTGGCACGCAATTCCGGCAGACCGAACCGGGCCATGCCCTCGGTTTCCAGACCGTTCTGGCTTTCCGAGTCACATGGATGGAACCTCAGCATAAAAAGCAGAGGTTGCTCTGCGGCTGCAATCTCGGTTGCAGGAGTAAATCCGGCGCCCAAATCAGCAGAAACGGCCTGCTCAATCCGGCAAAGTTCCTGTACAGCGAGAGCCAATCGGTGAGCCGCAGCAAGTGGAGGCTCGACGTCCGTGTTGCAGCATTTCAGCAAGACTTGCCACTCATGATGCATGGGAGCAGCCAATGTCCTGTCCGCCAGCCGCAGCTCGCATCCGTGACTCTGCAGTGGCAGCTCTATCCGCTCCCCCTTCATTAGCACGCTTGCATTGTAGCTCGCATGCGGCACGCAGAGCTGAGACCCGCGCCCGGCTCCCTGAGAGCGAAGTAAGGCCAGCAACTCCGAATGAGCCGTTCCAGTGGAGAAGCGGCAGTCCAGTGCGACATCCAGCGGCGTAAATCCGCTTTGTGTTCGTGCATTGATATCGGCCCCTTCCTGCAACAAGCGGGTAGCTGTGCAGATGGTGGTAGCAATATCCTTCTGCCCCCGCTTCGAACATAACAGATGCAGAGCCGTTATGCGGTCTGGATTAAAGTCGGGATTCGCTCCCTGTGGTGCAGCCCCATGTGCAAGCAACAGGTCTGCGATGTCCTGTCTGCCATTGGCCTGTGCATACAGGAGTGGCGGATAATAAGTACCTGCATCCGGCAAAGCACCGTGCTCTAGCAGCAGACGAACCGCAGGTTCATTGCCCGCCAATACACAATTCTCCAGTACACCAAGCGCAAGGAAATGCGGCGGTGTCAATATGGCCGGATTTGCAGCTCCGGCGTCCAGCATGGCAGATGCAACCTCCCATCGTTCTTTTTGCAACGCCATCAGAAGATGGTCGGCAATACTATCCTTGCAGGTATGTGAACCCTCCATCAGAACCGAGCGAATGCAGCGCGCTGCAGGCTCCGGCTTGCCTTTCTCAATAGCCCTTCTCAGCTTGTCCCATATACCTTTGTCATTCAACAGCCAATCGTGATACACCCCCCAGATGCTCAATACCAGGAACCCCAAACAGAGGAGCAGCATAACAACGTCCCTGCCAGAAACCTCCTCTGGCCGGGCAAGCATAACCGCGATGGCAAATACGCTTCCCAATCCCCAAAAAGCTATGCAGAACTTACTCATGCCTCCGGCGTTGTTTATATCATGGCCTTTTATGTAAGTCAATTCCACAAAGACGTTTTTCAGGGCTAAATCATTGACAAAGCGTCAGGATTGGCGATAATACCCTCATCAGATAGCATGCTGATAAAACAATTCTCCTGTAACGTTCCCGCCTGGCCACCGGGTGCGTTCTGTGCCGCCCATCCTACAACTTCCCGGGCAGTATCTCGCCCATCGACAGCACTGCCATCTACGACAAAAGTTGGTATAAAACTGAGAAATTCGGCAACATAAATGCAGAAAAAATTGCAACAACATGCCCGCTGCCGGGCGTCTGGCTATTAGAAAAAAATGCTCAAAAAATGCTCTCTCCGCAATTTTTTTGTTGCGGATTCGGTGCCGGGAAGTATTATAACACGTAAAGGAGATAGATGATGAAACTGGATTGCCGAGACAAATTGACTCTAGAGAATGGTTCCATCTGCGTCTTTATGTCCCCCTGCGCAAGTCTGGACAACCTGCGTCTTCGCATGTTCGATATGTACGACTCTGCAGGAGCATTGATGCTAAAATGCCGAATCATGGGGAAACAGCTTGCCGTGTCTCCCGGATCCTGGTAACGTGACACCGTAACAAATTGCTATATCGGATTAAATTATGTTTAAACAGTCTCTGAAGATTGCAAGTTGGTTATTTTTACCCTTTTCTATACTGTGGATTCTGGCAGCTGCTTTTTTCTGGTATCAGACGGCATCCAAGCTGAGGGAATGGGAGAAAGCCCCGGCCGTAGTCACTGCAGTAGAACCAGAAGCCCTAGCAGCAGGAAGTAATGGAGAGACAATGAAATACGCCATGCTTTCTTTCCTCTCTCAGGAAGGGAAGGAATACATGGTTCGGAGCCGATTAGGTAATACAGGAAAGCCTCTTTGGACGGTCGGGGAAAAGGTGGAGGTCATTTTCCCTGCTGATTCCCCGGAAAAAGCTGAAGAGAACATTTTTATTGTACAATGCCTCTTGCCGCTCGGAATAACACTGGCAGCCTTGATGTTTTCATTGGTAACGACTTTGCTTTTTTTAATCGGAAATAAAAAGAATGCAAAAACAAGGAAATGAGCAACAAAATGCCCGCCACGCTTGAACAAAGCGGCCAGAATTGATACAATGCTCCGTAACAAATACAAGTTTTCCTATACTATGAATCTGAGACCTTTTCTATGCGCTACCCTTGCAGCTGTGGCATTAGCCACGCCACTCGTTTCCGCCGTCGAGCCGCAACCAGGTATTGATTCGGCATCAGCGGCTCCAGGGGCGGCACTAGATGCGGCTTTTCATGAGGCCGTGCTCAAATGTTTTCACTCCTACCGCTATGATGATTCTGCCATGCGCGAACTGCTGCGCCAAGGGGCGAATGTAAATGCGGTGGATGCCGAGGGAAATAATGCGCTGATGCTGCTTATCAAAGCCGCAGATGGGCATAACGAATACCTAATCCAGAAGGAGCTTTTTACATTCCTGCGCGATGCCGGAATTGACCTGCATGCCCGCAATAAAGACGGAATGAATGCCGCAGAACTGAACTGCTGCCTGTATTGGCCGTACAAGTTTCTGGAAGAGGAATTCGCAGCAGCCGGCGTGCCGGTATGCCCGGGAGCTCAGCTCTCTGCCGCTGCGGCCAGGAGCAATCCGGACGCGGTGGAGCATCTGCTGCAGGCTGGGGCTGATCCGAATTTCAACCGCGCCTGTGCTCTGTCTCAATGCATGGGGATTATAACAGACGGCCCCAAAAAGAACGAGGTCATCATCGCAGCCCTGTTGCTACAGGCCGGGGCTGATCCGAACATGGGAGGAGATTCCCTGATGACTCGTGCGGTGCTCAGTGACTATTCTGAAGAATTGGTGCCTCTGCTCTTGCAGCACGGGTTCCGTGTGCGGGATTTCGATGCGGAAACTACCAGCCGCTGGCTGGAGCATCTACTGGTGCATCGTTCCCCTGCTATGGTAGAAATCGTTAATCTGCTCATCTGTCACGGCGCGGTGCTGAATGATGAAAACTGGTACACTCCCTTCTTTTGCCACATGGTCACAGATGGCAACGGTAGCTATCAGGATATGCAGCTGGCCCGCCATTTTATCGAGCTGGGGCTGGATGCCACCCGCAAGAACGAGGACGGCAAATCCGCCTATATGCTGGCGAGGGAAAAGAATCTAGGCCTGGGTATTCAGCAGATTCTGGAGAACCCGCAGGCTGTGCTGGCAGAGCTGCAGCAAAAGGCACAGGTATTGGATGAAGCCGGGCGCACCCAGCTGATGCTGGCCGTGGCAGACCCTCACCAGTCTGCCATTGAAGTATACAAATGGCTCCGCGCCGGGGTGGATGTGAATGCCCGTGATGCGCAGGGGCGCACCGCCCTTTTCTACATCAACTCCTTCTGCCCGCAGAAAGACCTGAAAGCAAAGCTGCTCATCGAAGCCGGGGCTGATGTAAACGCCCGCGATGCGCAGGGGCTCACCCCGCTGCTGGCGCTGCCGTATGTGCATGACCTCCGGATACCGCAGCAGCATTCCTGCGCACCCATCATCCGTCTGCTGGCAGAGGCCGGGGCAGATTTGAATGCCTGTGATAAGGATGGCTACACGCGCCTAGAGCTCATGCTGCGCCGCGGGAATCTGAGTCTGATGGATTCCGAATGCGTAACGCTGCTCCGACAGCTCGGCTGCGCCCCGCGCCCCGAAAGATTGAATAAATAAGTCAGCCCCCTCCTGCGAGACCATGACCCGCACCCGGCTGACCAAGGGCTCCACTTCGAGCGAATCCTCCCCCAGCAGCCCTATTTTCCCGCCATCGGCAACAAAAAGGCAGGAAACGCGCAACAAAATGCCCGCCACGCTTGAACAGAAGGGCGGGAATTGATATAATACACGTAACAGATACACGCTTAAAGTTATGACCATGCCCCCAATTCAAAAGAAAATCTTTTTTTCAGTTAACATATTGCTGGCAATAGTTTTTGCTGCGTTGGCCATCCGGATGCTCATGGCCAATACTTCAGAATCCTGTAATCCGGATAGCGTGGCTGCCATAATTCCTTTTTTTGCATATACCACCGGCGGTAGCATATTGCTCTGGATGGGCTGCTTCCTGTTTTCTCGACAGCAGGAATGGCTGGCCTTCATTGCTCTCTTGCTACAGATTCTACCCATGATGGCGTTGAACTCCGCTATCTGCTGCCACGAAAGCTATGGCAACGTACCCATGTGGTTGGCTGGCACCCTCATCGTGGGCTTTCTGAGCTATTCCATCTTGTTTGTCGGCAAGGCTATCATACCTTCCCTGATATGCATAGTTCTGGTGATATACTTCTTCCTGACTTCTAACTGACAAAGGAAACGAACTTTCGGGGTTGCGCTTCGTGTGGGTTTTCACGCCATCGGCAACAAGAATGCAGGAAACGCGCAACAAAATGCTCGCCGCGAGCGTCTATTTATTAGAAAATCTGCACTTTTCGCAATTTTTTGTTGCGGATTCGGCAGCGAAATGTGTTAGTATATGTGTAAGATATAGAAAAACATGATAATGCGAGCCTTTATCTCCTTGCTGTGTTTGTCTGCGCTTTTAGCACAGGCAGCCCCGGAATGCGAAGCCCCCATTCCGGGGCAAGACCGATTGCAATCCATTTGCCGGAGCATTCCGGAATTGCAGCCTTTGGCAAAGTATCCCGTCAATTACCGTGAGATTGCTCCCGGATTTTATTTGCTCTTTTTTGACGTTGGTTCAGGTATCTATATCCTCAAGCTCGCCCTCGTATGGTATAATCACGTCGATGATACCTGGAAGCTGATAGATACAGGAACTGTAGCATCATCAAACTTATTCGAGTTCCGACACGAAGTAAAGGATAATCGATATCAGGTGGAGTTTCTGCGTTTGCGGCAGCACGCGGACTGGGTAAGAGTATTCTCCGGCACTCTCCCGACACCGGAGTAGGCATCCCATGAATAATACTTGCAAGACAGTAGCAGACGTATGATGAAGATAATTTTCCACAGAATCCTAGCTACCACAGCCCTGTGCCTTGCGGCGGTGGGGCTGAGCTCGTGCAGCTGGCGCTGGCCCTCTCTGCATACGGCAGAGGCAGTCTTGCACTGTGATAAGCAGGTGGTAGTGTGCATCGCAAAACCAGGTTCTATATTCAAATACAGATACAAAGGGCTGGATTGGTATCCCATCAAGCTGGCCCGCGCCATAGATAAAGGGAAAAGCATTTATCGGCGTGGAGATGGAGCCGCCTGGTGCATACAGAATACCACCGACCGCTACCAGATTCTGCAGGAGAGTGTGCGCACCTGTATGGTTCCGTGTGTAGAGCATTGCACCACCCGTGTGAACGTCGGGATGCGTTTCGACCAGGCCATCATGGAACAGGATTTTCCGTTCTCAAAGGCAAAACGCATTGAAATAGCCGGAGATGAGGTGCTCCTCAGTATCCATGGTCCGGGTGAGCGCTGTATGCCATATCAGGAAATCCGCAGTGCCGTCGCCGGTATGCCGATAACGGAGACACCCGCCCGGCCATCCACAGGGCAGCGTATCGCCGCCACGCCGCTGCAGGTAGTGGATTTCACCGCCACCGCTGCCATGCGGGCTGCGGAAGCAGCTGCCATCATCGTTCTCCTGCCTCCGTCTGCCGTATGGAATGGTATTGCCAAGCTCTTCAATGGATAATATCAAACGCGTAACATCACCATGGTTTCTCTCCACAAAATCCTAGCCACCACAGCCCTGTGCCTTGCGGCCGTGGGGCAGAGCTCGTGCTTGGGGACGCGAGTTAGCACCCACACCATAGCGGATTCTGTTGGTAAGGAGAAATATGTTGCTCTTGATTTCCGGCAGAAGGCAGAAATATACCGCAGAAACGGACTTTACTATTTGAAACACTCTTTTTATAAAGCTCCGGCTCGAGGGGAACTATACAGTCATTTGATTTTGGCAAAAGGGGCGCATGTTGAGCATGTGTATGTGAGTGACAGAATTGAATACCAAGAGGGAATGCCGATGGTGTATTTATATTCTGCTTTGGACCAACAGACTTTGGGAGAAATTCTTCCCGGCGCGAGATATAAAGAACATGCAAAGGGAGAATGGATTTTACCTCAATCTTATTTTGATGGAGCAACTCCGGCAGCGGTAATTATTGACCGAAAGAAGTTGTGTTACCTGTATGGTCTGGACGACTCCTATCTTCCCTCAGAACGAAGTGCGGCTAACTATGCCATGATGCCCGTGACCGGAGCTCTGTATATTGCCGATATCCCTATGACAATCGGGGTAACAGCTGCAGGCTGGGTGGGGGTTAATGTCCCGTTGGCTATCTATGCGTTGTTTGATATAGCAGTCGAACAGTTTGAGTAGAAAATGCACGACGTTCTTGTAGTATATAAGCAAGTCGAAATGCTGTTTGATAAGGACGGTAACCTACTGCCCTACGATGGGCAGTTTACACACACGATTTCATACGATGAAAAGCCAAACATTCAAGCCATTGGGGGAGCTAAAGACAGAGCTCCAATACAGGGAAAAGGACATTGGCAAAGAGACTGTGAATACACGAGACATGGCACATAAACTTTACTTGCAGGTGTTGATTTACAAACAGGTATAGCAATACCTCATGTCCACGAGAAGCACAACAGCAGCGTTCGATGGACATACAAAATGAAAGACATAAAGATTCCCGCCTCAGATGATAGTCCAACTATTTGTTGGACGCTATACTAGCCACCCTCCCTTCATTTGTGGTTGCTTTCTGTGCTGCAACAACACCAATAATAAGCTCCGGCTCCTTTTTTACAGGCACTCTCGTCTGTTCTCTCTTCT
>JAZNIZ010000033.1:0-17200 GCA_045577775.1 Akkermansia sp. | reverse complement strand
CGTTTCATCCAAAGCTGGCACAAAATCCATGATGAGACTCTTGCCCTTTGAAAAACGTGCAGAATAAATCGGTGCATCCCATCCATAAAAATACTTATCCCCCGGTTTCATATTATCATAGTTTCGTGCAAAGAGATAAATTTTAAGCCCGATGTAAGCCAATTCAACACCGCGAGACACATTATTCTTATCGTCCTCATAATCCCATCTCCCTGAGCACATGTAATTGAGGGCGACCCTTATCCGACCAGATGCCTTGTACCCATTTTCTATCGCCGTAGCGCCCAAAGAAACACTTGAACCATCCCTCTGCGGATAATGATTCGATATTTTGTCTACGAAACCAATCGTACAGTTGCTGTAATTACTAAGTGGAATAAATCCAGAGCTACCCGACACAGCACCAGCAAGCAAAGCATAGACAATATGTTGCGAAGGTTCCGTTTCGATGCAGCATCCGATGCTGACATCGGGGTAAATACCCGTGTCAATAAATTGGAGACCGCTGCCCTTCAAATACCCCAGCCTCGTATACCCCGAAGGCAACTTGTCGCCCCCCAGCACACCCAAAAGGGCCAGCTTCTGCTGAGGGGCTAACTTAAAAACCTGGGTCAAACGCGCGCTGTCATCGCTGAGAACGACCTTGCTGTCAATGGCAACAAAGCCGCCTTGCTTTCCAGCTTCAATCTCGGCCAGTTTCAGGCCATCTTCGGTGGTCACCGTGCAGCCATTCGGGCTTGTCACAGCGTAAGTTCTTCCGGGAAAAGTGTCTCGCGTTTTCATTTCGTGCATTGTGTCACGCACGGCGCGGTTTTGCAACGCAGCGAAAAGGGGATAAAAATCAGAAGACATATCTCGACGCAGAAGCAGCTACGCGCTCAACAGGCGTGTCGTCGTAATTGGTGAAGCGTCCACCGTACCAGGCCATCACCAGTGCGTCTGCGCGGTCAGGTGATAACAATCCGCGCTCTTTCATATCGTCCTTTTTCTCAAGCTGAATCACGCCCTTTTCGTTCCATTCCATATAGCGGTCGCAGAGCTGGTCAATAGCGGTATCATCCAGTCCATCAGGGAAACAGACCTCGCCACGCTCCAGCCCTTGCCTGAGCAGATGCCACGAGTACGCATTCAGGTTCAGGAAATGCAGCTGCTTCTGCGGGTCGGGAACTTTTGAGCCACCATTGAACGGACGAAAACGGAACTTCTCGTAGTGCTGAGCAGACTGCATAATGGACAGACCAATGCCGCACTCGTCACCGAATACACGCCCCTGCTCGATACCACGCTTGCGGCATTCTGCCACGACCTTGCGAGCAGCCTTGACAGTGTCCTTTTCTCGGTCGCTCCATAGAATGCGGAGCTGGTTACCATAGCGCTCAGCAAGCACTGTTTCGTCGCCACCAGCTGCCCAGTCCACAGCAGCGGTGCGAGTGCCCGTGCGGGGCTTGCAGGGGTGCAGAAGCGCACGCTCCAGCAAGTAACGCGGAATCATCATCGCATCGTCACCCTCGGTGAACTCTCCGAGAATCATCGAGCGGAACACGGGGTGGTCTTCGCCGTAAAGCTGGCGGGCAAGTTCGATACGCTCTGCGGTAATGTGTGGACACATGTATGCGTTGACCTGCACCGTGTGCCACAGTGCACGATTGCGCCTGAACGCCTGGTAGAACGTGCCGCTGGGCTTGCCTGGCGAGCTGGTGAGCACAAAGAATGTCGGAGTGCACCGTGAAAGAGCCTCAAATATGACTTCTGGCACCGATTTCGCCTCGTCAACCATGAGCATGACGGGACGCTCCGGTAAATGCTCATGGTGACCTTCTGCTCGACCCGGGTGAATCGTTGAATAAGCAGCTATGAACCCTCCTTCAGGTGTGCGGATTTTGTCCGTCTGCCATTTCCAATGTGGAAAACGGTGACGATACATCTCCAGATTCGGCCACAGCTGTGTCTTGAGCTGGTTCCACGAACCTGACGTGACCATTGCAATGCCTTTTGGGTACTTCCAAAGAAACCACAACAGCAAAGCCACGTTCACGCATGCGGTTTTTCCGCTACCGTTAGCTGCCACCAGTGCGGTGCGAGAATGTGGCAACGATGCCGCTTGAATAGCCTCGTCCTGCCATGGGTAAGGCTGCAAGCCAAGAAAAAGACGAGCAAAAAAAGCAGGCCCGTCAACAGGGAAGTCCAACTTCACGATTCACCCAGCCGCCCCTTTCCCTCGGCCTGCGCTTCTACCTTTCTGTTAGCTTCCGCTATCTGTTGAGCCCATTCGCGCATCTGCTCGGGAGACACATTCAACGAATTCTGTTGCTGGTTCTGACCTGCGTTTTCTCTTGCTTGTTTAAGCGCAAGATAGGTTTGCTGGAGGTGTTTTATCTTTGAAAACGCACGTTCCGCAGCTCGCATTCTGATTTCAGGCTCGAGCTCTTCATTCTTTGCAAAACTATCATCGAGCAGAACATATTCTTTCATTTTATATTCAAGAGATTGCATTGCGCAGTCTTGCGCGCGCGAAGGCTTCACAAAACTCCTTTTTTCCTAAACGCCAGCGCCACAAAGTACACATTGTAATTTGTTCTGAATCACAAACTTCTTGTATGGTGTGCCCATTCGCCACAGCGGAACAAATCCGTTCAGCCTTCGCAAGAGAGAAAAGCGAAGGCCTACCGGTTTGTTTCTTTTGCTTTTGGTTCTGGTTCTTTGGCATTACCACATTGGCAATTTCATTTGTCTCATTTCGTCTTCAAGACGCTTCACGCTTGCAGCGTGATAATCAGGGTCTTTCTCAATGCAGATGAAGCGTCTGCCTAGGTCATGGCAAGCGATAGCAGTTGAGCCGCTGCCGCTGAATGGGTCAAGTATGAGCTGGTTCGGCTCGCTGTAGTTTTCAATAATTCTGCGCCATAAGGCAAGTGGCTTTTGTGTCGGATGGATTGTCCCGTCTTTCAATAGCTCTACGCGGTTATATAAAAAAATTCTCGTTGCCTTGTCAAAATCAGAAAAGGCGATTTCACAATCCGATTGGTTCAAGCCGTATTGCCCTTTATCCCAGACAATCCAGCCCTTGTGCCCTGCATCGAGTAAGTGCGGGAAATAGTTTTCTCCAAAAATAATTCTATGCTTCGCAACTCTTTGCATTTCGTCAAATACTTCTTTTTTCGGCGGTTGTTTGTCCCATCCCTTGAATGCGTGACCTTTTCGGTGGTGTTTCCCTTCCCCCCCTTCATATTGACCATCGACACCTATGCCATAAGGCGGGTCAGTCAGCACAAGGTCAATACATTTATCAGGCAGAGAGCGCAGAATATCCATGCAGTCACCTAGGTGAATCTTATTGATTAAGTTTTGCATTTTAGTATTGACGGCAGCTGGTTTTTGTTGTTAAATTGCGTCTGCGGTGACACCGAGTCTATCTCACCTCATGAGGGATTTAGACAAGTCACCGCTTTTTGTTACCTTAATATCATAAAGCAAATTGTCATTGTTGCTTTTTTTGTATTCAAAAGCGGTCATCTTTACGCGGTAAAAAGATTTCTGCAATTTCATTAATGCATAACGCTCATGCACCCATTTAATTTGCTTGTCTTTTGGCGTGTTTTTCTTTGGTTTGCGACGAATGCCGTTTTGCGAAGATTCCCATAATCTATCAAACAAGGACGCCGCTGTCAGATGTGCTTCCATGTTTTCAGATTTTGCAATATGTGAATCATTTTCAACACTTTCTTTGATAGTGCGACCAGACACAAAGAACTCCGTCTGTTCCCCTGGGGCAATGAATCCATAATCAGGCTTAGCGCGCATCTGACCTTTGCGAAGCTCGCGACACTGAGCGATTAAACGCTGCAAGCTTTCTGCCGCTTGTTTTTCTGTTACTGCCTGATGCGCGTGAACAACGAGACAACCATCCGAGTATTTAACAACAGAGCAACGTTCATCTTTAAACAAAACGCTGTCGGATTCCTTGTTTTGTTTAGCTTGCGTTTTGAAAGGAGCTGATTCTCCCTCACGTGTCGTTCCCTTATGGCGGGAACAATCTTCCGTGAAACATCGGGAACCGTCGTCCAATATCCGAGGGTGTTTCAGTCTACGCCCCGATGCTTTTACTTCTTCGTCTTCTTCAAAAAGGTCTTTCAGCCACCAGCTCACGAACATGCCGAACGCGAGCTCAACCGGGCTGACCTTGGATTGCTCGGCAATCTCCTGCACCTGCTGGGTCACCCACGCGTCCACCACAGCCGCTTCAAGGGCGGCAAGGGGTTCGTCTGGTGTATCAGGAGACGTCACGACCTGAAGCGTGCTCTCGGTGGGTTGAGCGACTGTGATGCCCTCATCTGCACAGCGAGTGATGACATTCTGCCGCTGCTCTGGGGTGAGGTCAGAAACGCCCTGCTGCCCGACCTGCTGGATTGCTTGCGGCAGATTCCATTCAGCTAACGCCGGAGGGATAGGAAGCTTCTCGCCTGGAGTAATCAAACCTAATCGCTCAGCTTCCTCTCGTTCAACAGGCAGTTCGCGCATCCACGAGTTAAAGCCCCACGGACCGTATGGATTGCCGAAACCGCCGATTTCGGCTCTGTTTCGGTCAAGCCAGTATTCAATGTCCGTTTTAAGGCGCACGTCGCCTTCGTGCTGAACGTGGTCTGAACGCTTATTTTCATCTTTCGCGCCAGGCTGTCGGTGGAACCGCCACGCAGGGAACGCATTAAGCTGGAACGGCGAGAACGACCTGCAAAAATTAGAGTAGCCGTTCGTCAGCTGCATTTGCGTCATGTATATAAGACGCAGACGCTCAACATCATAAAGTGTTTCGTAGCTTGCGTTGAAAGTTTTATCTTTTTCCGAAGCGTCAGTAGCAATACTCTCCAGCATGTGCAAAGCTTCGTCAATAAAACCGCCGACACTCCAACCATCACCGACGGCTTTATCAACGAGCTTTTGCAATGCTGAGAGAATACGCTCATCCTCGACGCAAGCGGAGAAGAACGAATTGTTGCGAACGGCAGCGGACACAGCAGACCAGTCCGCCGAAGTCCTTGACGACGGAAAAAGCTGGAGTTGACCGACCACACGTTCTGGCATGTCTTCATTTTACCTACTTTCTGGCGGCTGTTCAATTTTGCTAAAAGGGGGTAAATCAGCCCACGATTGAGCAAAGAGCGGCAACTCTTGCATGGTCGGCTGGTAATCTGGCAACGCTTTACGGAGCTTCACCGCTCGACCACGAGGAACGGAAACATAAATGCGGTTGCTCACCGAATGTCCTAGCGAGTAAATAAAGCGCAGCAGAATATTGGCGCGTTCCAAAGCCTCAGACTCGATGTTTGTGCCGAGACCTCGCTCAATGCGCTTTGGAGCCATGCGCTTGTCAAAAAGCCAAAGCAAGCGGACGGAATAAGAGCCAGACAAGCCATTCTTGCGAGCCTTATTCTGGCGCAGATATTTTTTAAGGGAGAGATGTTGTTTCATCGTTTTGAGTTTCCTTCGAGGATGATGGTTGAAGCGGTGCCGCGCAGGCGGTCAACGATAGCACGTGCTGTCGTGTCGTCGGCATAGCCAGTCATGTCAGGTTTGGGCGTCAGTCGTTTTATTAGGTCAGACCCGCTGTAGTTCGTGGTGACTATGGTCGGTTTGCCGTAGTCATATCGGCGGTTGAAAATGGCGAAAAGCTGCTCAGCAGCCCACTCGGTCGGTCTTTCTTTGCCGAGGTCGTCGAGCACCAAAATGGAAGCATGAGCAAAGCGGGAAATAATCATTTCCTCGTTCTGGTCTTTTGCGTTGAATGTGGCACGAAGAGAACGGAGCAGGTCGCCCACATTTGACCAGAGCACCGATTTACCGCAGCGGATGAGGTCGAGAGCGAGACAGGAAGCGAGCATGGTTTTTCCTGTGCCAATGGGTCCGGATATATACAGGCTCGGATGCTCACCCGCTTGGATGCGTTTTCCGAACGCCACAGCAGAGTCGTATGCGACCTGCTCGTTTATGGTTCTGCGGAGCCAGGCAGACATGCCGCGGTTGTGCCACGTTTCGGGCATGTTTGAAGCTGCAAGGCGGCGTGCTGTGCGCTCCGCTTTTTTTTTGCTTCTGTAGAGCGCCTGGATGCCTCTATTTCGTCCTGCAATTTCTTTTCGGCGAGATACTCTGCTCGCAGGTACAAACGATTTCTAGCCCATGCAGAGCGTTTTCTTCAGAATCGCCCAATTCTTCCCGGGCGATGAGTCCTGGAAGCGTTAGGAGCTTTCGCTCGCAATACGGGCATTTTTTCGTGAACCGGTCAACGGAGGTCATAGTTTTGTTGGGTTTGGCTTCGGTAGGTTATTTTCGGTCGGTTGGAGTTAGTGGCAGCTTGTTGGCTGGCATTGTTGCCTTGCCACTTGGCGAGATAGGCGCGAGCTGCCGCACGCCAGTCTCGGATTGGTTGACCGTTTATGGTCCATCCGACCGCTTCGGAGCGGTCGAAGAATGTCTGTGAACAGGTGGAAAGTTCCTGCCCGACCAGCCCGCAGCTTGGCAGACTGGCAATGTAGGTCAGGACGGCATTGACGGTTTCCGGAAGGGGGACTTTTGTCTGCTTTTGGGGGTCAGACAATATAGACTCGTTAGAGGATATATTGTCTCTATATATATTCTTCTCTTCTTTAGGTAACGATTTTGTCACAATTTTGTTGTGACTTTTTTCGGACAAATCTTGATTTTTTGTCACGCTTTTTGTGTGATTTTTTTCGCGGTATTTTCCTTGTCTTCTCGCATCTTCCATGCGGCGTTTTGCGTTCTTTCCGTTATAAGAATCAAAGTCTTGTACAATAAAGCACCCGTTTTCATCGATGCTTCCCCAGCCGATTTCGCACATTGATTCTGCGAACCTTTTCTTATCGAAAAGCTGGTCGATTTGTTTTGCTGATAATTGCGTGTGTCCGTTAGAAAAATTTGCGTCAAGCCAGCAAAAAAATTCAACAGCAAGACCAAAAGCCTCGCGCCTTTTGCATTTGATTTTTTCAGCCAACATGAGTATTTTGGGACTGGTCGGCAGGGTTGTGTTAACGTGAATCCAGCTCATTGTTTTTGTAATTCGTTGTAGAGGGCTTGCCATTCTGGGGCGTAGACGTATATTGGTTCGGCTTTGGTGCGGTCGAGCCATTGTTTTATGGTGGTGAGGATGGTGTCCCGCTGCTGCTGGAGTTCGGGGTGCTTCCAGTTGGTGTGCAGGAAGTCCATGAGCACTCCGGGCATGTAGGAGGCTCGCCCCAGGGTGTAGTTCAGGGCGTCTACGGTTAGGATGCCTGCGCCGTTGTCGCGGACGGTGCGGTTGAGCCTGTGCGGCGGGAGTTCCGGCATGGATTCCAGCTCAATTCTGAATGGGGTCCATTCTGACACGAGGTCGATGTCGTACACGTTGGACCAGAGACGGGGTTCTTCGCACAGGTCGCGTAGGTAGAGCCAGTGTCTGCGGACGATATGGGGGTGATACCAGTTGGCGCGGAGGAATTGGCGGGTGTTTTCGGGGTCGCCGCTGCGGCTGGATATGTTCCAGCGCAGGGCAGCCATGATGATGAGGTCTAAGTCAAAAGCTTTGATGTGTTTGTTCATGGTGTCAGTCTGTTTGTTTGGAGCTGTAGCTCGCGGTTTGCTTATTTTGCTGAATCAGCGCAAGGTTGGTGTCTTCCTGCAAGGCTTTGAACTTGTCAGCTTCGGTGTATTCGCCGCTGGTGTCGCGGAAGATGCGGGCAAGCCATGCTCGCTTTTCTTCGATGGTTAGAAATTGGGGATTACTGGTCGGTTGGTTCATAGCGGAAGCAATGTTTCGTGGGGAAAATATATTCTTTTTTGCTTGAGCAATAGCCGACTTCTCCGGTCAGGAGAGGGTCTAGGAACTCGAAGTGCTTGCAGGTCAGGCACGTCCGGAAAGCGTCAAGTTTTTCTTTACTGTTCATTTGTTGCCCACTTTCGGGCTTTTCTGGGCGACAAGTTGATTTGTCGTTCATGGGTGGGCGATTTCGAAGTACGAGTTACGAATTACGAAGTATAGCATTCCCGCGCGGCCAATCGGCCGCGCGCTGGTTTTAACTGCCCCCCGCTGAGGCAACTAACTCGCCGCTCTGATAACTGCCACGCAGATACTCGACCGCCCGTTAGTTATTCTCCAAGCAATCACTCCGCCAACCAAACATCGCGCCACCACAACTATTGCTTGTTAGAATAATTCTAAACAATGATTAATGATTAGTGATTAATGATTAATTGGTGAAGTTTCTCTGCCTTCTGCTCAGCCCTCGGTGTCTCATGTAAAGAAAACGGCAAATTGTTTACAGGAGAAAGCGCGAGCCGGGAGCAATGTCGGGGCGGGATGTGGTGCGGTGGCTTGGTTGGGAAGAACGATATCCGGTGGTCCGGACGATATCAGCGCCGTTGGCGTGGACGTAAAAACCAGTGCCGGGCGGGGCCGGCACTGGTTTTTGAGGGGAAGTGCGGTTTCTTCCGCCTGCGTCTTACTTATCCGCCAGGGCTGCCTGGGCGGCGGCGATGCGGGCGGTGGGCACGCGGTAGGGCGAGCAAGAAACGTAGGTGAGGCCGATCCTGTGGCAGAACTTGACGGAGGCGGGGTCGCCGCCGTGCTCGCCGCAGATGCCCATCTTCATGCCGGGGCGGGTGGAGCGACCAAGTTTTTCGGCCATCTGCATGAGTTTGCCGATGCCGTCCTGGTCGATGCTGGCGAAGACGTTGGTCTTGACGATTTCGAGGTCGCGGTAGTTCGGCAGGAAGGAGCCGGAGTCGTCGCGGCTCATGCCGAGGCCGGTCTGGGTGAGATCGTTGGTGCCGAAGGAGAAGAACTCGGCGGTTTCGGCAATCTCATCGGCCGTGACGCAGGCACGGGGAATCTCAATCATGGTGCCTACCTTGTAGGAGATGGTACGCTTCTTCTCGGCGAAGACTTCGGCGGCGACGCGGTCGATGATTTCCTTCTGGAGGTCGAGTTCGCGCTTGAATGCTACGAGGGGTACCATGATTTCCGGCTTCACTTCGATGCCTTCTTCCTCCTGCACCTCGATGGCGGCTTCGATGATGGCGCGGGTCTGCATTTCGGTGATTTCGGGGTAGTCGATGCCGAGGCGGCAGCCGCGGTGGCCGAGCATGGGGTTGAATTCGTGCAGTTCCTGCACGCGGCGCATGATGATTTCGACGGGCATGCCGAATTTCTGCGCGAGGGTGAGCTGCTGTTCCTTGGTGTGGGGCAGGAATTCGTGCAGGGGCGGGTCGAGCAGACGAATGGTGGCGGGCAGGCCTTTCAGCGCTTTGAAGATGCCCTTGAAATCGCTCTTCTGGAAGGGCAGCAGCTGGGCTACGGCTTTCTTGCGGTCATCGATGCGGTCGGAAAGAATCATGCGGCGCATGAAATCGATGCGGTTGCCGGAGAAGAACATGTGCTCCGTGCGGCACAGGCCTATGCCCTGCGCACCGAAGGCGAGCGCGGCGGCGGCCTGGTCGGGCGAGTCGGCATTGGTGCGCACGCCCAGTTTTGTGGCCTGGGCGCACCAGTCCATCACGCGCTGGAAATCGCGGTAGGTCTGGCTCTGCTCCGGCTGCATGGTCTTGCGGATGAGGACCTGGATGATTTCGGAGGGGGCGGTGGGCAGTTCACCGGCGTAGACGAGGCCGGCGGTGCCGTCCAGCGAGAGGTAATCGCCTTCCTTATAGGTCTTGCCGGCAATTTCGATGGTGCGGTTGTTGTAATCGATGGCCATTTCGCTGACGCCGCACACGCATACCTTGCCCATCTGGCGGGCAACGAGGGCGGCGTGGCTGGAAAGGCCACCGCGGGCGGTGAGGATGCCCTCTGCTGCAATCATGCCGCGCAGGTCTTCCGGGCTGGTTTCCAGACGCACGAGCAGCACTTTCTCACCACGATCTGTGGCTTCTACGCAGCGGGTGGCGTTCAGGTAGATGCGGCCGGAGGCAGCGCCGGGACCGGCGTTGAGGCCTTTGGCAATGGGCTTGGCCTTGCGCACGGCGCTTTCGTCGAAAATGGGGGCCAGCACCTGGTCCACCTGGTCGGCGGGGATGCGGCTCACGGCTGTTTTCCAGTCGATGAGGCCTTCTTTCTCCATATCGCAGGCAATGCGGAAGGCGGCGATGCCGGTGCGCTTGCCATTGCGGGTCTGGAGCATGTATACCTTGCGGTCCTGGATGGTGAACTCGAAGTCCTGCATGTCGCGGAAGTGGTTTTCGAGGGTCTTGCGGATGGCGCAGAGCTCCTGGTAGGCGGTGGGCATCACCTCGGCGAGTCTGGCGACGGGGTCGGGGGTGCGCACACCGGCCACCACGTCCTCGCCCTGGGCATTCATGAGGAATTCGCCGTAGAATTCATTGGTGCCGGCGGCGGGGTTGCGGGTGAAGGCCACGCCGGAGCCGGATTCATCGCTCGTGTTGCCGAATACCATGCACTGCACGTTTACGGCGGTGCCCCACTCGCTGGGGATGCCGTATTTCTGGCGGTAGGTGATGGCGCGTTCGTTGTTCCAGGAGCCGAATACGGCGCCGATGGCACCTTGCAGCTGGTCCCATGGGCTGGTGGGGAACATTTCACCTGTGCGCTTGAGCACCAGGGTCTTGAAGCGGGATACCAGTTCCTGGTTGTCCTCGGCGGTCAGTTCAGAGTCGGAGATATCCTGGCCGTAGCGTTCCTGCTTGAGCTCGTGGATGACGCTTTCGAAGGGTTCCATGTCTTCGTTTTCCGTCTTCTGCACGCCCATCACCACATCGCCGTACATCTGCACAAAGCGGCGGTAGCAGTCCCAGGCAAAACGCGGGTTGCTGGTGGCTGTGGCCATGGCGGCCACAGTCTCGTTATTCAGACCGAGGTTCAGAATCGTGTCCATCATGCCCGGCATGGATTCGCGGGCGCCGGAGCGCACGGAAACCAGCAGCGGCATCTCCACCGTGTCGCCGAACTTGCGGCCCACCAGGGTTTCCATTCTGGCAATGCCTTCCTTCACGCAGCCATCAAGCTCCGCGGGGTAGGTTCGGCCGTTGTCGTAATAATAGGTGCATACTTCCGTGGTAATGGTGAACCCGGGGGGCACCGGCAGCCCGATGCGGGCCATTTCTGCCAGATTCGCCCCCTTGCCACCCAGCAGCGGTTTCATGCTGCCATCGCCATCGGCGGTTCCGCCGCCGAAATGATATACAATCTTGTTCATGTTTATACTTCTGTTTTCTGGAAAATGAGTTTGGCTATCATACTCCTGGGGCGTGGGTGGTGTCAAGTGTGCTCGCGCGCATGACGCGAATATGAACGCGAGAATTTTTTTGTCACTTTGCACTTGACCGCTGCGGTGCGTTGTGGTAGCGTGCCTCTCAGCGGCCGCCGACGCCGCTTGCATGTATATTTCACCGCTATGTCTACTGAACTTCCCCAGAGAATTGAACACCGCCACCGCAGCGGGCGTATCACTGTGGTAGCTTCCCGCTACAATGAAAAATACACCACTGCGCTTATTGAGAATTGCCTGGCAGAGCTGGCGCAGTGCGCCCCGGGGGTGAAGGTGGATGTGGTGCGGGTTCCGGGTGCTTTTGAGGTTCCGCTCATGGTGAAGCGCTCAATTTTGAAGCCTGTAAATGGTGAAGCTCCCCAGGCAGTGATTGCACTGGGTGTTATTCTGCGCGGCAGCACGGCACATGCCGATCTCATTGGCACGGCTATTACCACGCAATTACTTTCCATTTCGTGCGAGACGCTGGTGCCGGTGGTACATGAGGTGTTGCTGCTCGATAATGAGGAGCAGGCCTTTACTCGCTGTATTGCCAGCGCACTGAACCGCGGCCGCGAGGCTGCCCGTGCGGCTATGGAGATGTTGGTGTCCATTGCCGGCTGAGTCTCGACCTAAGCATTTAACCCTTTTTTTCGTATGAATATCACACGTAGTAAGATTCGCCAGTGTGCATTAAGCTTTATTTATACCTATCTCGCCAATGGTTCCCAGCCGGTTGATAGTGAGCTTTTCTGGAGTATTGCTCAGGAAAAGGAACGCGACAATCTGCGCAAGGCTCATGCTAAGGCGGTGTTGCACGCCTGCCGCGATGGTGCCGATTCTGCCCGCCTGCTGGCAGATCGCCTTGAGGCACTGGAAAACCGCATGCATGGTGATATGACCACCGCCGCCTTGCGCGAGGAAATTGAGCGCTACGCCGCCCGGTCTGCCGAGTTTGATGCCGCGCTTCGTTCGTTGCAATACAGCCTGGGGGACAAGCTGCGCGATTCCTCTGCCCCTCTTGTGCAGCGCACTGGTGAAGTGCTGCGCCTGGCGGTTGTGGTGGATGCTCTGGGGCGCGATTTGCTGCCTCGTTTTGCAGATTTTCCGGCCTATCGCCCCCAGCTGGAAGGCCTGGCTGCTGCGGTGAATCGCCGTGGGCGTATGCTGGCTGCCTGCTCCGTGCTGGCGGACCCGGTGGAACTGGCAGAGAATAAGGAATATGCTGGTCTGGCTCGCCAGGCGCAGGATATTCAGGAGCTTCGTCCCGCAGTAGAGACTCTGGCAGCTGGCATCATTGCCCATATTCCGCTCATGGAACCCCGCCTGGAAGGGCTGCTCACTAATTACTCCGTGGAGCGTCTGGATTATGTGGATAAGGCGATTCTCTACATTTCGCTGTATGAACTGGAGGTCAACGGCCTGGATACCCCCATCGTGGTGTCGGAGGCTACGGCTCTTGCCAACGAATTCTCCGGCAGCAAGAGTGCACCTTTTATTCATGGTATCATTGCTGCGGCTGCTAATAAGTAAACACCTATGGCCCATTTCTTCACACGCCTGATTGATAAGTTCCTCGGAGAGCCCGAAATCGATTGGGACGAGCTGGAGGCAGACCTCATTGCCTCCGACATCGGCGCCAAGCGCGTTCTTCCGCTCATTGAGGATTTGCAGGAGCAGAATTCGCAGGACGCCTGTGATATTGTCGACTATATCAAGGCACAGCTCCGCGCTGCGTTTCCTGCCAGCCTGCCCCAGCTGCCGCCCCCGGCAGAAAAGCCTGTGGTTATTATGATGGTGGGCGTGAACGGCGCCGGCAAGACCACCACCAGCGCCAAACTGGCTCATCTTTTGCAGAAGCAGGGGCATAAAGTGCTGCTCGCTGCGGCCGATACATTCCGCGCTGCGGCGGTGGAGCAGCTGGCCAGCTGGGCCGAGCGCCTGAATGTCCCCCTCTACAAGGGACGCGAAAACCAGGATCCCGCCTCTGTCTGCTATGAGGCACACACCAGGGCCATCAATTCCGGCGTTCAGTATCTTATCTGCGATACGGCCGGGCGTCTCCACACCCGCCATAACCTCATGGAGGAACTTTCCAAAATCCGCCGTTCCATTGCCAAGCAGGATGCCGATGCCCCGCAGGCCTGCTACCTGGTGGTCGATGCCACCACCGGCGGCAATGCCCTCATGCAGGCTCGTGAATTCCACAAGGCGACTCCGCTCACTGCGGTGGTGGTTACCAAGATGGACGGTTCGGGCAAGGGCGGCGTGGCCGTGGCCATTCAGGATGAACTGGGTGTTTCCCCTGTGTATCTGGGCGTGGGCGAGGGTAAGGACGACCTCATCCCCTTCAAGGTGGAGGAATATGTGAACACTCTGCTGTAAAAACTATATGGATTGTCTGCTCGAATACACCCGCGATGCCCTGGTGCAGCTTCTTGGCAGCATGGGACACAAGGCATTCCGCGCCACCCAGCTTCAGGAGTGGGTCTGGAAACACCGGGTTTCATCATTTGAGCAGATGAGCAACCTGCCGCCTGCGCTCCGTGCAGAACTGGCCGGGCGATTTTCCCTGCGCCCGCTTCAGGTGGTTGAGGTGAGCGAAAGCTCCACCGGCACCACGCGCAAGTTCCTCTCCCGCATGCATGATGGTCACCTTGTCGAATCGGTCATCATTCCCGCAGCAGTGGGGCAGGGCGGGGCGCACAGCTCGCGTCTCACGCTCTGTGTCTCCTCGCAGGTGGGGTGTGCATTCGGCTGCCGGTTCTGCGCCAGTGGGCTGCTGGGCTTCACCCGCAACCTGACCGCATCCGAAATCCTGGGGCAAATCCTTGCGGCCGAGGAAATTGCCGGCGAGCGCGTGGATAACCTCGTGTTCATGGGCATGGGCGAGCCCCTGGCCAATATGGATAACCTGCTGGCGGCGCTCACGATTATTCTCGACCCCCATGGGCTCAATATTGGCGCCCGCCACATCACCATTTCCACCTCGGGCAATGTGCCGGGACTGCGGCGCCTGGCTGCCTTCGGTAAACCACTTCGCCTGGCTGTCTCATTGCATGGCGCCAGCGATGAAGTGCGCTCGCAGGTCATGCCGGTGAATCGCAAGTGGCCGTTGGCTGAGCTGCTGCCTGCCCTGCGCGAGTGGAACCGCACCGGTAAGCACATGATTACCCTGGAGTACATTCTCATTCAGGATGTCAACGCCATGCTGCCCGAGGCCCGCAAACTTGCCCGCATCGCCCGCGACCTCAATGCCAAGGTGAACCTCATCCCCTACAACACCGTCGATGGCCTTCCCTGGGTGCGACCGTCGGAGGCAGATTGCAAAGCCTTCTGCCGTGCGCTCATGGCAGAAAAAGTTCCCGTGACCATGCGCTACGAAAAAGGTCACGATATCAACGCTGCCTGCGGCCAGTTACGCCTGCGCCGCACCACTCAGCAGCCCGGGGCCTGAAGCAAAAATCCCTTGACGAATCTCCCCGGGGCGTGTATAGTGCGCGCGTGAGCTCTAAAAACGTACCATCTCTGACCCTGCCTACTACTGACTACGAGCGTATGCTGGATATGAGTAACCAGCATCTTATCTGCGTGCTCCGCAATGCTGTGCTGGCTCCGGACCGTATTGGCCGTTTTTCTCCTCGTCCCCCGGAAAATCACGATGCCTACACGGTGCATCATCGCCCCGGCTGTATCGATATTCATCTGCATGCTGAGGGTGAAGATGTTTTCTGCTGTAAATTTGTGCCAGCTCCTGAGTACTGATAGTGAATCGCGCCTGTGTCAGTGCTGTCGTTTTGTTTATGGCGGGGCTTAGTGCCTGCCAGCAGTGTCGCTGGTGCCCGTTAGAGCGGGAAATGGAGGCTGGTACTCGTCCTGCGGTTGAACCGCATGAGGTCGAATTCCTCCCCATGTTGCCTGATACTCCCGGCACGCGTATCGTGGGCCGATTCCTCTTGAAGGGGGATTCCGGCGATGATCTCGCTTCTGAGGCTTGCCTGCAGGAGGTCCGGCGGCGGGCTGCGGCCATGGGGGGCAATGTGATTGTTTATCTGTACCCTGGCGTAGATTACGCAGATGTTGCATTTACTCCCGAACTGCGGCAGGAAAACCTGCATGCTAATGACGATGTGACCGGAGAGGAGTATTGAGGTCGCCTGTAACAAAATTGTAACATTGGCTGAGCACTTTGTGCTCGCGTTTCGGTGTGCAATGTGCTAAAAAGAACCCAGCTAAAAACATTTTTTCTACTTATGGCTTTACATATTCAGATGAGTGAAGAGGCCGAGAAGGAGTACAAGCGTAAGAAACTGCGCGGCGCAATCTCTTCTTTCGGTACAGCAACAGCGCTTTCACTGGTGTTTGGTCTTACGCTGACCTTCACCGTGATTTACTTTGCACAGGACCCCCCTGCCGAGTTCCTGACCTACATTCCCCCGGCAGAAAACCTGCCCCCTCGCAATCAGCCGACTACTCCGAAGCTCAGTTCCAAGCAGGCTACGCCTTCTAACACGGTGGCTCCTTCGGTGATTGTTTCCACGAGTGCTTCTGCCGTCGCTATGGCTCAGATTGATATCACCATGGAGGATAGCGAAGATGATGGCCTTTCCATCGATATGGGCATCGGTATGGATACCGGCCTGGGTGAACTGGGTGAAGGTGGTGATGGTATGGGTTCCAGTCAGCCCTCCGGTTCTGCACTTGAAGGTACCCTCTACGACTTGAAGCAGGTTTCCCGCGGTGGCGCCTGGACTAAGGTCGCTCCGAATGGTAACGTGAATCAGGACGAATTGTACAGCATTGTAAGTAGCTTCATCAGAGGCTGGAGCCAGGCAACGCTGTCTCGCTACTACAAGTCCCCTGCGAAGCTCTATGCTTCTAACTTCTTCGTTCCTATGGCTAATGCTAGTCTTGCCCCGGACGCATTCCAGTGTGCCCAGCAGGTAAAACCGGCTGCGTGGCTGGCTGTGTATCGTGGTAAGGTGAAATCTCCTGTTTCCGGTACAATTCGCTTTGTCGGTACCGGTGACGACTTTATCGGCGTGCGTTTCAATGGCAAAACTGTGCTGGAAGGTGGTTATCGTCTGCCGACCGCCTATGAAAAGGGTGACTTGAGTAAGGTGCGCATTTCTGGTGCCGACCACGAGAAGTATAAGGCTCGCATTAAGTCTGGTGAAGATAAGGCGCACGGGGACTATGAGTTCATTAACTATCCCGGCATTTCGACCTGGAACAGGGAAATCGGTGGTCTGACTGCCGGGAAGAGTGTGCCTGTAACGGAAGGTAATGTGTATCCCATCGAAATTGCTGTAACGGAAGAAGGTGGTAAGTTCGGTTACGTTCTCATGTGGGAATGGGTGAAAGGTAAAGGTAGTAATCCTGGCAATCCGGTTGTAAAGAATGGTGCGGTGCAGGGTAACAAGCGCTTTTATCTCTTCCGCACCAACTTCTCTGAGCCTAACAAGGAGGATTTGAAGGCTCTGATTGGTAAGCACTCTGCCGGTGAGATGGAATGGCCGGAGTTCGACAAGGACTCCCCCATCTGGGTTGCTGTTCCCTGATGCTTCCTGAATAAAAGCTCAATATGCCCCGCTGCGAGTAATTGCTGCGGGGCTTTTTTTTGATGTCGGAACGTGAGGTTTTCGTCGGCTTTTTCAAAAACACGGGACGATGAAAAAAATAATTTTTTAACTCTAACTCGCACGAAATATCGGGGCTTAGAGCGAAAGTGCAAAAATACTGCACAAAAAATCTCAAAAATACGCTTGACGCGAAAAAGAGTTTCTGATATATTCTGCCCACGCCCTGCTACAGGGTAGCTCGAAAGAGAAGGCGGCACGCCGCTGACTCCACCGAGCGAGGCAATTTTCCAAGTATGACTTTCCGAGGCGCCGGGAGCTGCTGAAAAGCGGTTTCACTGGCTTAACAACCTGCCAGGCGGGGCGCCGGAGAGG
>JAZNIZ010000032.1:0-14758 GCA_045577775.1 Akkermansia sp. | reverse complement strand
CCTACGCTACAAAATCGCGCCAAAAATGGATTGACATCCGAGGATACAGAGTGATATAACACGTACATACGCCTGATGAACACGAGAAGAAGGGGCTTAAATTAGCTTTCTAAGTGTCGAAAGAAAGGCGCCAGTTTAGTTTGAGCAGGTCTTTTCGCGAGAGCGGATGATGGGATTCGAACCCACGACATCAACCTTGGCAAGGTTGCGCTCTACCACTGAGCTACATCCGCATGTTTTTTTGGAGAGCGGATGATGGGATTCGAACCCACGACATCAACCTTGGCAAGGTTGCGCTCTACCACTGAGCTACATCCGCGTGTTTTTCTGGAGAGCGGATGATGGGATTCGAACCCACGACATCAACCTTGGCAAGGTTGCGCTCTACCACTGAGCTACATCCGCGTTTTGCTTTGACCCACGTTTTACCGTGGAAGCGGGGCTATTATACTCATCTGCGAACAGGACGCAAGCCTTTTTTTGCGGAAAATTTAAAAATTCGAATTTGCTTGTGCTGCTGGCTGTATCTGGTAAAATAGTTTCATGGGATATTCGCTGAGATATTTTGTATTGATATTCACGGTGTTGGCGATGAATTGCCTTGGAAATGGCAGTGCAGAGTCGGCTGTGAAATTGCTGCCGGATGAGCATCGCCAGGTGGTGACCATCAAGTTTAACCAGCCGCTGGTGAGCCATACAGCGGTGGAAAATGCCCGGGAGTTGCGGAATTCGCAACACCCGGAGACTTGCTGGGCTGACGAAGAGGATGAGGAAGAGGAGGAAGATGAGGACGAGGTGGATGATGAGGAGGAGGAAGTGGACGTGGAGCTGGGGGATGAGGAAAAGAAGAAGTTCAAACCTGCTGACCTGGGGCTGGATATTTTTACCATCAGCGGTGATGAGAAGCACAAGCCCATTGCCTGGTGGGTCGATCAGGATACTCTTGAAATCAGTTTTGTGAAGGGAACTTCCTGCAGCACGGCGTACAAGTTCCAGCTGAAACCCGGCACTCGTTTTCTGGGTGGCGAACTGGCTCCGGCAGAGCCGCAGGTGTTCCATTGCCCGCCGGATACGCTGAGCGGCTGGACTTTCATGGATGGCAAGGGGCTGGGGGTCATGGTATGTGCCAACAATCAGATTACAAAAGAGAGCCGCAATTTGTCTGCCGGGGAGGCTCCGCGTTTCGTGTTCCGCGAGGTTCACCACAAGGTTATCAGCGGAAAAACCTATTACACAACCACGGTAGAGGCTACGGCAGAGCCCGCTTGCCTGAAGCAGGGAATCAGCGCGAAAACGCTGTGGCTGCTCCAGGAACGCGGGGAGGAGGTATGGAGACAACTGCGCGAGGATTCTCCGCTGCCGGGGCATGTGGTGCTGCGCCCGCAGAAAGCGCTGGACCCGGAAAAGGAATGGCACCTGCTGGTGGTGCCTGGCGAGGTCAAGGCCTTTGCTCCCGAATATGAGGTGTGCTGCAATGTGGAGCCGCTGGTGGAGTTGGGAACTGGTGTGAAGTGGCTTTACGATGCAGAAAAGGGCTACTGCCTGCAGGTGAATTTCAGCAATCCTATGTCGCTGGCCGATATGCCGGCCTTGTTTGAACGCATGCAACTGGAGGTTGACGGAACCCGCGCTGTCCGCTCGGGCAAGGGGAAAAAGAAGGTCAAACTGAATAATCGCGAGATTGAGTTCCGCTATGCCGGGGTGGTGGAAGTCCCCTCCATAGAAGGTAATTCGTACTGGCGGCGCCCGTATCCTCACAGGGGTGAGCATCTGACCTACACGCCGCAGTGGCAGGCCATGGGCTTCATTATCGAGGTTTCAGCCTCTGCTCCCGAGCTGCTGGATGTGGTGCTGCCGGCGGGTACGGCCTCGTATCTGGCCTTCAAGACGCAGAGCGAGCACCGCCACCGCATTGCGCTTAATCCCGCGTGGCCGTTGCTGGCTCCTGACCAAGGCGTTATTCTGCCGCTCAAGGGTGACCGCAGCCTGCGTGTGCCCTATTCCAATGTAAAATCCATTTCCGTGAATGCTTGGCGGCTCGCGCATGAGATGACGGCTACGGCCTTTGAGAATGATTTGAGCGATACCTCAGAGGTGGCCTCTGCCATGTTGAAGCAGGATGTGCTGCGCTCTCGCGAGTGGCGCGGCATGGCGGTGTATTCGCACGAGGTCGATGCCGCCGAATCCGCGCTGAAACGTGCCCGCGAGCGTGAAAGACGCCGCGCCGCGCGCAGCCGCATGGTGCTGCAGGGGGCAGAGGCTTTCCCCGGGTGCGCCGTCTCCACGGGTAAGGAGGGGATGCTCTGCAGCGATGAAGCCGTCCTGAAGCTGGATGAGGCAACGGGTGGCCCGGTTAAACCGGGTATGTACCTGCTGCGTCTGCAGCGGGTGGCCAACGACCAGGTGCGCGCCGCGCTGCGCCGCATGAAGCGTGCGGAAGAATCGCTGGACACCACGCAGGATGTACTGGTGCAGGTAACGGATCTGAATGTCACCATGGGGCAGGACGCCGTGCTGGTGAACTACTACTCCAATGGCCGTCCGGTGGAATCCGGCACGGTATCGTATCTGGATTCTGAGAAGAAGGTACACCAGTTGAGCATTGAAAACGGTATTGCCTGGCTACCGGAGAATCTGGACGGCTCGCCCAAGGCCTGGGTGCGCTCCGGTGACGATGTGGTGATGGTGCAGTTGCCGTACCGCTCCCGCTATCATCGCCTGCTGAATCCGCGCAATCCGAAATCCTCGACCATGCTGGTGCTGGACCGTCCGCTGTATCGCCCGGGTGATACGGTGTATGTGCGCGGTGTTCTGCGTCGCTCTCAGCCCGATGGAAGCTGCGCACTGCCGACAGAGAAAACCGCTAAGGTCACCCTTTCCCGCCCGGATGGCAGTGAGCTGGATACTCGCGAAGTGCCGCTGGGTGAATATGGCGCCTTTGAAATCAGCTATACCTTGCCGGAGGGTGAGGAGGATGTCGTGGGGCATTATGGTTTGAGAGTCGAGGCGGGGTCTTTCCGGGCATACACCTCGGTGAACTGCCAGGTATTCCGCCGCGATGCATTTAAGGTTTCGCTGGAAATTGAGGCAGAACCGGTGGCACCGGAGGAATATAAGGTGCGCGTGGCGGCTGTGGATTACAGCGGTACTCCGCTGGCAAATGCCACCTGCGAGCTGGATATCGATTGCGATGATAAGGTGACGCTGACTCTGGATGCCGAGGGTAAGGCTGAAATCTCGCGCAAAGTGACCAAGGCCTTGCGGGATGTAGGCCGCATCGAGGTGAGTGGCAGCGTGTCGAACGACCGCGAGGAGTATGTACGTATCGGGAGCAAGAGCAAGAGTATCCACAAGGGGGATTTCTACATCAGTGTGCGGGATAACCGCGTGGTGCTGCTCGATTCCCGCACCGATAAGGCGCTGGCGCGCGAGCAGAATCTGAATCTGCGCCTCATTGATGAGGAGGTAAAGCCTAAGCCTGGCGCCAATGGCCTGGGCTTTAAGGATTTGCAGAAAATAGAGCGCTGGAGCGGCAAGCTGGTCATCCCGGCTGATTGTGAATTGGGAGTACCGCTGCCGGACAACGAGTCGTGGCGTGGTAAGGCCGATTACTGGATGATTACCGGCTCTGATACCGCTGGCCGGAGTGTCAGCTGCCGGCATCATTTGTGGTATTACCGCCGTTCCGACTCGGTTCCTGATATCAAGTGCAGCCTGAAGGATGGCGAGGTCGAGTTGCTGACTGAGTTGCCGCACGCCGGCACCGCGCACCTCTTTGTGGGGAAGGCGCAGAACCTGCGGCATCTGACCCTGCCGGTGCAGGCCGGTAAGCAGACCTGCAAGGTGGCGCTGAAACCCGGGGAGGAAGGCAGCCTGAGTTTTTCCCTGGTGCTGCCTGGTCAGGAACCCGGGGAGAAGGTGGTCGCAACGGGGGGCTCTGTCTATGTGCCGGTTCGCAAATACAAGCTGGACATGCAGCTGCAGGTGCCGGAGGATGCCTGCCGCCCGGCGCAGAGTATCACGCTTTCCGGCTGTGTGCTGGCAGAGGGTAAGCCCGCCGATGCCGAGGTGACGCTGTATGCGGTGGATGAAGGCATGCTTTCTGTAGACAATTATCGTTACCCGAACCCCGAGGAATTCTTCTGCGCGGGCAGCGCCCGGAGTTTTGTGCTGCACTCGTCGTATTCGTATGGCCGGAGCACCAGGCAGATGCAGCGGGAGATGCTGCCGGCTTTCTGGCGCGGGGATTTGATGGGGTGTGGTTATTCGCTCTCTCCATTCCCGACTGTCTATGCCTACAAGGGTGGCAAGCGCACGTTCCTGCTGGGCGGGCCGATGCGCCGCCTGGGCCGCCGCGTTGGCAATGTGCTGGATGGCGTCCTGAGTATCGGAGAGCAACGGCAGTGCGTTGCTGCCGAGGCCTGCGCTCCGGCTCCGGTTGCCATGAATGCGAGTGTGCGCAAGAAGCGAGCCACCAAGAGCGTGGGACTCGGGATTGTTACATCCGGAGTGCGTGGTGGAAGTGGTGAGGTAGATGCCTATTTCATGGATGACGATGGTGATGATGATGAGTGCGAAGAAGAGGGCGAAGGTCTTGGGCTGGGCTGTGGGCTGGACCCCGACGGTGCAGAGGCAGAGCCACCCTATTTGCGCACGAATTTCACTCCGGTGGCCGTGTGGCAGGGCGCTCTGCGTACCGACGCCGAGGGGCGCTTCTCGGTAGAGCTTAAATTGCCGGATACCTTGACCACATACCAGGTGATTGCCATGGCTGTGGACCGCAGTGGTAAACGCTTCGGCAGCATCCGGAAGGAGGTGAAGGTGAACCAGCCGGTGATGCTGACTCCCGGCACACCGCTCTTCATGAGCCTGGGCGATTCGCTGCGCCTGCCGCTTTCCATTGTGAACAACACCGATGAGCCCGGCACCTGGCGCGTGACGCTGGAGGGAGCCGAGGCCCCGCAGGAAATTACGCTGGCTGCCCGCCAGAGTGGTACGCTGTATTTTGTGTTCAATGCCACGGCTGAGGGTGAGCAGACCCTGCGCTGGAAGGCTCAGGGGAAACCTGGTTCAGATGCCGTGCAGGGTGAATTTGCTGTGCGATTCCCGGCGCCTGTGCTCAAGGAGGTTCACCGCCTCACCCTGAGCGCTGGCGATGCATCTGTGGCGCTGGCCCCGCTGCTGGGGAGCGATGTGGCTACCGCCGCGCGCGGCGAAATGGAACTGGTGGTCTCGGCAAATCCGGTGTTGCACCTGGCCGGGGCGGCAGATTTCCTGCTGACCTATCCCTACGGCTGCACCGAGCAGCGCTCGTCTGCCTTGATTCCCTGGTTGCTGTATGACCACCTGGCGCCGTTCTGCCCGAAGATGGCTCAGACCCGCCCGGACGAGGTGAAGAAGGTGGTGAAACTGGTGATTGAGGAGTTGCTTCCCCGCCAGTGCGAGGATGGTGGCCTTTCCTTCTGGGGTGGGTGGAACAAGTCCTGCCTGTGGGCTACGGCTCATGCCGGCTATGTGCTTAAACTGGCACAGGAACAGGGCTACGAGGTGCCCCAGGAGGCCATGGATAAGCTTTACCGCTACCTCTGGTGGGCTTCTACCGATAAGGAAAGCTACCGCACCCGCTTTGCGATTGCTCGTACGCGTGGAAAGACCGGCCAGATGAAGGATATTCTGCGCGAGGCGCTGGAAAAGGATGAGGAAAAGGATTTCCTGTACCGCGAGACCAAAGCGAGCATGCAGTTTATGCTGAGCATGCTGGAAAACCCGGATGGCGCAGATGCGGCCTTCCGCACCTGGCTGCGCAGCACGGGACGCGATTTCCGCCACGGCACAACCCAGGGCAACGCCTGGAACCTCTTTGCCCTGGTGGAATACCTGAAGCTCAAGAAGGGGCAGGGCGATGAGGCTTCGCTGGCCTTGCAGGATGGTTCGGTGCTGAAGCTGGGCAAGGGGGCTACCACGGTGCCGCTTCCCTGGCACCCCGGGCAGGAGATGAAGTCGCTGCCTACTGCTCTGGCAGCGCAGAGCGGCACGGTATATGCCACCCTCCGTGTGCGTGCTTTGCCGCCCACCACGGATTACCCCGGCGTGACCGAACGCGGTCTGCAAGTGACCCGCCTGTATGAAACCAAGGGGGCAGATGGCGTGTGGCGCCCGGCTACCAGCTTCAAAGTGGGCGATGTAGTGCGCGTGACGCTTACTTGTGCCAAGGTGGCAGATGAGCTTAAATACCTCGTTCTGGAGGACTACATGCCTGCCTGCATGGAAGCTATCAACCCGAATGTGCCGGGGCAGTCTGCCGGGCTTGAGCCGCTGGAGTGGAGCTTCTGGTTTGACCACCGCGAGTATTTGGCCGACCGCGTGCGCGGCTTCTGCACCCGCTGGGAGGGACGCGATCTGCTCAACATGCGCTACTATGCCCGTGTGAAGCGCGCCGGCACCTCTGCTGCGCCGCCTGCACAGGCCCAGCTCATGTATGAACCGCAGGTGTATGGCCTTTCCCCGAATGCCCGAATCACTTCCGAACCGTGATGAAGCGTTTATATGCAGCCTTGCTTTCCGGTGTATTCCTGCTGCCCTCCTTGCGGGCAGCAGAGGAACTGCCCAAGGTTGAGATTCCGGATTCTCTGGTGAGCCCGGAACCGGAGATGGAACAATCGGATTTTGCGCTGCGGCTTTTTCAGCAACAGGTGCGCCAGACCCAGGGCAATGTGACCTGCTCGCCCAGCAGCCTGGTATCTGTGCTGCGCATGCTTCAGATTGGCGCTCGTGGTGAAACAGCTGACGGGATCTCTGCGCTGAAACTGCCGCTGCCCTTGCTGCGCGCGACCATTGATATGCAGGAGGCTGAGGCTCTGTTTGTGGATGATAAACTGGCGCCCATGCTCAAGGATTTCGCCCGCAGGCATGATGTGGTGACTGTGCCGATGGTGTCAGATGCTCAGCAGGCTGCCCGGCGGGTGAATGACTGGGTGAGCGGTCGCACCGGCGGCAGAATCCCGGAGCTGGTAACACCGGAAAGCCTGCAAGCCGGTTCAGATGCACCCGGTCTGTTGGCGGTGAATGCCATTGCGATGCAGGGCAAATGGCTGTTTCCTTTCTCTGAGCAGGAAACGGTGACGGAAGATTTCTACTGCGCCGATGGTAGCACGCCGCATGTGCAGATGATGCACCAGGATGCCTGCTGGAGCGTAGCTCAGGGTGTGGATTGGCTGGCGGTAAAATTACCGTATCAGATCAGCGATTGGTCGGGCAAACCGGTGTGCATGGTTGCCATCCTGCCCCGGGGCGATGCCCGCCAATTTGTGGACTCCCTCACCGTGTCTCAGTTTGCGGATATTTGCGAGGCTCTTAAGCAGAAACGCGATGTAGAAATTCACCTCGGCTTCCCCCGTTTTGTGCTCAGGGCAGAGCCGCTTTCGTTCAAATCTGTGCTGGCTGCCTGTGGGGTGGGTGACATCTTTCAACCTGGGGCAGATTTCAGCGGTTTTGCCGATGCTCCTATGTATGTGAGCGATGTGCGCCAGAGTTGCCATGTGAAAGTGGATGAGCAGGGAATGACTGCCGCCGCTGCCACTAGCGCGCAAGTGGTTGTTTGGGCCTCCCTGCCGGAACTGCCGCCGCAGATTATCTTCAATCGCCCCTTTATCTGGGCAATTCTTCAGCCCGAGCACCCGGACCTGCCTTATTTCATAGGTCTGTATGAACACCCATGATGGTGAACCAGCAGCGCCCGAAAGGCGCAGGGAATTTTGAGCCCACAGAGTGGTCGGCAGCCAGTAGGCAGGGGTGGAGCGACAATGTCGCGAACCCCCTGCTCAGAGAAAAATTAGACCAGACCCCCGAACACAGTGAGTGGGTGGCAGGAACCGAGGCCTTGTTAAGTAGCAATGCTTTGATTCAATGTATTGCAAACATTCTGTCACCCATTCCATGGGATCCAATTTTTTTTGTGTGTGGAGCAGGGGCTTGGGGCTTCGCGTCTCGTTTCACTCGCTTGCTACGCCCTCACAGGTCGCCCGCAGAGCGGGCTTACCCCTGCCTTTCATCTTTCACCCGCTTACGCGGGCTCAAAATTCGGCGGGCATGCGCCCACGCAGAGACAAATTGCATTGCCCGCTTGGAGGCGGGCATCGAAATTTGCCTCCGGCAAATAAATAACAATTTAGCCATCTGAAAGTATAATTCGGACTTATTAGAAGTCCCCTGTAATTTGTACCTAAAAGTGAACCGGGAGAGGCCACACACTTGCCCCTCCCGGTCGCTTTTTCTCTCTCTATGGTTTGTTTTTCTGCTTGTCAGCCTGAAATCTTATTCAGTCCAGGTCCAGGAAATCTTCTTTTCTACCGTCGGGGCTATGGCGGCCCCCACCGGGCAGCCCTTGACCGCGGCTTCCAGCACTGCGCGCTCGGATGCGCTGACCGCCTGCGGCACGGTGATATGGAACTTCAATGCCGAAATGCCGTTGCTGCCTTCTTCATAGCCGGCGTCTATGCTGATGCCGGTGGTGTTGATGTTGCGGCGTGCCCCAAGATATGCCATCATGCTTGCCATGCAGCTTGCTACAGCCGCTGCCAGCAGCTGGGCGGGGCTGGGTTCTTCTCCGCGGCCTCCTACGGCAGAACCTACATCTGTGGTGATGCCGGCGTTGCTCTGCGGAAAATTCGTGCGGCAGCGCATCAGCCCTTCATGTACGGTGGTGGAGGTATACTTGCTCATCTCTTTTCTGTCCTTTCTATCTTGTTGCTTGGAACGTTTCCAATTTAGCATGGCTGATGAGCTGTGTCAATAATAATTTCTACCAATTTTGCAGGAAATTTAATTTTCTTAAAAATCATGTCAGAATAGAGGAAATGGGCAAAATACGGCTTGACAATGGGGAAAAGATGCGTAAAATCCCAGCGCGCTGCGACGGTAACGCAGCCTCAACGATTATGAAGGCAGACATTCATCCCAAGTACAATCCTGTAGTGTTCGTGGACATCACCACGGGCCGCCGTTTCATCACTCGTTCCACCGCTACTTCCGCCAAGAAGGAAGAAATCGACGGTGTTGAGCACTATGTGATTTCCTGCGGTATCACCTCCGACTCCCACCCCTTCTTCACCGGTAAGAACCAGTTCGTGGACACTGAGGGTCGTATCGACAAGTTCCAGAAGCGCTTCGGTGCTGTGCGTCGTGCCAAGAAGCCGACCCTGGGCTAAAGAAAAGTCCTTCCGACAATTTCCTTTCTATTGGTTTGGAAACCCTGGAGCTACGGCTCCGGGGTTTTCTGTTTGATAGGTGAAGAAGCCGGGATGCTCAGAGGTGAGGAGTCAGACATGGCATTTTTACGACCCCGTGTCTATTAATCGCATTTTGCTGACCAAACAAAATGCGATGGAGTAGCATTTTGGACTTGTGGCAGGCAGGGGCATAATGATACACTGAGAGAGCGTTTGGATATGAATCGAATGGCCACCCGTCTGTTATCCCTGTTGCTGGCTCTGCTGCTGAGCCTGGCGGGGGTGGTTTGTGCCCAGGGAATCTGGTTGACAACAAAGATAGAAGGTGTTGATTATGTAAAGCTTAGTGATGTCTGGCGTTTCTACCGGTTTACGCCGAAGAAAGGGCGTCCTGGCTGTGTTTCATATGGCGGAGGTAAGCATGTGGTTTCGGTGAAGGCCGGGCATCAGGATTTTTACGTGAATAACTACCGCTATGTGCTCTCGCATCCTGTTCGGGAGAATGGCTCGGAGCTGATGATATCATCTGTTGATATGCGAAAGCTGGTGGATCCGGTGCTGCGTCCACGTTTTTCCCCGGAAAATAAGCTGCGTACCGTAGTCATTGACCCGGGGCATGGTGGACACGATGCCGGGGCAATCAGTCCCTATGCTAAGGAGAAGGATTTGAATTTGGCAGTGGCGCGTAAGCTCCGGCGCATGTTGGAGCAGCAGGGATACCGGGTGGTGATGACCCGCGATGAAGATTTTTTCCTGACGTTGCGGCAGCGAGTGGAAATTGCCAACCGCATTCCCGATTCCATTTTTGTGAGCATTCACCACAATTCCGGGCGTCGGGAGGCCAGTGGAATCGAAACATTTACCCTGGCACCGCAGGGAACCACGTCTCCCTATGCTCGCACCAAGAGAAATATGGAACTTGCCGGAAATAACCAGGATAGTGAAAATATTGCGCTTGCCACGGCGGTGCATAGCCGCGCTATCCGCAGTTCCGGCGCGATTGACCGTGGTATCCAGCGCGCTCGTTTCTCGGTGCTTTGCACCATAAAACGACCGGCAATTCTCTTTGAGGGGGGCTTTGTATCAAACGCTGCTGAATGCCGGAAAATGGCGACCGGCAGGTATCAGGATATGCTGGCTCACAGCATTTGTCAAGGGATAGTGGCATATAATAATACGGTTTGCCGCCCCGCTCGCAAGGTGGTGAAGACAAATAAGGGCTCGGGCCGGGTGCGTACCAGCATTTCCGGTGCCAGCGTAGGGGCATACTCGCGAACTAAATGATGTTGAGGCAGGCAGGGTGGAGAGGCTTGGTAGCGGTGTCGTTGTATATGGCACTTGCGTTGTGTGCCAGTGCAGAGACGTCTACGGATACTGCGACTCAGGCAGCAGAGGCATCTGCAGAGACTGCGGCACCTGCAAGTCCCACGGCAGAGGCCCCAGCAGTGGGTACATGGCATGTCCGCGAGGTGGACGGTATCGAATATGTGCCGCTGGAGGATTTGCGGAGCTTTTATAAGCTGATGCCGCTGCAGCCCAAGGGGCGCAAGGTGGCAGGACAGCGCCTTGTGGGCAATGGTGAGGTAGAGCTGTGTTTTGGCCCTGCGCCTCGAGAGGTGTTCATCCAGGAACGCCTGTGTGTGCTCACCTACCCGGTGCATGAGGATGCAAGTGGAGATTTGCTGGTTTCCAGGCTGGATGTTGTGCAGTTGATTGAACCGGTGTTGCGCCCCGTCTATATTCAGAACCGGAGCGCTGTGCGCACGGTTGTGCTGGACCCTGGCCACGGTGGGCACGACACAGGTACAGTGACTCCATATGCGCGCGAGGCAGATGTCACCTTGTCCGTGGCTACAAGATTGGGGGCAGAACTCCAGAAACGTGGTTATGAAGTGCGTTATACGCAGGAACAGAACCAGTACCAGTCTTCGCAGGCTAGGGTGGATAAGGCTAACGCAGCACCTGCAGCTGTTTTCGTGAGCTTGCACCTCAACAGCGGACGTAGTGATGTTAAGGGGGTTCAGACATATACACTTGCACCTGCGGAAAAGAATGAAAAACCGATGCCTGGTCACGAATTCAGCCAGAGCAGCATGGCCCTGGCTATGGCATTGCAGTCGAGTCTGGTGGAAAAGGTGGGTGCAGAGGACGGTGGCTGCCGCCGAGCTCATTATAGTCTCTTGAATTCTTTGCAATGCCCTGGTGTTATGGTTGAGCTGGGCTATGCTACTCATCCTGAAGAGGGCACTCGCCTTAGTACAGAGGAGTACCAGCTCAAATTGGTAGAGGCTCTTGCCATGGGAATAGACTCCTTTGCGCGAGTGATGAACCCCGCCACGGTTATGCAGGTGCAGAAAGCCCCTGTGGTGGAGCCACCGCCGCCGGCACCGGTCAAGGTAGACCCGGCGCCGCCCGTGAAGGCCAAGCCTGCGCCAACCAAATCTAAACCGCGACAGCGTGCGACGCGACGCCGCGCTCCGGCCCGGCGTCCTGCCAGGCGTAGCAATAACCGCCGCAAACGCTGATTTTCCAAACAAAAAAGGGGTCGCAAAAGCGGCCCCTTTTTGGTGAAACACAATTTATTAAGGAAAAATTCAGTCGATGTTGTCGAAGATTTCCTCCGGCTTGAAGAAGCGTTTGATTTCCACCTCAGCGCTTTCGGGGGAATCGGAAGCGTGGCAGATATTGAGCATGCTGTTGGTGCCGTAATCGCCGCGGATGGTGCCTTTGTCGGCCTTCATGGAATTGGTGGGTCCCAGGATGCTGCGCACGCGGGTGATGACACCGGGACCGGAAAGCACCAGTGCTACTACCGGGCTGGTCTGCATGAAAGAGGAAAGGGTGGGGAACAGGGGTTTATCATCGATAACCAGGTCAATGATATGGGAGTAGTGCTCGCGCAGGATGGCGTCATCCAGCTGCATCATTTTCATACCACGAAGGCGGAACCCTTCGCCCAGCAGACGCTGCAGAATAATACCGGAAAGGTTTTTACGGACACAGTCCGGCTTGAAGAGAATGAGTGTTTTTTCGTCGCGATTCATGATGTTGAATATACGTGTGTGTTGGAATTCTTACTCTCAATGGGGCTTTCTGTCAAGGAAAAAGCAGGTTTCGCACGTGAATCGGTTGGAAAATTGAACGGGTTGTTCAACTGCGGCGTCTCACTATATGTTATGAGTACGAAAAAAGTGTGCGACCCGACCTGGTGGCGACTGGGGTGGATTCCTTATGCCGTGCTACCGATGGTGGCAGCGGCTGCAGATTTGTGTTTTCCGGTAATCAGCTCAGAGGGACTCCGATATCTGGGAATCGGTTCTGGTATAGGGGTTATTTTGCTGATATCTGCCATTTTACTGCTGCGCAATGATTACACCCGCCGGGAACAGGTGTTTTTGGGAATGCTGGCTTTCATCTCCATGCTGGCGCTGCTGGTGAGCGGCAGTCATGTGGGGTGGATTCTCTCACTCACTGTGCCGTTTTTTGTTATTATGTTTGGCCCGGGAAAGGCTGCTCCGGTGGATAAGGAAGTGGAGTACCGCAACTGGTGGAGCTTCTGGCGCGACCGCCGCGGGCATATCAAGGGCTCGTTCTGGCGTAGGATTCTGCCTACGTTGATTAGCGTCACTGTGGGCATCATCTGTTTTATTGCTTTCCTTTGTATTTTTGCCAGTGGAAATCCGGTAGTGCAGCTGGTGTGGGATTTCATCGTTACCTGGTGGAACCGCATCATGGAGTTCCTGCAAATCAGCTGGGATTTCTGGGCTCATGTACTCGTCTGGGGCGCGGGAATTCTGGCGTTTGCGCTTTATACCGTCCGACGCCCGACTGCCGATGTGACAGCGCTACCGGAAGTACCGAACCCAGAACCCGAGGCTGGCCACAGCATGCTGCCGCATCTGCCTCTCATGGTGCTTCTAGGGGTAAACCTGGCATTTCTGGTGGCAACAAGTACAGATATTGCCTTCCTCTGGTTCCACCGTGTGCCCGAGGGTGTTTCCCAGACAGATTACCTTTACGAAGGCGCTGTTTCCATCACCTGGGCATCGGTTCTGGCTGCGGGGCTGCTTATCTATTTCTTCCGCCGCCGGGGCAGTGTGCGCCGCACGGTGGTAGCCCGTAGTCTGGGGTATGTTCTGGTGGTGCAGACCCTGCTGCTGGCCATCAGTGTCTATGTGCGCCTGTACAACCAGATTTCGACCTATGGATTTACCCCGAATCGCGTGACGGCGGGTGAGTTTATGCTGATTGGTGTGGCCGGGCTGGTGATTCTGCTGTGCTACATGAGCCGCAGCGGCAGTTTCCTCCGCTATATCCGCATCTGTGGCTGCACCCTGGGGCTGCTGTGGCTTTGCTTCACCATCAACCCGCCCAGCGCTTTGTCGGGTGATTTGAATTTGCGCTACGCCTCCGCTCATCCTGCCTGGAACTTCTCCCTGGTTGATTTTCAACATGGGCGTTTTAGTGTGCAGGAAAATCTGGCCTTTGCTTTCCATGTGTATGAACTGCAGAAGAAAGCGGAAGCCGATTTGTCGAATGTAGAATTTGCAGAAGAGTACAACCGCCGCATGCACTCGTTTGAGAGCCGCTTGAAGGTGGCAGCCCTGGCACTGGAACGCCGCCGTGCTTCCTGGAGGTCATTTACCCTGCGTGATTACTGGGATCGCCGCGCTGCGGAGTGCATACTGGGGCGTCCCTTGGAGGCTAAGCCTGTAGAGCCGGTGCATTGAACCATGATAACCACCCGCATCAACACTCCGCATCACCCGCTTGCCGGCGAATGGTGGCAGCTGTATGTGCTTGCTTTTCCTGCCAGCGAGCGCCGCGGGGCGGTGCAACACGCCGCCGCCTTGCAGGATGCGGCGTTTCATTGTCTGCACCTGGCAGATGATGAAGGTTTTGTTGGGCTGCTGAGCTATTGGTTGTGGAAGAATCTTTGCTATGTGGAGCACCTGGCCATTGTTCCTGCTCGCCGGGGGATGGGCCTTGGTCACCAGGTGTTGGAGCTTGTGCCAGCGCCGGCTGTTCTTGAAATCGAGCCGGTGGTGGATGCCACCACGGCCCGCCGCCTGGCTTTTTACGAATCATGCGGCTTCCTGCGCTTGCCGCACCCGCATGTGCAGCTGGCTTACCAGGCAGGGCAACCGGAGGTGCCACTCTGGTTGCTGAGCCGACCTGGTATAGAGGATTCCATGGTGACAGAATTTGAAAATCTGTTCCATAGCGGTCCTATGCGCTACCGCGAGGAAATAGGGTGAGGGTTGTTTCCTGGCGTCAGAAAGAATAGGCTAAAGTCAGTACCAAAACCGCTGAATTGCAAGACCAAATGCGACAATAGGAGTTTTCTCTTCTGATTAAGCGGCAAATTTGATAAAATGAAGGTTTTCGATGCGTGCCTTTGTGCGTGCAGATTGTCCGTTGAAGATACGACGTGGATAACGATTCATCCATTCGGCCATACTGTTGATATCGTTTTGAGTAAGCGTATCGAAAGTTGTTTTCTTGGGTAATATGCGCCTGATGAAACGGTT
>JAZNIZ010000031.1:0-49397 GCA_045577775.1 Akkermansia sp. | reverse complement strand
TTTTATTTCATCGCGGCATACGGGGGAAGGACTCATTGCCGTCCTTCCCCCGCCCCCCCCATCCTGGCTAGGGCAGTTTGGGCACCATTAGTGACTGTTTGGGGAGCTTTCCGGTGTCGCATTTGATTTTACAACTCGCATTTTTTCTAATGTTTTTTCAAAAAAGCTTGACAGCGGAATTGTTTTCAGTATCATTTCCTTAGAAGTCCATTCACTGACACATTGGCTTTCCAATTTCGGAGCTTTCCCAATAGGCGTAACGGGAAAGCTCCACTTCTTTTACCCCCTTGTGAACTTGTTAATCAGAATCCCCAGCTGGGATTCAGGTGTTCCCTCGGGGATAACGAGGGTCTTGTTACCACGCTTCACCAGTTCGACCTTGGGGGCATTGCCGATGTGGTGATTGATAAGCGTGCAAAGGTTGCGCATAGCAGCTGCCATATAGGCGAGAGGATGGTCATTATCGGTGCGGGTTATCCAGCCTTTATCCTGCCACCGGGCAATCATCTCGCTGGCTTTGAACTTGCCATCGAGAGAAGATTCATCAAAGAGCCAGTTCACCACAGGTTCGGCGTCGCCGGACACGGAAAACGCCGGGCGTTCGGAAAAAGGAATCCCCAAGGCTGTCAGGCATGCCGCCAGCATCAGGGATTCGAGTTCTCCATCTTTGGAGCGGATGAAGTTCAGCGCATCTGTTGAGGGTTTCTTCTGCATCAGAAATCGTAAATGGTGGAAGATACCTCAAAGGATGCGAGGTCTTCATTTTTTAGTCCGATTTTAATCCCGGTCACGACATTTGTCCCAGAGGCAACGGTAGACAGCCCATGGTCAGGTGCGGCATTGGCCAGCACGAGTGTCTGGGCAACCTTGATGTCCGTGGGATTATCGCGGGGGATGTAGCCTTTCATGGAGACATCCGTCTGGTCATCGTAGAAAATGATGCCGACTTTCTTGCCGCGATAGTCTCGCTGTACTTTGCTGTCCGGCTTATAGTCGATGTCCTGAGACTCCAACAGGATTCCCTGCTGGACTTCATCGAACCCGAATACGCCGACTGTTCCGATAATTGTAGCCATAATATATTGTCCCGGTGTCAAAATTGCATCACCACCCGGAAGGTGGCGGTCTGGATAAAATCGTTATCCATCGTTTGTGGTTCTTCGATGCTCTGCAGACTCAGGCTGTACAGAATGAAATCAGCCGCCATGCCGTTGATTGACTCGCGGGTGGTCTTTTTGCCCAGCAGAACGCAGAGCGTGGAGAATTGCTCTCGCATGGATGTTTCCTCTTCTTCCAAAGCGGCACTATGCAGAGCGAGAGTCAGCGAGCATTCCCATGTGTTGTTGCCGGGTATCAATTCGTCATCAGCTACGCAGCTCAGCAGGACGTAGGGCGTGTTAAGCTCGCCATTGCTGATGGGGGTATGGATGGATAAGCCCGGTTTGGATTCCATCAGGAAGCGGCGTGTCGTCTCGGTAAGGGAGTGAGTATTCATCGGATAGATTTGATGAGCTTTCGTTTCAATGCCCGCAGGTTTCCGTCAAATCCACGTTCCACTTTATCCAGCACGAATGCAGCCCGGCGCATGGTCATGGCTTCATTGTACGGTACGGAGTTGGTGATAATGATGGTAATGCGGTCTTTCTTGCGTGTGATCCGGCAAGCACCCTCTGCAATGCCATGGCGTTTCACCCAGGCAGGGATGCGGGTAGCTTTGAGCTTGGCGGCTGCGGCATTCCAGCCGGAAGCCTCACGCCCCAGGCTTTTCTTTTTCTTGGCAAGCAATTTCCGCAAAGCGGCATCCTTACGATAGCCTTTGCGGGTGATGCGATGCGTTTCAAAGTAATGCGTGACTCTCGCCGTCCACTCGCTCTTGGCAGTAGAGGGATTCTTTGTCAGAATCATGGGCATGGTGTTGCGAACCGCCTGAGTCGTGAAGCGTTTTGCCCCCTCGATGAGAGCATCTTCCAGCGTCTTTTGCCCTAGGATAGCGAACTTGGCGAGTTTGCGGTCGAGAGATGCAGAATTGATGGTTACTGTTGCAGACATTCCAGAGAGATGAATGGGGTTGATTTCTTGACGCTCATGCTTTCAATCCGAAAGTTCACGCCCTCGTAATAGAGCAAGTCGCCCACCGCAGGGGTGGACGACAGGTCGCTTCGCCGGACTCTCACCGACAGGGAGCGGGTGGGAGAAAAGCCTCCCAGCTCCAGCTCCGCTGCCAGCGAGCCCTCGTTGACCAATGCCGGTATTCGTTTCCTGCCGATGCTGATGTAGTCAGGTAAATCCTGATGAATGCTCAGGAAGTCGGAGCTCATTTCATCAGCAAGGCTCATGGTCAGGCAGCAGGGGTTACGGTGATACGCTGCAAAGCTGCAGGTCGGATAACCTGATAGCCGTACAGGCATTCCAGTGTGATATACACCTTGTTGGAGGTCGTATCCGTGTAGCGCAGGTAGCCAAAGGTCAGCCCGGTAACAGGGTCGGTCACGGCTCCGGCTTCATCGTAGTTGGCGATGGGCTGGAGGTAGCGCATGGCTACGGCCATGGCAGAGGGATGGGTGACGAACCCGGCAAGGTTCTCGCCGTTGTCCGGCACGCAGTCCGTCTCGTACACGTTGAGCCCGGCCAGTCGGTTGATACGGGCTTCTACCACGCCCGGCTGCGCCAGATTGGTGATGAAGCTGCGCGATACGATGTCGTCTGCCAGCAAGGCGGTGTTCAGGCTGGTGTTAAGTACCAGAGAACGCCCGGCTTTCGGCATCTTTGCCTTGTTGCATGCTTCACGGATTTTCAGCACGGTCTTGTAGGAAAAATCCTCCGCAGAGGCTACATCGGTAGCTGTTGCAAACTGATTCTTCTTGATGGCGCTGAAAATGTCCGTCAACACGTCAATGGCGAGCTGCTGGGCAGCGGTAGACACCAGCTTCTCCAACAGGGGGACTGCCGTAGTGGCAGCTTCCTTGGCGGTCATGTGAACGGTCTTGAACTTGTGCTTGTTGAGCACCACCGGAATGGTGCTTGCCTCGCTGTCAATGTTCTTCACATAGTTGCCATCGAAGTCGGAGGACGGAGACGGTGCGCCTACCACCGGAACCTTGACCGTATCGCCCTTGTCGGCGGAGGTCGGTCCAAAGTTAGTGGAGAAGATGGAGAGCGGCATCAGCTCGGTCATCCACGGCATGAGAGCCGCCTGTGCGATGCGTACGTCCTTAAGGTCTGTGAGTGTATTAGCCATAATGGTGAGTTCTGGGTTAGAGGTTGTTGTAAAGTTCGGCTCGTTCGGCATCGCTCAGGGAGCGCAGGAAAGCGGTCTGTGCTGCCGGGTCTTTGATGGCAGCAAAGCGTTCGCTTACCGGGCGCACATCCGGGTCACCCTTGGCGGTGACAGGCTGAGCTGCGGCGGGCTTGCCGTAATACTCCGCAGCCCGCTCTTCGGCACTCTTTGCTTCTGCCTTGAGCTGCTGCACTTCTTCGAGGGCTTTGCGATATGCCCCCTCCACGCTTGCAAGCTGCTCCTTCGTGTGCGTCAGGTTGTCCGACAGCTCTTCGTTGGTGGCCTGTAAGGTGGCGATTTCTGTTTCCAACGCTGCGAGTTTCTCGCTCTGCTCGGTCAGACGCGCGTTGGCTGCATCGAGTTGTTCATCGAGTGTTTCCATATCTGAGGGGGTGATGTCAAAAAGTGAAGAAAAAAATGCACAGAATAGCCCCTAGGAAAAAGAACTATGGTATAATAGATACATGAGCACCTTGTTAGTCCTAACGAGTATGAGGATGGTATCAAGGAGTAATAAGAACGATAAAGAGATAGAAAGGAGAAAGAAATGATAGATTAGCACGAAATAAACGTGATAATTGCAACAACCTCCAAGGAAATAGGAGAAATCACCTCCATGGGTATTGCTGTTTCCTCAAAGTGAGCGATTGCGGTGTCGTTCAATGAGTTTTCCTTGAACGGCACCTAGAGATAACACGCAGGCATCTATTAGATGATGGACTCGCGCGTCCGAGCCGTAAAACGTCTGCCCCTCCATGTCGGCTTCGCTGATGGAGCGGCGGCGGGTTACGGCTTGTTTGAATCTCGCCCAGGTGGCATTAACCTGCTGAGTGAGGCGGTCGCGTTGTTCTTCCGTCAGGCTAGTGCCATCCATCCCGGTACTCTTGTACTTGCCTGCGGAGAATACTTCCATCTTCAAGCCGCAGCGGTCGTAAAGAGCGGAGCTGTCTACCACCGGGAGAATGACACCGATTGAGCCCACCGTAGCAGAGGGAGCTGCGTAGATGACATCAGCCTGACTGGCAACCCAGTAAGCAGCGGAACAACATTGCCCGGCGGTAAAAGCGTAGACATGCTTATCCTTGGCAACTGTTCGCACCACCTGAGCCAGTTCGGGCGTGCCGTTGACCGTACCACCGGGGGAGTCGATATCAAGCAGGATGGTGTGTACCGCCGGATCTGCTGCAGCTTGCAGCAAGGCTGCGGTGGTTTCCTCCATGCCGCACAGCCGTACCCCGCAGATGGCAGCAATAGCTTTCTGGCGGGGCGATACCTGACGCAGCATCGTTCCATGAATACGAACGGTAGCCAGTCCGTCCCTCAGTTCATAAGGTTGAGCCTTTTCGTCAACAGCGTTACCCTGCGCCGGAGATTGAAAGTTCACGGTGCAGAGTTCGCGGTAGGCTTCCAGCGTTATCAGCCAGGGCTGCATGGGGGCGGTAATCATGGTGTGGTCTGGGTAAAGGATTGATACAGATCTTGCGGGCTGACTCCGTACTTGGCGGCTATCTCTTTCACGAGAGCCATCTCGCGGGCGCGGGTTTCCAGCTCATGGTGGATGTCGCAGCCGAGTTCAGCAAAGTGGTCGGTTAAGGTTTTCAACCCCGCCTTGACATCCTCTCGATTCTGCTGAGCTTCACGCCCGGCATCCACCGTGACTCGCCGGGGCGTGACGAAGTCGACCTCAGTCCAGTCCTCTGCGGGTGGCAGTTTGCCCGCCGTGATGGCATGCCCGATGACGAAATGCCAAATCGGGCGAAGCATACGGTCTATAAGCACGGATTGTCTGCGACTGAATCTGCGGTCGGCTTTCGCCACGGTAAGTCTTACTCCGGCACCTCCGATTTTGGACGAATCGCTGGCGAACTCATACGGCAACAGCCCTAGCGCACTATCCCTATGCAGAAAATCAAGGAAGCCTTGGAATGTGGGGCTCGGGCGGTTGCTCTGGAAGCTCTCGATAGCTTCATCCGGCTGAATCTTCACCAGCTTACCGCCAAGGATGGTCTGCAAGAATCCGGGGTCGCTTCCCTGGGGCTGAACCGGGGCATTGAGTTGGAAATCCCGGTCATCCACATCCGCCCGGCTGGTTTTGAGAACGCGCGAGATATCGGCGTTGTCCTTGACGGCATGCTTTTCGAGAGCCAGTAGTTCGGCAACATCCAGCATGTGGTTGATACTATGCTGAATGGTTGGATATCCCCGCATCTGGGAGATAGACATGGGAGTGAAGAGGTGCAGGACATCGCGGGCTGCAAGGTCGCGATGGTTGCCGTTATCCAACAAAAGACGGTAAGAAAGCGGCTTGCCGAGGTCGTTTACGCGGATGCCATCAATGATGGTGCTTTCGGTGGTGTCTTCCTCGGTGCTGCCGATACGGTGCGTCTCGATAAGCTGAATCTTCGGCACTCCGTCCTCCTCGGTTTTCAGGATAAACATCTCGCCATCTACTTCCAGAGCCATACAGGCGAGGTATTGGCAGGTAACAAGGTTGAATCGCCCGGTGATTTCCGCATGTCTTGCCCATCGGTTGAAGTAGTCGAGGGCTTGCTTGTTCCATGCGGCATCCTTGCTGGCGGGCTGCGGCATGATGCCGTCTCCGATGGAGTACATGGCCATGCTGCCTACAATCTCCTGCAAGAAGCCGGAGTTTTTCACGAGATAGCGGCTTCGGCGCACCAGCTCGGAGCGGACTCCGGGAGTCAGGTCAAGCGAGGTATCGCGCGGGCCACTTCCGGGGACTTCCGCACGCCGTGGGGAACGGTTGGCTGATTCAAAGACAGAATGCGAACCGAAAAATATGCGGGCGGCGAGGCGTTGCAGGAAGTTCATACAAGCAAAAGTGGGTTACAGGGGTAAACGCCATGCAACACGGCTGAGGGAAGCGGGATGGTCAGATGTGCCGGAAGCCTGAGCTTGTTTCTCGAAATAGCGGAGAGCATAGGCACATTCTTCCAGCACATCTGCCACGGGCATAGCGAACTGTTTACTTACAGACGTACTGCCATCGTTCCAGCTCATGAGGGTTTTGCCCTCCAGAAGCATCTTCTTGGCGGTCGCCTGTATCTGCTTCACTTCCCCCTCGGTGAAGCCACGAGTAAACAGTCCTTTAGCACTCATACCTCAAAAGCGTTGCGGGCAGCGGAGCTGCTGCTGTACTTTTCGAGTTGGTAGTGCGGTTCATCCACAAAGGACTTCCACGTACCACCCCAGGTGATGCCCGGCACCTGATTGTAGAGCTTGCCTACCTTGACGTAAAGGGCATGGTCGCCAAGGTATTCTTTGCCCCGGAAGATACCGATGTCCCAAGCAATGCCGAAATTGTGCATGCTCTGGCCACCGCGAGCTTTGGTCACGCGCGGGCGCTTGCGATAGAGCGCATCCTGCTCGGCATAGGTGCGAGTACCGCAGATGATGCGGACATCATATCCCTCGGCATCGGCTACTGCCTTAGCGGCTTTGAGCCAGATGCGGGCAGCTCGCTGAGTCTCGGGCGTAAGCGTGGCGATATTACGCTCGGAGCGCTCATCGAAGCTGCCGATTTCAGCCTTGATGCGTTCGGCATCGTTCTGCCACTCCTGGGCGGCGGCTTTGGTCTTGCGACCATTCACGCCGTCCACTTTACCGGACTTATACCCGGCAAAGGTCAGCAGACGCTGCCAGAATCGCACGTCTTTCTGTACCTGTGCCAGAGTATCAGCCATTGTCGGAGTCCTCCTTTTTGGTTTCAGTTTTATCCTTGGTGACTACGCCAATCAGACCAGCCACCGCCATGCCAGCGGCGATGATCTGCTCGGCAATAGCCGCTTCAATAGTGGCTCCGCATGCGGTTGCAAGGGCAATGACGCCCAGCCATGTGGAGCGTTCCGTCAGTCGATTGAGAATGTACTTGAACATGCCAGAGGGGGCATGTCAAAATTAACCTCCATCCCAAGCTCCGCAATTACGCATTTCCATTTTTTTCGCGATTTTTTTCGCGTTTTTCAAAATAATGCTTGCGTCTACATGAAATATCGTTAGACTTTAAGATGAATTTGATTAAATGTATGAATGCGTTTTTCCCTCAAACCACGAATGCTCTAAAAAACATAACAGACATGTTCGATTTGTTATGGCCAATGGCCACAGCTTTATGGAACTTGCGGTGTAATGTGAAAGGGTTTCTGGCCGAATCACCTAAAGCAACTCAAGAATTGCTCAATCAGAGGTTTGCTTCAGGATGTGACATAAAAAGCCTCAATTTCAAAGCGAGCATAATTAACAAAACATGGGAATCTCAAAAAGAGGAAATTTCTTGGATTTTGTTAGGCTGGCTCTTTACGATTTATGAAGGATGGTTATCGGATTTACGAGATGGTATTTTCAGTAATATGAAGGAGAAGAATATGCAATTCCCGGATTTATTCCAGAGTGAGATTAACAAATTTACTGCTACGCCTTCTGTCATTCTAAAAAAATGTATATTTCCTGCGTATTCGAATTATAAAAAAGTGAGTACTTCAAGGATAAAGAATATGCTATATTGCTATAGGGTTTTTAAAGAGATGCGGAACTGCTACATGCACAACTCAAAAATTGCAGACAAAAAAACTCTAGACGCTTATAATAATTTTATAACTAATATAAAAACACCTCGAGATTTAAATGTAAAGGAAATTCCAGAAATTCACCCTATTACGTTAGGGGGACATATTACCCCCAGCTTTCGGGGTGTTGTGGGATTTAGCGATGTCTTGATTAATCTAATTTTATCAATTGATACAGAGCTTATAAAATCAAATGTAGCAGAAACATGGTTTAATGAATGCATAAAAACTTCTCCTGACAAAAAACAAATTACTTTCAGTAAAGACATCCCCAGAGCCATTAAACAAATGAAGAAACTGATAATAAATTGCGGGTTTCGTAGAAGCATCCATTCTCCCGAGGATTTATTGACTCATATCAAAGGACTACCGAAATAAACGAGTCCTGCTTATTTTATACGCAAACTGCCAGTTGCGGCAGGTGCGGTAGTTCTTGCTCCGGTAGTGCGGGTCGTTCGGGTCGGTATCTGCCATGCTGAACGTGACCTCTTCGGCGTTTTCAATCTCGATGTAGATGCCGTTACGCTGGACGGTTAACAGGCTTCCCTCCTTTTCCCGGAAAGCCAGATGGAAGTTGCGGCTCCACACATAGGGGCGGCTGACTCCGCACAGGTAATGGTAGGGAGCGTCCGGCAGCGGGATGTTCGAGATTTCGGTCAGGTTGGCTTTGATACGCGGGTCATATTCTCCCAGCAAGCAATGAGCACAATGGACTGCCAGATTCACCCCGGTAACGTGCTTCAACCAGAGATAGGAAAAGGGTGCACTGACCTTTAGTGTGCGAATTGTAATCATGGCGTCTGTTTTGTTGTTCAGTATAGCACGATTTCGCAAATTTTGCAAATAAAATCGGCTTCGATTTACAAGAAACTTCGCTCTCGCTCAATGCTTTGCATAATTTCGGCTACCAACTCACCGTGCATGTTGTGGTGGTAGTTGCCGGGGTATTCCATGTTGAACTCCACATTGATGGCTTCTTCCACCTTGGCGCATGGCAGCTTCCGGGGATGGCTGGCAATGGCGTATAGCTGGACTTCACTTTCCCGTCCCTTGATTTCCACGTTCTCGAAGTATTCCTGCAGGAGGTTGCGGAGGCTGTCGTGGGTATGGAAATGCTGCATCGTCCAAACTCCGCTGCGGTAGGTTGCCCCGAAGTTCTCTTTATCAAGGAACTGAATATCGCGTCCGTGACTGTTGTAAGTCTTGAACGTCTTGAGACGCTCGGTGAACGGCAGCGATCGCGTGCCAATGTAGATTCGACCGTCCTGCTTCAACAAGGCGTTGCAGGTAGTCAGTACAGCGTGTTCAAACTGACTGTTCACAACGGAATTGAGGACGCTGTCGAGCACCACCACATCCATGAGTCCATGTTTATGGATATCTTCGCGGAGTACCTTAATCATGCGTACGACCTCACGGATATTGAGCGTGCCTTTCTGCTGGAAGTGGGGTTCATAGGCAAGCATCTTGTAACCTTGCTTCATGAGCATGTTGGCATAGGCACAACGCCCGGCACCGAAGTCCACCGTTCGCTCATTCTTCTGCAAGGTCGGCAGCACATAGTTCTCGTAGAGAGAGGATGTAATGAGGCGTGACTTCTTCCCCTGCAATCGGTGCATCTGGCAATGCAGTTGATTGTAGGACTTCACGCCCAGGGCATCGTAGTAGTACTGGCCGTAGTCAATGGAAAGGTAGCGCATCATCTCCTCTTCCTGCTCCCGGGGAATCATGTAGACCAGACAAGGAACGCGCAGCTGCTTGCATGCTACGGCGTAGTCGGAATTGAGCAGGACGCGCCCCTCTTCGTCACACACCACAGAACCCCAGCCGCCATATCGCATGATTAGCCCGCTCATGCCGTTAATGATGAGAGCGTTGGCATTGCGCTTGAACTGAATACGCTCGTGTTCTAGATAGCAATACGTCTCGGGTTCGAGTTCGCAATCGTCCAGATTCAGCGTGACCGGGGTCTTGTTGGTTTCAATGCTGTTATGGAAAAGGTTGAAGCGGATTTCATCGGTACGGGTAATGCCCTGCAAGCGAATAGCCGGGCAATGCGTCAGCCCGATAGCCTTCATGGCGCGGGTGCGCTGGTGGCCTGCGGTCAGGATGCCGTTCTCCCCGTTGATGATAACCGGCTTAATCACACCGAACTTCCGCAGGCTCTCCTGCAGAAGCACAAACTTCTCCTCGTCCAGATGGCGAGGGTTGTAATCCGCAGGTTTCAACTGCGCCAGCGGATAGTTCGGTATGAATTCAGCTTTCATGGGAGTCGTTGCGGAAGTTGGAATCGCCGAACTCCATGAGTTCGAGGGCAAGCCCATTGTAGTTGCCATGAACAGAGCTGTACTCCTTGAGCAGTCGCTCGAATCGTTCGGCTTCGTCCGGCTGCATGTAGATTTTCTTGGCTCCGTAGGCAATAAACGGCAGGATGGTCACGGTGCTGTCATTGTCGGCATCCAGCGGGACATTATCCGGCACGGCATCCAAGTCTTCCGATACACTGGCCAGCATAGAGCTGATTTCGGAATCGTTGAACCCGGTAAGTTCCAAATCAATCTGCCCATCCAGTTCTCGGATAATAGCATTCAGCTCGTCCTCATCCATGTTGGAGAGTTCGGCAATCTTGTTGTCAGCCACCATGTCTGCCCATTCGGCGGCTTCGTTCTCGTAGTCCTGATAATCGACAGGAACTTCCTCCAGTCCGAGCATGCGGGCTGCCAGCAAGCGACCATGGCCTTTCACGACAAAACCGGAACGACGGCTGACTACAATAGGATTACGCCACCCCTGATGACGGATGATTTTCGCCAAGGCGATAATCTGGTCTTCCGGGTGGCGGTTCGGGTTGCGGGGATTCTCAATCAAGGAATCCGTAGCAACAACATCGGTATGTGCGCAGTAAATCTTACTCATGCCCATGGGGGCATGTCAAAAATCATTAAATACGAATCAATCTTCTATAACTGTCCTATAATGCATGATTAGTGTTCTCTAGGTTAAAGATAGTATTTTTTTCACCTCTGCTATTCCTTTACCAACATATATTGCATTTGCTTGAATTTCTTTCCAATCAAGATATTCAACAAGGGCTAATTTTAAAGTTTTGTATACATAAAATGGGCTATCATATGTATAATCTGCAAGCAATTTTCTCACTAATAAACCATACTTGTTATCGGGACTTATCCACTCGTTAGCATGTACGCCCAAAAGAAAAGTTACATATGAAATTACTTTTCTCATATCATAGATGTCATTTTGAGGATTATATAATCTATCATCTTTCAAATCTAAAATTTTGCTATTGTGTGAAATGATTGTTTCTAGTCTATTAAATCCATTTGGATAGTTTGCGCCGTGAGGGTGATTTAAATTATGTATAAGCAGAAAAAATCCTGCATTCACGCATGCAATAAATCTTTTTCCAATTGCATTATGAATATGGGTTTCGCCAAGCGTGTTGTGCTCAGATAATTTGAAAAACTGAGTAAATGCAAACCAATCTGCAATTTGCTCTTCTATAAGCCTTGGGTAATTGATGTGATTTACATGAATAACTCGGTGACACAATTCATGTAAGAGTATGACAGCAAGAGAATGAAACATTAATTCAGATGCTGCGTTAGATGATGTGCCATCGGACACATCAAACAGACTTTTAGGTTTTTCTATGAGATTGGGCCATTCAACAGCTTTCGTTTTATTGTGAATATCTTTTAGCCGATTAATGACAACATCATGTTGTTCAGTGTATAAAACCCCATAATGTTGGTGATGAACATCAAATTTCATTGCGGTATCCCCCCATGGTGATTTGGCGTACAAATCGTAATTAAAATATGACAACCACCACAAATATTCCAAAAGTCCTGTTGTAATGTATATATTTTTATTTCTCTTGTTGAAATAAGCATTTGGGACATCCTCATCCTTTAGAATTATGGTGCACCCATTTAAGAGTTTTAGCAATTCATTATTCAGTAAATATTCTAGTGCTGGTTTTAAATCAGCAAAAAATATGCTAAAGAGATGGGAGTCCCCTTCCGACTTTTTTTCATACAAACAATTAAACATAGATTTCTGCAGTTTGAATTATGTTACTATCACTCCTCTCTTTTAGTCTACGCTTTTTTTGTCGAAAAACAAGTTTTTTGAAAGGTTGTTATAAAATTCTTTCCCCTCCCACCAATTTCAGCATAATTGCCCCACACACCTGCATGGCTTCGCAGTCAAGGTAGTGGTTATCGCGGTCGCCTATCTGCTTCCAGACCCAATGCCCATTATCGAACTTGCGGCATTCGGATTCCAGCATATCGAGGTAATCCTGGGGTGCATCGCCGGGGATTTCCCAGAGCGGAGCGGATGTGTTACGCCTGAGTCGGAAGAGCGCATCCTTGACGTTCAGGTTGCTCCAGAAGTACATCTCTGCCACCTTTTGATGCCCGAGATTTATCCTGCGCTTTGGGGAGTAGAATCGTTCCACCTGCTTACCATCTTTCTGGCGGTGGGTAAAGGTGGCTCGTTTATCGCCCATGAGTGCAGTCCAGCCATTCTCGGCGCAATGCCCATACACTTCGTAGCTTTGATAGCCGCAGTCGATGAACACCAGATTATTCTGCACACCGAAGCGTGAAGCAAGTGCAGCTATATCATCCCATGAATGCAGCTTGTCGCAGTACATCAGGCGGGAGCTGCCATCCAGCCCCCAGGCACGTACTACCGCATAGAAACACTCGCGCTGAACATCCACCGTCAGGAAGCGCAGCGGCACACCGCCGATGTTACCCTCATCTGCCCAGAAGTCACCCAAGCGATAGTCGGATAGCGGAGTCTCCACATGGAAATCCTCGTGAAACTCATTCCATGCCTCGGCAAGTCGTTTCTGGTAGAACTGCTGCAGCTGGGTGTAATCGCCTTTCCGGGCAGCGGTCTTGGCGCGGAGGTAAAGCTCTGCCAACATGCCCCAGCTCATCGTGGCGAGCGCATTCCAATGGAAGCCCACATACTCCGTAGCCGCATTCGGATTCTGCGGGACAAAGCGTGACCGGGCATTGAGGTCGCGCCGCACATCGTCCCTGTCCTCAAACATCGCCTGACAATGAGCGCAGCGCATGTAAGTCGTAGCCCGGACTTTGCGAAAGTCGTAGTTACCCTCGGCATCCTTGCAATCACTTCCCCATTCCACGCATGACCAGGAGTATGCCTGTTCCTTGCCGCAATGCGGACAGGTAAACATCCATTCCCGCTGGTCAGTTGTCTCGAACTTGTTGTGCGTATCGTCCCCGGCGAATCCTCCCTGAGAACAGAAGATACACTTGCCCAGCCATCCGAAAGCTGTAGTTCGGGCTTCCGCTTCTGCCATGTGACCCTGCGGCCAGCGCCATGTCTCGTCACCAATCAGCCAGCGGATAGAACGACGTTGCAGGTTGCTCTTGTTGTAGGCTCCGGCTACCCAGAGCGTCATGCCGTTGGCAAAGTGAATGGTGGTATTGCGCAGCTTGTACTTGTCTGCCGGGTACAGAGCTTTGACTGGCTGACAACAATCGAATAACTTGCGGAGTCGCCCCTCGGCTTGGTCGCGGGCATCATCATCGTTCTGATCCAGCCAGAGTGTGGGGCCAGGCAGATTCGAGATGATATAGCACGAGGCAATCTCAATCGCCGTAGACTTTGAACTCTGCACCGCTGCAATAATGCTCACGACTCGGGTGCGGGGATTCACCATTTCCTGCATGACCTCAGCCAGCATCGGGGAGTTGGCAACACGAAAACGTCCGGGTATGGGCGAGTACGGTATGTTTTCGATATGTTCCTCTGCCCACATCCAGACATCCTTGCGGTCGGGTGGAGTCCATGCTTCACGCCACAGGTCTTCCAGATATTCGGTTTCGGGCATAATCAAGGATTTGTTTGATGGTGTCCGGGGTAAGCATGGAGTCTACCAAACGAATAACCGCCCAGCCCTGCAAGGTGGCAGCCAGATACTTTTCTGCATCGTTCATGAAGCCTCGGGGTGTCAGATGTCGTCCCCGATTCCATACGCCACCCTCAATCTCAATCAGAAGCTGCGCTTCTTCCCATGCAAAATCAGCCCGCCAGCGTCGGCTTTTGTCAAATCGGTACTCACGCACCAGCTCTGGGCCACCTATGGCATCCCACAGGGTGGCAAATCGGTTTTCAAGTTCAGAGCTGTTACGTTTGAGTGACACACCCCTTGGGGCTGCGTCAAAATCAGGGAGTCAGACTGTCGCCTTTTCCTTCGTGAAGCTCCTGCAGAACAGCATCAATCGCAGCCGATAGGGCTTCCTGTATGCTCGGTGCATCCAGCCCTACCAGCTGAGGCGGCATCTCTTTTTCAAACTTGGCTCGCAGCAGGTTCACCACGCGCCCACAGCGGCTCAGCCATGCTTCGCGCACCATATCCTTACGGATGTATTCGCCTTTGCGAACCGATAAGCGGAACTCCCGCTCATTGACTTCGGCCAGCAGCTTACGGACTTTCAGGCCTTCTTCATCTCCGGGAGAACTGCCGTCCAGATGGTGGTCATGCAGGAACTTGCGCCATGCCACTACATCGTGTTTGCCGTTAGATTTAGGCTCCGGGGCATCCGGCATCTTACGCCAGTTGCCGATGCTCCGGCGCGACACCCCCAGCGCAGCCGCCAAATCCACCACGGTGCTGACCTCGGTGATATTCGGGTCGCCGCCTTGCTCCGCGCTGTACGCGATAGTCTGCAATAGCTCAACCTCCCCTTTTGTGAGTGGCTTCTTGGCTTTGACCTTGCTGACCGCTTGCTTGATAGCGTTGGCGCGGTTGACTTCCAGAACGGTGTCGGCTTGTGATGGTGTGACGATGTTCGGCATACGAGTAAAGCCCCTGTTCAGGGGCGGGTTAAGGGTTGATGTTTAGTATTCGTCCGGCAAAAGAGCAGTTGTTACGCTTCTATCCCATTCAGTAATGACCCAGAGGACTCGTCCATCTTCGAACTTGTAGACGCTTATCACCCGGCAGGGATTCTTCGGGTTAAGTGCAGCATCGTTAGTCTTCTTGTCTTCATCGCAACAATCGCCCCAGTCACCGTAGGAGTGACGTTTCATGCACTTGGCAATTTCTTCCTGCGTAAATGTTTCGTTTGCCCCAGGGGTGACAACGGTTCGCCCGAGCTTGAGCTTAATCCGGCATGCTTCCACAAACCACGGCGGGCGTACGGTACAGGCGGTGTGTTCCCACCAGACTTCCTCCAGCTTTTCCGGGGCTACGCCCTCTTCTGTTTCGAGGGGAAGATATCCTTTCTTGGATACATAGCCCCATTCCAGCTTACGGGTTCCATCCTCCATGGCGAAAATGCGTACCTCGTTGGAGTGGTTACTGGCGAAGCGTCGGGGGTAACGGAATGCCAGCCCGCCGATGTACTTTTTCTCAGGCTCAGCTGTCAGGGCAAGGAAATCCTTGCACCCGGTGCAGACGATGATGTTCTGCAAGCCCCCGGCCAGCTCTTCCGCTATCTGGAGCGCGATTTTCTGGGCTTGTGCTTCTTGTTCCGGTGTGTACTTATTACTCATGGTTGTATTGGTGTTATTCTGGGAAATTGGAAAGCCACTCCTCTTTCATGTTCTCCGGCAGGTAGTGGATGATGGTGGAAATAGGCTGAACATCGAAGTCCACCGTGACCTTGTACCATTCCAATCGTCGAATGCCGTCCGGCAAGGCTACCACAATAGCCATGTTGGCTCCGTTGTGGGTTTTCTGGCTTCCGAATGTGACGGTGATACCGCCTCGGTTGAAAGAATCAGGCTCGTGTACGACCACCCGGCAATCCTGGGGCTGCTTGCATTCGCCCCACAGTTCGTATTGCAGGGTTTCGGCATCTACCAAGGCTCCCGGCCATGCTGCTTTGATTAACTCTTGCATATTTATAGTTAGCGGTTTATCGCTTTCTATACTCTAGCAGAAACGGAGACAATGTCACGCTTTTTCTTGCTTTTTTTTCGACATCACAACATTGATTTACAATGGCTTACAACTACTCGCATGTTGGTGGCAAAGAGTTCTCCGGCACGGCTGAAAGCGTGGTGATAAAGAACGCCACGCCCAGCATCATAACCGGAACGTGACTTAAAAAGCGGGATACAAATGTGGGAACGAAAGTGGGAATGAACTTGTGCATATTGTGCCAAAAAGTGGGAAAGAAAGTGGGAATGAGACAGGCTTCATTCCCACATTTTAGGTCGTTTCAGAGGGGCAGAAAACGCCGCCATTTCAAATATCTTTGTTTTATGACTTTCAAAGGCTTAACTAGCATGCCGGATGGGATGAAATTGCAGGGGTCAACAGCAGAAAAAAGTGGGAATGAGAAAAAAATGGTTTGTGCGCTTTCTTCACTTGCCTTAAAGGCGGCCTGTTTTAATCTATTGACAGTAAATAGATTCCTTGCGCTTCGACTCCTCCCGTCATGGTGTGTTGTCAGTCGAAATTGTCGCTGAATTCGTCCTTTGCGGGAGCCATTCCTACTGTTTTTCTGGTGTCGGAACATGCTTTTACACGGTATTTTCGCTGTTTTCGAGTTCTTCGAGGCGAGCCAGCACCTGCTGATAGAAATCGGCGATATCCTCGGTCAGCTTGATAGCCTGGGCGCATTGATCAGCGGTGTATTCCTCCGGCTCCTGCTTATTCACCCATTGCTTGAACTTCATGGCATCCCACATCGGTGGAGCATCCGGGGACACTCGTTCAGGCAGGTCAAGCAGACCGAGACGGTCAGGTTCTTCACCCTGGGGCGGTCGGGAGTTGTCCTCCGGCTCATCATCCTCAACAAATCGAGTCTGTTTAAGCTGCTTACGCAGGGCTGTACAGGTCAGTTTGTCCTTGGCGGCTTGCTGGAGCACTTCTACGCGCTGATTCGGGTCTGCATCAGTCGTTGCTACCTCCAAATGGTGCGTAAACGAAAGGTCTGGATGTCGCTGTTCAACAGGGAACTTCTTGCATGTAAGCACAATGTTGCGAATCGTACCACGGGAGAGCCCGGTTGCCATGATGGCCTCCTCATATTTGCCAGCCGTATACTGATTCCCCCATTGACGGTCGCCAAGGAGCAGAATATCGCCCAGCAGCCAGCAACTAGATTTGTGAATCGAGAGTACGTTTCTGAACACGGTGTTGAACTCATCAGCAGTTACGGACTCTTTTTGCACAATAAGCCCATTACCAGTCATTTGAATGCCATCAACGCCGGAGGGGACCATGAGCGAATAACATTTGCTTGTCATGTTAACATGACAACCACTTTCAGAATTCGTGACTTTTTCAGCCAATTCTTCCGGTTTGCTTGTACTGTTAACATGACAAGCACCATCGTTCGGCTCCGATTCCACAACCGTAATTGTATTTTTGTTTTTCATACCTGTAGGGAGTGTGTCAAAACGCATCAGCTACGGCGTTTGTTGTTCTTGCGGTAGAGGTCACGGACTTTCTCGCTGCGTTGATTCGCCATCGGAGGAAGACCGAGCTGTTTCTCCATCTTGCGTACATGGTGATGAAAAGCCTGTTTGGTCATGCCAAGCTTCTGCGCCAGGCTTTCGCAAGTTCCCTGACCGAGCAAGTAACAAATGCAAGCCCATCGTAAGCGAGGATTACCATCCTGCTGCAGAAACGCAGACAACACCGACTCCTCATCAGCATCCAGCTTGTCGAAAGCCGCCGCCCAGCCATCAGAACTCACCAGATCCGCATGAGTTTTGAGCTTCTGCAACGGACGCGCAATCAGACCGTCATCGTAAACGTCCTCCCGGCGGGGTTCATAGCAAGGCAACAGCTGGTCGATACTATGGCCGTTGATGCCCCACTCGGTTTGTGGAGTCAGCAGCCCCAATGATTCTGCCTTTTCCCGAGTTTCGGGTGGCAGCGAAGCAATCCAGTTCTTAGCCGCCTCAGATTCGTAAGCGGTCATGTATTGCTCTTTTCGTTTTTGCTCATCACGAGCGTATGAATCGTTATTCATGGTAGACTCCTTTCTGGCAGGTAGGGTGAACGCATGAGCGTGTCATGTGACACGTGACATTTCCCGAAAACATTTCTCTTATATACACTATGTTAAATTCACGTTTTATATTTGCGTTATTTATTCTTCTCACGTCTATTGGTATAAGAGAAATAAATAACTCAAATGACACGCCACGTTTTACCCGCTTAAAATCAATGCGTCTAGCCGTGACATGTTGCCGTGTCATTTGTTTTTGGAAATGACGCGCAGGGGAACATGTCACGTTTCCGAAGAGCCCTTTATCGCCCTTTTGAAGTGTCTTAGAATGGGCATTGTTCATCGAGAAAATCCTCCTCACGGTTGTTGGTTGTATAGTTCTCGAACTCCTCTCGGGTAATCCACCAGATACGCCCGGAATGGCACCGCTGGTAGCGCAGCGGAAATGAACCAGTCGCCGCCAGAGCTCCCATATTCTTACCGATGGAATGAGCAGACACCGTACCACGCAACATCTCCTTGATGGCATCGGAACCAAGCATCTGTTGCAAGAACCACGTTGCTGAACCCTCCAGCCTATCAAGCTTCGGATCAGATGCGAACATATCTCGGACGTACAAACTCAAGATTTCTCCAAAAGCCGATGTTGAGCCGGAATTAGTCGCCTCAACGGCCAGTTCAGGGTGCAGATAATTCTTCACTCCCCAGCGGGCATCACCACGGCAATGCTCTGGGTATTCCCAGTTGAGGAGAAAGGAACACAAAGCGCCCATCTCCTCCCGGGCATGGGCAGCGGCATCCTTGTCGTCGAGCTTCACGTCAGTTGTTTTGAACAAGCTGATTTTGTCGGCATTGTTGATGTCGATATCTGGCAGAATAGCTAAGGACATAGGGTCAGTATTGAGCGTGACCAAAATTCGCCCTTGCCACTCCATCGTGACAGAATCCTTATACTTCCCCTCAAAGATGTGCTGACGGTTGGCTGCGAGCTTTTTCAGGAAGCGAGCGAAAACACTTCGCTCCTGATTATTTCCCTTGGTGACCGTATCGTTACAAGTCCACACACCTACCTCAAACAGGCGAGAATTGAAGCGAGTTGAACCCAGCACATAGTCAGAGGCATCAGAGTAACCACCCATACTGTTGCCATACAGGCACTCAGTCAGAAAGTTCTTACCAACACCTCGCCCCCCGGCAATAAAGATAGTATGACCATTCTTTGGGGCGCCAATATAAGCATTTCGGTAGCTATAAGCCCAGGAAGCCATAAATTTCTCTCGCTGAATGTTATCCGGGAATAATCCCTCAATGAACCGAGCAATCCAAGGGAATCCATCGCCCCAGGATTTGCCCTTGTTCAGGTCAGGTGGATGCACTTTGAGGAAGCTCGTATTCAACACCGGCTTTCCATAGAGAACAGTCTTACCGGGCTCCCGGTAAATAAGAGGAATCGCAGCATCAAGCGTGTTGCGTTCCATGATTTCCCCTAACATGTCTTTGACCTCACTCTGCGGATCATTCTTCTCCGTTTTTGTGCTGAATCCGAATCGTTTTGAAAGTCGGGTTTCCACATTTTGCCTGTTTTGCATCGTCCAAGCAGAATAGATAGAGCCATCGGGTGCCATGCAGTCCGTAAGGACATAGAAGTTGTTACCTACACAGTAGAACTCCTTGAGTACTTGACCAATGCGTTCATCCATATACTGCTCGATGAAATCCTCACCAAAGATGTCAGCCCAGCTTCTCCAAGGATTAGGGCCAGTAAAGCAGACCATACCTCGTTCCGTAACAATAGCTGCGGTGTGGTTGTCAGCCTGGCTATCCCAGAATCGGCAACCTCGTGAGCCCAACTCGAAATCGCCTTGCCAGCGATTCGGGAATCGTTTCTGCATTTCTTCACGCACCCGGTTGATGGGGACAATAATCCCGTTTCGGTTGCCCATACGGTGCTTATTCATAACCGTATCGAACCAGCGGATACAACGAGCTTCCGGTATGGGAGTAGAGTGGATATGCTGCCAGTTCCACCCTGCATGGTAATACTGGGATGGGTTGTAGAAGCCATTTTCATCCAATGTACCCAAGGCCATCGTGAGCCGGAGTTCCTTTTTGATGAGGTCGAGTAAAGCATGGTGAAAATCCCCACCCGGCAGGATAGGAATGGGACACTCCAATAACCACAGAGCATGAGTCCCTCCAGAGTAAGAAGTCGAGATGAAATTGGGCTTGATTCTCATCTTGGAAAGTGCCGTCTCGCGGCGCTTATCGGTGATTTTTGTGTCAAAATCTGCCACAATGGCCAGTAAGGATGCAGGCGGGTTGTTGCGGCAGACCCGGTTCATTTCGGTCACGCCGCGAATGCCGGAGAACAAGCAATCCTTTGTAGATGCGTTACTGATGTAAGCGTGGTAAGCCTCCTTGGTTGGAAGCTTATCATGGGGGATAATCGCAGCTTCCCAAGGCTTACCAAACTCCACCGTATGCGAAGTGAGGTTCGGAAGCATGGGGAGCTGAACCGAGATTTCAAACGAGGGTTCATCAGGGTTCATCTGAACCTCCGGCGAGGGTTCATCAGGGTTCACTTGAACCTCCGGTGAGGGTTCATCAGGGTTCAAATTGTTCCACTTTTCTCTTCGGCAACGTGTTTTTACAGTCTGCGCAGATATGCCAAACCTCTCTGCCGTGAGCTTATAGCTCCGGCAGTCGAGGTAAAAGGCGCGTACTTCGTTCCAATCTATCGGGTTCATTTTGTGTAATGGGGAGAGATAAAGGTTTCTGCTGCTAAGGGCAGCCCCTCCAGCCACTCCGGCGTGGTGGTCATGATGCGGTGTACATCCTTTAGCGCGGTGTCAACATCGGCAGTCGGAACCTCAACCACCACTTCATCGTGAATGTGCATCACCACACGATACCCAGCAGCATCCAAGTTCAGCAGGATTTCACCTAGGACATCTCGTGCGGTGGCAGACGCAAGGTTTTCTGCGAGTTTGCCACCAAAGAGCGTGATGCGTTTATCCTGAACAACAGCCGACAATCCTTTGGGCGTTCTACCTACATTACGGTAGTACAGGTTGCGCCCGGATGGCAAAGGAAGAATGAAATCCTTACCTACACTCGCGGACAACGCCATTTCAAGCTTAGTCCATAATCCTGTAATAAGTCGATTAGCGGCGCGGAACTCGTTGACAACCCTCTGAGCTTGTTGAGGTGTGACTTCCAAACCTGCAAGCGATTTTGCAATCTGCACGAACACAGAAGCCCCGGCACCATATCCCAAGCCAAGCACGCGAGCTTTGGCTAGTCGATACAGGTCTGGATTAGCTTGTTTAAGCGGTTCAGGCTCGGAGTACCCCATTGTTGCGCGAGCGTGAGCTTCGTACATCGAAAATCCCTTTTCCAGTTGTTCCATCATGGCATTATCTCCGGCTAGCCAGCTGAGCACGCGCTGCTCAATCTGCCCGAGGTCGGATATAATGAATGTATGGCCGGGACGAGGTACAATCATCTTGCGCAGATCCACACAGAAGCGTGGCGTCCGAGGCATATTCTGGATATTGAACCCGGCATCCCCAGACCATCTGCCTGTGTGCGCACCGAAATACTTGAGTCCATAGGAGAATGTAGAATCGGAACGCAACTGCTTACGCAGCGTAGACAATTTCTTATGCAGGGTATTAGCCTTGCGATAGTCACGCATGGCACCCACCCATGAAAACTGCGTGCCGTATTTTTCTTCCCATGCTTCACATTCCGGGCTGTCTTCAGCAAGTGAAGATGGAGCAGGGATGTGAGCTTCAGAACAAGCCTCTCGCAGAGCTTTCGGTGACAACAACGGAGCTTTTCCTTTCCACGGAATCAAGTCAGAAGCCGCCAACATTTCGTCATTCAATTGGTCAATGCCGGATTCCAACAAGGCTTTATCGATACAAATGCCATAGTCCCCCATGTCGCGTGTATGTGCTGAAAGCCGGCGTTCCTTTTCACTCCACAGCGGCGCCAGTTTATTCCAGAGGTGGTAGGCATACCAAGCATCCTTGAGACAATACTCACCCAGGCGTTGAGCCATATTGAGCCGGAGAGCATCGTCCCAAGTTTTACCACACATATCGGTTCGGGTGTCTTTATTGACGGCTACGCCAAAGACACCCTCAACAGCGGCTTTCAGGGAACGCCCGTAGCTGAGCGCACTTACCAAATCAGCGGTGCATTGCCACTCGACCTGCAAATCAGCCGGGACAATCCCCAGTTCACGGAGGCGTTCAAAGCAAGCACGGTCGAATCGGGCATTGTGCGCAACAAAGGTGTGGTCATGAAACTGCTGCCAGTCCAGCTTGTCAGGCGCACCAACGTAGGAGAACCCCGCCTCTGCCGAATAGACAGAGACGAGGTAAATAGAGCAATCCGGGTGGTGTAGGTAGTGGTGGATGCCTAGAGTGGTGATTGACACCTGCTTGTCGTAATAGGTTTCAAAGTCAATCGCGTATATCATGGCGTGTATCGGAGAATCGTTTAAGTTTCGGGAAAATGTACTCCCATCCGGCTTGCGTCAGCATCGGTTTTAGCGTGATGATAACTCCCCCTCCTGAGCCCTCGACACAGGTGCGTTCATGTACCAGATAGCCGAGTTCTAACGCAAGGTCAGATGGTGCATTGAACCGTTCACCGCGATTGGATACCAGATATCCACGGTCGCGAAGCCAATACAAAACTTCTTCTTCCCTCATGTCGCTGTCTAAATCCTGCAAACTGTGGGTCAGTTCCGTTATGCTGAAAAGTCTGAGTTCAGGCTTCATTGTATACCTCCTTTCCTTGTACCGGGGTGAACCCGGGATAGTAAACTGAGGGGTGATTGATGCACGGCTGAATCTCGCCATTCACCTTTGCCCAAACCAGATGGAATCGGCAAACAAGGTCGCCCAGGGGCGTGGCCGGGATGCTGAACTCCTCACGGTTGCCAGCCGATGACAGCTGTTGTGCAGGGTACAGGTTCATGCCACGTTTTCCTTTCTATCGCTGTGCTGTACGGAAGATTGTTTCAACTTCTCCAGACAGGCACTACTGATAACGGCTTCTCTCTTGTACAAAGGTGCAAGAGATGCTTTCAACCGTTTGTACGCCTCAATATCATCACTCATGGTTACCTCACCCAGTTTATAGGTCAGCTCCAATAGTCTCATAGTGATGTCTTTGGCTTCCTTGGCCAGCGCATAGATAACCACATCCTCTGGCTCTTCACCTGCGTAAAAGAGACCGGAAATCAAGTTCCAGCCTTTCAGGCTCTTTACCAGATTGGAAATCTGCTGGCTTATTTCTTCCGCATGGCGGGTAATACATTTGATGCTTTTCATCGTTGTAACGAGGTGTATTTTCTGTCCTCATCTTCTTATCTAGAACTTCAAGTGAAAAAATGTCCGCACAATGTTGGTTTAATGATTATATCAACGACTATTTTCCTCCAATCTTCTTGACTTTTAGTTAGTTTTGCTCTACAATTTCGCGCATGTCTACACTACTCTCTATCTCCAGAGAAATGCTGTCTGAGCTTTATCCCCGTACGCTTTACGATTTTGCCCAGCATCTCAACACCTATGAAAGTGATTTTTCGATTGAAGAAAATGAAAAACTCGCCCAACTTCCGCCCTCGCTTGAAACTTTTGATGATAGTCAAGCTGACCTGAATGAAGAGTTGAAACAGTACCGGGAAAAGATGATGGATTTAATACGAAAAGTTGAAATACACAACTCCACCTCAGATTCCAATGCTGCTGTGCTGATACTTCTCCATGACCTCCGAAAGTGTGCAACTGACGATTTAGTGAATGAGTTGCATCAGCGCAGCGATGTTTATTATAGTGCTGGGTATCCTAATCTTGAGTATGTTGTGCGAGTTTTGCTCAGAGAGAAAACGCGTAAAGGCGAAGACTTGATTCGTATTGTCGTCCAAAATGCCAACCGTTCCATTTCAAGAGGCTTTCACTACTATGTTATGAATAAGGGTGGCTTGCCTTTCAAGCACGAGGAACTGACTCCGGGACATGGCTTAGAAGAAGCACTTGTCTCAGAAATACGAGCAAAGGTCCATGAAAAATATGCTACTGAGATTTGTATCGTTCGCATTGAAGAGGCCGGGGAGAAATGGTTTATCGAAATTATACATGGAGGTAAAAAGCAAAGAACCGAAACGGAGCGCAAAGCTAAGGCCACAGATACGTTGATTCAGCCCTTAGAAACCGATTCCATCGTTTATAACACTCGAACTAAGGACATAAAGATTCATATGGCAAAACGATTGCTCCGCACCGAGCGAGATGTTTACGTTCCTGCGCTTGCAAAATGCTTGAGCAATGACCTTCGCACATGGAAAAGTGCGGCCAAGTTCGATTTGGAGCGATTCAGACTTCAAAAGGAAAGTTTGCAGGATTTGTTGGATTCCGCAGGTAAAGCTATTTCATCCCCTGAGATTGGTAATGTGAGAGTTCTAATCACGGAAGTAGGATTCACGGAAACGGTTGAAACCGACTCAAAGAGGCACACATCTGTCTTAAACAAGCGCTCATGTCCAGAAGATGGTTTGTGCTGCACGTTGAAAAGCGGTGCTTATCTGTTAGCCCCAGCATATGCGTTGGAGTACATTATTTTGAGCGTCAGATACGGTGTTGCTAAGCCAAGGAAATCTCGCGTTGTTGTAACTCGGACATCGTTGAGTGAATGTCCCCTTAACTCGGTCGAAGATTGGCTCGAAGAAATCGGGGTAAGCCAAATACCAGATGTTGTAGAGAGAAGCTAACCTACTATGTTGGATGGATTTTTTCGTCCTTATCGAACGAATGGGCGAGGTTGCATCAGTTTATGACTGGTGCAACCACTTGGATGGTTATGCCCAGTTGAAACAAGCTGGGGTGTTGCAAATGGCTGGAGTTGGTGCCAGCACCATGCGGGTCAGGACAGAAGAGGATTTTCTATCGTATCTGGAAATTGACAATTCTCAGGAAAACAGAGAGTACGAGGTTGAAGCGTGGAATCCTGTATCGTTCAAACACCTGAAACTAACTGGGTTTGACCGTCGAGCCATGCGGGTGAACCGCCATGAGTTAGGCATCTTACTATCGCGATTACTTATACCAAGTGCAGCAAAGTCCATACATGAAACGTGGATGTTTGCTGTTCCTGTTTGAGGAGCCTGCAATTGTAGCCTTGCTTTTCCCATGCGATGGAGAGCAACAAAGGGAAGCTATACGCTCTCTGCCTCAGGATAAGTCATGCATTATCCTGACTGTTTCGAAGAATAATGTCGCCCCTGTATCTGTAGCAGAGATAATGATGCATCATCCAAATGTGCATCTATTTCACGTTTCTGATTATATAGGCATTCGTAACGATGCAAAAGAGCAATACTCTTACGTCAACGATGAACCTTTCAACAAATTGATTGAAAGACTCATAATTGTCCCCAAACAAGGAACTCTGCTCAGGCGTCCGAACGGCGCAACTTGGAAAGATTTACGCATAGTACTGACTTCTCCAGACCTTTCAGTAGAAAAGGAGCGTATTGTCGGACCTCCAGAGGAAGAGTACATGACCGTCAACTATGTCGACCCATGGAGTGATTATCACGACACCATCCCCATTCGCAAAATCTCAAGTTTTTGCAAGAAAAACGGTAAAAGCACAGGGGCTTATACCAAGCTGAGAGAATTCGCCCGTGCAGGTCTAGCGGGGGTGATGACATCAGCAGAATCAGCGGAAAAGACAAACCTTACTCGGTTGAGAATAATTTTACGAGAGATGTTTGGTTACACGAAGTTGGAAGACCCGATTCCTAATCCTGAGCGTAACGCAACTCTTCTTGTTCCGGCATTCAAGATTAAGTTCTCCCATGGCAAATCTGACCCCGTGGCCCGAAAGGCAGCCTTAGTTCCTCTTTCTCAGTATCTGACAGTAGAGAGAAACATAAATCGACCAACGCCTCGACGAGGTTCTGGAGATTAAAAACAGAGTTACACCGAACAGCATGAGAGTTACACCAAGAGTCGTGTAACTCTCTTTTTTTTATTTATTTTGATTTTCATAAGTCGCTTATTTTATTAAATTTTCTCATTTGAGCATCAAGTGGCAGATTTTCTGAAACTCTTTAGAGTTTCACGAGAAATGCTGGGTGATGAGAAAATACCAATCATTCAGCAAAATTGACGGAAACATAGTCAGAGCAGCCCTGCAGACCGCCAAATCTGTCATCGAACGCATACAACGAGGCAACTCCGAAGAAGAAGACATCGTTATAGAGCTCATCGAATACGGTTTGCAACTGGAAAAGACTTATACCCCACGCGAAGGATACACCTTTTCCGGCTACTTGAACAAGTATATGCAGTGGAAAGGGAACGACATTGCCAAGCGATATCGCCAGAAAGGTCGCAATTTTATCTGCCGCATAGACGAGAGCAATGAGAAGAGATGGAAATCATATTCTCGTGAGCTAGGTCTGGCTCGCAGACTTGCTTGTGAAGAAATAAAGCAAATAATTGAAAATGAGTTAGATGATGAAGAGAAAGTATTAGCCTGCGCTTTGGTTTACTGTAAACCGATTGATGCTGAAAAATCTTTAGGTTGGAGTCATGGTAAAACCAATCGCATGCTGGATAAATTGAGAAAAAAGTTCAGGAAAGTAAAAATTAGCGGACTTTTTTAAGGGGCTTTTTCTAGACAAGAATATGAAGACAGTTACATCATATGAACTCATTACTCCCATACCAGAAAGAACACGCCGACAACATTGCGGCATCCATAGCTCAGCACCGAGTAGCCCTTGATGCCAGCGACCCCGGCACAGGTAAGACTTATGTCGCATGCTCCGTGGCAGCACGCCTCGGCAATCCTGTGGTTATCATCACCACCAAGGCTACCGCTCCCAACTGGGAGACGGTGGCAGCCGGGTTCGGCATCAAGCCTATCCTCGTGAGCAACTACGAAAAGGTGCGTATCGGCAAGTTGCCGGAGTGCCGCCGCAGCGGCAACCGCTACGTCTGGAACGTCCCGCAGGATGCGCTCATTATCTTTGATGAGTGCCAGAAATGCAAGGGGCGCACTAGCTTGAACGCAAAACTGCTCATCGCCGCCCGCGCTCAGCACCTCCGCATTTTGCTCTGTTCCGCAACAGCGGCCAGCAATCCGCTGGAGATGCGTGCCATCGGCTTTGCCCTCGGGCTGCACACCATCACCGACTTCTGGGCCTGGGCTGTGCGTTATGGTGTCCGCGAGACTCCGTTCGGTATGAAGTTCACCGGGGTCGAGTATTACCTCAAGGCTCTTCACGAGAAGATTTTCCCCTCTCGCGGTAGCCGCCTCCGTATTGCCGATATCCCGGACTTCCCGGAAACCGTCATCGAGTCGGCTATCATCGACACCGGCAAGGCTAAAGACATCCAGCGCGTGTACGACACCATGCGTAAGGAACTCAAAGAAGCCGAGCAGGAACAGAACAAAGCAGCTCTGGCCAGTCTTGCCGAACGCATGGAAGCCCGCAGGGCCAGCCAGATGACAATCGTCCTCCGCGCCCGCCAGGCGGTGGAGCTCCACAAAGTCCCAGCTATGGTAGAAATGACCCGCGATGGTATCGAAGAGGGGATGAGCGTGGTCCTGCTGGTGAACTTCACCGACACCATCCGCGAGCTGTCAGCAAAGCTCGATTGCCCCCACATCATCCACGGCGGGCAGACCGCAGAGGAACGGCAGGACATCATCGACCGCTTCCAGCGTAATGAGATTCCAGTCGTCATTGCGAACATACAAGCGGGCGGCGTAGGCGTAAGCCTCCATGACCCAAGCGGTCAGCGTCCCCGACTGAGTATCATCTCGCCTACATTCTCCGCGCAGGATCTGCGTCAGGCACTCGGGCGCGTTCACCGCAGCGGTGGTGCGGCCAGCATCCAGAAAATCTGCTTTGCTGCCGGAACCTGTGAAGAAAAGACCGCCAAGAGTTGCGCTGCCAAGCTCGCGCAGATTGACCTGCTCAACGATGGTGACATGCAGCCTTTCCCCCTCCAATAAACCTTAACTCCTCCCTATCTCCCATGACAACGAAAGTAAAACACGCTAAGCATTCTCCCTCCAGCCTGGGCTACAAAGAAATCTGCCCGGCATTCCGTGGCCGCTCCGGCACGAATCCCGCAGCCGAAGAAGGTACGCTCATGCACGAGGCTCTGGAAACGGACGATTTTTCCAAGCTCAACGAAGAACAGGCATTCCTCTGCGGACTCTGCCGCGACTACCGCGATGGCGAGCTGGCAAAGCTCACCCATCCGACCCTGTACCGCGAGCTTAAACTCACCATTGCAGGTGGACTCACTTATGGTACAGCCGACTTTGTGGCGGTCGCCGGGAAAATCGGCTTGCTGATGGACTGGAAGTTCGGTCGTGGTGCCGTAGACCATGCGGACTCCAACGCCCAGGGCTGCGCTTACGCACTTGGCGTATTCGAGATGTTTCCCGAATTGGAAGAACTGACCGTTCACTTCGTTCAGCCCCGCCGACAGTTTATCAGTACCCATACCTACACCCGAGAGGACACCGAGCGCATGCGCCTGCGAATCCACACTATCATTCGCCGCGCCAACGCCCGCAACCGCGAGGAGCATCCCGGCATGCATTGCTGCTACTGCGCTAAACAGGCTACCTGCGCCAAGCTCCGCAACCTTGCGCTCCCGCTGGCCAGTCGCTATGCCGAGCTGAGCATCCCCGAGGAACTCCACCCCTCGCGCATCATTTCGCCCGAACTGATGGCCCATTGCCTCGACTGTGCGAAGGTGCTGAAAGAATGGATTGATTCAGTCAACTTCCACGCCATCGACATGGCAGTCAATGGCGAAGAAATCCCCGGCTACAAGCTCACCAGTCGCGCAGGTCGCCGCTCCATCCCGGATGCGCTCGCCGCCTACGGTGCGGTGAAAGACAGCATGACTCTTGAGGACTTCCTTAACTGCTGTGGCAGCGTGAGCCTTGAGGAGCTGGGCAATAAAGTTTCCGCAACTGCTCCTCGTGGGCAGAAGCAGAAAAGCAAGGATGAGCTGGTCACTCGGCTTACCGAGGACGGCATCATCACCACCGGTGCGCCGAGCAAGATGCTCAAGCGTATCAAGTAATTCCAAAAGCAAACCAAATAGAATCAAGAATTATGGCTAAAATCAAACCATACGAAATCAACGGTTCCGAGCAGAAGCCCTCGGAAGTAGCAAACACCGATAACACCATCGCCGCAGCTGAGGCATCCGACCTCGTTCCGGCTGTTGCCGAGACTCCGCTCCCGCTGGGTACGGTAACGGGCGACATCAGCACGGAGGACATCGTCATCCCGCGACTCAACATCGTTCAGGGTGTCGGTACTCTCTCCGAGTTGTTCGCGCCGGGCAATGTCGTCCTCAACAAGGAAGTCGTGTTGACCGATGGCACCAAGCCGCTGGAGCTGACGGTACTCTCCGCTCACAAGCAGTTCGTGGAGAATCTGCCCTTTGACTCCGAGGAAAAGCCCCGCGTATTCAATACGCTGGAGGAGGTCAAGGCTGCAGGTGGCACCATCGAATGGGTGAACGACATCCCGCCCGCATTCACGCCGATGCTGCGCGTTCAGCTGTTGTTCAAAGCCCCCGAGGATGCCGATTACGCCTACCCGCTGGAGTTTGACGGAGTTCCCTACGGTCTGGCGGTCTGGACGCTGCGCGGTGTAGCTTATTCCCGCGCCGGGAAGAACATCCTTACTGCTGCGAAGTTCTCGCTGCGCGATGGTCTGTTCAACGGCAAGTGGGCACTTACCACCAAGCGCGAGAAGTTCGGTCGCAACAGCGTTGTGGTTCCGGTTCTGCGAAACATCGGGCGTCACACCCCTGACTTCGTGGACTTCATCAGGAATATCGGTTGATAGGTCTGCCCCACACCACCTTTTTGCCATGTCCCGGAAAGTGCTCCAGATGCGCCCGCGCGAGTTCAGTCGCCCTATGCTTGCCCTTGCGGATGCTTTTGCTCCGCTCGTGGTACGCATGGTAAACGACAAGAATATCGTGTTCGCACGCCCCCAGGCATTGGATAATGACGTGCATCTCCCGGCGAGTTCTGTCCCTCTCCGGGATGGGCAAAAAGGTGGGAATGGTGTCTCCCTTATCAGGAATGATGTTGATGCAAGTGATTGAAAATAAATGCGTAAAAAGATAAGAAAAAAGCTAGACCTTGTTCCTGATTATGCTATACTCTACAAAGAGACAAAGCGCTTAATAGTTAAAGCGTTACATTGAATAGCATGAATCAGGGACGAGCCAGCGAAGCCACCGCGAACATACGCATTACACGGTATCGCAAAACACGCTTCTGGGCAGTCTGGGAAAACGAGAAATTGCTGACCGTAACGGTTTACCTGAAAGGCGCACGCTCCATCTTAACCAAAATCAAGACCATGAAAACAACACAAAAGCCGGGATTGATAGTTCCCGCCACTGACAGGGATGGCGCTAAGCTGCGCCTGATGGTAACCGCCAGCGATAAATCCGTCACCTACATCAGCCGAAGCCTGAAAGGAGAGTTCGTAGTGGATGACTCCATAGAGCAATCGCTCCCGGAGTTATTGGACGAAAGCATCTTTTTCCTGACAACTGCCAAGGGAGAACAGCAGATGAGCAAGTTCTTCGCAGACAAGAAGAAAGCCAAGCGTAAAAAGTCTGCAAAGCCTAAGACTAAAAAAGCAAAGCGCATCGAAAGCAAGCCGACAGAACAAGTTCCCCCGTGGCTGGAGGATGAACCGGAAGCAGCAGTAGCCGAACAGGAAGCCGCTATCTGGCAGGAAGTTGAGGCAGAACGTGAGCAAGAGGCTCAGGAAGCTATCATCACCCCGGAGGAGGAATCAATACCAACAGAGGCAGAAACAGAACGCCCTACCGTTCCTGCTACCATTGCCCAACCGACCAAGGCGAAGCAAGTCATTCTCCCCGGAGAAAGTGAACCGCAGGATATCCCCGCCGATTTCGTGATGACTCCGGGTACACGGCTGATTCGCCAGTACAAGGGTCGCAGTATTGAGGTGCTGATGCAGGATTATAAAAAGTTCCTCTGGGAGGGCAAGGTTTACCCGACCCTCACTCACATCAGCTGGGAAGCCGCAGGCTACCAGATTGCAGGCTCCACATTTTTCGGAATCCCCGCCAAGCGAAAATGAACAGAGAAGACGCAGACGAGTTAATCCTCAAGCTGTACTCCATGAGTTCCGCTGAACTCAAGAAGCTTTGGGCAAAGCTCTTTGGCATGGTTTGCTACACCAATCGGCGCGACTTCATTCGCCGCCGATTGGAATGGCGCATCAATACGCTGGTGAGTGGCGGCATTTCTGAACGCGCGATGAAGCGAGTGGAAGAAATAGCGGACGATACCCTCATCCGGGTAAAATCCCGAGCGTTTTCTCCACGCGAAGCCAAGCAGAAGTTGGATAAGCCTGTCGTCATCCGCAAGAAGTACAAGGGAAACACTTACGAGGTCATTCAATACCCAGACCATTTCCTGTACAACGGCAAAAAATATCCGACTCTCTCGGAGGTCAGCACTCTCATTGCTGGCTACTACGTCAGCGGCAACAGATTTTTCGGACTCCCCGCCAATAAACGAGTATGAGAACAAAACGCAAGTCTGACACCATACGCTGCGCCATCTATACGCGTAAATCCACCGTCAAGGGATTGGAGCAACAGTACAATTCCCTCGATGCTCAGGAAGACCGTTGCAAATCGTTCATCGAGTTGCACGATTCTGAGGGATGGGTTCATGTGGAAACATTCTCCGATGCGGGCATCAGCGGCGGCACATCGCAGCGTCCTGCGCTAACCCGCATGATGGATGCAGCCCGACGAAAGAAGTTCGACATGGTTATCGTGTTCAAGCTGGATCGTCTGGCGCGTAATCAGCGAGACTTCCTGAACATGCTTGACACCTTGGATAAGCACGGCGTGGAAGTAGCAAGTGCCACGGAGCCTTTCGACTCCGGCTCTTACCTGGGGCGTGGAATGCGTAACCTGCTGGGGGTATTCGCCGAGATGGAGCGGGAAATGATTGCCGAGCGAACCCGCGAAAAAGCAGAAGCATGCCGCCGCAAGGGGCTGTACCTCTTCGGTAAACCTCCATTCGGCTACACTCGGGTTGAGGGGAAACTTCACATTGTGCCGGAGCAAGCCCCTACCATTAAGCGGATGTTCGATGAATACGCCCAGGGCAGAAGTTGTATGGATATAGCCGACATCCTGAATAAGGAGAATCTCTTGAGAGTCAACCGCACAGGAGACGCCGCCCCATGGACGCACAAGGAGGTCAATCGAGCACTACGAAATCCCCTCTACACCGGCTATATCCCCTCCGGCGATGAGCGGTATGAAGCGCAGCATAAGCGCATCATTCCCCGCGACCTTTGGGAACGTGTGCAGGAACGCATGGATAAGCTGGGCTCCGAGATGAAAGAACGAACCAAACCTCGCCGAAGCAAGGAGGTTTACCCACTTGCCGGACTCCTCATCTGCGCTACCTGCGGCAAGAAGATGCGGGGAAGCTACGCACGGACTGATGACCAGACCTATCGCTACTATTCCTGCGCTACCCGAAAAATCATGGGGACGGACGGCTGCGAATGCCCCCATGTGAACGCCGATGAGATTGAGGCATTCGTGCGAACTCAACTGACCACGCTGCGTAATAACCCCGATTTCATTGCCGCTCTCATTTCCCGATTGCCCCAGATTCCCGGCGGCAAAATTTCCGACTGCGTGTTTAACATGGAGCGACTGCTCGAATACGGCTCACCCACAGAACTAAAGACCATCTTTCACAAAGTGTTCACCGCTATCTCATTCGACTGGAAGAATGAGAAGCTCGACTTCAAATATCAATCCCTCACATGAATACAAAATCGTTCAGCGCATCATTCGCCAAATCGCCGCAGTTCCGGCAGAGGAGCAATCCGCTTGACTCACTTTCGGAATTGAACACACCTGTCCGCATTGCCACCACCAAAGGCTGGGATGCTTCCGTTCCCCTGCGTATCAGTACCGGCTCCAGAGGCTCCCTGAAATTCATGCGGCAGCGTACACTTGGCGATGAATTGGCAGACCGGGCAACAGCAATGGGTGCGCAGCCTACCATGCGAGCCATCCGCATGGCCAATGCCATCCTGCTGGAACAGGTGCTAGGGACAGGGCGATTCCGCTCTCCCGCTGAGCTGGCCAAATGTATCGGAGTCAGTCGCAACCTCATCAGCGATCTGCTCGCTATGCTGAACCAATCTCCCGCCGAAATCGAAAAAATCCTCTTCGAGACAAAATAATTCAAAAATTCTACGCGGGGTTTTCGGAAACTTTACGAGTAATTGTGTGTACAGGCCATCTTGGCTCCAAAAAAAATCGGGAAAAATGAAAAAGAAAGGGCGGATTTTTACACTTTCGGCAAGCAATTATCCATGAAGTGGAAAATCAAGCGGACTTTTTCAGCACCTTTTTTCTAGATAGGAATATGGAAGCCCTGATGCTTTTTCACAACCAACCCAAATAACAGAACTATGAGTAATCAGATAAAACGAGTATTCGTAAATGGGTTCCCCAGCCTCTACGGTGGCGCGGGAACGGAGTTACATCACCAGATTATCGTCTGGCGCAAGCTGGGTATGGAGGTTCACCTCGTCCCCTCGTGGGATTATCATACCGAGCCTCTGTACAATGAGATGGTCACCCTCGGTGTCATCATGCACGCTCCCGGCGATTGGTCGGCCGTGCAGCCGGGCGACCCGGTGCTGGGCTTCTGCAATGCCGAGTTCCTGAACAGTCTGCCCGCCATCCGCAAGCGCACGAAGCGTACCGTCTTTGTGAACTGCATGACCTGGCTGTTCGACAAGGAAAAGGAAGCCATGCAGAACGGCGACATTGCCATGTTCCTCTACCAGAACGAGGCTGTCCGGCAGAATGTCATGCCTATCCTCCGCAAGCTCAACCCGAATCCGGCGGTGCAGTTCATGACCTTCAAGCCCTATTTCCATGCCGATGCGTTCCCCTTTATCACGGAGCGCGATACCGACCAATTCGGCTGCGGGCGCATTTCCCGGCAGGATGCCGATAAATTCGCAGCGAACACGCTGCACATCTACGACACCTTTGTCGCCCCTGTCCCCAAGCATGGGTTGTTCCTCGGTTTCGATTCCCGCAGCGAGAAGAAAATCGGTCGTCCTTTCGACTGGATTCAGATTGCTCATAACCAGCGCGAGGTCTCCCAGCAGTCGTTCTACAAGCATTGCCGCATCGTGTTACAGCCCACCGATACTACAGAAAACTGGCCGCGTGTCGGTTTCGAGGCGATGGCCAGCGGCTCGGTGTTGATTGTGGATAATCGCGGAGGCTGGCAGCAGATGGTTCAGCATGGTAAGACGGGCTGGCTCTGTAAGCACGAGCGCGATTTCATCTACTACGCCTCCAAGATGGCTTACGAGCCGAACCTGCGTGATGACATGGCAGAAGCCGCACGTCTGCGCGGGCTGGAACTGGGCGGGCTGGAGGTTTCCATGGAATCGTGGAAAGAGGTCTTTGCCGCCATGGAGAATCTGCCGGAATAAACCTTAACCCATCGACATTACCATGTACGATAAAGAACCTCATGTCTCGCCGCATTTCATTGCGGGCATGCGTTTAGGCAACATCATGTTTGCCGTGGCCACCGTCTATGCCCATGCTCTCCGGAACGATGTTCCTTGCCGAGTACCCTGGGCGTACAACGATGCTTCCATGATGCTGCATGATTACCTGAAACACGAACCTTCGCTACTCCCCTCCACGCCGTTCGGAGCAAACGAATCCATGCGTTACCGCGAACCCCGCTTCTCGTTCTGCAAGATTCCCTCCGATGTGCTGGAGGGCGGTATCTGTGGCTACTTCCAGAGTTCCCGCTACTTTGCCGACCAAAAGGAAGCCATCCGCGAGCTGTTCAAGCCCTTTATTGCGGAAAAGCAGCCCGGTACGCTGGGCATTCACTTCCGTCTGGGCGACTACAAGCATCTGCAGCATAAATTCCATGTGGTTGACCGGGATTTCCTTGCCCGCGCCTACACCCACATTTCCCCGGAAATCAAGCATCTGGTCGTTTTCTCTGACGAACCCGATGCCGCGGCAGAAATCATCGCCGGGATTCCGGAATATGAACGCTTCACCATCGAGGTTGACCGCAATTCTCCCTGTGAAGCCATTCGCCGCATGACCGCCATGCAGGATCTTATCATCTCCGCTTCCTCATTTTCCTGGTGGGGAGCATGGCTCGGCGAAACTCAACGCGTAATAGCACCGTCCAAGTGGTTCAACGGTGATATCTACGACTATCAGGATATTTACGAGCCACATTGGGTAAAACTCTAACCCCACTTACAAAACAATGAAAAATCAGAAAATTACAGGTCTTTGGGTAGGCGAAACGCTGCCCTTGCTGGCTCAGCTCTGCATCAAGTCGTTCCTTGACCACGGACATGAGTTCCAGCTCTTCACTTACCGTCCCTACGACAACATTCCGTCCGGTACCACCGTGCGTGATGCCCGCGAGATTCTGCCGGAGGATGCGGTATTTTATCACGAAAACGGCAGTCTGGCTCCTTTTGCCGACTGGTTCCGCAATGAGTTCCTCGTCCGAGAGGGCGGCTACTGGACTGACCTTGATGTCGCTTGCCTGAGCGACGATTTCCCGGATGCCGATACTTGGTTCTGCACGCAGGAAAAGGGACTCGTGGCTGTGGGTGTCATTGCTTTCCCGCCGCATCATCCGCTCATGGAAGTTCTGCGTTCTCTGGCAGAAGACCCAACGGCGGCAGCTCCATGGGATTCTGCTGAGGAGATTCTCGCCAAGAAGAATCTGGCGAAACAGATGCCGGATGTAGCCGAACGCCGCCGCAAGGCTCCCTGGGGACATTGTGGCCCGGAGGGATTCACGCGCGTTCTCAAGCACTTCGATATGCTGGCACAGGCGGCGACTCCCTCTCATCTCTATCCTCTGCATTACACGGTCTGGCGCAAATGTTACAATGGCGATTGCAACCTCCACAGCCCGGAGCTGCGTAATGCCTGGGCAATCCACCTCTGGGGTGAAATGTTGCGCCACGAGCCGGACGCTTTCGAGAATGTCTCCCGCAACAGCATCGTGGGACAGCTCTTGGATAAGCATCTGCCCAATCATGCGGTCTTTCCGGCAACCCCGCAGAAGAAAAAGGTCAACATCCTTGTCGGCATTTGCAGCTGCAACAATGCGCATCATCGCCGCGTAGCCTGCCGCGAAACGTGGCTCTCACACCCGCAGCCGGGTATCGAATGCCGCTTCTTCCTCGGTCGTCGCGAGCCGCTACCCAATGAGCCGGATGTGGTCAATCTCTGGGTGGATGACGGTTACTACCATCTCCCCGCCAAGGGGCTGGCATTCTACAAGTGGGCGCTGGAGAATTACGATTTCGATTGGCTCTTCAAGTGTGATGATGACACCTATCTGGCGCTTGACCGTCTGGAAAGCCTCTGTGATACACGCTATGACCTCATCGGCGACCCCTGTGTGGATAGCCGGAAAGCCCCCAGCGGTGGTGCGGGGTATTTCATGAGCCGCCGATTGGTGGAGCTTTTCGTGCAGAATGCCGACAAGATTCCGGCAATCGGGGCAGAAGACCTCCTTTTTGGAGAATGGGCTGTCCGTCTGGGCGTTCCGATGTTGGCCACGCCGCGTCTGGTGATGAACAATTCTCCTGCGCCGAACCGAGAGAATGACCTCGTGTCATGCCATTGGTGCAGTCCTGACAGACTTCGCGATATCGAACAGATGTTCTACGCGGAACCCATGGCTATCATTCCGGGGGCACACCCTCATTGGCAGGACGATGTCCTCTTCTACGCCAATGGTCGCTTCATGCGCAAGAGTTCCGGCTGCATGGGTTGGTATTCTCTTTGCCCGAATCGTGAGCTGATTCTTCATTGGGATCGCTGGCCTGTGGATTACCTGCGTTGGAACGGCACTTCCTACCGTAACGATTATCTCTCGCTCACCCCTGCCAACGGAAATTTGAGCGTCCATTTTGACACCGCAAAATAAATAACGACCATGAAATGTGTATTCTTACAAGCTAAGGGCGAGACCTTGGAAGGACTCGCAGAATGCAAGAAGCTCGGGTTTACCGTGCAAGCCTACCCGGTGTCGCAGGAGGTTCACCTGCTGCGCGATATCCGATACGAGGAGTTTTCCCGATTCATGCGGGGGGATTTCGCTCATCTGGATAAACCGTATGCGCGTTCGCTCCGTGTCTCATTTGCCAAGATGCTGCTCGACCCGGCTTTTGCGGATGATGATTTCATCATTTTCGGAGAGAGCGATGCCACGCCCATCGTCAAGGCTGAGGTTCTCAAGTCTGTCTTGGAAACAGAGCTGCAGAAGCACCCGGAAGCTGATGTATTCCGCCTGTTCTTTGAATTATCTGACCAACCCTCGCACGAACCGGATTGCCCGCAGCATCTGATGTTCGAGACGCTCTGTCCCACTCCGCAGACTCGCTATAATCCCCATGTCTGGGGCACGCATGCGCTGGTTGTCCCGGCACGCAGTCGGCAAAAGGTGGCAGATATCTTCCTCGATTATCGTCTTCCCATCGACAATGCGCTGGAGGTCGCTTGTTCGGAGAAGAAGCTCACGATGCGTTTCTGCCGTCACAACCTTTTCTACCAGAAGCCACGTACAACGCACGCTGATACATCGCAGCTCTTTTCCAACCGAAAGAGGAAAATTGCGCTCTGTATGGCTTCCTACAAACGCCCGGTGGACTTGCAGCGGCAGATTTATGCCATGATGAATCAGTCCTACGACAAGGATTTCTTCCATCTCTTTGTTGCGGTTAAGGGAGTATCGGAGTTTATTCTCAACACTTTTATCATCCCTCAGTTCAAGAGCTATATTGAGGCGGGACGGCTGACCATCCGCTACTTCCCCAACAGCAATCAGCTCACCAATCTGCTGGATTGTACCCGAGGACTGGATGTGTCCGAGTATGAACTTTTCTTCAAGATTGATGATGATGATTTCTACTCGCCGGATTATCTCGCCACCATCAACGAGTTCTACACGACGCTTCCGCAGGAGTACTCCTGCTATTTCAGCGACATGACGTGGATGCTCTACCAGCACGGAGGTATTGTCACGCCCGGTCGGGAGATGTTCTACGTCTGTGGCCCCTCTTTGGTCATGTCGCGACAAGTGATGAAGCTGGTGCAGGAGAGCGAGACGAACCCGCAGATTATCCGCAAGGCGATGTCCTGGGGCGGTGGCGTAGGTCATTCCGAGATTGCCTACATGGAGGATAATTTTATCCATCGACTCATGCGAATGTACGGTTGCAGCAACATTGCACCTTTTGTCAGTCAGAAAGGCATCCGGCATTTCATCCTGTATCAGGCTTCCAATGCCTCGGTCATGCGAGGTGGACTTGTTTCCGGTGAGATGGCTTGTCGCCGAGACGTGGCACAGCAGGACGCACCCAGGGAGGATGTCGTTTTCCTCCGGCATCCGGGATGGTCAGATACGCTGCGTATCTACGGCAACACCGCTACCCGCATTTCTTCCGGAGACATGGCAGATGTGCTGGACTTCACTTCCGAACACCTGACTCTGAAATGGCACAACTGGGGTGAAGAATCTTTTACCCGCCGCGAGGATGGCTCTTTTACCTTAATTTAACCCCTATTACCGAAAATGAACAACATTACGTCCGTCATTCCCGTATTGCAATCTCTGGGTTCTTTCCAATATCTTCCAAATCACGGAAATCTGGGGGATTTACTCATCGATGTTGCCACCCGCCAGCTGATGCGACTTTACAATTTGCCTCAGAGCCACGCTGAATGTAACCACGTTGTTTACGGTGGTGGCGGGCGTTTTGTACCTTTCTACGGTTCATTGGAAACATTGCAAGAGAGCTTGACTCATCCCGGAATAGAGCGTTGCATCATCCTGCCACATAGTTTTTATGAAGTTGATTCTTTCGTGAAATCTCTGGATGAACGACATACCGTATTCTGCCGGGAAGTTCGCTCCTTGGAATACTGCCGTAGTCTCAACTCTCGCTCCTGCTTTTTACCGGCACACGATATGTCCATTCATCTAAACCCGGTTAAACTGCGCCGGGAAATCGGACACCAAGAAGCATCTTCTCTGAAGAAAAAGCTAAAAGAGGCTATTGAGCAATCTTCTTTTTCCACCACATTTGCGGGTAAACCCTGCTTGGGTGGATATTTCCCAAGAATTGGTGTTGAAAGCACCCTTGAAGAAGAAAGTCATTGGGGACAAGACCTCTCTGAGCTGTGGATTGGTTATGGAGCAGATTCTCCTGAACACGCCGCACACATCCTTGCCTTACTGGATGAGTTGTCCGTGTTGGATGTCGTCATTACGGATAGATTACACATGGGCATCGCTGCACTTTTTGCAGGGTGTCAGGTGTATTTCTTCGACAATAACTACGGCAAGATTTCCGGAGTCTACCAGCAGACGTTTCGACTGCATCCCGGAATGGCTCTCTTTTCTCATGAACGTCTGATGCAAATGTTCCCTGAACTGAAAGCATTAGCTTAACCCCTTTCCGTTCTCACCGGAGTAGCTGACGGAGAGACAGAAACCAAAATAACAATAGAAAACACACCATTATGTTCACCAATAACGAACACAACGATGGGCTCGCCCACGGCGAGCATGTAGCACAGAACGCTGATTCTGTGCAGTCCGTACAGCGTCCGGCATCTGATGTCGGCGTTCCCGTGGTTGCTCCCGGCAACCATGCGTCAACTCTCAGCAATTCGTCTGAGAACAAGCCCGAAATGATGAACTCTAACACCGCAGCCGATACGACTTCCGCTGCACCCAACCTTAACAAGAAAGACAAAGACATGAAAGCAAACATGCACCACAACGACAAGCCCGCCCACCACAACGGGGAGAACCACAAGGATAATCACATGCACGGCCATGGCCACGGCAAGCCGCATCCGCACCATGAGGCTGAGACTCTGGATGAATCCGGTGTAGCTGCGTTGAGCGTTGCTACTGTCTCAGACGATTCAGACGGATGGATTCCTGTTGCCGGAGGAACGGCGATGGATCAACAACCCAGCTCTTATATGGACAATGTAGTTGTGGTTCAAGGTTCATTTACAATCCCGGAAGGTGGAGCACAGATCCGAATCCGCCTGAGAGTGGATGATTCCGGCTCTATTTCTATTTATAATACATCTGATACAGAAGATGCAACACCCATTACCAGTTCAGAAGGCAATTTAGGCGATGATGAATGGAAAGACTTAGAAGACCCGGATCATTGGGTAAATGAGGATTCATCTTCATTGCCTGCCGGAACTTACTATTATGTGGGCAGGCTGTCCAACATTGATATGTCTCCGTGGGATGCTGATAACCGAGCTTACTTCAATTACGATATTTCCATTAAACCCAACAATCCGCCGAAACCAAGTAGCAGCTCCTCCCCGTCCTCTTCAAGCAGCAGCTCATCGCCGGATTCGAGCAGTAGTAGCAGTTCATCTCCCGATTCTTCGAGTAGTTCTTTCTCTAGCTCCAGCAGTAGTGATTCCTCCTCATCTTCGTTGAGCAGTAGCTCTTCCTCCAGCTCCAGCAGTAGCTCCTCCTCGTCCTCTTCGAGCAGTAGCTCTTCCTCCAGCTCCAGCAGCAGCTCCTCCTCGTCCTCTTCGAGCAGCAGCTCTTCTTCCAGCTCCAGTAGCAGCTCCTCCTCGTCTTCTTCGAGTAGTAGCTCTTCCTCCAGCTCCAGCAGCAGCTCCTCTGGTGGTATTCCTCCTGAAGAACGTCACATTTGTTGCGAATGTGGAGAATGCACGGATAACGAAGGTAATCTCTATCGCATTTCAGTAGAAAATCTGCCGGACAATGGCGAAACCTCCATCTGTATGTCCGCCGCCGAATTTGAAGCACGCGGAGGCGAACAGATTCCGCCGGAAGAAGCTGCAGCCTACTCTTTGCGTAATGGCAAACAAGCCGCTCCCTGCGGTGGGTTGCGCTACGTAAGTCCCTGGGCATGGCGTGCGGAAGTGAATGATGTTTCCGGCATCGTGACCGTTATCCCGCCCGTAGGTGCTGCTATTTATTTCAATATCCAGTCTGACCGCATGACGGCAATCCCGGCAGGTGTGTCGGGTCACCGTGATTACCGTATTCAATTCCTGAATGATTCCCTGACACCGTGCGCTTTGGAAAACGCCTCCCTGATTTCCTTTGTGAGTGCCGATGGTTCCAAGGTGCGATTCAGCATCTCCGGCGGTGATGTCGTGGGCATGACCTCTTCTTCCGGTAAGGTTATTTCTGCCGAAGAACGACAGAATCAGGTCATCTGCCAATACGATGATAATCATTATCTGCGTTCTTGTTACTCCCCCACGGAGGGCTTAATGCAGACCCATACCACTGATGACGGCGCGTTTGTAATGGAATGGTATGCACCCTCTGCTGTTACAGCCCTAAATGATGGAGGATATCAGACTTCCGGTTCTCCCTTTAAGACATCAGCTTACAGGGTGACTATGGAAAACGGCGTCAAAACCGTCACCATGACCCGTCAGCAGGGTGAGTTGCCGCCTTATACTATCACTCGCATTGAACAAGGGAATCTAGTGACTATTATCAAGGGGACAGGCGATGAAACGATTATTCGCACCATCGAAACCAATCAGTTGTATGGCAATATGTGCGAGATTATTGAGTCTGTAAGAGGCATCAATGATGTAACCCCGGTTTCCTGCACCCGCGAGCTCAAGCAGAATGTGAATGGCACATGGCTACTCATCAGCCGTACTGAAGCGTTCAATACGGAGATTGCTCAAACAACCACATACGAATACAATGCCAACCTCCGCATCGAAAAAGTTACCTACCACAATGGTAATTATGTGGAATATGAGTACGATTCCATGGGCCGCGTTACCAAGCTGACTCGTCCTTGGGGCGATGGCGGCAAGAAGATGACTCGAAATGTCTACGCTGCTAATTCTTCCCGTTTCTATGACAATCGTCCCATTAAGGTGTATACGGACTACGAAGATGCTACCGGGAAATTCCTTAATCTCGCTGTAACTGATTACATCTACGAGGATTCTGCCGAAGTGGAGCGAGTAACCGCTACCACATACGCCGCAGGTGTGAACCATCAGCAGGTGACGATTGATGATACTTATGGTGAATCTGCCGTCTACTCGTATGCTGCTGGTAAGCCCAAGTTCAGACAGGCTATCAATGGCGTGCAGACGTGGCACGATTATGAAGAAACGTCCGAACATGGTGCAGTTCATAAACACACGGTCACAACCAAAGCCAACGGTGAACTGGTAGCAGCCCAGAGCCGCAAGACGGAAACATTCATCGCTGTCAACGAAACCACAACCTTTGAACAGGACTTTATCTGGGATGGTGAAAATTGGCTACTGCTGAACACCGCAGCGTATGAATATGATGAAGAGAAGCGTGTTGCTAAGTTGACTCGAGGTAATGGCCGTTTCTCCACGACTGAGTGGATGTGCTGTGGTAAGCTGTCCGAAACGAATGAAGATGGCATCACGACTTCTTACGGATATAACTCAGCACATCAGCTGGTGGAAACGATTCGCTCAGAAGTCAAAGATGGAGAAGTTGTGGTCACGTCCGAAACAATCACAAGCTATACCTACGATGCCGCCGGGCGCACGCTGTCGGTTCGTCGAGATATCGGTGCCATGACAACAACGGAATCCACGGAATACGACCTGTTTGGGCGCGTAATCAAACAGATTGACGTACTCGGACGCGAAACCGCCACCGACTACAGCGCAGATGGCCTGACCTCTACGGTGACAACACCCGCCGGAGCTACCTTTGTCACGACCTCTAACCCGGATGGTTCCACCAAAGAAATCTCTGGCACTGGTCAGCGAGCGCAGCAGTATTCCTACGATATCAATGGTAAGAACATCGCTACTACGGTACGTTTGATGAACAACGCTATCCTGAGCCAGAATATTGTCAACGGCTTTGGTCAGACGGTAGTACAAACTTCGCCTGCTACTAATAATCGATTCATCTACACCCGCAGCGAATATAACTCCAAGGGGCAGATGATAAAACAGTATCAAGATACTGGCTGGAACACTACTTCGACTGCCCCGAACTTGTACGAATATGAAGCATTCGGCAACGTGGTGAAACAGACAATCGCTCTGAGTGATACTCCCACCAAGGATAATTCCCCAGTGGTAGAGCTTTCCTATGCGGTAGAGTCATTGGAGGATGGAATCTACTCGACCATCACAAGGACTCGTTACAATGTGGCAGGTGATGCTCTCACCAGCGAGCAAAAGCAGATGATTTCCGCTCTTTCCCCCACCATTGAAAGTAAATCTGTTTCCATCAATGAAAGAATCTTGACTTCAACACAATGGTCTATATATAATACAGGCACGAAGAGAACGACCTACAGCAATATTCCCACTTCTACCATTACGGCAGAAACAGTAACGGTAGACGGTTTCGTTGTGTTTCAAAAAGACAACGCCGGTATTACCTCAACTGCGGCTCGTGCCTATGCAACAAGTGGTATGACTCTCACCCATACGGATGGGCGAGGCAATGCCACAACTACGGCAACCGATATTGCCGGTCGTGCGATTCTCATGACAGATACCGCTGGCAATACCACCAGCACCACATACTGCACTTGCTGTGATAATCCCGCAACCGTGACGGATGCGCAGGGAAACACCAGCTGCTACCGTTATGATGAACGTGGGCGCAAGGTTGCAGAATGGGGAATGGGTATTCAGCCCGCTTGCTTCAGCTACGATGATACGGACAATCTTATTTCGCTCAAGACTTTCCGAGCTGGGACGGAAATTATTAGCACAGATCCATCCGAACGCATGGATGGTGATGAAACAACATGGGTGTTTGACCCCGCCACCGGCTTGGAATTGCGCAAAACTTACGCTGACAATTCATCCGTGGTGAAAACCTATAACGCATACAACCGCCTTGCTACCGAAACGGATGCACGAGGTGTTGTCAAAACGCACAGCTACGAAGTGGCCCGAGGTCTGCTGTTGGGTACAAGCTACAGCGACACCACCGCCGCCCGCAGTTACACCTACAACCACCTCGGCCGCCTCACGCAGGTGACGGATGATGCGGGCAGCCGCACCCTTGGCTACAACGCTTACGGAGAACAGGAAACGGATTCCCTGCTGGCGGGGGATGTCACCCACCTCATCACCGAGACTCGCGATGCCATGGGACGATCCACGGGCTTTACCTACACCAAGAATGACACGGTGCAGCACACAGTGACTACGGAATATGGGACAGATGGGCGCATCGCCTCTGCGGGATTCCTGCATGGCGGTGCAGAAAAGCAGTTCGGTTACAGTTATTTGCTTGGCTCCAACCTACTGCAAACGCTCACCATGCCCTGCAATATGACGCTTACTCAGAGTTATGAGACGCAGCGAGACCTGATCACGGGCATAAGCTACATGCGAGGCACGACTACTGTGGTCAATCGTGAATACTCCTATGATTCACTTGGGCGTCCCACTACACGCAATACTGCTCGTAATGGGCAAACAATCAATGATACATTCGGTTATAACAACCGAAGTGAATTGACCTCAGCAACGGTGAATAATGGCAGCTATTCCTACGATTATGATAACATTGGCAACCGAGAAACGGCTCAGGAAGCGTCCGAAGAAGTGACAACCTATGCTGCTAATAACCTAAACCAATACACTACTATTGGTGACTTCTCACCCACCTTTGATGCAGATGGTAACCAAACGCTCATCAAAACATCAACAGGCGTTTGGAGCGTGGAATACAACGCCGAGAACCGCCCGATTCGCTTCACAAGTGAAGATGGAATAACTGTCATTGAATGTACCTACGACTTCATGGGACGCCGATCCACCAAGAAGGTAACAACGGACGGCAGCATCACGCTCAACCAAAGATTCATCTATCGTGGCTACCTGCAAATCGCCTGCTGTGACCTCACCCGATCTGGACACCCTTGTCTATGGCTCATTACCTGGGATCCCACTCAGCCCATCGCCACGCGTCCCCTTGCTATCCGCAAAGACGGCACCTGGTTCGCCTACGGCTGGGATCTCACCAAGAACATCTGCGAAGTCTTCGGCGCTGCCGGCTATATCCGCACAGCCTACACCTACACACCCTACGGCGAAGTAAGCACTAGCGGCGATGTTACCCAGCCTGTTCAGTGGTCAAGCGAGTATAACGATATTGAATCGAATCTTATCTATTACAACTATCGTTACTATAATGCTATTGATGGACGTTGGATAGGAAAGGATCTTATAGGAGAAAAGGATCATAATAATCTGCATGTTGCTCTATCAAACGCCCCGTGTTATAGGTTTGATGTTTTAGGGGAAACAAGTTGTTCCTGTACTATCATTTTATATGTAGATCCTCCTAGCATGAACGCCGTTGAGAATGATGTGCTTAACGTGGGCATAGATACAGGTCACACGTGGCTCGAAGTGCATGATGGTAGCGAAATTATTACATTTTCAGTTGGCCCAAACGGAAAAATTGGTAAACGAGATCTCGATGATTTTGAGGCAGGAACTTATGATGGTGTTACCGATTGGGAAACAGAAACCCATGCAGCCAGTGCTGTAAAAAAGGACTGGGAATTAACTCCATGCCAGTGTCAAAAAGCTAAAAAACTTATAGAAGAAAAGCAAAAGAAAGGAATTAAATATACACCTACTTATCAGTGTACTACCGCAGCATTGGAACTTCTGAATGCAATTCCAGTAACTCCTGCGCCTCCTGATGGAGTGGGGAACGTGGTCGCTAAAAAGGGTGTTTACACTGCATGGTCTGGACGTGTTGCAAACCCTTATCATCTCAGTAAGCAACTGGGTGCTAGTGTACAAACAAATAGTACATCGAGCCAAAAAGACAAAAAAGCACAAAAATAAAAAAGATGAAACTAGTTATAAGTATGTTTGGTTTTTTAGGACTACCACTTTTGGGTTGCCAAAATTCTCTTTCCATAATAGATGAACTGATTCATGATGAGAATACAAGTTTTTTTATCAAAGGAATTGGTTTAATGGGAAAACATATCTACATCCACCAAAAAGATGATGATTATGTGTTATACTCTAGGATGAAGAATTGGGGCGAAGTTGTTTTCAAAATGCATTCAAAGACTCGAAGTCCAATCATATTGAGAGTTTATATCAATGGTCAGCAAGTATATGCCGAAAGAGTAAAAAATATTGATATAAATTCCAAGGGTTTTTTTGTTGTCTTTACGCAAAATATAGTTTATTACTTAGATTTTTCTTCTAAAGAATTCGGTAAGTATATACGCTCTTAAATGTTGACATTTTAACTATATTTATTACTTAGGAATATCGTGTCAATAGAAAAAAGATAGCAGCAATAAATATTCGATTCAAGAGGGCGCAGTGCGCCCTCTTGAATCAAACCTAATGAAAATAAATCGGAGAATTGATAATTAGCTCTAAAAAGACTTATGCGAACCTTTATGAGACGAAGCGATTTTTAGGGTGTTTTTCAAAAATTAGAAATGATTTGCACAACAGACTTATTGTCTGTACTGTCAAATATTACAATTTATCTTATAATATGTTATATATAAACAATTTGGCGTTGTTATTTCTTTCGACTCCCATCGCCCACCCTTGAAGAAAAAGCCCCGTGCCTGTTAAGGTGCGGGGCTTTTTTTCATTAGCGTGGCAGGATTCGAAGCCACGACAACCGCTCGCGGTTGTTGTGGGGATGAACTGCCAGTGGCAGTTCATCCGGCAGAGCCGCAGGGACACCTCCCTGCGGGTACCTTTGCGACAGCAAAGGCTCTGCCGCGGCCCCATAGGGGGAATCCCATCGTCCACCCTGCGCGGTTTCTTCAGCAATGAGGAAACCGCGCAAAACTTTTTATAGCCAATCGCCACAATATCATTCAGTTGCAAGCGCGATACGCGCGTTGATTGAGCCCCGAATTGACCTGAAATCGGGCTCTTTTTACCCCGTTTTTACCCCTTCGGGACTCCCCGGGACTCGTGTGGGTTCTACCCCCATGAAGCCCCTCGCTGGGGTTAAACCTCTCTCCCCTCTTCCATTGAGGTAAAGATTAACGAAGACCTCATTCCTTGGGGCGTAAACAAGTTCCTTGTACGCCGCTATGGAGAAATCTCCGAACTGAGCTTCCACTTTACACGAGAAGCCAACGACTAAAGGCTCAGCCTCTCATGTAGCGGCTTTTTTTTGCCCCCAGCATTCTGAATGCTGTACTTGTGCATAATTTCGAGAAAACAATGGGTTGGATTCGCAGCTATGCAGATGTAACGGTTATTGTCTGCATCGCTCATGGGATAAAAGTGCATTATTTTCAGTAAATTCCTACTTTTTCGCTTGCTACAGCATTCAGAATGCTGTATATTTTCGCTAGCGGCTTAGGAGCAGGTCTCTCAGCCTCCCGGCGCGCGTGGGAAAGGGTATCCCTGCCCGAGCCGCTCAAAACTCTTAATAATCAAATCTTACAAACATGAAAAAAACAATTATAGCCCTTATGGCTCTGGCTTCCGTGGCCTCTGCGGTTGAGTTGACCAGAATCGCCACTATGGACGAGCTGGTGGCCGCCGGCACATTGTACGACGCCACCAAGGTGGACAATATGTCCGTAACTACATACAGCTTCAGCGATGGTGCCTACATCGGCGCGATTACGCTTGATGCAGTAAACAACGCCCTGCAGGATAGCTCCAAGTACATCACCATCGCCGCATGGGTGAATATGAGCGACACCAATGGTGTGGAAAGCATTTTCAGCTATGGTGCTCAGCAAAATGGCTTCAAGCTCTGCACTAACGGTGCCGGACTTCAATACACCGCCAAGGGCGTGGCCGATAAAGATACTGCAAACGTCGGACTGACTGCCAACACTTGGACCCTTGTTGGCATTTCTTTCAAGGGTGGTACGGCTGCCGCTGACGGCGCCAAGTACATTGCCGGTACTGCCAACAACAACTTCTATACACGCAATCTGGGTGGTTTTGCCCTCCCCAGCGAAGCTGATCAGACCTTCGCCATCGGTTCCGGTAACTCCGGCAACGCTCGTGAAACCTTCAACGGCCAGATTGCCGGCCTGACCATCTTCACCTCTGACAGCGTGATTGCCGGCGTGAACGATGTAACAGCCATCATGGGCACAACTGCTCCTGAGCTCCTGACTCCCTCCGTTCCGGAGCCGACCACAGCCACGCTGAGCCTGCTTGCCCTCGCTGGCCTTGCTGCCCGTCGTCGTCGCAAGTAAGGAACATCAAGTTCAAGTGGGGTAATCAAGCCCCGCATTGCGCACCCGCCCTAGGTTTTTATGCCGAAGGGCGGGATTTTTTTACCTTATATGACGTATGTACTTTTGGCAAAGCCGACCTGCCTTGGGAAAAGCTTGACCAGAAGAAGCTCGATAAGTTGAAACCATAATCGAAGAAGTGCAGCTTGGTCAGAACTTAGTCGGAGCTTGGTCAGTCTGCCCCCTTGCTTAAATGAACGCTAGAAATCGCGCGGCATTTCTTACGTTTTGTTTTTGATGAAGGATGAGTTCCCTTACCGCCATCCCTTTCCCGGTTTCCACGTGTAGTACTGAGCATCGAGCATAACAGGTTCTAACCAAGTCATAATTTCGTCCAGAACATCTGCGAATATGCGAGATGGTATTTCAACAGCATCTTTCTTTTGGAAAGTGGCAGCTTTTAGTTTGCGGATATAAGCAGCCCATTCTGCTTGTTGAGCTTTCCGGTAGTTTTCTGTTTTCAGAATGACATATTCCCTCATATCTGTTTCGCGGCGTTCAAAGGTTCGAGTAATAGCGTTATGCAGGGTGGCATATGTAAATGAATAACGGCGGGAAAGAAACCAGAGGTCATAAAAATCCTTCATGCGCGAGTTCATTTGTTTAAGCTGAACCATCGCTTGCCATTTCTCTGCAACAACGGATTCTAAAGAATAGCATTGCAGACGGGCTCCGGGGATGCCGTTGAGGGTTGGTGGATAATCCAACATAAGCGCTGCCGGATATATTTCATCGCTGAATCCGATATCGACTTTCATATCGCAGTGTACGCCCGCAACATCTGCAGTAAAGGAAATTCGCAGCCCAACATAAAGCGCATCCTTGGTTATTTCTGCCACTTGCAACTTGTCAGAAAAGCTCACGCCATCAGCTACTCCGGGCTTAGTATGAATGATGGAGGAAATTGCTTTTTGTATACTCTCAGGGGAATTGGAAATACGCCCAAGTAGGTCTATATATAATGGCGCCGGGATTTGAGACACTGCATTAAGCCCTCTTTGGCTTGTGCAATTCATCGGGCGTGTGTATAATCAAACCAACACACGCACATGCAAAACGAACAGATACATAAGAGAGGGCGTTATAGCGCCGAG
>JAZNIZ010000030.1:0-2106 GCA_045577775.1 Akkermansia sp. | reverse complement strand
GTAAACTGGCAAAACCTTTGTGTGCCGAAATTTCACTTTCCGTTGTAAACTGATTGATTAGCAGCATTGGCTCATTCACCGAAAACACGGTGTCTATCAGTTTTACACCATCGAATTTGCATCCTGACAATTCGCGAACGGAATTAAATACGCCTTTGATTGATTCGAAAACAACGGAATAATAATCGTTCTCAAATAATACGTCAACAGATTACATAAAAGAAACGAGTTCCTTATCAGCAGCCACCACCCACTGCGAGAAACACTCATGCAATAAACTGGCTCCACTGAGAGTATGCGGCGTGAGTTCATGAGGAACATCGACACAAAAGCAGCTTCATACCTGATACATCGGTGGGAAGTGGCAAACGAAACCCAAGAAATATTTTAAATGAACAACGAGCAGGAACACACCGACAGAACTCTGGAGTACTACAACAACAACGCATCAGCATTCACGGCAGATACGCAGAAGGTCGACTTTGCCGATTTTCAGCAAAACTTCCTTCAATACATTCCAGAAGGAGGACGCATACTCGATTTAGGATGTGGAGCCGGACGCGATACTAAAGCCTTCATCGATGCTGGGTACAAGGTGGATGCTGTAGATGGCTCTGCTGAGCTTTGCAGAATTGCCGAATCGTATATTGGGCAACCAGTGACGTGTGTCAGATTCCAGGATTTCGAGCCGGAGGGAATGTACAATGGAATCTGGGCCTGTGCCTCTCTTCTCCACCTCAGTTCCGATGAAATCCGCGCTGTCCTCTCAAAGGTGGCCGAGCATCTCTCTCCGAGTGGCTGCATGTATGTATCGTTCAAGTATGGAGATTTTTCCGGTTATAAGAATGGCCGTTTCTTTCAAAACATGACTGAAAAATCGTTCGGTAAAATCATACAATCGATACCAAATCTCTACATAGCAGAAACAAAAACCACCAGCGATGTGCGTCTAGGTAGAGAGTCTGAAATGTGGCTAAATCAGATTATTAAATTGAAGATGGATAAAGATTCTTCTCGCCTCATATGCCACGCGATTGAAGTGGCGTTTGAAAAGCACCGCTTTACTTTACGTGAAGCCTACGAAGAAGAAAACGGCGATATCAGGTATACGGGAAAAGTCATCTCAGCAATAAAGGACAAAGATAGCAATTACGAAATCTACAACGCAACCAGTGAAATATATCAAACCATCGTAGCACTCTGCGAAAACATATCAATTTCATTTTCTTTCATATACGATGGTATCGCTCGTTTGCATGTGGAACACCCCGATTGGAATCCATGTAATGAACCGGCGGCAAACGAAAAGCTAACATACTATTTTATAGAAAACGTTGTATATCGAACCTCTGTTTTGTGGGATTTGCTCGCTCAATTATACAACGTATACTGGGGGCTCAACAAAAAGACAACAAGTATACATGCTAAAATCTTTTTCGAAAAATGTAATGAAAAAGATGATTTAAAAGAAGAAAGCAATCCCATATACTCTTATTTCGAAGAGCCTGACGACAGTAATGCATGGACAGGTCATTTTGAGTTCGTTAAATCTTACCGGAACCAGTTAGCTCACAGAATATCACCCAACATCAACTCATTCTCTAAAACATTCGCAATGCAAATACGACAACACCCTCTTCCTATTGCCTGTCGGGTCGCGGCAGACTATCTAAAAGCTATAGGCTTCATTAACGAAGTATTGGACAAATTGGATGTTGTGATTAGAGAAAAGCTGGATATCGAACCATATAATTCGAAAACGCCCTAAAGAGGGCAACCATGATATCCTTGATAGCATGTTCATACATTCATCGCGCCACATAAAATGCATTGCCCCTGCCATTTTGTATGCTAGCCCCCCCTAGTCCTTTCGAGGCCTCGACAAGTGCAAAAGGGTCTATGGGGACGCGCATAAACTTTTTATGAGTCTACCTACAAGATAGAGCATAACATGTGGGCGCAACAGTATCTAACACACGGTACACATATGAAACCATACCGAGAAGCTCCAATACTGTTGCTTCAGACGTATACCATTTAATTTTCACTTCGTGGGCCGCAGGATTTCTAAAATGCCCATGTAAACCACGTAGTAAACTGGCAAAA
>JAZNIZ010000029.1:0-160247 GCA_045577775.1 Akkermansia sp. | reverse complement strand
TGCACCATCGATATCCACTTTCTTGGCCGCATCCACCAGGGTATCGGCACCAGTGATGGTGTTGGCTGCTGTAGTGTCACCGTCAATGGTTACAGATTCTGTATTGGCTACCACCTGGGCATTGCCGGAAATGGTATTAGCAGAAGCACCCGTAATCGTCACGCTCGTTTCACCAGTCACAGTCGTGCCATCGCCGTCAAGCTTATTGGTCGGGCCGGTAATGGCCACAACTCCGGTCTTGGCGGTTACCTCAGCACCACCTTTAATAGTGTTGGCGGTTGCGGCAAGCATCGTCACATCCGTTCCGGCGAGCACCTCGGCACCGTCCTTGATAGTGTTGGAGGTAGCGGCATCCAGCTTCACATCCGTACCGGCAATTACATCGGCACCGTCCTTGATGGTGTTGGTTGCACCCTCGATATCAATTTCCTTGTGGGCAGACACCAAGGTATCCTTATCAACGCCAGTGGCGCCAATTCCGGAAATAGTGTTAGCAGCAGTATCACCGCCTGCAATCTTCACACTGCCATTGTCAGTCTCAACCTGAGCCACGCCTTCAATGGTGTTGGCAATGTCACCCGAAATGGTGATATCCTTATCTGCGCTCACCACAGCCTGGTCGCTCACCGTATTCGAATCGCCGGAGATAGAGACACTGCCGGCCTCGGAATCCACCAGGGTGTGTTCACCGGTAATGGCGTTTGCAGAAGCATCTGCACCATTGATGGACACATCGCCCCCCTTGGCAACCAGCTGAGCCGCCCCCTGGATAGTTGTAGCCCCGCTCACAGTGATATCGATATTCTTCTTCGCGGTCATCGTGTCCTCGGTCACCGTTTCACCGGCGGTCCCAATGGTCAAGCTCCCCAGATTACCGATGATATCGCCATTGGAGGCCTCTATGGAAGAGCCATCCATTACAGTGATATCTCCACCGTTGAGGGTCACATCATCAGCCATAACGAGCGTATCGCTCAGCGTACCACTGGTAGCTCCGGTAATCGTGGCCATCTGCTCGGCAGTCACAGATCCACCAGTAATGCTGGTTTCAACACCTTCCACCGTGGCGTTCTCACCGGAAACCTTAGTATTGCTCAGAGTAGTAGCGCCATCGGAGTCCACAATAACAGAGCCGGAACCTGTCACCGTGCTATCGTGCAGAGATGCGCCACCAACACCGGAAATGGTAATATCCTTACCCTCCACTTTAGTACTGCTCAGCGTTGCAGTGGTAGTATCAGCCGTAATCTTCACCTTGCCCATGACGGACTCCACACTGGAGTCCGCAATAGCAACGGAGTCGCCATTCACCGCGATATCGCCGGAAGCATCCAGCGTGCTGGCGTTCCTGATGTTGGTAATGCCATCCGCACCCACTTTAATGCTGGCGCCTTCTACCTCTACACCATCAATTGTGGTGCCGCCAGCACCGGAAATAGCCACCTCATCGGCGCCACTTACCTCACCCCCGGTAATGCTGGCAGCACCAGCTGTACCCGTAATAGACACAGCACCACCTTCGGATGTGATATTCTTATTATTGTCAACAGTTACGGTTGCACCAGTGATGGATACTTCACCATCAGCAATAATCTTTGTGCCATCAAGCAAAGCGTCCGTTGTTGCGGAAATCGAAACAGGACCTGCGGCATCAACCGTTGCGTTAGTCAGCGTTGCAGTGGTAGTATCAGCCGTAATCTCCACCTTGCCCATGCCGGACTCCACACTGGAGTTCGCAATAGCAACGGAGTCGCCATTCACCGCGATATCGCCGGAAGCATCCAGCGTGCTAGCGTTCCTGATGTTGGTAATGCCATCCGCACCCACATTGATGCTGGCGCCGTTTACAGAAACGCCATCGATAGAGGTTCCCGAGGCGCCGGCAATCTGAACGGCATCCGAGCTCGTTACCTGACCACCATTGATGCTGGCAGAACCGGCCACCGCTCTAATGGTCACATCGCTGCCGCCATCAATTTCAACATCGCCAAGAGTAGCATCTGTGGCAGCATTGACTACAATATCCTGTACACCTTCAATAGTGCCGCCATCTACAGTAACCACTCCGGTGGAAGAGGTTACATTCACACCACCAAGACCAGCATCAATTCCCTTGTTACCAGTAATTGAGATGGTCGAGCCATCAATCTGCACAGCATCATCCACTCTTACGCTGGAATCGGTCATGACCGTTGCACCGGCAGAATTACCGATGGTGGCCGAGCCTTCACCCTTCACATCCGTATTCTCCAGAGAGGTGCTGCCTGCACCTGCAATCTGAACGGATCCCTTACCCATTACATCCGCATCAGTAACAGTTACTGCGGCTGTTGAGGAAATGGTCACCTCCGCGGCCTCCATGGCCACATCTGTGACGCTGGCGTTACCCGTTGCCGTCAGGCTCACATTGCCGCTGGCGGTCACTGTACCACCTTCTACAGAAGCATCACCATTACCGGCAGCAATCGTGACATCGCCCCCCTCTGCAGTGATGCCCGCGTTATTGGTAATTGCTACGGAATCACCGCCCACCTTTACCTCACCACTGGCAGTAAAGCCCGTGCCATCCATAGTGGTGGTTCCGGTTTCACCGATTGTGACATCCGTGGCACCCATGATACTGGCGTTATTCATGGTGGTTGCATCTGTGCCGGCAACCTTTACAATTCCATCGGCATTCAGCGTGCTGCCGGAGGCATCTGCCTCGGCACCCGTTATGGTGATATCCTTACCCGACAGGGTAACATCTGTAGCGGTAGCCTTCTCTGCTGCGGCGATACTCACATTGCCGGCCGCGGTTATCGTTCCATCAACCGAGGCATCACCTGTTGCTGCGGCGATGCTCACATTGCCGGCCGCGGTTATCGTTCCATCAACCGAGGCATCACCTGTTGCAGCGGCAATGCTCACACCGCCGCCGGTTGAGGTGATACCCGCGTTATTGGTAATTGCTACGGAATCACCGCCCACCTTTACCTCACCGCTGGCGGCAATGCACGTGCCATCCATGGTGGTGGTTCCGGTTTCCCCGATTGTGACATCCTTCGAATCGGAAATTGAGGTATTGTTCAGCACTGTAGAAGTAGACCCCTTGACGTCTACGGATGTGGTTCCCTTCAGCGTACTGTCGGACACACCCACGTCCACACCGGTGATGCTCGTCTCATCGGCGCTCACACTTGTTGCAGATATCTGAGCCTTATTGGTTGCAGCAATTGTTGCAGCTCCGGTTGTAGAAGTAATTTCCGTCTCGCCGGAGATAATCACATCTGCACCCTTCACCGCCACATCGCCAGTGGACATAAACGTGGATTTCTTAGTATCTGCATCATCCAGCGACCCGATTGTTGTATTTGTGCCGGCATCGCCTATCTCAATAGAAGAACCTGACACCACGGCATCCGATATGCCGGTGCCGGCACTATTCACATTTGTTCCGGCAAGCTTGACCTTATCAGAGGCAGATACTGTACTGTTGCTGACGGAAACTTCAGTACCTGTCGCTACAATCTGACCAGCGGCTGTAGTTACAGAGCTATCGCTCACATAAGCCTTGCCATTAAGAATTTCTATATCACCTTCGGAGGTTACCTCATATGTGGAATTCATCACTGTATTATAACGCCCGGCTTCCATCTTGATTCCCCCCTCAGAAGTCGAGACCTTTGCTTTCCAAACCACGTTTTCATTCACTGCGGTCATAGTGATGCCCTCGTCTGCTATCAGCTGAGCACCTGAATTCCCAGTCACTGCAAACACGTTATTTGTGCTGGCAGATACAGCCAACTTCCCGCCAGAATCAACGGTGCCGTGAATGCCATTCATCTGCGATTCCCCGGTGGCCGACATGGAAACATCACTATCACTCGTGACAGAGGCATTCTCTGCAACTTCTACACCGTGCGCATTTTCAAACGCAATCGTGCCATCAGCATGTACCGTGGAGTCCGCTGTTACCTTTGTCCTTTCGCCTTTGAATTCAATGGTTCCATCGGCATCAACGACACCTTGGATTTCAGCAGACTGATTCACAATGAGAGCAGATTTTGTTTCAATTTTGCTACCAAAGTAAATAAGAGCCGAGCTCCCGGCAGCCGCGCCAAGAGTAACATCACCCTTGGCAACGATACTGGTATTCTCCACCTTGCCGTTAACATCGCCGATGGTAACAGCTCCGCCAGATATTACTTGTAATCCGGCAAGAGTCCTCGGTGGATCACCCGCATCATTCACATCCAACGTACCGATATTCACGTCCCCATCACCCGTAGTAATAGAGAGATTATCTGCCGTATCGCTGATACTGCCGAGTGTTACAGAACCATCGCCCGTGGTTTTGATAAAAGACGCCGTACCATCACCGGAAACCTGCCCCGTCACGGTCAGATTTCCCGCACTCGCCAGAGTGGAAGCACCTCCCAATGCCACGTTCTGGTTAATTTCCATGGTTGTCCCGGCACTTACCGTAGAGCCACCCTTCACGGTCAGCTTATCTGTTTCGGAATCCGCATCGGCATTATCGCCGATGACAATACCTTCTGTGGCGCTCAGAGACGATCCGCCGTCCAGTGTGGCGTTCGTATCAACCGGGGCATTCACTTCCTTCACCGTCATTGAGCTGCCATTGCTCATGCTGGTTACCTCGGTAAGCACCTTGCTGGCGGCTGTAATCTTTGTTCCGGTCCCGGTAATAGCACCAGTCGTCATGGTGCCGTTTCCACCAATCGTAAGCTCTGCATCATCACCGGTAATAGCACCGGTTTCCAAGTCGCCATTGCCGGTAATTTCCAATGCTACAGCATCACCTGTGATAGCTCCGGTGAGAATATCACCATGCCCCTTAACGAGAAGAGAGACATTGTCCCCGGAAATCTCACCAGTCGTGATACTTCCTCCTCCGGTTTCAATTTTGTTGTTGTCACCAGTTATACCCTCGTTGATAACGACACTGGATGCCCCGGTCTTAATCACATTGTCCTTTCCACCAAATGGCATATTGTCCACCGAAACAGAAACAACCTTCTCAGACAAAATTCCAGGTACTGTAAAATCTAGTGTTTCGCCCGTGTAGCTATCCCAATTATCGCCTCCAGATGATGGTACGACATGTACATCCAACTCATTCATGACTTGAGCCATAAACTCAGCCGACTGCTCTGCCTTTTGAGTCAGGCTCTTAGTATCGGGAGTCATTATATCCAGATTGACTATACCCGCTGCCTCAGCCTTGTTGTACACGAAAGAGGAAACAGCTACCAGTGCGGCGAGAAGAGCCTTACGAAGAGCTACAGGGAGATGCGTTTTCATAATTATATCTTTAAAATAGTTCTAAAACAGCTTAAAATTCCAAAACCTTTTATAGCATACCCCAGCAGTAGGATATGTAAAGCAAAAAAACCGTTCTCACAAAAAAAAGTGAGTTTTATGGGGCATACATCTGCCAGCAACTTATGCAAATTTTGAGGCACCAGAGAACACCCCGCAGAAAAGCACCGGCAACACGCCAGGAAGATGAGGCGCGACGCAAAGCGAGGACTCACGCCTGAGCAGTAATTTTCAGCAGAGCCACGGCATCTGCGGCAAGTCGGCGGATAGCGGCCTCGCGATTGGAAATGGAGGGCAAGCCCCAGAGGGTGAAATCATTGTGCGCCACAATGTTGAAATACATACCGCGCAGCGAGGTGAGGAACCAGAGCCAGTCACCGCGCTGCAGGCCGGGGAAATGAGACTGCACGGCGTCCTGCCATTCCTGCAAGGCATAGGAATAGTGCGATTCGTACACATCGCGGGTCAGCTCCGGGTCTTCGTAGCCCATTTTATTGAGGAAGCAGAGCACCTCCTCACCCGATGCCACGGTGGCATCCTGCCAGGCGACAATAGGCGCCAACAACCAGGAGCAGATAATTTCTTCCGGGGAACCGGATTCGCGCACCTCCTCCAGCGCCGCCAGACACACCTCGTTATACTGGGTTGAAATGTAGGCCAGGGTATCGCGATACAAATCAGCCTTGTGGCCGAAATGGTAACGGATAAGACCGATATTCACCCCGGCCGCATTGGCGATGTCGCGCACAGCGGCGCCCTCGTAGCCCAGGCGGGTAAACTGCTGCACCGCAGCGCGCATAATCTGCGCTTTGGTATCGTCGGACTTGCTCATGACCTCTTTCTGCGGCGTTTCTTTTCCTTGCGTTCCTCTTTAGCAAGCTGTTCCTTGAGAACAAACTCCTGGTCTTCCTTGCAAAGGCGATGCAATTTGAGGCTTTGAATCTTACCGCCATATTCCTTGAGATAAAGCATTTCCTTTTCCGGGTTGTAGCGTTGGATACGAGCAAAGACAGACACCTCGCCCGTGGCCGAAGTCCAGGTGCGGTATCCCTTGGGTGCTAATTTCTGCTGATACTCAAGAATTTCCTTTTCTGCCAGAATAACTCCTTCTTTAAGCAGGGTCTCTATCTGTGCTGCGGTACTATCGTAGCCATCAATCCCCATCACGAATTTGCCACGAGGCGATACCACCGCCAGAGCAGGTTTGCGAGTAAGGCCATATCGACGAGCAAGGCGATCAATCGTTTCACGGCCATAGCGGACGGTGGTACCCGGCTTATGCTCAGCCAAATCAGCACCAGTATCCAGTTTCAGACGAACAACGCGGTCGCGGCACCATTCGTTGAATTCAGCCGTATCCAGCAAAGCCTCTCCCAGGCTGGCGCTATCTGGCGAGATGACAGAATCGTGGAACCAGATAATGAGCGGACGGCATTCACGGTGGGCCATGCGCGTGGCACGGCCATAATGCCCAAGCCATACATTCCCGCTGCGTTGCGTTTCAAAAGCATTGGTAATACCTTCAATATCGGCATTAGGATTATCAGGATCCGTAAAATAAACCTCGCCCTCTGCCCCATTATCAATTTTCTCCAATTCCTCAGAGGTTGATACGTTATAGCTCTGAGCATTGGGGTCAACAGCACCACCTGTAAGCAGTGGATTCATTCCCGGAAGCGAGGGATCCTCAAACCCCATGCGGGGTTTACCAGGGTCGTGCATAGGCTCATTTGCAGGCTTTTCAGGATTGTCCTGCTGCAGGAAGGAGCACGAAGCCAGCAGAGCAGCAGAGCAACAAAGAGTTACTGAGCAAAAGCGCATCATACCTTCTCCTTGAGTTTGACTATTTGCCAGGCATCCTCCATCTGCTCTGCGGTGGCAGCAACCAGGCTCACTCCCTGTTCCCTGAGCGCAGCCTCCACAGCGTTGAAACGACGCTCAAATTTACGGTTGGCATTAAAAAGAGCCAGCTCGGGATCCACCTTACGGCGGCGGCACAAATTCACCACCACAAAGAGCAAATCCCCCAGTTCCTCGGCCACATGCGGGTCTGCATCCGGCAGCGCAAGTGTTTCCTCCACCTCGGCGGTCTCCTCTCGAATTTTTTCGACCACACCAGCGTGGTCAGGCCAGTCGAAACCAACCTTAGCCACCTTTTTGGTAATCTTATAAGCCTGCAAAAGCGAGGGCAGTCCCTTTCCGCAGCCTTCCAGATAGGGTTTATCCTCAATATCATGCTCCTTGCGTTTGATGGCATCCCACTGGGAAACCACGCCATCGGCGTTTTCCACAGATGCCGAGCCAAACACGTGAGGATGCCGCCGCACCAGCTTATCGGCCAGTTCACGAGCCACCTCGTTGATACCAAAAGCAGCCTCCGGATTTTCCTGCGCCATTTCAGCATGAAAAATCACTTGCAGCAACACATCTCCCAACTCCTCACGCAGGTGAGCCCAATCGCGCTCACGAATGGCGTCTATACACTCGTAGCATTCCTCAATGAGACTGCTGACAATGGAATCGTGAGTCTGCTCAGCATCCCATGGGCAACCGCCGGGCTGACGTAAACGGTGCATGATAGCCACCGCACGCTCAACCTGGCGAGCGGGGTCCTGGCAGTCAATCATTTCCTGTTCGGTCATTTTCCCTTACCGTTGCGGCGGTCGCGGCGCTCATTGGTAGCCTTACCAGCCAGAATATCGTCAATATGCTGCACCATATCCCATGCCACACGGCGGCGCTGGTATTTGCGCCACAGCAGGTCGCGGAGCGTCTGCCAGTGTTCTTCCGTAAAATCAGCAGGAGTGAACACCACTTCGTCGCGCTGGGAGCGCCCCAGCTTGGGGGCTACCATCAGCTGCCACCAGCCACCGAAATGCTGTGCTTCATACACCACCTTGTTACCATCCGCATCGCGGTCTTGCCAGGAAAAAGTCTCCATTTGTCTGTTTGGCGGGTTAATGGTTCATCTATCGGCGTTTGCCCTTTTTCATGTCGCGGTTGATGGCATTCACATCATACTTCATGGTAGGGACAATCTCCTTGGCTGCATTGGCATTCAATGAAACAATGAGAGGCTTTGAACGATTCCCCTGATTATCGTACTTGTAAATAACGCGCTGCACCAGTTTACCCTCTGGGTGGGAATACATGCGTTCCTCCACCAGGCGGGCGCGGCTGTCATAGCCATAAGCCACCTTATAAATGATATTGCGCTTGGTGCTATCATAGATAATGCACCCCACCAGCTGGCCGTATTTACCTTCTGTATAATCACTTACCGCAGCAAGTTTCCCGGTGGTTGTGTAGGTCGAGCAACGCATACCACGCCACCCCTGCTGGCGCTGGTAAATAGCACGCGTGCCATCCGGATGACGCATTACACGCACCATATCGCCGGTTTCCTTCAGCACCTCATCGCTCTGTGCCTGCACCGCAGGAACCAGAGCAGCAACGGAAACGGAGAAAAGGAGCATCCAACGCTGTAACATCTCTTTCATGCCGCATATATTAGCGTGTCAATTTCCCATTGGCAAGCGGAAAGATAGCCATATACCACCACAGGTATGAATAACCACTTGAAAGCACGAAGCGCCAGAGGTGCAATTGTCATTTATCGCGTTATGCTGCAAATGGGTATCAGAAAATCTGGAACAGGCCAAACCCCGGCTGCCAGGCGAGATGAGGCTTGCGCGCAAGGGACTGTTAGGGTATACTGGCGGGCATGTCGATATCTGAGGAACTTTTTGAGCGTGCGTGCCGGGTCATCCCGGGTGGGGTCAATTCTCCTGTGCGAGCCTTCCGCCGCCTGGAGCGTGCGCCTTTTTTTGTGGCAAAGGCTACCGGAGCACACCTGACAGATGAGGACGGTCGCCAGTATATCGACTACGTGGGTACCTGGGGACCTGCCATTCTGGGGCATGCCCCGGAGTGCGTGATTTCCGCTGTGCAGGCCGCCGTGCCGCATGGGCTGGGCTATGGCATTCCCACCCGCATCGAGGTAGACATGGCCGAAACCGTCTGCCGCTGGGTACCCAGCATGGAAAAAGTGCGCATGACCAATAGCGGCACCGAAGCCACCATGAGCGCCATTCGTCTGGCTCGTGGCTACACCGGGCGTAAATACATCATCAAGTTTGCAGGGTGTTATCACGGTCATGTGGACAGTCTGCTGGTGGCCGCCGGCAGCGGAGCTCTCACCCACGGCGAACCAGACAGCGCCGGCGTGCCTGCCGAGTTTGCCAATCTGACCATTGTGCTACCCTACAACGACCGCGCTGCGGTGGAGCAGGCCTTTGCCGCCCACCCGGGCGAGATTGCAGGTATCATTGTGGAGCCCTTCCCCGGAAATGCCGGTTTTTATCTGCCGCGTCCGGGGTACCTGGAGTTTCTGCGCGAGATTACGGCCCGGAATGGCGCCCTGTTAATCTTTGACGAAGTAATGACCGGATTCCGCATTTCCGCCGCAGGTGTGCAAGGAAAACTGGGTATCACCCCTGATATCACCACCCTGGGCAAAATCATTGGTGGCGGCCTGCCGGTGGGTGCCTTTGGCGGGCGGCGCGATATCATGGATTGCGTTTCCCCGCTCGGCCCGGTATACCAGGCTGGCACGCTGAGCGGCAACCCGGTGGCCATGGCCGCAGGTCTGGCACAGCTGAACTACCTGGAGCAGCACAATTCCTACGCCCGCCTGGAGCAGCTCGGCTCCCGGCTGGAGGAAGGTGTGCGCCGCATCCTGTGCGATGAGAATCTGCCGCTCACCTTCATCCGCGACGGCTCCATGTTCTGCCTGCACTTCACCACGCAGGAGGTGTATGACCTGGATTCCGCCATGAGCGGTAACTTCGATATGTTCCGCCGCTACTTCCACGCCATGCTGGAGCAAGGAGTCTATGTAGCCCCCTCGCCCTACGAAACAGGCTTTATCTCCACCGCTCACACCGAAGCCGACATCGACGCCACCGTAGCTGCCATGCAGCGTGCCCTGCACGCCGCTAAATAACACCGGTTCACATTTCTTCCAGAATGATGGCAGCCTCGGGAAGCCCCTGAGCAGCGGCCTTGGAGAACCAGGCACGGGCAGTCTCAGCGCTCTGCTCCACCCCCTCGCCATTGGCATAGAGGAGCCCCAGGAAGAACTGTGCCTGCGCATGGTTCTTCTCGGCGGCGGCGGTGTAGTATTTTGCCGCCTCGGCCGGGTTCTTTTCCACGCCAAGGCCATTGGCATACAAAATACCGAGGCTGAAATTGGCCTCCACATGCCCTTGCGCAGCAGCAGCGGCATACCATTTGCAAGCCGATTTCATGCTGACCGGCACACCGCGACCCTCGGCAAAGCGCAGCCCAAGCGCATACTGGGCGGCCGCGCCGCCATTTTCGGCAGCAGCGTGAAAACACTTCTCAGCCTCGGCGGCATTCTGTTCGACACCATCGCCCGCCGCCAGATGAGCGCCCAATGGGAGATAGGCTTCCTCGCAGCCAGCCTCCACCGCAGCGCGGTAATATTTCACCGCCTCGGCAGCATTCTGCTCCACCCCCTCGCCCCGGTCATATAATTGCGCTAGGTGAAAGCAGGCTTCGCCATCGGCCTTACTGGCGGCTCCAGCATACCACCGGGCCGCCTCGGTCATATTCTTCTCTACCCCTTCACCCCGGGCATAAGCATGCGCCACCGCCAGCAGAAAGACAGATTCGCACTGTGCCATGTGAGGAGCCAGCCAGCGCGCGGCCTCAGCCGGATTCTGCCCGACACCTTCTGCCCCGATGGCCAGCAGACTGCCGAGGTTCAGCTGTGCCCCGGCGTGCCCCTGCTCCGCCGCAGCAGTATACCAGCGCACCACTTCGGGCATGTCGGTATCCTCTGCCGAGGCGCAATAAAAAGCGGTCTGGAACTGTGCCTCGGCATTTCCCTGCTCTGCCGCCGCGCGATACCACCGCTCTGCGGCCGCGGCATCCTGGGTGTCGGCGTAATAAGCCGCCAGTGCGCATTGGGCTGGCACATATCCCTGCTCTGCGGCGAGCAGGTAATATCTTGCCGCCTCCCCGGCCTGCGGCTCCGTTCCATTGCCGTCTTGCAGATGCACCGCCAGCTCGTACTGGGCCTCCGCCACGCCCTGGTCGGCTGCGATTCTGTACCACCGCACGGCATCTGCCGCACTCTGCGGCACGCCGGTTCCGGCATCGCAGCACCTGGCCAGGGCCTTAGCCGCCAGGGCATGCTTCTGCCCAGCAGCAGCCTGGTACCAGCGCAGGGCCTCCGCCATCTTCTGCTCAGCCACGCAGGCAAGCGCCTGTTTATACTGAGCCTCCGCCACGCCCTGTTCTGCGGCCACCTGGTACCACCGTGCCGCCTCTGCAGCATCGGCGTCTGTACCCAGCCCTTTTTCATAACAGGCAGCCAGCGCCGCCTGAGCCTCAGCATAGCCCAGCTCCGCAGCCACCCGGAAATGAGAAAACGCAGCATGACCATCTGCCGCCACCCCCTTTCCACTCTCCAGCCAACGCCCCAGCTGATAATGAGCCGGGGCATAGCCCTGCTCAGCCGCCTGCGTCAACAGCTCTACCGCCCGCGTCGGCTCCCCCACAGCAGACAACTCCTGCGCCTTTTCGCATTTCTCCTGCGGGCTAAGCCAGATGACACCAGCGCAATATAACCCGACCAACACGCCCACGACTAAGGCACCACACGCTACCAGATAGCGTGGCAGTCTGCGTTTTCCAGATTCCGGCGTGGGCGTTGCAGCGGGAACATCACTCATACTCTCTGACTATACCCACTTAACACACTCGCGTCAAGATTTTCGTTAGAGAGTATGACCGTTTGCCCGCATGTCAGCACCGCCCGCCCTGCCAGGCCCGGCAATTTTTCTATCTCACGCCCTGCGCACCAGTTGCCCCGCAAGCGGAGCTCAATGAATTACGTATTACAGGAAACGAAGCCAGAGGTAGATGGAAGAAACACCAATACTCATGAGCATGAGCGGGAAACCTACGCAGAAGTACTGCATGAAGGAAACACTCAGCTTGTGCTGGCGGGCAAGCCCCAGAGCCACCACATTGGCACTGGCGCCGATGACGGTACCGTTGCCGCCGAGGCAGGCGCCCAGGGAAAGAGCCCACCAGAGCGACTCCAGATTGGCATACCCCATGGCCCCCATATCCTTGACCATCGGAATCATGGTGGCCACAAAGGGGATATTGTCCACAAAGGCACTCATAATGGCGCTGAGCCAGAGAATGCTCATGGTGGTGGCGGTGGGCTCGCCACCGGTGAGCTGCATCGTCTGCGAGGCAAGCCAGTTGATGATACCGTTCACCTCAAGCCCACCCACAAGTACGAAAAGTCCCACAAAGAAGAAGATGGTGGTCCATTCAATCTTGGAGAAGATGTACTCAAGTGCTTTTTCGCGGTCGGGCATCGTGAGCAGCAGAAGCAGGGATGCTCCCGTGACCGCGATGGTGCCGCTCTCCAGCCCCCACTGGGGAATGAGACCGTGGCTGCAGAAAAGCACTATGGTGAACACCAGGGTAATGAGGCAGCGCACCAGCAGCCCATAGCTGCGGATGAGGCCACCCAGTTTGATGTTCATGATGCGGTTGTGATTCTTGCTCGCCTTGGCAAACTCCTTGCGGTACAGGAAAAGCAGGATTCCCACGGTCAGCACAAAGGTGATAACGCAAGGAAGCGTGAGATTCATCACAAAGGCATTAAAATCCAGTTCCTTCACCTGGCTGGCAATCATGATATTGGGCGGGTCTCCAATCATGGTGCAGGTACCGCCGATATTAGAAGCCATAATCTGCGCCAGCACAAAGGGCAGCGGAGATATCTTCAAATCCTTGGTCAGGGTGAATGTAATCGGCACGGTGAGCAGCACCGTGGTCACGTTGTCCAGAAACGCGGAACACACCGCAACCATGATGGAAAGCGCTACAAGCAGAGCCACAGGGTTGCCATTGGTCTTCTGCGCCGCCCATACAGAAAGGAAGCGGAACAAACCAGTCTTGCTGAGCACCAGCACCTGAATCATCATGCCGATGAGTAGGGCCAGCGTGTTGAAATCAATATGCGCAATAGCCTGTTCCTGACTGATGACACCGGCCAGCACCATGAGCATGGCCCCGAAAAGAGCTATCACCGTGCGCTGCACCTTTTCTGATATAATTAACGCATAGGTAATCAGGAAAATGACAAGTGCAGCTGTAACGTGATAACTCATGGAGAAAAATTTAAAATTCCCCCGCGTATCATGCGCGGGTGCGAAACAGTACACCCAGACGCCCGATTTTGCAAGCTTTTTCCACTTTGAACCCCAAAATTCTGTACTCCTACGAATTAAGTTGGGAAAAATTCTAGATTTTACTTCACATTTGGATATGAATCCGCTAAGATACAGGTACGAGTTATGGCTACACGCATGCAAAAAACCCTTGCCAAGTGCACCTCCACGCTGGAGGGCACATCGCTGCACACCGGTCAGACGGTGAAGCTCATCATCAAACCTGCAGAACCGAACACCGGTCTGAAGTTCCGTCGCGTTGACCTGCCAGACAAGCCGTTCCTGGAAGCATCGGCCTCGAAGGTGCAGGCAGTAGAGCGCGCCACGACGATTGCCGACGGCGCCGTCAAGGTACACACCGTGGAGCACATTCTTTCTGCCCTTACCGGCATGGGCGTTGACAACGCCATCATCGAAATGGATGCCAACGAGCCGCCCATCGGCGATGGTTCCGCCCTGCCCTATGTGGAAATGATTAAGCAGGCCGGATTGGTAGAGCAGGACGTCCCGCTGCAGGTATGGGAAATCCGCGAGCCTATCAAGGTAGAAAACGCGAATGGCTCCTGCATCGTCATCATGCCCAGCCGAGATTTCCGCATCTCGCTGACCGCCGTGGGGCCGAATGGTCGCGTGACGCAGTTCTTCGACAGCGTGATTACGCCGGAGACCTACGAGAAAGAACTTTCCAACTCCCGCACCTTCTGCTTCTACGAAGATATCCAGCCGCTGCTGGAGAAGGGGCTCATTCAGGGTGGAACCCTTGATAACGCCATCGTCATCAAGGGCGAGGAATATCTCTGCGCCGGCGGTCTGCGCTTCCACAACGAATGCGCACGCCACAAGGCCATGGACCTCATCGGCGATTTCATCCTCTGCGGTCGCCGCATCATGGGCCACGTGATTGCCATCATGCCCGGCCACGGCATCAACACCCAGATGGCCGCCAAGCTACAGCAGAAGTACGAGAGCATGGAAGCCAAGCGCCCGAAGCCCATCACCATTCCCGCAGGTGATGCCGTGCTCGACACGCTGGAAGTCATGAAGCTTCTGCCGCACCGCTATCCCTTCCTCATGGTCGACCGCATCATTGCATTCGAAGGCGACCGCAAGTGCGTAGGCCAGAAGAACGTGACCATGAACGAACAATTCTTCCAGGGCCACTTCCCCGGCCACCCGGTCATGCCCGGCGTGCTGCAGGTGGAAGCCATGGCTCAGGTAGCCTCTATTCTCATGCTCCGCATGCCTGAAAACACCGGCAAGCTCGGCTATTTCATGAGCTGCGATAAAGTGAAGTGGCGTCGTCCCGTGGTACCGGGCGATGTACTTATCATCGAAACAGAACTCACCAAGATGCGCGGTTCCATCGGCATGGCGACGGGTCGCTGCACCGTCAATGGTGAAGTGACCTGCGAAGCAGAGCTGAAATTCATGCTCTCCGACCTGTAAAATTCGCTGCGATAGCGAAAAAAATGAAGAACGGTGCTTGACATACGCCGATTTTCGGGTATCATATCGCACCCGGCCGTTTCATGCGGCCTCACAGAAACCACTTCAAAACCAGATAAAGAATTATGAGCAAGAGAACATACCAGCCTTCCAAGCGCTGCCGCAAGCGCCAGTTCGGTTTCCGCGCCCGCATGGCTACCAAGAACGGCCGCGCCATCCTCGCCCGCCGTCGTGCCAAGGGTCGCAAGCGTCTTCTGCCCAAGGGTGCAGAGGTGCAGTACAAGCGCCACATCATCCAGCACGGCTAAAGCCCCGGCAGGGTTTCTGTAAGAGAGTGCCCCGGGTGCTCCCTGCCCTGCAGGAGAAACCAACGCCCTGTTTACGATGCAGCTCAAGCGGCAGCATACCATGAAGCGAGCAAGCGAGTTCGCCATGGTGCGTGCGCAAGGCTCATCCGCAGCAGGGCGTTTTCTTGTGCTCAGCACCCTGCCCTATTCCGGCGAGGGTGCGGGCGCAAAGGAATCCCGATTCGGGATTATCACGACCAAGCGGCTGGGACACGCCGTGGTGCGGAATCTTGCACGCAGGCGCGTGCGCGAGATACTGCGCGCCCACGGAGAACCGCTGCAGCATGGGCACTATGTAGTGCTGATACCGCGCCACACAGCAGCCACCGCCAGTTATGCCGAGCTGGAGAAAGACTTTAAGCGCCTGCTCAAGCGTCGGCATTTTACCCATTAACCCCTCACCCGCATGCTGAAACGCATCGTCATTCTGCCGGTATTATTCTACAAGCGCTTCATCAGCAAGCCGCTGCACATACTGTCAGGCCCCATGAGCGGATGCCGTTTCACCCCCAGTTGCTCGACCTACTTCATCCAGGCGGTAGAAACACACGGCGCCTTCAAGGGCATGGCACTGGGAATCTGGCGCATTCTGCGCTGCAACCCCTGGGGCGGCTGCGGACACGATCCGGTGCCACCCCGCCGCACCAAGTAAAGCTTTTCCCCACCATTTCAACCACAACACTAACTCACCCCAGACATAACAGCTATGGATAAAACAGGATGGATTGTAGTATCGCTCTGCGTAGGTCTGCTTGGCCTGCAGTGGTACTACAACAGCACCAAAGAACAGCCTGCAGCGGCTACCCCCGCCGCCGTAACCGCCCCGGCAGCCCCCGCCGCAGCCGCTACCACTCCGGTGGCTACTCCTGCCACCCCAGTGGCCGCAGTGACCACCCCGGCCGTGGAGAAGAAGATTATCGCCACCCTCACCAGCAAGGATTCCGAGGGCAAACCTGTGGCTAAGTATGACTTCTGCAACATCGGCGGCGCCATCAGCGGCGTAGAAATGCTCGGCCAGGTGATTAACAGCACCCGCGACGAGCTGAAAGGCACCGATGTAAAACTCAACGCCAACCCCGACGCCGGTATCGGCGCCCTCATGTTCGGTCTTTCCAATGACCGTGCCCCGCAGTTTGACCAGGCGGTCTACGAATACCGCCCCGACCTGAGCAACGAGAACCAGGTAACCCTACTGGGGCGCGTGGGTGATCTCATCGTCCGCAAGGTCTACACCCTCAAGCCCCTCAAGCAGGGCGAGGACACCATCGAAGGCAACGCCTACGTGCTGAACCTGAAGGTGGATGTGCAGAACACCTCCGGCCAGACACTCAATGCCCAGGACTGGGGGCTCTACGCCGGTGGTATGGGTCAGATTTCCAAGGACGAATCTGCCTATTACACCTATTACGTACACCTGGAGGATGGCAGCTTCGAAAAGAACGGCGCCGGCGATTTCCGCCCCTGGCTCGGCAAAGAGAAGGAGCGCAGCTACGATAAGGATTTCGACAATCTGGAATGGGCTGGCGTCATGAACCAGTACTACGCCAGCATCGTGAAGCCCGACAAGAGCAGCGCCAACAACGCCCTGTATGCCGCACCCGCCATGTACCCGCTGCAGGTGAGCGGCGACAAGACCGAATGCGTGGAAGTAGCCCTTGGCATGCCCGATTTCACCCTGGCCGGCAAGACCGACTCGATGATGGGCGGCCAGAAGAGCTTCTCCTACGATATCTTCACCGGCCCGAAGCTCAATCTCATGCTCGATGAGATGACCGATGATTTCCGCATGATTGACCGCGTGATGGACTACGGCATCTTCACCATCATTGCCTACCCCATGAACTGGCTCGTGAATCTGTACCATGGCTGGCTGGGCAACTGGGGCTGGGCTATCATCGCCATGACCGTGACCATCCGTCTGCTCATCTGGCCGCTCTACCGCAAGAGCTACACCAGCATGAAGCGCATGAGCCTGCTGCAGCCGCAGATGCAGGCACTCAAAGAAAAATACCCCAACGACCAGCAGAAGGTGCAGATGGAAATGATGAAGCTTTACCGCGACTACGGCATTTCCCCCATGGGTGGTTGCCTGCCCATGCTGCTGCAGATGCCTATTTTCTTCTCCTTCTTCTATGTGCTGCAGACGGCGGCAGAGTTCCGCGGCGAAGGGTTCATTGCCTGGGTGACCGACCTCTCGCAGATGGATACCGTGTTCTCCTTCCCCTTCCTGGGTTATGAAATACCGGTGAACATTCTGCCCATCCTCATGGCGACCTCCACCATTATCCAGATGCACATGACCCCCGCTACGGGCGATGCCACGCAAGTGAAGATTATGCGCTGGATGCCGCTGATGTTCTTCCTGTTCTGCTACACCTACCCCAGCGCACTGGGTCTGTACTGGACCACGAGTAACCTCATCTCCATCCTGCAGACCATCATCATCCGCCGCCTGCCGGCTCCCCAGCTGGAAAAGGTGCAGAAGAAGAAAGGCGCCAAAAAGAGCTTCATGGAACGCATGCTGGAACAACAGGCCGCCCTGGAACGCCAGCGCCAGGCCCAGCAAGGTAAATAATCACGCTTAATCCACGCCCCGCAGCACCCCTGCGGGGCGTTTTCTCTTTCTCATATGAAAAAACTCTTTCTGATACTATTGAGCAGCTTCGCCCTGGGGGCAGAGGAAATCGTCCTCGACACTAAATTCACCGATGCTCATGGCAATGAAGGCTCGCAGCTGCTTGCTGCGGATACGCTCGCGCAGCGTTGCCAGGCATACGCCGAGCTCGGGCTATACGGTCGCATCATCAATGACATAGAGACGGAGCACTCTCAACTGAGCGACAGAGATAGTGCCAGATTACAGGAACTGACTGACCTGCTGTCTTCTCACATGGAAGTACTGCTCAGAGCACACCGGAACTGTGATGTTCGCATCTGCTGGAACGGTGACCTGGCATACGGCAGCACATCATACAGGACGAAGGACTTACCCCCGGAACTACAGAAATGTACTGCACCAGTGGGAACTGAACTCTACAAGCAATGGCAGCGCAAGATTGACGCCTACATCGAGCAGTCGCCCGATGCCGGGATGTTTAAAGAGATGGTGATTCATTTGCTGCGCGGCGAAATCGCTCCCGCCCGGGACATGCTGGCCAAAATTCGCCGCGAGCACCCCACCTATTGCCCGGAACGCCTGCAGCAAACAGCCGAAAGGCTGGTCGCCACCCCTGCCCCCACCCGCCTGGAGTGCATGCTACTCGCGCTGAGGCTCCCCGTTGGCACATTCTACGATATAGTCATCGTGGAGCGCACCATCGAGGAATAAAACGCGGATTTTCTGACATTGCGCGTGACGAATGGTTAGAAATATGATAAAATCTCGCGCGCATCCAGCATACAGGCGATGACAACAACAGACTTTCTAGTAATCGGCAGCGGTGTGGCGGGACTGAGTTTTGCCCTGCGCGCCGCCGAATATGGCAAGGTGACCATTCTCTGCAAGAGCGATCCCCTGGTTTCGAGCTCGGCCAAGGCCCAGGGCGGTATTGCCGCGGTGATTGATAAGGACGACACCTTTGAGGAACACGTGGCCGATACGCTGGACGCCGGCGCCGGGCTGTGCGATGAGAAGGCGGTGCGCACCATCGTGGAGGAAGCCCCGGCCGCTATCGAGGAGCTGCTCAACTGGGGCGTGGATTTCGATACCGAGAAGGATGGCGAGTTTGACCTGGGGCGCGAAGGTGGCCACGGCAAGCGCCGCATTCTGCATTCCAAGGATACCACCGGGCTGGAAATCAGCACCAAATTGCTGCGCTGTGTGCAGCAGCATCCGAATATCACCCTGCTCGACCACCGCATCGCCATTGACCTCATCACCACGGCCAAGCTCGGCTGCGTGACCGAGGACCGCGTGCTGGGAGCCTATGTGCTCGACCCGGCCAACGGCGAGGTAGAGATTTTCCGCAGCGACCGCGTAATGCTGGCCACCGGCGGCACCGGGCGCGTGTACATGTACACCACCAACCCCTCCACCGCCACGGGCGATGGCGTGGCCATGGCCTGGCGCGCAGGTGCCAATGTCTCGAACCTGGAATTCGTGCAGTTCCACCCCACCACGTTCTACAACCCCAAGAGCAGCGACCGCGACGGTCTCACCTTCCTCATCTCCGAAGCCGTGCGCGGCGAAGGCGGCGTACTCCGCGGGCCGGATGGCCAGGAATTCATGCAGAAGTATGATGCCCGCAAGAGCCTGGCCCCGCGCGATATTGTGGCACGCGCCATCAACCACGAGATTCTGCGCACCGGCCATCCCTGCATGTACCTGGACATGACCCACAAGCCCAAAGGGTTCATGGCCGAGCGTTTTCCCTACATTTATGAAACCTGCAAGAGCTACGGTGTGGATGCCGAGGTGGATTTCATACCGGTGGTGCCCAGCGCGCACTACCAGTGCGGCGGCGTACAGACCGATACGGATGGACAGACCTCGCTGCGTGGCCTATTCTGCGCGGGGGAAACAGGTTGCACCGGGCTGCACGGTGCCAACCGCCTGGCCAGTAACTCACTGCTGGAGTGCGTGGTGATTTCCAAACGCGCGCTGAGCCGCATGCTGCGCACCCTGCCGCTGGCGCACAAGATGGAGGATTACCCGATTCCCGAGTGGAAGCACGGCGAGCGCGTACCGCAGGATGACCTGGCCATTCTCTACCACTGCTGGGATGAAGTGCGCCGCACCATGATGGACTACGTGAGTATTGTGCGCACCAACCACCGCCTGCAGCGCGCTGCCACCCGCCTGCGCAACATTAACCGCGAAATCAACGAATACTACTGGGGCTACCGCGTCACCCCGGAGATTCTGGACCTGCGCAACCTGGCGCTCACCGCATCGCTCATTGTGGACTGTGCCATACGCCGCCAGGAATCGCGCGGGCTGCACTTCACCCTGGATGCGCCGAACAAGCTGCCGACCGCCCGCCCGAGCGTGCTTCACAACTGGTAAAATCTCCGGACATGCACCGTTTTCTGTTCACACTCGTGCTGGCTCTGCTGGTGATGGATATGCCGGCCAGTGCGCAGCGTGTCAGAAAAAGCATCAGCGGTTCAGACCTGTTCCAGCCAAAGCCTAAAAGCCACAGTCCCAGGCCGGGCAAACGCCGCATGACCACCGAAGCGCTGCGGCAGGCCGCTATCAAGGCCGGACCGATGCGCCCGGAGTTTGACCAGAGCCACCGCCGCAATTTCCCCGACCCGAAGAAATACGGCAACCGTCCCAGCCCGGGCGCCTACCCCTGGCATTTCGACATCACCGCCACCTATTTCTACATTGGCGAACAGGCTACAAAGAACAACCCTGTACCCAACACAGCCAGCAGCTGGGACAGCGCCTGGGATGACAACTACGGCGGCTTCGATGACCCGAACCCGGCTAACCGTTGTCCGCGCACCTACGCACCGCTGGGCTTCACCCCGAAGCTGAACCCATTTTACGTGGCTCTGCCATACAACGATGTAGACAAGGGAGGCCCGAAACCCGAAGCCGCCAAGGTCATTCCCTGGTACCGGCATTTCAAGGATGGCAAATACGAATCTGTCTGCCGCGGAACCTGGGTGCAGATATACTACAACGGCCGCTACTGCTTTGCCCAATGGGAAGATTGTGGCCCCTTCTGCACAGATGACTGGAAATACGTGTTTCTGGGAGCCCGCCCGAAAAACCATGCCAACAAGGCGGCGGGCATTGATATTTCCCCCGCAGTGCGAGACTACCTGGGCATCAAGGGAGGCATGGCTACCGTACATTGGCGTTTTGTGGATTTTCACCGGGTACCGGGGGGGCCCTGGGCCCGCTTCGGCAAGGATAACCCCTTTGTAAACCCAGAACTCAAACGCGCTATCCTCAAATTCCAACGCAAGCATAACATCATCACCTCCAACCGCTAACCCGCATGTTCAGCAATCTAATTTTCGACTGGTCCGGCACGCTGTGCGATGACCTTGCGCTCACCCTGGAAGCCACTAACTATGTGCTATCGCAATATAATCGTCCCGCGCTTACCCGCGAACAGTTCCGGGATGAATTCCAGCTTCCCTACCCGGATTACTACGCCCGCAAAACACCAGAAGCCAGGCTGGTTGACCTGGAAAAATACTACCGCCACGCTTTTGATCACGCAGTCACCCAGGTAACCATCATCCCCCACGCCAAGGAATTCCTGGATTTCTGCACCAGGCGGGGAATTCGCTGTTTTATTCTGACCAGCATGGACCCGCGCGCGTTCGATGAGCAAGCCCGCCACCTGGGGCTCAAGGATTACTTTGAGCACATTCACTCCGGCGTGCGCAACAAGGAGGATTATATTTACAACCTGCTCAAGCAGCACAATCTGAACCCGGCAGATACCGCGTTTATCGGTGATATGCAGCATGATATCAACGCGGCCCACAGCGCAGGCATCATCGGTATCGGCGTACTTACAGGCTATAACAACGCCGCCCAACTCGCCGTTTCCAACCCGGATGTCACCGTTCCCCACCTGGGCGCCCTGCAAAGCCTGATGGAACGCTGCGGCATACACTCCTCTAACGCCACAGCAGATACCATTCACATCAACGGACTGGAATTCACCTGCCACATCGGCGTGCCGGCAGAGGAACGCGCAGAAGCACAGCGACTGGTGGCCGACATCAGCCTTACTCCCCCCGCAGCTTTTGCGGAAATGGCAGAGGACATTACCCGCACGATTGATTATGATGCCCTGAGCCACCACCTGATGGCCCTTGCACAGGCTGAGCCCACAGTGCTGCTGGAGACGCTGTGCCACCGTATGGCTGCTGCCTGCGTGAAGGATTTTGGTGCCGTTACCGCCAAGGTGGAATTACATAAATACATTCTTCCCTTCACTGTCTCGGTTTCAGTGCGTTGCACGGTGTAGAATATGGCAGGAGAATGGCGTTCTTACCAAATGGGAAATGTGGCAGCTTTGTCACCATTTGCTACTTGCAGACACGCCCTGTTTAATGGTATGATGACCTCACGAGGATTCTTAAATATATGAAATACAGGAGAGCAATTTCTATCATATTAGCACTCAGCAGTATAGCCACTGCACAGATGCCGCGCGGAGCAGCGCCCTTTGTGCAGGCGGAAAAGGTTACTGCTGGGCATGACCGCGTGGTGCGCAAGAGTATAGGCCGCACAGAAGCAATGCGCCATGTCACCATACGCGCCGCAGTAGAAGGGCGTCTGAACGAGGTCTTGTTTCAGGAAGGAACACTGGTCAAGGAGGGTGATTTGCTGATGCGCATTGACCCGCTGCGCTATGAAGCAGCGGTCAAACAGGCAGAGGCTACCCTGGCCCAGCTCGATGCCCAGCTCGTCTATGCCAACAGCCGCTGCAACCGCTTTGCCACCCTGGCAGCTCAACAAGCAGCCTCGCGTGAAGACATGGAAACCGCCAAAGCTCATGTGCAGGAACTCCAGGCTAAGAAAATCGGCGCCGAAGCTGATTTGCTGCGAGCCCGCAAGGATTTGCAGGACTGCTGCATCTATGCAGAAATCAGCGGGCGCATCGGGCGCCTCAGAAAAGGCATGGGTAACTATATTACCCGTGGCGAGGCTATCACCACCATCACCCAGATGAACCCGATTTACGTGCGATTCCCGCTGAGCCAGAACGATGTAAACGGCATTTTCAATGGGCCCAAGGAAATCGGGCATGTGGCAGATGTGCAACTCACCACGGCCAATGGGCGCCAATACGAAAGCACAGGGCGCATAGCCATTGTGGACAACCAGCTTACCGCCAGCACCGACTCCTACACCCTGTGGGCAGAGTTCGACAATCCGGAACACAAGCTGACCCACAGCGGAATTGGCGCACTGACCATTGCACTGAACAACACGCGCGAGGTATGTGTCGTGCCGCTCACAGCGGTTCACTATGATTCAGATGGAGCATTCGTCTATACCGTTGACGCAGAAAACACGGTGACGCGCCGCAATGTTTCGACCGGTCCGGTTCAGGGGCGTTTGCAATCCATTTACAACGGCTTGCAGGTGGGAGAGGTTGTCATTATCGACGGTTCCCATAAAACCCGACCTGGAGCCAAGGTGCGCCCGGTCTTTTCCGATGCCACCATCAACGAACCCGGCTCAGCCCAGGGTGGTGAGCTTTCACCGCTGGAGGTAGGTACAGCCCTGCCAACGGAAATGACAGACCCCACGGTGCTGAGCATTGAAACGGCTCGTCTGGAGGCCGTGAACGTGGTAGAACTCCGCCCGCTGGTGCAAGGACTGGTGCAGGAAACCAGCTTCAAGGAAGGTGAGCGAGTCAACCAGGGGGACTGCCTGTTCCAGATTGACACCACACGCTACCAGGCGATTGTGGTTGCCAGCAATGCCGCCATTACCCAGCTGGATATCAAGATTGCCGATGCCCAGAGCAAATATGACCGCCAGCAAAAACTACTCGCGGTAAACGCCAGCAGTAAAGACGACCTGGAAAATGCAAGGGCTACCTTACAACAGCTCCAGGCAGAACGCGAAGCGGCGCTGGCCCGCCTGGCCGTAGCCGAGGATGACCTGAAACGCTGCCAGGTGACCGCCCCCATCAGCGGTCGCGCGGGTCGAGTGCTTATCTCCAAGGGCAACTATGTGACCGATATTAACTCACCGCTGGTGCGGGTGGTACAGCTCAGCCCCATTTACGCCCGATTCCCGCTCAGCGAAAAAGATATCCTTTCCGTCTACGGCAGCGCAGACAAACTGGCCGAACAGGCGGACCTGACCCTGGTGACAGCCACTGGCGATGAGCTGCCGGATAAAGGACGGGTGGCCTTCTGCGACAACGAAATCCAGACTGGTACCGGCACCCAGAACATTTGGGCGGTGTTTGAAAACGCCAATCACACTCTGGCGCCCGGTGGCGTGGTGAGCGTCCGCGTAACCCGCAAGCCGGAGCACAAGGTACTCGGCATTCCCCAAGAGGCCGTGTTGACAGATTCCAGAGGGCACTATGTATACGTCATCAAACATGGGCGCGCGGTAGAACGCCGCGTGCTCTGCGGCAGCACTACTGAGGATGGCTGCGTTGCCATATTTGCAGGGCTGCGCGCAGGTGAACAGGTTATCACCACCCACTTGGCAGACATGGAAGAAAACACCCCGGTACAAGCCAAATAACACTCTGATTTCCCCTTATCCACTATGTTTTCAGCATTCTTTGTACACCGCCCCAAGTTTGCATTTGTTATCTCCATTCTGATGATGCTGGGAGGCTTGCTCTGCCTGAGCAAGATGCCCGTATCGGAATACCCGGAGGTATCACCGCCCACGATTTCCGTGCGCATGACCTATGCTGGCGCCAGTGCCGAGGAAGTGGCCCAGGTAGTAGCCGCCCCAGTGGAGGAACAGCTCATCGGCATGGATGACCTGGAGTATTTCTATTCCTCGTGCGGTAATGACGGTTCCTTCAGCCTGACGCTCATTTTCCGCTCCGGCACGAATGACGACATGGCCATGGTGAACGTTTCCAACGCCATCAAGCGCGTGGAATCCAAGCTGCCCAGCGAAATCAAGCAGACCGGCTACAACGTGAACAAACGCAGTGGCGATATGCTCTGCTTCATCAACTTCATGTGCGATGAGAACAAGATGAGCATTCTGGAGCTCTCTAACTGGCTGCGCATGAATGTTAAGGATAAAATCTGCCAGGTAGATGGTGTATCCAGCGCCGATATTATCCCGAGCCGAAACTACTCGATGCGTGTGTGGATGAACACCACCCGTATGAACGCCATGAACATCACCCCCGCTGATGTAAGCGAGGCCATCAGGGCGCAAAACGTGCAGGCAGCCGCCGGCTCCGTGGGCGCAGAAGACATCCAATCCTACGCCACTTTCAAGGTGACCGCCACCGGCCGACTCAAAACAGCAGAGGAATTCGGCAATATCATCGTGAAACGCGGACAGGATGGCCATGTGACAAAACTCAAGGACATTGCCACCGTAGAACTGGGCTCCGAACGCAACACCGGTTACAGCCGCCTGAACGGCATGGATAACGTGGGCATGATTATCCACCAGAACAATGAGGCAAATGCCCTGGCCACCGTGGCAAAAGTGCAGGAATGCATGCGCGAAATTGAAAAGAACTTCCCGGACGGCATGGAATGGCGCATGGGCTATGACCCGACCCAGGCCATTGATGCCACCATGGATGAAATCATTGAGACGCTGGTTGTGGCGCTGCTGCTGGTGGTACTGGTAACCTATTTCTTCCTGCAGGACTGGCGCGCCACCCTGATTCCGGCCATTGCCATTCCGGTGTCGCTGCTGGGTGCCTTCATGATTATGTACCCGCTGGGATACTCCATCAACGTACTCACCATGTTCGGCCTTATTCTGGTGATTGGCTCGCTGGTGGACGACGCTATTGTGGTGGTGGAAAACGTGATGCGCATCATCCAAGAGGAGAAGCTCTCACCCAGAGAAGCCACGCTCAAGAGCATGAAGCAGATTACCGGCGCCATCATTGCCACCACTCTGGTAACACTGGCCGTGTATGTACCCATTGCCTTCTACGGCGGTATGGTGGGCGTGATTTACACCCAGTTCTCTGTGACCATGTGCGTGGCGCTCTGCATCTCCACCGTTAATGCACTTACCCTCTCCCCCGCCCTGTGCGCGTTGATTCTGCGCCCGGCAGGGGCCAAGCCCAACAAACTGACCGCATTCGTCTTCTGGCCCTTCAACTGGATTCTGGAAACCAGCCGTCGCATCTACCTGTGGGGGGCTGGCATTCTGGTGCGGCACGCATGGCTGACGATACTCTTCCTGCTGCTGATACTGGGTGGCAATTATGTATACTTTGCCGGGGCACCGGCAGCATGGCACCAATTGATGGGCACCGAAGGGAAGGTAGCCAGTACCAACAGCCTGAATCCCATGAGCCTGCTGGCACCACCCACCATGAATAATTCCTTTATTCCCACGGAAGATAAGGCCAGTCTTTTCGTGATGGTGACCATGGAAGGCACCGCCACCGCCAAACAGCGTACCGATAAGGTGATGCGCCAGATTGAGAAGCGCGTTATCGGTATGCCCGGCGTGGATATGGTAACAGCGCAAAGTGGCTACAGCTTTGCCAGTGGCTCGGGTGAGCACACAGGTATGATGATTGTGCTGCTGACGCACTGGAGCGAACGAACCACCCCGGATATGCACGCCAGCGCCATTGCAGAGCGCATCAACGAAGCCTGCGCAGATATTCCCCAGGCCAGCATCATGGCCGTTACCCCACCCGCTATCCGCGGTCTGGGTATTGCTGGTGGTGTTTCTGCGGTGTTGCAGGTATCCGGCGATGCCTCTCCTCAAGATCTGGGCAACGCCGTCAAGGAACTCCAGGAACGCCTGATGGCTCGCCGCGACCTCGTGGCCCGCACCCGCAGCGAATACGATGCTGAGACCCCGCAGATTCACCTCGAAATCAACCGCGACAAGGCTCAATCTCTCAATATCCCGGTAGACACCATTTTCCGCACCTTGCAGAGCGTGATGTCTTCCTCGTACGTCAACGACTTCACCCTGAATGGCTTTAACTTCAAGGTGCAGATTCAGGGCAGCACGGCCGACCGCCGCACGGCAGATGATATTCTGAACCAGATGGTACGCAACGAACGCGGTGAAATGGTACCGCTCTCCGCCGTGTGCAGCCTGTCCTACCGCATGGGGCCGGGGCGCTACAACCGCTTCAACCAGTACATGAGCGCTGATATTTCGGTAACGCCGGCCATGGGCATCGGCTCCGGCCAGATTATGAAGCTCATTGAAGATAGTGTGGCAGAAATGAACCAGGCAGAAAAAGCCTCGGGGCGCAACCTGCTCTGGGAGATAAGCTGGAAGGACCTCTCGTACCAGGAACGCCAGAACGATGGCAAGATCGGCTCGCTGATTGCCATGGCCATGGTGTTCGCCTACCTCTTCCTGGTAGCGCAGTATGAAAGCTGGACCACCCCGGTGCCGGTAATGCTCTCGGTGAGCGTGGCCACCATGGGTGCGCTCATGGGAGCCCAGCTCTTCGGGCTTACCATGTCCATCTATGTGCAGCTGGGGCTGCTCATGCTCATTGGTCTGGCGGCAAAAAATGCCATTCTCATGGTGGAATTCAGCAAGGAAAACCACGAAAGTGGCGTACCGGTAAAACAGGCCGCGCTGAATGGCGCCCGCATGCGCTACCGTGCAGTGCTCATGACGGCAGTTTCCTTCCTCTTTGGTGTATTCCCGCTGGTGGTGGCCACCGGCTCTGGCGCAGCAAGCCGTATCGAAATCGGCGTGACCACCTTCTTCGGTATGCTGCTGGCCACGGTATTCGGTATCTTCATGGTGCCGGGGCTCTATTCCGTATTTGCCCGCATGCGCAACTGGACACTCAGCATGGTGCATAAGGAAAAGCTGCCCTGATTAAGTCCTGTAAGCACAAAAATGCTGCAATCGATACGATTGCAGCATTTTTTTATTTTAAGCGACTTGACCTATGCAGCATAAAGTCATATAATGACTCGCGTATGAAGCATCTTACTCCTTTCCTCCTCGCCGGGGCTCTTCTCTGCGCCTGCCAGCAAGCCCCACGCAACACCATGCAAATAGATGTACCTGTCTTTACCGGCACTGCCAGGGACGGCAAAGCCTGCTGCGTACGCACTTGTGATGACAAGGCCTATTTTGAAAAAGTAACCCTCACGGGGCCGGAAGCACCGGAATGGGATGTCTTTGACCGTGCCGACGCGGTAATCAAGTACAACCAGATGCCCACCAAGGACAAGGAAATGCTCTTTGAAACGGTTGCCCGGGTCTATTCTTCCCTGCCGGAAGAACACAATCTGAGCAGCGAGGAAATCAACCTCGGTATCTGGAATGAGCTGACCCAGAAGGGGGTTGATTTAAGTTTCGGAAAAGACCCTGCTGATTGGCACCCGTACGAAATGTACATTCACCCGATTGTCATTGCTGAAATGACCAACTTCTTTATCAACGCCAAGGATGACAGCATCACGGACGAAGAGCTTGATCTGTGGCAAAAAGCCGGGTGCAATGTCATTAACTCCCACCCGGATAACCTGTGTATGGCCGCGCTTGTAGCACGCCGCAATGACCTGGCCGCTGCTGGTATTGTTATGACTGAGACCGGCGATGGCTACTACAAGGCAGAAACCAAGAAGATGGACTGGGCAAAATACCGCGCCGAACATCACAAATAACTGGTAGTTTCACAACTTCTTGCAAGCAAACCCCCGGTCGGTTTACCGACCGGGGGTTCTGCATCATGCATTTCGTGATGGTTTACGGCGACCGTGACTCTCATCATTCCACTCTGCCGTTTCATATTTAGAACAGCAGAGCTCTGCCAGTTCAGCATTGAACCCGGGGTAGGGTTCAATACCCTCAACCACCAGAACAGAAGGAGCTAGAGCCTGAGCCAGCTTCATTTCCCAGCCGGGGGCAGGTTCGCATTGCTGAATGAGCCCCTGGTGCAGCACGGCACCCTTGAAGCGCCGCTGACCAGCGCCAGCCAGCTTCTGCCCACCTGCATCTACAATGTCGCTCTTCACCGGGCTGGCCCAGCAGGCCCGCCCGCCATCCGGGGCATCTTCCGTAAGCAGCGTACACTCTACCCCGCTCTGCTGCAATGCCACAGCAAGGGCTCCATGTATCCAGATATAAAGCTGGTCTGCCGGGGGGTACATAACACCCTCCTGCCCTGGCAAGGTCACCGTATATGTATAGCCGAGCCGGTGGTCCACAATACCGCCACCAGTCCAACGCCGAATGTATTCCTGCGCACCCGGAAAAATGGAAGAGGCCTCAGTAGCCGTGTCGAAATACCCGAAACTAACTGCCGGAAGCGCCCAGCCGTATATGCGAAGCCATGCCTCAGCCCGGCGAGACAGCAACTCATCTGCGGCCATGTTCTGGTATCCGGTGCGGGGTATCGGGTCTATCCAGAGAGAAATAGCGCGGGGCAGGACATCGCGCTGTTGTAACTGCATCTGCATATGCGTTATTTTCAGAGAGGTTGAGGCAGCGCAACCAGGCGAGAGTACGAGCGAGTGTACTGGGCAAAGAAATCCGCTATGCGCTTAGGTGCGCGGCGGCGACCCTGGCGAATCTGCTCCACCATGGCCACGCCCTCCTCCGTCAGCACGCTGATGGAAATCATTGCGGAGTCAATGCGGGCATTCTGGTACGTTGCACTACCGGCCACAATGCGGTCACCGTATACAGCAATTCTGTTGGTTTTCTTGTTAGAAGAAATAACCGGCACACTCACAGTTTCGTATGATACGCGACCATCCTTTGCGTTAGACTCCCCTGAAGCATAGCGGATATTGAACGTGATGTTCATCTCCAGGATATTCTCACAAAGGAAATTATCTTCATCGTTATCCTGGAACACAGCATAGGCCGTTTCCAGATTCGTTTTGCCCAGCAGCTGCTCAAATGTGGGGCGGGGCTGCACCACCTGTCGATACAAGGAAAAGAGCGGGTACACGCCGCGTTCATTCGGGTCTACGCCAGGCAAATTAAGAATCTGGTCACGGTACAGCAGGCGGTAACCAACGGCATTAACGTCTCCCTGAGTGTCACGATTGTGAGCTCGCGCCTCCCGATAGTTGCGGCGCAGAGCCGTACTGGAACTCACGGAGGGGTTACGATCCGGAGCGCAGGTAAAGAACACACACTGGGCAGAACGCGGTATCTGCAGTCCCCTGGGAACGTTGTCCATGACGTCATCGCCCTTTGCGAAAAGCCATTGGTACTTGTTATCGTATCCGCGCATCTGGAAGGATTCAAAATCGCGGCTGATGGTCTGCAAAGCCGCACGAGAGCGGGCAGAGGTGCTCACATCCTCGCTCACGGCGCGCCACATATCTACGCTCTGATTCGTCAACTGCATAATAACCAATACCAGCATAGCGGTAATGGCCATAGCCGTCATGAGCTCAATGAGCGTAAAGCCCCGGTAAATTGTTTTTTTTGCAAGTTTCATGACAAATCAGCGACGGAAAGAAAAATTGGCGGAGAAAAGAGGCTGGCCCAGCTGCTCCCATGTCTTGTTCTTATAACGGGCCGGGTTTGGCGGGAACATCTGGTAAAATTCAGCACGGCAGAAGATAACCCCGCCCCAGGCATCGCGTGCACCAGGTTTAGATACATAATCCGAGGGTTTGGAAGCGCCTTTAATACGGCCTGGAGCCGGAGCCTTAACATACGAACCGTCCTTCCCCTCCACCAGCTGGGTGAGCTTTACCAGGAATACGGGTCCCACAGCATCGCGTATATCATCGCGGTGTAACTTGTCATCCATGGGGCAGGCAATGGTAACAAGCTGCATATTCTTACCCGGCACGCCTTTACCCGCAGGCACAGCCGGGAAAGAACCATCTTCCCGGGGATTTTTGGAAAGGTCTGCCCGATAGGAGAATATGACGATAGAATTGCTGGGACGAGCCGATTTTTTCAGCCAGTAGAAACCCTTTTCAAATGTTGTCATGTAGTGGTTCTCACTAGCAGACTTAGCATTCTGAGCCATTTCGTCACCACGCAGGGTATTGATTTCAGCGCGTAGAATTCCGGTTATACGTTCTGACTCCTGACGCGTAATAGCTTTACGCACCATACCACGGGCCGGAACAAACACCGTCAGGAATATAGACAGCATCACACCCACCATTGCCACCGCCAATAGTGTCTCCATCAGCGTGAAGCCGCGCAGGCGGGAAAGATTCACTTTTTTCTTCATATTTAAAAACTAGTAATAAACTCTTGTCAATGAGCATTCTGGAACACCTGTTCCTCCGTACGCAGGAGGCTGACATCGCCACTGGGCCAGAGGCAGATTCCCTTGGCTCCGGCCGGACGGATTTCCTTACCCTCCCGAACAACATCGCTCGGCGATACACCATCTGCAGAGTTACGCCCCTTGCCCAATCGGCCATTGATGAGTACAAGACGCTGCGGGCAGGTCAGATTCAGCGGATCAGCAGTAGGTGCGACAAAACGCCCGCGTTCATCAAACTCGACATAATAAATCTGCACACGCCCGCGCCCGGGAAGAGTCGTAACCTCCTGGCCAATCATGGTTTCCACACCGCCATCCTCGCGGGGCAGCGGTTTGCTGAATGTAGGAGTAAAATACACCCCCGGCGGCAGAAGCACCCCAGGGCTCGGCATAACCCACTTGCCATCAGCCACCACATTAGTACCATCATTTCCAGTATTCTTGGTATCCTTGCGGAACATCTGCACCCCCATATAGCGCAGGTGAATGCTGTCTGACGAAGTATCCTTCGGGTCTGCCACAATGAAAACGCGGGTATATGTATCGTTCCCCTGCGCCGTGGCACGAGCCTCGGTCACCAGAGATTCCAGCAAATCAACTCCGGATTCAATACCTCTTCCCTTGCCGGCATCTCTGAGCACACCAGCCGCCATAGTCATGACAATACCCAGAATAGCAATCACCACGAGGAGTTCCACCAATGTGAACCCTCTTTTCATCCAATGGCCAGTTTTATTCATAATCATTGCAAATACTGCGCGCAAAATTCCGTCACTATACATAGCAGGTTTCGGACGCTTCTTCAATCTTTTTTTACCGATGGCAGTCTTTTCTGCAATGTTTTTCGATTTGGTATTGACCTTTTTCCCAAAATAGAGTACACGTGACGTACCATGACCATTCTGGAATCGCTCATACTTGGACTTGTTGAAGGTCTGACTGAATATCTTCCTGTCAGCTCTACCGGGCATCTGATTATTGCTCAGTACCTGCTGGATATGAAGGAATCTGCAGCACTGGACGCCTACTCCGTCTGCATCCAGGTGGGAGCCATTCTCGCTGTAATCAACTTATACTTTTCGCGTATTCGCGAAATGTGGGGTGGTCTCTTCGGCAAGAATCAAACTGGCAGAAAGCTCATTTACAATCTATTACTCGGATTCCTACCGGCAATGGTCATCGGGTTCTTTCTGGCGGGGCCGATTAAGGATTACCTGTTCAATGCAGAGACAGTGTTGGTTTCATGGGCCGTGGGTGGCATCATCATTCTTTTGTATGTACGCCGGGGCATGAAGACAGGTAAAGGAAGGCGCCACGATGGCGTAGCGCTGGAAGAAATGAACTGGAAGGCAGCCCTTACCGTTGGGTTCATGCAGTGTATCGCCATGTGTCCCGGCACCAGCCGAAGCCTCATGACCATGCTCGGCGGGCTGGTGGCCGGACTGAGCATGGCGGCAGCTGTTGAGTTCAGTTTCCTGCTTGGGCTCATCACGCTTAGCGCAGCCACTGCATATGATTTCATGAAATACGGCAACAGCATGATTACTGAGCTTGGCTGGTGGCCCATGATTACAGGTACCCTCATGTCGTGGGTGAGTGCCGTTGTCGCAGTAAAATGGATGGTTGGCTACCTGCAGAAGCATGGGCTTTCGCTCTTCGGGTGGTATCGCATAGGCGCTGCACTAGTCATGCTGGTGCTGATTTTGAATGGTCTGCAGGTCTGATAATGACCGGGGGCACTTCCGATTTGCTGGTAGATATGTTCGCCAGAACATGCTAACGAGCCTGATGCGCAAAGATTACGCATTGGATACTATTAGAAAACAAACGCTAGATTGTTATTTATTGCGTTATGCTGCAAATGGGTATCAGCAAATCCGGAACAGGCCCTAATGACCCGACAGGCCACACTTTCTTCTTTTCATTTTGGAGTAATCGTGTAGAATAAATGCACTGATAAGTGCATGAAACAACTCCGATTCATACTCAACTGGCTTCTTGACAGCGTATTTTCATTATTAAGCCCGACGTGGCGTCGCAATGGGCATGAGGTCGTGACCGCCCTGAAACGCTATGTCAACTACAACCGGCACACATTGGATGCAGAGGTCATCTCAACCTGTGAGGCTCTGCGTCAGGAACTGGCAACAGCCCTGCTGACCTGGGACCGAAGCGAAAGCGAACGCCTTGTCAAGCTGGCAGGCATCAAGTGCCAGGTATTCCCAGGGTTCAAGCGAGGCGCCCTTGTTGAAAGCATTGAGTCCTTCTTTGTTATCATGGTTGTTTTCCTGGGCATACGCACCTATTATGTACAACCGTTCCGCATACCCACCGGCTCCATGCAGCCCAGCCTGAATGGTATCATTGTACACCCGGTTGATGAAGTTCCTGGCTATGCCCGGCAAGCATGGGATATGCTTACCCTGGGCAGTTCATATGTAGAAGCAACGGCTGAAAACGCCAAAACGCTGGTGGACATCGAGGACCACCCCAAATGGATGCTCTTCACCGAAACGACTCTCAGCTTCAGTGACGGCAGCAAGGTCAACATCCCCTCTGCCAAAGGGGCCGTCATGCAATACCTGAAAGAGCAAGGCAAACTCACCGAAACGCCGTTTGGCATACGCCTGGGCGGTTACCGCCCAGGTGAAACCATCATCCGCGCACGCGTGGACGCCGGTGATATGATACTCGTGAACCGCATGGCCTACCATTTCCGCAAACCGACCCGCGGCGAAACCTTTGTATTCGACACACGCGGCATTAACACCTCAATGGAAGCGCCCTCGGCCGTGCGCATGAGCGACCAGCAAGCCGGCACACACTACATCAAACGCCTGTGCGGCCTTCCCGGCGACACACTTCAGGTTGCAGAACCTTTCCTGCTGGTGAACGGACAGGCCGCCCAGGAACCCACCATTGCGCGTGTGGCCGCAGGCAGGGCTCCGTTCAATGCTGAAGGCTACCAGCTGCTTTCACACCGCAACCACCCCCTGGCCTACATGACTGACCTCGGGCCGGTGCATCTGCAGAATACAAGTAATCCAGCCATGCGAGAATATGCCGCACTGGGTGACAACACCACCAATTCTCTCGATTCCCGTTACTGGGGGCCGGTTCGTCAATATAACATCATCGGTCCGGCCAGCTTTACCCTCTGGCCATTCACCACCCACTGGGGAACCATTGAATAATCTCTCAACCTTCGTCTCTTGCTACTCTCATGACTAACGCCGACACAATAACGAAGAATGCCAAATCCAATCTGGCGTTCACCCTCATGGATTTACCAGAAGAGCGGCGCCAGAACATGGCGCGTCTATACGCCTTCTGCCGTATCGTAGATGACATTGTGGATGAGCCAGGCATGAGCCAGGAGGAACGCCACGCAGCGTTGGATCGCTGGTCCCATATCATCACCAGCAAGGCACCAGCCCAGCCGGGAATTGAGGAAGAGGTGCAAAAGCTCATGGTAGAGCAGAAACTCGATCCCCAGCCGCTTTTGGAACTCATTGCCGGTTGCCGCAGCGACATCACTCCCCAGCAACCCCGGACAAGAGAAGCGCTGTTAGGCTATGCGTACCAGGTGGCCGCCTGTGTTGGCATATCAAGTGTTGCGGTCATGGGTGCCACTCCAGCGGCCAATCGCTATGCCGTATCTCTGGGCTACGCCCTGCAGCTGGTCAATATACTGCGAGACATTGCCGAGGATTGTCATGAACATGGTCGCGTGTACCTCCCGGCGGATGACATGGCGCTTTTTGGTGTCACGGTAGATGATTTATACAACCAGAGATACAATTACCGAGTGCGCCAATTGCTGGCATACGAGGCAGCTCTTGCTGAAAACTACTTCTGTGAAGCAGAGGAACTGTACCAGCAGCTGTCGGTAGAAGACCGCAACTGCCTTATACCAGCACAGGCCATGAGCCTGATTTACCACACCGTTCTGGAAAAGATGCGCGACGATGAATATCGCGTGTTCGAGCGCCGGTACAGCGTCAATAATTTCCGGAAACTCTGGTTCCTGTTGCGTGCGAGATTCTCCTCCTTTGAATTCCCCAGCGTTGCAGAATGGGGGTTCCTCTACAAAGAAAAAAAGCAGCCCTGACGGCTGCTTTTTTCTTGCATTCCCAACATCTCAGATATAGAATAACCACAGTACGTCATGACTGATACATCCCTTACATACCACGAGTTTGAAGACGGTCTCTGGATTCGCTGCGCAAGCCGCGGAAGCTTCGTCAACAGCCCTGCACTTAAAAGCATAGCGGAGAAATATATAGCCCGTGGCGGCAAGGTAATCGTCATAGACCTGGAGATTTGCCCGGGGGTAGATTCCACCTTCATGGGGACGATGGCTGGACTTGCCCGCAAGATAATGGCCAACGGAGGTGTCATCCAGATAGCAACCCCGACCCAGCGCACGCGTGCCGCAATGGAAAGCCTGGGGCTTGACATGCTGGTGGAAATGGACCCCTCAGGGGCAGCCTGGCAAGCAGAATTGACCAGCCGGCGCGCCCAGCTGGGTCAGGCCCCCCCCCAGGAAGCCTCTGCCGACAAAATGAGCGAGCTGGATCGCACTCGCCACGTGCTAGAGGCACACAACACCCTGCGAGCCATGAACCACCAGAACAACGAAGCGTTTGGCTACGTGTGCGAAACGCTTGAGGAAGACCTCATGCGCCACGAGGCAGAGCTGCGAGACTAGCCGCTCATGTATACCTTCGCGTTATCATGACCAGCCCCCGCCAGTTACTTGCCCAGCAATACCGGGAGCTGCTGGCAGACATTTACCAGGGCTGCGCAGAAGGCTCGCCACAACTGCCGCAGGAGTTGCAGCTGCAGGAATGGTGGGCATCGGGGGATATTCGACCAGGTAAGGAAACCTGGCATGGAAGGCAACTCAACATTCTGGATTATGGGCGATGGAATCGCTGTCCCGGCCCGGATTTTACCCACGCAGAAATTGAGCTGGATGGGGTGCGTCTGAGAGGCGATATCGAAATAGACCCGAAGGCTCAGGATTGGGAGGCACATGGTCACGGCATTAACCCTGCCTTCGACAACGTTATCCTCCAAATTGTATTTACCCCCCCACCGGCAGGTTGGTACACACGCACCAGCCAGCACAAGGAAATACCGATACTTTACCTCCCGCCGGAATCCTGGCACGCCGCTGCTACAGGAACAGCCGAACACCCCGATGCTCCCCTCCCCCGCTGCCGCCAGCCACTTGCAGAAATGAGCACAGCCTCCATTCTCAGCCTCCTGAAAGCAGCAGCGGCACATAGGCAGGAACTCAAACGAAAACGTTTTTTCCAGCGAGCCAGAGCCGCCGGAGAAGCCCAGGCGTGGTACGAGGCCTGGGCCACCACGTTAGGGTACAGCGCCAATAAGGACGCCATGCGCCACCTTGCCATGCGAGCCCCCATAAAATCGTTGGGCAAGCACGCCGAGGCCATTCTTCTGGGAACGGCCGGTTTTCTACTGCCCATTTTACCAGAGCGAGCAGAACCAGACGCCCGCATGTACCACCGCGGCGTGTGGGATGCCTGGTGGCTTCTGCGAGAAGAATTTGAGCTTTCCTCCGAGAGACAGCTCAAATGGAGCTCAGCGCCGGCGAGACCACTCAACCACCCGCAGCGGCGCGTGGCCGCTCTGGCCGTTAGCGTACAAAAGTGGCGCAAGCTTCTCCCGCTCATGAGAGCAGAATCTGCCCGGGAGCTCCAGCAGGTCTTATCCTCGCTCTCACACCCATTCTGGGACACGCACTACACGCTTGCTGCAGCCCCCATGAAGAAAAGGAATGCACTTATCGGGGCTCAGAGAATCCAGGATTTTCTTGTCAATCACGTATACGCCTACGATGACAGCCCGGTTTCATGGGATAACTACCTGGCATGCAGCCACGCATCCCTGCCACTCGAAATCAAGCGAACGGCTCAGTTATTATTCGGTAACCGCACCGATTTACAACGCGAATTGAAGAAAGCATACGCCCAGCAGGCCTTGTTGCAGATAGATTCCGATTTTTGCTCATGCAACATATGCCTGGACTGCGCATTTCCAGTACAGCTCTGCCAATGGTCACACTGAAAAGGCTCCCTGCGGAGCCTTTTCAATATTTGTGAATGATTAACGGGTAAGTTGCCTGCACGCCTTGACAGTATTGGCCATGAGCATGGCAATGGTCATAGGGCCTACACCCCCAGGAACAGGGGTGATATATGAACATTTATCCTTCACCGATTCAAAATCCACATCGCCCACAATCCGATAGCCACGGGGGCGAGACGAATCGGCAATGCGGTTAATGCCCACATCCAGCACCACGGCCCCCTCCTTCACATATTCAGCAGTGACCATTTCCGGTCGACCAACAGCTGCCACTATAATATCAGCCGAGCGGCAAAGGGCTGGCAAATCACGCGTGCGGGAATGAGCTATCGTCACCGTCGCATTGGCATTTTTTGCCACCAGCAGGTTGGCCATCGGCTTACCTACAATCATGCTGCGACCAATCACCACCGCGTGCTTACCAGCAGTTTCAATACCATAGGCTTTAAGAAGCTCCATGCACCCCAGCGGCGTACACGGCACAAACCCCTCCTCATCTTCCAGCACCAGCTTGGCAACATTGGCCGGGTGAAAACCATCCACATCCTTCCGCGGGTCAATGTTGAGAATGACGGCCTCCTCGTCAATGTGCGCGGGAGGCGGGCTCTGCACCAGAATACCGTGAATTCGCTCATCCGCGTTCAGTTGGTGAATCAACTTCACCAGTTCCTCCTGAGTTGTTTCAGCAGGCAAAGCCCATTTCTGTGAATAGAGCCCCAGCTCGGCGCACGCCTTCACCTTGGAGCCCACATACACCTGAGAGGCGGGGTCCTCCCCCACCAGAACCACGGCCAACCCCGGGGTTTTTCCCTGAGCCTTCAGTTCCTCAATCTCCTGCTGCAACGACTCGCGTACACGAGACGCTACTTCCTTACCATCAATTAAAACAGGTAACATATATCTTATTCTTCTCCAATAGGGTCAAAATCAGGGCGAGTTACAGCCAGAAGTTTTTCCAGCTTTTCCATATATTCTTTCTGCGTTTCCTCACTGATATCAGCCGGGACAAACAATGGTTCCCTTGCCGTCACAGTAACTTTGGAAAAAGGTTTGGGAATCACAAAACCATCCCATGCCTTCCTGATTCTCCAGCCGCTGGGAATATCAACGCAAAGAGGAAGTATGGGCAACCCGGAAACCGAGGCCAGGCGAATCACTCCAGGATGGCACTTGTATACAGGGCCTTTAGGGCCATCGGGGGTGATGCACATGCAGCAGCCATCTGCCAATTCGCGTAGCATATCACGAAAACCGGCCACGCCACGCCGATGACTGGAGCCGCGCACGGCCCGCATTCCATATTTCTCTGCAACGGTAGCAAGCAATGCGCCATCCTTGCTTGCACTGGTCAACATACTCATCGGTACAACACCCTTAATCAAATAGCGATATACGTAACAAGGAGTAAATGTACGGTTATGCCACAAAGCAATAATACACTGCTTCTTACCGAGGTAATCTGCCGCAGCACCCAGTGTCACCACGCGCATTCGCAAGGTGACACACAACCCGGAAATAAGAAACCACACCAGATGCCCGAGCGGCCGGGTCCACCATTTCGAACGTTTTTCTAATGTCTTGCTAGTCATGGGTTCCGTAGTAGCACAGTTGTCAGTTAAAATGGAATAGGAGAATCCAACGGTGAGGGCGCAGACTCAAAGGGATTGGAAGATGAATTTCCCTGGGGAGCCGGTGTCTCGAATGGGTTTGCCGAAGCTGGCTCGGGAGCCATACCAGACTTCACCTGCTTTGTCAGCTTATCCAGATCTAACTCGTTAAAGGGAATTCGCTCCGGCCGGTCACGGCGGGCAATGACAGCACGAGCCTCAATCTCACCCATATCATCTGCCGGCATGTTGCCATTACCACTCAAGCGGGTACGGAGCACAGCCCAATCCCCGCTCTGTTGGAAGATGGGGTCTGGACGGCCATCAGGATATTCCACACGAGCCAGCAGCATAGGGATTCCATAATTCAGCTCCCCGGAAAGCTCATTGTTGTTGCTAAGGGTTATCATGCCGCGCAAGGTCGCCAAATCACGTTCTACAACAGCATCATCCGGTAACTTGAGAGATACTGTATCCTCATGGGCATCGATGACAACATACCCTCGGGAAACAGAAAGCGGGTTGTACAGGCGGCGTTTGGCCGGCTCAATGTGTTCAGTGATGGCCAGCAATGCAGGGAAAGAGCTCAGACAGATATTTTTAAGGTGAAACTCGCCATTGAACACAGGTTCATCCATACCTGCCTCAAAACTTATGGTCGCCTTGTCGCTCAATTTCCCTTGTGAAACGGCTACTGTACGAGCTGTGAATATATCCTCAAAGCGCCCCCGGGTAAAGTCAGCAAGGCTCATATTGTCTGCCTCCACGGCAAACGGGCCACGCATAGAGGCCCCTGCGGCAATTCTCCCCCCGAAACGAATAGAGGTGCGGCGCTGCTCTGCCATATCGCTGGAGGTGTCTGTCGAGCCCTGCAGGGAGAACTCCTCTATCCCTGAGGTCGACACGTGCAGCTTGGCATCTTTCACATTCACGTTTTTCCAGCCCTTGATATACAGGACACCGGAATTCAGCATCACCACGCTGGATACGCGAGACGCATATGGATAATACATGTATGCCTGCGCATTCTTCAGCATAAACGGGCTTTCCTGCCCATCACTGTACTGCACCGTAAAATCCTGGCAGCTGATACGCCGGAAATCCCACAGTGATTCACCCAGCTGCTGAGGCATCTGCATGGTTGCCCCCTTGCGCAAGACCAGTAGAACTCGGTCAATTTTAAGTTCCTCTGCCTTCATTTTCCCGACAAGGAACCCGCCCAATTCCAGATTTGCCGATAGACCGGCAAATTCCACTCTTTCAATCATGCAGGGTTCCGGAAATTCGGCAACAAGGTTCGTCAGGTGAAAAGAGGTACCCTCCATGCCAACGCCTTCTGCCTTAACAGAATATGCCCCCCAGAGTTCTTGCAGGCGGGTTTGGCTTTCAGCGAGATACACGCTGCTGGACATCGCAGCCACACGATATGCCAGGAAGGCTCCCATTGCCACCAGGGCAAGGAAAACCACTGCCACGACATACAGAAAGTGCCTCCGGCTCACCCTCTGTTTATCCTGGGCAGAAAGAAGCACCTTGCGCTTTTTTGTAACACGCACCACTTTTGAGCCATCCGCTCGCACCACAACCTCGCGGCGTTGTTCCTCGGATGGCTTATCCTCGTTAAGCTGCTTGATAATGTGGCGAACCTGAGTCAGGTTCTCTTCATCACCGGCATATTTATCCTCCTTTTCGGTCATGCGTCTTTCGTTTACTCTTAATAATCAATCGCGTTCTTTACTTTCTGGCCTGTGCTGGTAGCCTTACCCGTGGGATCTACAATATCCACCTTGATAAAGACCATATATGCGGTTCGCTTTACTTCGGAACCCTCTGAACGGAACAACCGTCCCACAATGGGCAAATCTCCCATTACCGGCAATTTATCCTCATATTTCACCGTGCGAGACGACTTCAGACCACCCAGAACCACAACAGCACCGTTTGCCACCGTCAGTTTGGTGTTCTCCAGGTAGCGCTTGAACATGGGCATCAGAATCATGTTTTCTGTAAGAAGCACCTTACCGCAACTCTTCGCAAAGCCATCATCGTAATATGACAGCACACCAGAAATCGGGCTACCCCAATTGAGGAATCCTTCAAATTCATTTGTAGTAAGGGTCAGGGCTAGGGTGACATTCTCGCCATCGTCATCTACGGAAGCCTCATGCACCTGCAGCACGGTACCAATACCACCCACAGTGTCGTCAACCAGCCCGAAACGCACAAAGGTTTCGGGATGAGCAGGAGCCGCGAGGAACAAGTTACTATTGGATGGAATCTGGGGGGCTGAATATGATTCCGGGTAGAACATTTCCTTCACGTTGGCATACACGACCTGTTCATCACGGCCCGGAGTAAACAGAATACTCGGATTATTAAGAATATCTACACCTTTTTTCTGGTCTGCACCGCGCATCACCATGGTCACATCCGCATAATTCCATACACCACGAACGGCAAAAACACCCGGAGCTTTACGTGTGCGGAAATCAGACTCCTGATAATTTGCAGCGCTGCCGGAAGCAATCAGGTTGTCAATATTATCAGCCGTAATCACCATCTTGCCAGAGCGCAAACCGTCTGTTGAGGCTAAGCCGGTTCGCACGTTCAACTCGGTCTCAACAGCGGGCATACCACCGGTAAATGCTTTTGCGCCAGACAAGAAGAGATGCTCAGGATGCAAAGCCGAATCGAAAAGCCACTCAAAACCAAGTTCCTTCAAATCATCTTCAGAAATTTCCAAGGCAATGATATTCAGGGAAACGGCGCGCTGGGTCGAAATGGGAATGGATACCAGTTCCTCAATTTCCTTGAGGTTATACAAGGTATTGCGGACCGTCAGCTTGCGTTCTCTGGCAACATACCGGGCATGCGCACCTTTGGGGAAGGTAATACCCATCTCCTTCAGTGCCGTCATGGCGTTAACACGCTTGACAATAGTATTTCTCCCAGACACAAAGTCATTATCCTCTTCATCCTCACCAGCAGCCCGGCTCACGTCGAAGAAATGGGGTGGAACAGAGTAGGTGCGTTCCACGATAGGGCCGGAATCACGCCCGGACAGCATGAACTGGATTCCCATTTCTGAAATGTAGTGGGTAATACCCAACTGGCTGTCAATATAGTTCAGCAAATCAAATACAGAGATATCGGACAAGTTCAGGTTCACCCGAGCCTGCATCACTCTCTTATACGATTCATCCGTGGGGGAGCCAAAATCTGCAAGCACGTTAATAGGACGAGAAGCGCGGATACCGGCAGACTCAAATCGGAAAATCTGCCCGGCAAGCGCCTCCTGCACATCCTGCACAGAAGCCTCTTCCAGCACAATCTTGGGAATAATCATTTCCTTGAGTGCAGAAGCCACGCTTGCTTCCACGTTAACCGGTTGAGCCGCCACATTGCCTTCATCCGTAACCGGAATCGCATCCTGAGACGCTTCATCAGGCACTTGTTCTTCCCACGACTTATCCACATCGGAAAGAGCCTTGGCACGGAACGAGTCATAAGCCGATTTCAGATAGGAAAGTTTGCGTTTTGTCACCATTTCCTTACCGCGACGAGCCGCAATATTATAGGAATCAATGCGCAACACAGCGTCAAACGTTTCCTCTGCCTTGTCAAAATTGCCCAGATCGTAGTAGCCGAATGCCAGAGTGAGCAAACGGTTCACCTCCTCCACATTACCGACGTGCTGGGGAGTAAGAGCCGGGTTTGTGCGCACCGGGTCAAGAGTCTTTTTCATTTCGGCTACGGCAAAAGCATGCCCGGGCACCATTTGCTGAGCCTCCTCCAGGAACTCGAGCGCTTCATCACGGCGGCCGACCTTGCGGTAATCCATAGCCTTGGCCACCAGGGCATCTGCCAAGCTTTCCTTGAGGAACTCGACTTGCTTTTTAGTAGACGGGACCGACGGCATACACTTAAGTGCAGCTTTGTACAAATCTACAGCCACACCATAGCGCCCCTCGGTGTATGCCTGTCTGGCTTCCTGAATCTTCTGCACCGCTTCACGCACCGCCATTTTGCGGCGCCCCGCTTCTGCAGCTGAGACAGAGGCAGTCCCTGCGTCCTGCGCCACCGCATGCGGTGCAAGAGACATTGCCAATGATGAGATAAGGGAAATGAGAACCGAGCGAGATATAAAGCCGTTCATAGCAAGTAAAAGCATCTTACCAAACCCGGCACAGGAAGTCACTCTAAAAGTGAGTTATTACTCATTTTTTCCAACAAAAAGGCGGCTTCCCGACACAGGAAGCCACCCCAAAAAGAGCCATATATCATCTTCAGCTTTCAGCAGAATCTGGCAGATAGCCCTTAATCTTGCTGATACGCGTAGGATGACGAAGCTTGCGCAATGCCTTAGCTTCAATCTGGCGAATACGCTCGCGAGTCACATTAAACTGGCGTCCCACTTCTTCCAGGGTACGAGGATTGCCATCCTTGAGTCCGAAGCGCTGCTCAATAACAGCACGTTCCCGGGCATTCAGGGTATTGAGTACGTCTCCAATCTTATCCCGGAGCGAATTGTAAGATGCGCCGTCCATGGGATTTTCAGCGCTCTTATCCTCCAGGAAGTCACCGAAGGAGGTATCATCCGAATCACCCACTGGTTGCTGCATGGAAATAGGCTGCTGAGCCATCTTGAGCACGCTGCGCACCTTCTCCACCGACATAATGGCACCCTTATTGGGTTCCTCGGCCAGAGCGGCAGCAATTTCCTCAGGCGTAGGTTCACGCCCGAAATCCTGCACCAGCTTCTTCTGCACACGCATGAGCTTGTTGATTGTCTCAATCATGTGAACCGGGATTCGGATCGTACGAGCCTGGTCTGCAATAGAGCGGGTAATTGCCTGGCGAATCCACCAGGTGGCATAGGTGGAAAACTTATAACCACGGCGGTATTCAAACTTCTCCACAGCCTTCATCAGGCCCATGTTACCCTCCTGAATCAGATCCAGGAACGCAAGTCCTCGGTTCGTGTACTTCTTCGCAATGGAAATCACCAGGCGCAGGTTAGCCTCAATCATCTCCCGTTTGGCAGATTCGGCATCCTTCATACTCTGGCTCATGAGTTTGTAATTCTCAAGGAACTGGGGAATCGGCATCCAGAGTTCCATTTCAAACTCCTTGAGAGCATCGCGATACAATGGGTTTTCCGGGTCAGCCTCGCGCTGGCGCAGCACCTTCTTGATACGCTGGCGCAGCTCGCGAAGCTCTTTCACGAAATCCTCATACACCTTTCCCTTGAATGAGAAACCGGCATACAGGTCAGAAAGAGTTTCAAGCTTTTCCTCAAATTCCTTCTGAACCGAAGCTACCGATTTCTTACGCTTGCGAGCCGAGCACAGGCGGGCATAGCACGCCTGCACCTCAGCATGGCGGCTCATTACCTTGGTCACAAGCGGGGGCAGTTCCTTCAGATACTTATCACGGCGGTCGATATTCTTATCCACCACCACTCGGTCGAAGCGTTCCTCGTTATGCTGCACCTTGTCGGCAGTATCGCAGTAATATATGGCCACCACACCAAAACGGTGCAGATAACGCTGCAAATCTTCTTCTGCCTGGTCAATCTTGCGAGAGATTTCAACCTCTTTCTGGCGAGAAAGCAGGTCTTTAAGCCCCATCTGCTTCAAGTACATGCGCACCGGGTCATCGAGGATATCAAGCTTAGCCTCCATCTTTTCGGCTTCATCCTCCTCGCCGGTTTCAGACAAGCGCTGACGCTCGCCGTAGGTGTCCACATCAGATGCATCGATGATATCAAACTGCATGCCGCGCAGTCGCTCCATAATCTCCTCATAATCTGAGGGATCAATCACCTCGTGCGGCAGCACATCGTTAATATCATCATAGGTCAGATACCCCTGCTCCTGAGCCTGGCGAATCAGTTCCTTGATTTTTTCCTGCACCACCGGGCTATTCACCAGGCGACCATCTTTAGATGTAAGCTCATCTGCCGAAAGCGGCTTCACGGCATATTCTTCCTCATCTCTGACCTCTACACCAACCAAGTGCAGACGTTCAAAGAGACGAGCCTGGTCGTTATCCTCCGTTTCATCCGGTGGAAGCGAATTCTCAATATCCTCTGCTGTCACATAGCCATTGTTCTTCTTTGCAATAGCCAGAAGGGATTTGAACGCCATCTTCAACGTGGCATCATCCGCAAAGAATTCGTTCATTTCAGCAGCAGAAACCTGCAGCGTAAAATGCTTACTCTTGCGCTCACGAGACTTCGATTCCTTCGTCTTGGATTTCTGCCCCGACTCGTCTCCTGCGGCATCTTCATTCTGTTCCAGCACAGGTTCCGGAGCAAGCCCGATCATCACATCGAACATATCAGGAACCTTGGGGGCATTCTCTTCCTGCACGGTTTCCTTTTCCACAGGAGCCACCGATTTGGCAACAGGCTTCTTCTCAGCCTTGGGAGCAGGCTTTGTCACCTTCTTCGCAGCAGATGTCACTTTTTCCTCCGTTTTCTCGGGCTTAGCAACATTTTCCTTTGCAGCAGCAACCTTCTTTGCAGGTGCCTTCTTTGCTGTTGGTTTAGCAGCGGGTTTTGCCTTGGCAGGGGCTTTTGCTGAATCTTTTTTGGGAGTCGACATAATCGTAGATTAAACTGTGGGCATACTCCACCCATTACAGATTTTGTCAAGGGTTTGACAAAATCTGCGAGCATTGTATAGGCATTTTGCAGTCTGTCAACCCCGCATCAGCAATTATGACACAGATTATGTTATTTTTAGTTCAAGGGGCCAAACTCAGCTTCCAATTCTGCTGTTTTGCATTCAATTTGCTCACTAAGCTCCTCCCAGCGGGTATAGAGAGCCTCCGATTCGCGCTCAAGCTGCTGGTATTCCTGGGTAAGCTCCATCAACTTCTGATTATCGCTCATGTTAGCGGGGTTTTCCAGTTCAGCAGAAATAACCTCTTTTCGTTCATCCCTGGCAGCAATATCGGTCTCCACCTGCTCCAGCTCCAGCTGCAGGGGTTTCAGGATTTTATTTCGCTGCTGGCGAGCCATCTCGCGAGCGCGGCGGGCATCCTTACGATTTCCGGACTGCACCTGGGCAGCAGGCGCGGCCACAGTCGACTGCTGAGCCATTTCTTTAGCGCGGCGTTCCTCAGCCTCCACCGTTTCCAGATACGCACTCACATTGCCATAAAACAAGCGTGGTGCATACCCCAGGCGGAACTCCAACACCTTGTTTACGATAGGGTCCAGGAACTGGCGGTTGTGCGACACAATGCAGTATGAGCCAGGATATTCCAGCAAAGCACGCTGCAACACCTCCTGGCTCTGAAAATCCAGGTGGTTGGTCGGTTCGTCCATAATCAGGAAATTCGCCGGTTTCAATAGCATACACACCAGCGCCACACGCGAACGCTCACCACCGGAAAGCACCCCAATTTTCTTGAAAACATCATCCCCACGGAACAGGAAGCAGCCCAGGATATTGCGCACCATGGGGCGAGTCTCGCGACTGGCAGCAGCTTCCACGCATTCCAGCACCGTCTGTTCGTTATTCAACACATCCGCATGCGTCTGGGAGAAAAAAGCCACCTGCGTATGATGTCCAAAGGAGAATTCACCGGAATCCGGTGCTTCCGTGCCGGAAATCAGGCGGGTAAAGGTTGATTTGCCACTACCATTCACGCCCACAATCGCAATGCGGTCGCCTTTAGCCATGGTAAAGTCATACCCATTCAGCAGGGTGATAGGGCCGTAGGCCTTACTGGCCTTTTCCAGCTTGACCACCGTATGACCACCGGGCGGAGGCGGCGGGAAATGGAAACTCATCACCGCATCATCGTCCTCCACCTCAATAAGCTCTACCTTTTCCAGCTGTTTGATGCGGCTCTGCACCTGCGTGGCCTTGGTAGCCTTGGCGCGGAAACGGTCGATGAATTCCTGTGTTTTGGCAATCTCGCGCTGCTGAGCCTTGGCCTGGCGCAGCAACACTTCCTTACGCAATTTGCTTTCCTTCAGATAGAAGGAGAAATTGCCAGCATATTCTTCTGCGCGGCCATGGTGGAACGCAATCGTGCGGGTCACCAGACTATCCAGCAGCGCCACATCGTGGCTGATAATGCAGATAGCACCGCGGTATGTGCGCAGGCTCTGCTCCAGCCAGCGCTGGCTCTGCAAATCCAGGTGATTGGTCGGTTCGTCCAGCAGCAGCACCTCCGGTTCCTGAAGCAGCAGCTTCGCCAGCGCAATGCGCATCTGCCAGCCGCCGGAAAACTCCCCGCAATCACGCGTAAAATCCTTATCAGCAAAACCCAGGCCACGCAGAATCGACTCCGTACGCGGGCGAAGGCGCGTGGCATCGCGGTCCAGCAGAATCAGCTCCAGCCGTCCGATTTCCTCCAGGGTATCTTTATACTCCGGAGTGGCAGAATCCATCTTCTGCAAATCGGCAGAAAGTTCATCCACCACCTGCTGCAGCTCCACGATATTGCCCACACTGCCCAGCACCTCATCCAGCAGAGGTGAGCCGGAAATATGAATACCATCCTGCGGCAGATACCCCACCTGGGTATGTTTCGGCAGCATCACCTTGCCGCGGTCGGGCTCCAGCGCCCCCACAATGCACTTCATGAGGGTGGATTTACCCGCTCCATTCTGCCCGGCAAAGGCGATGCGATCTCCCTGTTCCACCACAAAGGAAAGCGAATCGAACAGCACGCGCGGGCCGAATTCGATATGCAAATCCTGTACAGCAAAAACCATGGCAGCGGGCTAAAGAAACGCAGGCACTCGCCCTGGTGGAGAGTGCCTGCGAAACATTAAAGACATTTACTTCTTGATCATGCTGTTCCAGCGCTCAATATTGCGGGCCTGTTCCTCGAAAAGGTCAGCGCAATCATCATGAATCTCAATGGCAACAATCTTATCGCCCTGGCGCACAGCATTCACCACATCCTGGTCAGCAGCAGAAAGCACCTCACCAAAAATAGTGTGCTTGCCATTCAGCCATTCAGTGGGAACATGCGTGATAAAGAACTGAGAACCATTTGTTCCCTGCCCCGTCCAGGTGCGGCCGGCATTCGCCATAGCCAACAGACCGGGCTTGGTAAACTTCAGATCCGGGCGGCATTCATCATCAAACTTATAGCCGGGACCACCGCAGCCGGTACCCTCAGGGTCGCCACCCTGAATCATGAAATCTGCAATCACACGGTGGAAGGTCAGACCATTATAAAAGCCCTTGCTGGCCAGATTCAGGAAACTGGCGGCAGTCATGGGAGTCTTGGAGGCAAACACCGTCAGGTTAATATCGCCCTTGCTGGTCTTCATCGTGATTTTCTTATCAGTAGCCATGTGCCGCACCATACCACCCAGCAGCATAAAAATCAAGGGCAAAAACGCCACCATGCCGCACTTTCGCACGCGGCGCAGGCTTGCAACGCGCGCGAAAGTATGGTACAATGCGGCCATGCCGAGGATTGCCCTGATTCAACAGGAGGCAGTAGCCGACCCTGCCGAAAACAAGAAACGCCAGATGCAGGCCATCCGCGAAGCTGCGGCTGGCGGCGCGCAGATTGTATGCACACAGGAAATGTGTACCACCCTGTATTTCTGCCGCACGCAGGACTGCGAACTCTTCAACACCGCCGACCCCATTCCCGGTGAGTGGACAGGTGAACTCTGCGCCCTCGCCAAGGAACTGGGCGTAGTTATCGTAGCAGCCGGGTTCGAAAAACGAGCCACCGGGCTCTACCACAACACCGCCTGGGTTATCGACGCCGATGGCACGTTCCTGGGCATGTACCGCAAGATGCACATTCCGCAGGACCCGGGCTTCGAGGAAAAGTTCTACTTTACCCCCGGCGATCTGGGCTACAAATGCTTTGAGACGCGCTTCGGGCGCATCGGCGTGCTCATCTGCTGGGACCAGTGGTACCCGGAAGCCGCGCGTCTCACCGCCATGGAGGGGGCAGAGATTCTGTTCTACCCCACTGCCATCGGCTGGATTCCCGGGGAGGAAGAACTCTACACCGCCCAGCATTGCGCCTGGGAAACCGTGCAGCGCGGCCACGCCGTGGCCAACGGCTGCTATGTATGCGCGGTGAACCGCTGCGGGGTGGAGGGCGAAACCACCTTCTGGGGGCAGAGTTTTGTGGCCGACTACTGCGGCCAGATAGTGGCCAAGGCGCCGGTGCAGGAGCGCAGCATTCTCTATGCCGATGTTGACTTAGCCGCACTCGAAGCACATCGCCGCATCTGGCCCTTCTTCCGCGACCGCCGCATCGATTCCTACAGCGGCATCACCCGCCGCTGGGGTAAATAACGCATGAGCACCGCCGCACAGGAACCGAAACAGCAACCGGTCAATGCCATCATTGTGGGCATGGGCGGGCGAGCCTCCATCTATGCCAGCGTGGCGCTCACCAACCCGGAGCAGCTCCGCATCGTCGGCGTGGTCGACATCAACCCGGAACGAGCCAGGCAGGCTCAGCTCATGTTCGATCTGCCGGAGGAGCACTGCTTCGCCACTGTGGAAGAACTGGTGAGTGTGCCCCGCTTTGCCGATGCAGCCATCAACTGCACCATGGACCGTCTGCATGTGGAAACCTCCCTGCCCCTGCTGCGCCACGGCTATGACCTGCTGCTCGAAAAGCCCTATGCCCTGAATGACGTGGAAGGGCAGCAAATCATCGACTGCGCGCGCGAGCACGGCAGCAAGGTCATGGTGTGCCACGTTCTGCGTTACACGCCATTCTACCGTTCCCTGCGCCGGGTGCTGGCGCTGGGTACCATTGGCGAGGTCATCAACATCCACATGGTCAACCAGGTGGGATACCAGCACGAGTCCATCTCTTTTGTGCGAGGCAAATACGCCCGCGAAGAAATCTGCGGCTCCGGCATGTTGCTTTCCAAATGCAGCCATGATCTGGACATCATGTCCTGGCTCATGGGAGACAACACACCCGTTACCATCTCCAGCGTGGGCAACGTACTCCAGTTCAAAGAAGAAAAAGCCCCCGAGGGCGCCGGCACGCATTGCCTGAACAACTGTCCACTGGAGCGCGACTGTCCCTATTCTGCCCGGCGTCTCTATATTGAACACCCCATGCGCTGGGCCAACAACGTGTGGCACGATACGCACTGCAGCCCGGCCACCGATGCGGAAAAAGAGCAGATTCTCCGCCAGCCGGGCAATCCCTTCAGCCGCTGCGTTTACCGCTGCAACATCAACATCGTGGACCACCAATCGGTGCTCATCGCCTTTCGCAACGGCGCCACCGGCACCTTCACCATGAACGGCGGCGCCAGCACTCCCCGCCGCATGATTCATATCACCGGCACCCGGGGCGAAGTATACGGCGATTTTGAACGCGAGCGATTCCACGTGCGCCAGCTTGTACCGGAAGCTCCGGGGGGCTACACCGAACGCACGCTCGACATGTCCGACTTCCAGCAGGGCGATGCGCACGGCGGAGGTGACCGCAGCATCGTGCTCGATTTCATATCCCTGCTGCGCGGGGAATCCACCTCGCCTGGGTGTCCCACCCTGGAAGACAGCATCGTGGGCCACCGCATGGTATTCCTGGCCGAAAAATCGCGTCTGGCCGGCGGTGCCGTGCAGCAATTCTGATTTTTTCATTCATGAGCGAACAGCCCACACGCTTCCGCTACCCGGATTTGCCCATCTCCCGCCACCGCGAAGAGATTGCTGCCGCGTTGCGCCAGCACCAGGTCATTGTCGTGGTGGGTGAAACCGGCTCCGGCAAAACCACCCAGCTGCCGAAAATTGCACTGGAAGTAGCCGGCAAGCGCCGCGGCAAGCTGGGGTGTACCCAGCCGCGCCGCCTGGCCGCCGTGGCAGTAGCGCGCCGCATAGCCGAAGAAGTGGGCTGCGAGCTGGGAGGCTACGTAGGCTACCAGGTGAGATTCGATGACCGCACCGGGCCAGATACACAGCTCAAGCTCATGACCGATGGCATTCTGCTGGCCGAAACCCAGGATGACCGGGATTTGCGGCAGTACCACACCATCATCCTGGATGAAGCGCACGAGCGCAGCCTCAACATTGACTTTCTGCTGGGCTACATGAAGCTGCTGCTGGCGCGGCGACCGGAGCTCAAGCTCATCATCTCCTCCGCCACCATGGATGCCGGGGCCTTCTCCGACTTCTTCGGAGGTGCGCCAGTTATCAACGTAGAGGGCCGCACCTACCACGTGGACATGCACTACATGCCCCCGCGCCACAGCGAGGAGGAACTGCCCGACCACGTGTGCCGAGCCGTGCAGTGGCTTTCGGAATACGATGCCAAGGGAGATGTGCTGGTATTTCTGCCCGGCGAGCGGGAAATCCGCGACTGCGCCGCTGAGCTGGAGCGCATGGGTCTGCCGCACACCGATATTCTCCCGCTCTTTGCGCGTCTGGGGCTGGGCGAGCAGCAGCGCATCTTTCACCCAGCCAGGGGACGCCGCCGCATCGTGCTGGCCACCAACGTGGCCGAAACCTCCCTCACCATCCCCGGTATCATCTATGTAATCGACAGCGGGCTGGCGCGCATCTCGCGCTACCTGCCCGGGCGGCAGATTCAGCGCTTACAGATAGAGCCCATCTCCCAGGCCAGCGCCCGCCAGCGCGCGGGGCGCTGTGGTCGCGTGACCGAAGGTGTGTGCATCCGACTGTATTCCGAAACGGATTTCGAGAATCGCGATGCCTTTACCGACCCGGAAATCAAGCGAAGCGCCCTGGCCGGAGTCATCCTGCGCATGGCCGATCTGAAACTGCCACCGCTGGGCGAATTCCCGCTGCCGGATCCACCCAGCCCGCGCCTGGTAAACGAAGGCTACAAGACCCTGCGCGAAATCGGAGCCATTGATCGCCAGAAGCATCTCACCAGCACCGGCCGCAGCCTGGCGCGTCTGCCGCTCGACCCGCGCCTGGGGCGCATGCTGCTGGAAGCAGAGCGCGAAAAAGCACTGGCAGAAGTGCTGGTCATTGTGGCCGGGCTCAGTATCATGGACCCCCGCGAGCGCCCGGCAGACTTTGCCACCCAGGCCGACCAGGCGCATGTACAGTGGAAGAATGAGGAAAGCGATTTTCTCTCCATGCTCACCCTCTGGCGCGCCACGCTCGATTTCAAGGAACGCAACAACCTGCGCCGCAACCAGCTCCGCAAGTGGTGTACGAAAAACTATGTCAATTTCCTGCGCATGGTCGAATGGCACAACCTAGTGCAGGACCTGGGCTCAGCCCTGCAGGACACCATGCGCTGGCGCATCCCCGCCCTGCCCGAGGAAGCCAGGCAGGCTACGCCGGAGATGATTCACCGCGCTCTGCTAGCTGGAGCCCCGCTGCAAATCGGCTTCTGGCGACCGGAGGACAAAGTATACCGCGGGGCGGGTGGACGTGATTTTTCGATTTTTCCGGGGTCCGGGCTCTTCAAGCGCAAAAAGCGAGCGGAATGGCTCATGGGGGCAGAACTGGTGGAAACCACACGCCTCTACATGCGCCGCGCTGCCGTACTCGACCCGGTATGGGTGGAGCAGATTGCCCCGCAGCTCTGCGCGCACCACGCCTACGATGCCACCTGGGATAAAGCCAGTGGCCAGGTCTTTGCCAAAGAACGCGTCACCTGCGGCGGGCTCACCATCATCGATGGTCGCCGCGTGAGCTACGCCCGCTACAACCCCGCCGCCGCTCGCGAAATCATGATTCGGGACGGCATCATGTCGGGCGAAATGAAAGCCCCCGCTCCCTACCTGAAACACCTTGCCGACATGCGGGAACGCGTGCGCACCGTGGAATCGAAGCTTCGCCGCCGCGATCTCATCTGGTGCAGTGAAGGAGTGTTCCGCTTCTTTGATTCCGTGATTCCGGCCGATATCTGCTCCGAGCAGGCCCTGCGCCGCTGGCGCGACAAAATGGAACCCCGCCACCCGAAACTGCTCTGCGTTCCCTACCAGGACTGCATCTACCCCGGTGAAGATGAAGTGCGGGCCGACCTCTACCCGGACGAACTTGACCACGGAGGTCAGAAATACGAGGTATTCTACAACCACGCCCCCGGTGACGCAGACGATGGCGTGACCCTGGGGGTACACATCGACCAGCTGGCCGACTTCCCGGACTGGCTACCGCAGTGGGGCGTGCCCGCCCACCTGGCCGACAGAGCCGAAATTCTGCTACGCACCCTGCCCAAGGATGTGCGCATGTTCCTGATGCCCATCAGTAGCGCGGCAGATGATTTTGCAGAAGACTGGTTCGACCGCGAGCCAGACCGCCCGCTCCCGCAGGCGCTGGCAGAGTTCGCCATGCGACGCAGCAACAAATTCTGCAATGCCTCGCAGGTGGACATGGGAAAACTGCCGCCGGAATTCATCACCAAAATATGGGTGTGCGATGATAAGGGAAACGAACTCGCCCTCGGCACCCACGCAGACATTCTGCGCGAGAAACTGGCCCAATACCAGGAAAAACGCTTTGCCAGAAAAGCCGCCCGTTCCTTCTCCTCCACCCCCATGACCCGCTGGGACTGCGGCGACCTGCCCGCCACGGTAGAGGTAGGCAATGGTGTGGGCTACCCCGCTCTGCGCGAAGATGCGGACCAAGTGAAGCTGCACGTGTTCCCCAGTGCCGGAGAAGCCGCCCTGCACCACCGCCGCGCCGTTCGCCGCCTCGCCCTCATCAAACACGGTGATTTTCTCAACAGCATCCGCAAGAAAATACCCATCAGGAGCATGGAGACCAAACTGGCCCTCTCCACCGTGGGACAGGTGCCGAAAAACAACCTGCACGACACCATCTACGCCGCCATGGATGCCGCGCTGGCCACCCCGCTCCCCCGCACCGCTGCGGAATTTGACGCCGCCTGCCTGCGCATGCGCGAAACGGTATACGACCGCATCGCTGGCCCGCTTTCCAAACTTTGGGAGCAACTCGCTGCTACCGATGCCGCAGTGCGCCAGTATTGCCTGGTAGCAGGTCGTGACCGCTTCGGCGCCCAGATTGCCGAAGATGTGCAGCGCGAATGGGCCTGGCTCACCCGCCCCTGGTTTCTCTCTACCGCAGAGCCCACCCAGCTGGCCGACTACTCGCGCTTCCTCCGTGGTTTGCAGGAACGTATCAAGCGCATCGCCCAGCAACCCGCAGCAAAGGAACTGGAGCGCATCGCAGCCCTCAACGCCGCCGTAGAAGCCCGCTTCTTTGCCGAATACAACCGGCACGCCGATTCCCCCGCCTGGCAGGCATACGGGTTCATGGTGGCCGAGTTCCGGCTCTCCCTCTTTGCGCCTGCGCTCGCTGCCAAGGGCCGGGCCTCCGCAAAAAAACTGGAAGCCGCAGCCGACTCATTGTAACTACATTCAACGACTTCCGCAGAAGGCATCACACATCATTGACGCGTTGGCATAATTAAGAAATCAGAGCAAAACCGCCCAATCCCCCTGTTTGCCGAGCTAATGGGCCTGATTATTCCACCACGCATCATTGATAATCTGCTATTATCAACCGCGCCAGGAGAAGCTGTCATTTAGAACAGCATTCCGGCTTGCAGCGGCATGGGGGAGTGTGATACCATGTGAAACATGAAGAAGTTTTCCCTTATCGCCATTACAATGATAGTGCTGGGTGGAATGGCTCAGGCTGCCAGTGAAGCTGCAGAATCTGCCCGCGCCGCAGCCCAGCAATATGGAGCAGCCGTGCGCAACTGCGATATGCGCTGGGCCGTGGATTCCATGTATCCCCCGCTGCGCCGCACCTATGCCGATACCTTGTCCTCTCGCAATAAGGCGAGCGAAGCCTCCAGCGCCCGCCGCATCCTGGGACTGGAGCGAGAAGCAGACGCCCAGGCGCTCGCCCGCATGAGAGCCAATGAAAAAGCACTGCGTGCCCGCTATGCCCGCATGGGTGAAGAAATGAAAAAGAGTGGACTGCAGATAGAAAGCTACACCGTGGGAACCGCCACAGGTGAATATATGGTCACTCCCCCCATGGCAGCGGTAAGCCAGGTCCGCAAAGACACAAAAGGCCGAGTGCGTGCAGAAAGCATTGGCAACACCAAAGAACGGAGCCGCATTGTGATACTTCCCACCACCCTGGTCATAAGTGTTCCCGGGGCAAATGGACGCCGTAACCGCATGGAGCGTCGCAGCTTCATCTATGCCGTGCGCGATGAAGTCATCATCGACAGGAGCATGCCCCGCGGTACCGAACCGAACAAATGGTACTTCATCGACGGCAATACCAACGCCAACATGCTGCGTTCCTTCTTCCCGGATTTGCCGCTGCATCTTGATGTACCCGGCACTGGTGACCGCGTGCTGCGCTGATTTCCCGACCACCCGCCTATGGGCCTGCTGAGCGAACAGACCCTGCTTGATTTTTCTGAAACCGGCCTGCTATCGCACGCGCGCGGATTTGAATTCCGCCCGGAGCAGCAGCAGATGGCGGTGGCGGTGGCAGAAACGCTGGAAGCAGAAAGCGCCCTGCTGGCAGAAGCAGGCACAGGTGTAGGCAAATCGCTTGCCTACCTGATCCCGGCCATACGATTTGCGCTGGATAACGGGCGCAAGGCTGTCATTTCCACGCACACCATCAACCTGCAGGAGCAGCTCTTCCACAAAGACATACCCACCGTAGCCAAGGCGCTCAACTGCCATTTCGATGCCGCCCTGCTCAAGGGCCGCGCCAACTACCTTTGCCGCACCCGCCTGCGCCGTGCCATGGAACAGGCAGATGACCTTTTCAACCAAGCAGAGACCAAGCAGCTTTACGATTTGCTCGCGTGGTCCAAAGACTGCGGCGAGGGCTCGCTGGCAGAGCTGCCGCACGAGCTCAACATCTCCCCGAAGGTCTGGGCGCAGGTATGCAGCGAAAACCACGTCTGCACCCCGCGCAACTGCGGGTATGACTGCCCCTACCAGGCCGCCCGCCGACGCGTGCAGGATGCCCAGGTAGTGGTGCTCAACCACACGCTTTTTTTCGGGCTGCTCTCCCTGGCAGATGAAATGATGGCAGTGGAGCCGGAGGGGCCGCCCGGCTTCATTTTCCCCAACGATTTCATCATTCTGGACGAAGCCCACACCATCGAAAATGTGGCTGCAAACCAGCTGGGGCTCTCGCTGAGCGAATCGGAAATGAAATACGAGCTGCTGCGCCTCTATAACCCGGTGACGCACAAAGGCAGTCTGCGGCACAACGCCTCGCCCACCGTGCTGCAGCTCATCGAGGAAGCCCAGGCTGCCGTAGGTGAATTCTTTACCGCCGCGCGGGCAGATTGCCAGCTGGAAGCCCACCATGGCACCGTGCGTCTGCGTCAGCCGGAATGGACAGAGAACCTGCTCTCCCCGGTGCTGCGCCAGCTCTTTGCCGAAATCAAGGACATGGCCGCCATGGAGGAAAATGACCTCACCAAAGCCGAGTTACTGGACACCGCAGCCCGCATTCTGGCCTACGATGAAGCCGCCACCGAAATGGTGAAGCTCACCAATGCCGCCACCACCGTCTACTGGGTGGAAAGCCACGGGCTGGATGGCCAGTACACCACCATGCGCGGCGCGCTCATCAACGTGGCTCCCGTGCTGCGCGAGAAACTCTTCGAAGCAGGGCGCAGCTGCATCTGCACCAGCGCAACCCTCTCCACCGGCGAGCGCGGCATGGGCTACTTTGCCGGGCGTGTTGGCGCCGAAAGCGCGCGTCCGCTGCAAATCGGCAGTCCCTTCGATTTTGAGAAGCAGATGCGCATTATGGTAGCGCGCAGCATGCCCCCGCCCCCGCCCGCCAGCGAGGATGAGGAATACCAGCCAGCCCTGGCAGATTGGATTATGCGTTCGCTGGATGAATCGCAAGGCCGTGCCTTTGTGCTCTTCACCAGCTACAACCTGATGCGGGTCATGGCAGTGCGCCTGCGCCCCTTCTGCCAGGAGCGCGGGTGGCCACTCCTGGTGCAGGGCGATGAGCTGAACCGCAGCCAGATGGTACACAGCTTCCGCGAAAACATCGGCAGCGTCCTCTTCGGCACCGATAGTTTCTGGACCGGCGTAGACGTACCCGGAGAGGCGCTCTCCAACGTCATCGTCACCAAAATACCCTTTGAATCCCCCGGCAACCCACTGGTGGAAGCGCGCATCGAAGACATCACCGCGCGCGGCGGCAATGCCTTCCGCGACTACTCCCTCCCCGAAGCCGTGCTCAAATTCCGCCAGGGTATCGGCCGTCTCATCCGCTCCAGGACCGATACCGGCATCGTCACCATCCTGGACTCCCGCGTGACCAATAAATTCTACGGCGCACGCTTTATGTACGCCCTGCCCGCCACTGCGCCACGAGAGTTTCTTTAGGCGGGACTAAAGTCCCGCGCTTCGAAGCATAATCCACCCGGCATTATCGGGCATTCGTCTCCACCGGGGCATCCAGCCACTTGAAGGTGCGGTTGCGAATCTGTTCCACCGCCTCGGGATAGGGCACGCCGTTGAGATACAGCATGCGCGGCACGGGGGCGGCTTTCTCGCGGATAGCCACATCTACCGTGCGGCGAATGCGGTCTGCGGGGAATTTGTCCCATTTTTCATCCAGTTCATATGTCCAGATGCGGTGCAAATCGCCCGTTCCCTCCTCCACATAAAAGCGAAGGTTCTTCCAGGTCTGGGAAAAGAACGAGAGCCTCACCGAGATATCGACTTGAAACTGACCGTCCTCCTGCTTACAAGTGTAGTAGCGCACACTCATCCACATATTGCAGCGTGTTTCATCTGCCGCCGCAGCATCGGCTGCGGAACCCGACTTCTCAAAACGAGCCACATGGTAAATTCCCTCGGTATCCTTGCGCCAGAACACCGCCACCGGAGTATCGCGGACATCCTGCAGCGCCAGGGAATCCGGCATCTGCGGCGCGCGCTCCGGCAGAGGATTCACCACCGGGTGCTCCTTGTGCTCTTTCTTATCAGAATCCCACTCATAGTGAGTGTTCACCCGCTTGCAGAAATCGGCATCCCAATGAATGGATCTGCCCGCCTTATCCAGCGGCACAGATTGCGTAACAGACAGGCTCACATAATCCCCGCGGAACAAATCCCGCGGGTCATAATCCGTGCAGTCAATCAGCAACCCCGGCGCATTCGCCAGCTCGCGCGTGCGGTCCACATAGTTCCACGCCAGCCAGAGCAGCTGGGCCGCCACCACCGCAAACAACAGAATCAAACGTTTATCGCTCTTCATATAGTCAGCAAAATTTTTATTTATCCCCCTTAATCGATTTTGCCAGCACACGGCGCTGCTTCTCCAGCAACCACACCAGCCCCAGCATCATCAGACCGGCAAAAATCAGTACCAGACCGGACCCGGAAAGCGAATCCAGCACATTTCCAATCAAGGCAAAGCCCGCAAGCAGCACCACCATCGCACCATAGTTCACCCAGGCCAGCCGCTTCACGCATGAACCCACATACATCAGCCCGGCACCTATGCCAAAGCCGCACAAAACTCCCAGCAGCTCCGCCTCGCACCAATAACCCATAGGCAAAGGAAGCGAGAACAGCAGCACCACAATCCACCAGTGCTGCCACTCGTATGCCCGAGGACGCGCCACCGCCAGCAGCACAGGAATCGCCACCAGCAGCGAGGGCACCACCGCGCCCTTCTCGACCGAGTTTACCCCATGGTAAAACAGCGGCACCTGCACCATCCAGAGATAACTGAGCAACGCGGGAATGCTCAGCCACGCATAATAGCGGTAAAATCCCTTTGCCCCACGCCAGCGCTCTGCCAGCACCCACCACAGCATAAACACCAGCCCCATGGCCGCCACCAGAGCCGAATCATCATGCAACCAGGGCGCCAGACTCAACCACGTTTCCCGGTTATCAGCCAGCGAGACCAGCAGCACGCAGCTCGTCACCGCCACCAACAGCATCAGCACCTGCGAACGCACAATAAACGGAATCGCAACCACCCCCAGGAAAAACAGCAGACACCCCTCGGCAAACGGATTCTGCAACTGGAAGATCTGCCCATACAGCGCAATGCAACCCAACCACATACCGCCGCCAATCAACGCAAAAACCTCTGCCACATAGGGATGATTCACCCGCATGCGCAGCCACACCAGCCAGGCCCCCAGCAGCAGCAGCATCGCCACCGACATCTTCACCGCATTCGGAATCAGCTCCCAATTCGCCGATATCAGCATTACAATGCCGCCCAGAATCAACGCCCCGGCCAATCCAGCCATAATGCGCACCACATACTGGTGCCCACGGCTGGCATTCAAATGAAAATGCTCAGCAATCGCCACCGCCTGCTCGGCAGATATCAACCCAGCCGCCTGCATCAGCTCAACATCCTTACGTTTCATCGTCTTTCGTCAATTTTTTCACCCTTATTCTAGCATTTTAGCACCCGCATGCAAGAATTTTCTCAAAAAAAGCTTGCATTGGTGCGGGTGCATCTGTATAATCCGCCCCGTTCCCGCTGCAAAGCGGTGAATCCGACGGAGCGGTAGCTCAGTTTGGTTAGAGCGCAGCCCTGTCACGGCTGAGGTCGCGGGTTCGAGCCCCGTCCGCTTCGTTTAACAAAAAAAAGACACACCTTCACGGTGTGTCTTTTTTTGTTACTACGCGCCGGGTCTCTCACACCCGCAACCTCGTCAAGTGACCCGGATTCATCCGGCTGCACGGATGAGGCTGAGAAGCCCGGTGGGCTTCTCAGCCCCGAGCTCGCCAGACACCTCTGGCGAGTTTACCCCTTGCGCCAGCAGGGGGCGAGGGGGCGGACGCGGGTTCTTTGCACCCCTTCAAGGGGTGCAACTAACGCTCTATCTCCCCGCATCGCTACACCTTCACGGTGTGTCTTTTTTGTTACCATGAAACTTGACCAACCACCTCATGTTGATTATTATACGGTTAGTACCATGAAACACTTCCTACCTACCCTGTTCCTGTGCATTCTGAAAGGCAGCATGCCTGGGCTGCTTTTCGTGCTTGTGGGCATGGTGACCATCTACATCATGCACGGTATCCATGCCAGACGCCAGCATATCCTGGACCACGGAGTCCGGACAGAAGCCACCGTGGTAGATGTGCAGAAATGCAAGAACGGCAAACTTAGCAGTTATTACCCGGTACTCAGTTTTACAGACACCCAGGGGATTCACCAGCGAATCGAATCTCCGCAGAGCTACGACAAGAAACGCGGAGAACGGGTCGAAATCTGCTACCTGAAAGAAAATCCGCTGCAACTGGAAATCATGCCCCCCAGGCAGATGCTCGCGCTGAAGATAATCATGGGTGGAGGTGGCGTTTTCTGCCTTGGCGGAGTCGCCATAATGATTGTCGGATTCCGTCACCACCTGAAAAAGGCCGCACCACCTACTATCCGGTAGTGAAATTCACCGATACTGCCGGTCAGGAACAACTCATTGAAATGACAACCGACGCAGGCGCAGGACTGAATCCCGGCGATACAGTACGCATCATCTACCAGCCGGAAACCCCGCGTGAAATGGACCTGGAACAACCGCTGCACACCAGCGGCACCTTCATTCTGGCCCTCGCAGGGCTGGGCATCATTGGTGCCAATATTCACCAGAGCCGCCGACTGCCGACATCTGCCCCAGCCTCAGAGTAAGCCCCCTGCTGGAACGGAGAATGTAGAAAAACATTGTTTTTACTGTTCAAAGGTCTTTCAGCATGCTACAATACCCTCAGCCATGAGTGCAGGTGACGGCAGAGAGGGCAAAATCCGCGTAGCCCTGGCCAAGGGTCAGTTGGGTGGAAAACTGGCAGGCATGACATTGCCGCGCCAGATAGTGTCCATTGCGCTCTGGCCGCTGCTGGAGCAGGTGATGAGCTTTATCTGCGCTTCCACCTCGCTGGTGCTGGCCACCCACATGGGTGACCACGGCGAAAAGACGGCGCAGATTGCCTCGGGCATCGGCGTGACCTCGTTCGTGATGTGGCTGGGCTTTGTGATGCAAGGCGCGGTGGGCATGGGAGCCACCGCCATTGTAAGCCGCATGACCGGCGCCCGAAAATATGCCGATGCGAACTACGCAGCGAACCAGGCTGCGGTGCTGGGGCTGCTGGCGGGCATTCTTTCAGCCCTGCTGATGTACGGTACGGCAGATTTTCTGGTTTCAGAGGTGCTGAATCTGAGCGAATATGCGCGCGAGGTAGCCCTGCGCTACATGTACACTGGGTGCTGGGTGGCCATATTCTCCGGCGTGGTGTTTGCGCTGAATGCGGCGCTGCGCGGCTCGGGCGACACGCGCACCCCGTTCATCATCATGCTGGTGGTGGATGGCCTCAACATCCTTTTCAGCTTGTTCCTGGTGCAGGTCTGCGGCATGTTTGTGGAAGGTCTGGCGCTGGGTATGATAGGCGGCATGGCAGCAGCAGCCGCAGTGCTGCTGGGCATCCTCTTCAAGCGCACCCTGCACATGAGCCACGAGCTGAATGGGCAGGCACTGGATGACTACTGCGCTGCGCAGGGCCCCACCTATGCCCCGCCGCTGTACCTGGAGCGCAAAAGCCTGCGCCTGGACTGGGGCATGATGTACCGCATCCTCTGCATCGGCGTGCCGCAGGCCATTGAAGTAGGCGGCATCTGGGTGATTCAGATTTATGTGCTCCGCATCATCTCCTCGCTGGGAGATGCCGCCGTGGGAGCGCACAACATTGCCATCCGCATCGAATCGCTGAGCTTCCTGCCCGGCTTCGCCATCGGCATGGCGGGAGCCACCCTGGTGGGGCAGTACCTGGGGGCACAAAGTGTGCGTCTGGCGCTGGAAACCGCGCGCAAATGCATTCTGTACAGCGTGTTGTTCATGGGTTGCATGGGTGTGGTCTTTGCCCTGTGGCCGGATATTTTCGTGGACATCTTTGCAGCGGGATCGCCGGAGCTCAGCGCCGTGACCCGGCCGGTGGTACAGGCATTCCTGATTATCGAGCCCTTCTACGCCGCCATGCTTATCTGCAAGATGTGTCTGCGCGGGGCAGGCGACACCCGGCGCGTGATGTGGGTATCGTACGGCTGCATGGGCTTTTTCCGCGTGCTCTGCCTGCTGGTGTGGCACTGGCTGTGGCCGGAAACGCTTTCGCTGGTGGGCATCTGGATGCTGATAGCCTGTGATATGCTGGTGGAATATCTGATTCTGCGCAAGATGCTCTTCGGGCTTCGCTGGGCACGCAAGAAGGTATAGAATCAACCGTGCCAGAGGCGCGGGGAACTTCCACATTCAACATTCTACTTTCTACATTCAAAATCACCAGTTCTCTTCCTTGACGCGTATCATACCATGAAACAAGACTGGCTCATTCAGGACTCCGGAAACCAAAGGCTTGCCCTCTTCTTGCTGGGCTGGGGGGCCACGCCCAATGCGGTGCATCAGCTTTCCTTCCCTGCGGGGTATGATGTGCTCTGCTGCTACGACCACCGCCAGCTCTGCCCGCTGCGGGTGGAGGATTTTGCCCGCTACGAGCGCATCTACCTCTTTGCCTGGTCATTCGGGGTGTGGGTGGCCGAGCAGAGCTGCCAGGAACTGCCGCTGCACCGGGCGGTAGCCATCAATGGCACCCCCTACCCCGCCAGCCCGCAATATGGGCTGCGGCTCAAAGTGCTGCAGCGCACTATCCGCTCAGTTGCGGCCTCTGGCGGCAATCCGTACAAGGACGAAACAGCCCCGGAGCGCTACGCCCCCGCCGGTCCCTTTGCCGAGCCCAGCGCCCAGCAGCAGGTGGATGAGCTGGATTTTCTGGCACTCGCCTGCCAGACGCTGCCCGAGCAGCCCCACCTCAGCTGGGACCGCGCCTACATTGCCACTAAGGACGAAATTTTTCCACCTGCCCGCATGCGCGCCTGGTGGGGCGAACTGGGGGTGGATTTCGAGAGCTTCCACTTCCCGTTCTACCACGAGCACATTGTCACTGATGAGCTGACTCTCTAATCTCAATATCCGGTCTTGAGCCGCCGGGGTGGGTGTGTTAGAATAGCGGCATGATAAGTGAGAAAGCGGTGGTTCAGGAGCTGGCAGCGCTGATGCTGGCGCACGGGGTGACAAGGGCGGTGCTGTGTCCTGGCAGCCGCAATTCGCCCATTGTGGCCACATTGGCAGACCTGCCGGGGGTGGAATGCCGCAGCGTGACCGATGAGCGCAGCGCCGGTTTTGTGGCGCTGGGCTGGGCGCAGCAGGCGCAGGCGCCGGTAGCCGTGATCGTGACCTCCGGCAGCGCGGTGCTGAATCTGCACCCGGCGGTGGCAGAAGCCTTTTACCGCAAAACGCCGTTGCTCGTCATCTCGGCCGACCGCCCGGCAGCCTGGATTGGGCAGAACGATGGGCAGACCCTGCCCCAGCCTGGCGTGTTCGGCAACCTGGTGCGGTACTCTGCCCAGGTGCCGGAGGATGACACCTGGCACGCCAACCGCCTCATCAACGAGGCGTTGCTGGAGCTGCGCCACCGCAGCGGTGGCCCGGTGCACCTGAACCTGCCGCTCACCGAGCCGTTTTTCGGCATGGTGGAAGCAAAGCTGCCGCCGGTGCGCGTTATTCAGCGCACCGAAGCCGCCCGCATGAATGCGGATGAAGAAGAAGCGCTGCTGGAGGAAGCCGCAGCCCTGCCGCGACGTCTGATTCTGCTGGGGCAGCAGGAAATGCCGAGTCCTCTGCTCGCGAAACTGGCGGCAGAAAAACAATTTGCCGTAGTGGGCGAACACATTGCCAATGCCCCCTTTGCCGATTGCTGCCGCCCGGATACCCTGCTGGGAGCAAATCCGGCAGCCGACTGGAGTCCGGATCTGCTCATCACCTGCGGGGGAGATGTGATTTCCAAGCGGCTCAAGAGACTGCTGCGCACCCACCCGCCCAAGGCGCACTGGCATATCTCTGCCGATGGCGAAGTGGTGGATTCATTCTGCGCGCTCACGCGCGTGCTGGAAGGTGACGCCGATGAATTCTGGGATTTGCTGAATGCCTTTGCCGAGGAGGGAGATGAGGAATACCGCGCCCGCTGGCAGGCAGAACCGGCAGCCCTGCCGGAGCACGAATGGAGTGGCATGAAATGCGTGGGTGACCTGATAGCCAATCTGCCAGAGGGCAGTGTACTGCACCTGGGCAACAGCTCAGCCGTGCGCTATGCGCAGATTTTCCCCCTGCCTGCAGGTGTCCGGAAGGTACTCTGCAACCGTGGTGTAAACGGCATAGAAGGCAGCGTTTCCACCGCCGCCGGTTATGCCATGGCTGAGCCAGAGCGGCAGCATTACCTCATCATCGGAGACCTGAGCATTTTCTACGATTTGAACGGTCTGCTGCAAGCACAGCAATGCCCGAACCTGCGTATTCTCCTGCTCAACAACCAGGAGGGCGGCATTTTCGGCACACTGCCCGGCATGCCGGACAGCGCCGCCATCCGTGCTCCGCATAGGGAAAGCATCATCGGCTGGTGCGGCTCCAACTTTACATGGAAGCAGGTCATTGATACAGATTGGTGGCCACCGGCACTGGAAGCGCTGCTTTCTCCCGACCCGCAGCCGGTGCTGGTAGAGGCTTACACCGAAACCGAGCTCGACGCCGCCATTTTAAAAGATTTTTACAAGAATAATTGATTATGAAACGCGAGTGGACTCCTATCAAGGAATATAAGGACATCATTTTTGAGCAGTACAACGGCATTGCCCGCATCACCATCAACCGCGAGCGCTACCGCAACGCTTTCACCCCGCTCACGACGGCAGAAATGAGCGATGCGCTGCGCCTCTGCCGCGAAATGCAGGATATTTCCGTGGTCGTCCTCACCGGCGCGGGCGATACCGCTTTCTGCGCCGGCGGCGATATGAATGTGAAGGGCCGCGGCGGCTATGTAGACACCGAAGGTGTACCCCGTCTCTCCGTGCTGGATGTGCAGAAGCAAATCCGCTCGCTGCCCAAGCCGGTGATTGCTGCGGTGAATGGTTTTGCCATCGGCGGCGGGCATGTGCTGCATGTCGTGTGCGACCTCTCCATTGCCTCGGAAAATGCGATTTTCGGCCAGACCGGCCCGCGTGTGGGCAGTTTCGATGCCGGATTCGGATCATCGTACATGGCGCGCTGCATCGGCCAGAAAAAGACGCGCGAAATCTGGTTCCTCTGCCGCAAGTACAACGCGCAGGAAGCACTGGAAATGGGGCTGGTGAACAAGGTGGTCCCCCTGGAACAACTGGAGGACGAATACGTGCAGTGGGCCGAGGAAATGATGCAGCACTCCCCGATTGCGCTGCGACTCATCAAGGCCGGACTGAATGCCGAGCTGGATGGCCAGGCGGGTATTCAGGAACTGGCGGGAGATGCCACCATGCTTTTCTACATGTGCGACGAAGCGCATGAAGGCTCCCGGGCCTTCCTGGAAAAGCGCAAGCCGGATTACTCGAAATACCCGAAACTACCCTGATGCCCCCCCCCGATGCAACACCGCTTCTGCATTTCCCGCAGCCGTTGCACCTGCGGTGGCACAAGCGTGTGCTGCATTTCAGAAAGCCAGCGGCCACCTCGCGCGGCGCGCTGACCGAGCGCCACACCTTCATCATCACCGCCAATGACTGCGGGCAAGGCGAATGCTGCACGATGCCCGGTCTGCTGCCCGAGCCCACCCCCGATGAACTGGACTACTGGTGCCGCCGGGTGGAGCAGAACCAGGGACTGGCGGGTATAGCGGCACCCTCCCCCATTCAGTTCGGGTTGGAATGTGCGCTGCTGGAAGCCCTGCACCCCGGCAAACCGCGCTGGGATACGCCCTTTTCGCGCGGAGAAGCAGGCATACCGATTCACCACCTTATCTGGATGGACAGCGCCGAGGCCATGCTCGCCGCCATGCAAGCGGGTATAGACCGCGGTTTCACCTGTCTGAAAATGAAGGTGGGAGCACTTCCCTTTGCCCAAGAAGCAGAGTTGCTGCGCCAGGTCCACTCTGCCTTTCCGCAGGCAGAATTGCGCGTGGATGCCAACGGCGCCTTTCACCCCCAGGAAGCCCTGCAGAAACTGGATGCACTGGCCGCAGCCGGGGTAAGCTGCATTGAGCAGCCCATTCGCCCCGGCCAATGGGACATCCTGGCTCAGCTATGCCGCCGCAGTCCGCTGCCCATTGCGCTGGACGAAGAGTTGATTGGCCAGCACCCGCAGCCCCTGCTGGACCAGGTACAGCCGCAGGCCATTGTCATCAAGCCCAGTCTGCACGGCGGGCTGCTGGCCGCCCGGGACTGGGCGCAGCAGGCAGAGCAACGCGGCATCCGCTGGTGGGTGAACTCTGCCCTGGAAAGCCAGGTAGGGCTGACCGCCCTGGCCGAGTGGTGCGCCACCACCGCCCCCGGCTGCATGCAGGGGCTCGGCACCGGAAAACTCTTTACGGACGATGATGCCCCGCGTGTCCAACTGGTGGGTAACCAGCTCTATTTGCGGGATATCTGATAGAAATATTGAACACAACACGTATCTATAGTGTCAACTTAGTTAATCATGAGCAGAATAACACTCCTTACAACGGTCATGGCTCTGGCCATGAGCACACCTGTACTCCAGGCTGATATCTCCCTCGGCATGCCGGGATTCGGCGCTATCGGCATGAACGGCAACTGCGATATGATGGCCTCCAATACGGTGCTTGCCACATTTGTAGGCCTGCGCGACCTCACCGTGCAGAGCGTTGACCAGACCACACCCACCACGGTGCAGGTAGCGGTATTCCAGGTAACAGACAGCCTGTCCTACCACCGCATGAACCGCTTTGCAGATGGGCGCCTGCAGCCCGGTATGCAGTTCACCATTGCCATGAACAAGGAACTGCCCGGCCAGCCTGCCGAATATGTGGATGTTATTGCCACCATGCAGCCCGGCGAAAATGTCGTGATGCGCGTCGACCACCTCTACCTAATGCATGAGCAGGCAGGCGAATCCATCCGAGTCTGCGCCCGCATGGCCCGCCGCAACACGCAGGTTCCCGCCGCCCCGGTTGCCTCACCCCAGACTCCTTCTGATACCCCCGCCCCGCTGCCGATTCCCGGTGCAGCACCGCAGCAGAATGGCGTGCAGTTCCAGATGAGCAGCCGCAGTTTCTCCATGACCACCGATGCTAACGGCCAGATGCAGACCGTGCAGACAAGCCGCGAATACGACCCGGCCACGGGGCAAATCAAGACCCGCATGACCATCAACGGTGTGGAGGTTGACCCCGAAACCCGCCAGCCGCTGGCTCAGCCGGCGGTCTCTGCCGCTCCCGCCCCGGCACCGGTCAGCGAGGAACAGGCCAAGCAGGAGGCTAGCAATGACAAGGAGAATGACACCATCATAGAGCACAACAACAATCCCGTGGTGCAGCCCGGCGATAAGGAACCGGTGCTCCCGGAGCTGGTGCCAGCCACCCCGGCACCGGCCAATACGCCCGCTGCGCCGGCCCCCGGCCAGCTCAACGAAGCAGATAATTTCTAACGCCCCACGAAAGCCCGCCTCACCCGGCGGGCTTTCTTTTCCCCGGGAAGCGATTTCGCCAGCCTCCGATAGCGAGCGAGATAATAGACTTGCATGAGCAAGTCTATTTTGCTACACTTCGGCGCGCACTTAAACACCATGGTCACAACAGTATATCCCTACGGCGAAGATTTTCCGATTCTGAAGATTGAAACGCAGCTCTGCACGGCAGAAATTTCTCTGTACGGCGGGCATGTGCTCAGCTGGGCTCCCGCTGGGCACAAACCGGTTATCTACATGAGCCCCAAGGCTGTGTTCAAAAAAGGCAAGGCCCTGCGCGGCGGCATTCCGCTCTGCTGGCCGTGGTTCGGCAAAAACACGGAGGACGCCTCACAACCGGCACACGGAGTAGCGCGCATTTCCACCTGGCAGGTAGGGCGCTGCGATGAGGGCGAGGACGGCCGTGTGAACCTGCTGCTGGCGCTGCCACCGGCGCACGATATGCTGCCGAGTGCCGCTCTGGCCATGGAAATCGGCAATGAACTGACCATGAGCCTGATTACGCTGGATGTGCCGCGCGCCATGCCCTATTCTGCCGCCATGCACACCTATTTTGCCGTGAGCGATTACGAACAGGTAGCCGTAACCGGTCTGGAAGAACTTGCCTTCACAGAATTTGCCAATGATGCCATTCCCCACCCGGAAGACCCGCTCATTCCCCTGGGGCATATTGACCGCATTTACCACCCGGTGCCGGAGAACGCCGAAATCACCATTCACGACCCCGCCTGGGAGCGCAGCATCCGCATTTGCCGCGCAGGCAGCGGCTCGGCCGTGGTGTGGAACCCCGGTGCAGCACTGGCCGCCGGCATGGGCGACCTGGGCGAGGGCAACGAACGCGGCTTCCTGGCCGTGGAAACCACGGTAGTACCCGCCGAAAACATCATGCTGCGCTGCGGCGAAACCCACGAGCTCACCACCCGCATTCAGGTGTTCGGCGTCAACTAAGCCCATGCGAAAAGCCCTGAAAGCGCTGCTATTCATCCTCAAGACGGGGAGCTTTGTGCTCTTGTCGGTGCTCATCATCATTCTGGCAGCGGAGGTGTACACCAACAGCGTGGCCAATGACCGCTGCCACGCCCAGGCAGCCGATTGCCGCCAGGGGGATGTGGGTCTGGTGCTGGGATGCAGCAAGAAACTGAGCCGCAACCGTGCCAATTTCTATTTCACCGGTCGCATGCAGGCCGCAGCCGAGCTCTGGAAAGCAGGAAAACTGCGATGCATCATCGTTTCCGGTGATAACCGTGAAAAATACTACAACGAACCGCGCGATATGAAGGAAGCGCTGGTGAAACTGGGGGTGCCGGCAGAAAAAATCGTGTGCGATTACGCCGGGCTGCGCACTTTCGATTCTGTGGTGCGCGCCAAACGCATCTTCAACGCGAAAAAAATCACCATCATCAGCCAATCATACCATGTGAAGCGAGCCGTAGCCACGGCACGTGGTCTTGGCATTGATGCCGAGGGGTTCAACGCCCCCCTGATTCCCATTAACCGTCCGACCTGGCTGCGCCAGTTCCTGCGGGAGCGCGCCGCCCGCGTGGCCATGGTGTTTGATTTACTCATCGGCACCGAACCGCGCCACATGGGCACTCAGATTCCCCTTCCCCAATAACGCACCACCCCCGCTCTACCATGTTTTCTCTCATATCCTGCTCTGCCATGGCCGGTGTGGCCGAATGGGTCTGCTGCCCCGGTGAACTGAACGCACCGCTTTACCGGGCGCTGGCCGATTGTCCGGTGGTTCACCGCTGGAGCGTGGCCGATGACCGCTCCGCCGCCTTCTTTGCGCTGGGGCGCGTGCAGGCAACCGGGCGCCCCGTGGCCGTGGTTGCCGGCAGCGGTTCCTCTGCCGCCGCCATGACCCCGGCCGTCATCGACGCCTACTACCACCGCCGCCCGCTGGTGGTCATCACCATGGACAGCCAGAGCAGCTGTGGCGGCACCGGTGCCCCGCATTGCGTAGAACAGGAAGCGCTTTTCGGCATGTATGCCCCCACGGTGGAAATGAACCTGCCCTGCCCGGTTTCGGATTTACCCAATCTGGTAGAGGAACTCAGCGAGGGATTCCCGCTGCACCTGCATGTGCGTCTGGATGCCGCAGCCGAACCGCCCTATTCGGATTTCAGCACGGTTGAGATAAATGATGCACCGCCCGCACCGCGCTTCCGCGGCTCGCTGGTCGCGGTTTCGCAGATGCTGCGCTTCCGCTCCATGGAGGGGCTGGTGCTCCTCATCGGCGCGCTCGACCCGGACGAACACGAACCGGTGCTCTGGCTGGCCAGAACGCTGCGGGTGCCGGTGCTGGCAGAAGCCAGCAGTGGTCTGCGAGAGGAACTGGATGCCTACCTGCTGCACGAGGGGGATGAACTGCTCATGCAGTACCCGCCGCGCCACGTTCTGCGCGTGGGCGAAGTCCCCACCGGGCCGTTCTGGAAAGCGCTCGAAAACCTGCCGCAGACCGAGGTGTATTCCATGACCCGCACCGGATTCTCCGGGTTGAACCGCAAGAGCAATGTGGTAGAAGGCGAACTGGAGCAGATTATGAAGGCGCTGGGCGATGTCCCCCACGTGGGCGACACCGAGCGCCTTCTCAACCGCAGCCGCCGCATCGGCAACCGCATGGAGGAACTGCTGCTGGGCTACCCGGAATCTGCCGAAGCCATGGTGCGCGCTTTCTCCCAGCATGCCTGCCTGGCAGATGTTGTCTGCGTGGGCAGCGCCACCTCTGTACGCCTCTGGAACCGCTACGCCCAGAACCAGGTAAGCACCCGCTATCTGCGCGATCTGCACAGCACCGGGGCAGATGGCGTGCTGAGCACCTTCCTGGGCAATGCAGCCGATGCCTCCATGGCCTGCTGTCTGGTGGGCGACCTCACCCTGCTGCGCGATATCAACGCCACGGCAATCATTCCCCAGCTCACTCCCGGGCTGCGCATTATTGCCGTGCTCAACAATGATGGTGCCGCCGCCTCGCTTCATGAAACCGCAGGCGACCCGGAGCTGGAACGCCTGCTGGTGCAGCCCCAGCCCTTCCGCATGGAGGAAATTGCGCGGCTCTGGGGGGCGGAGTACTACGCCATCCGCAGCGATGCCGATTTCGAAATTCTCAGCACTCTGGACAGCAATAATCTGGTGCTGCTCGAACTCATCCCCGATGGCAGTATCTGCGGGTAGTGGCAATTCTGCCCTGCCAGCTGCGACTAGCGATCCGCGCCAGGACGGGAGGCACGGAGTGTACATTTAGCGTCAATTTCATGCCGGCAAGTGACAATTTAACACTTTAGGATTGACTCTCACGGCATATCGCATACAATGTCTCGCGTTATGAAGAAACCCGTAACTGTGACCGTGACCGGCGCCGCCGGCAACATTTCCTATTCCCTTCTGTTCCGCATTGCAGCTGGTGAGATGCTGGGTGCTGATCAGCCCGTGATTCTGAAACTTCTTGAAATCACCCCCTGTCTGGAGAAGCTCCAGGGTGTGGTGATGGAACTCGAGGACTGCGCTTTCCCGCTGGTGAAGGAAATCGTGGCAACCGATGACCCCGCTGTGGCTTTCAAGGACGCCGACTGGTGCATGCTGGTGGGTTCCGTGCCCCGCAAGGCAGGTATGGAGCGCAAGGACCTACTCTCCATCAACGGCAAGGTATTCGTGGGTCAGGGCAAGGCTATTGCCGAAAACGCCGCCCCCGGCTGCCGCGTATTCGTGGTGGGCAACCCCTGCAACACCAACTGCCTCATCGCCCTGCACAACGCTACGGGCATGCCCAAGGAAAACTTCTTCGCCATGACCCAGCTCGATGAATACCGCGCCAAGAGCCAGCTGGCTGCCAAGGCCGGTGTACACGTGACCGAGGTGACCAACATGACCATCTGGGGCAACCACTCCGCCACCCAGTACCCGGACTTCACCAACGCCAAGATTGGTGGCAAGCCCGTGACCGAGGTCATTTCCGACATCGAATGGCTCAAGACCGACTTCATCAAGACCGTGCAGCAGCGCGGCGCCGCCATCATCCAGGCCCGCGGCCTTTCCTCCGCTGCCTCCGCAGCCAACGCCGCCCTGATGACTGTGAAGAATCTGACCACCCCCACCGCCGAGGGCGACTGGTTCTCCGTGGCTTCCTACACCGACGGCACCAAGTATGGTCTGCCCGCCGGCATCATCTGCTCCCAGCCCACCCGCACCAATGCGGACGGCACTTACAGCATCGTTGAGGGTCTGCCCATCGACGAATTCTCCCGCGCCAAGATTGACGCTTCCTGCGCCGAGCTGCTCGAGGAGCGCGCTGAAGTACTGGGTGAGTAAATCCCACTTCACATCCCGCCCCGAAATCACTCCCGGGGCGGGGTTTTCCCAATAAAAAACAACAACTCGACCCACACACTAATATGCCCAAATCCCGAATCGCCTACATTCTGCTGGCCATTTTCCTTGGCCCCCTCGGCATCCACAACTTCTTCGCCGGTTACACTGGCAAAGGTATTGCCCAGCTGCTGATATCCCTCATCTCCTTCGGCTTCCTTGCCCCGGTTGTATTCATCTGGAACCTTGTGGAAATCTGCACGGTGACCAAAGACGCCCAGGGCGTTGATTTCGTCAGCTGATTTTTCAGAAAAGAGCCCCTTTTCCCGCACCCGCGCAGCCCACAGACTGCGCGGGTGTTTTTGTGCGTGTCATAGCGGCATTTCTGCGTGTCTTGCACTCTTGACGCATACGCGCGCCTGTGGTATCCTGCCCGACATGGGTAAAACGCTCTACCAAAAAGTATGGGATGCGCACACGGTCGGCACACTGCCGGATGGTCGCACACAGCTCTTCATTGCCACCATGTACCTGCACGAGGTGACCTCGCCGCAGGCCTTTGCCATGCTGCGCGAGCTGGGACTGCCCGTGCTGCATCCGGAGCGACTTTTTGCCACGGTGGACCACATCATCCCCACCGATAACCAGTGCGAACCCTTCGCCGATTCCCGCGCCGCCGCCATGCTCAGCGAGCTGCGCCGCAACTGTCAGGAAAACGGCATCCGCCTGTTTGACCTGAACAGCGGCCGCCAGGGCATTGTCCACATGGTAGGGCCGGAGCTGGGCATCACCCAGCCGGGCATGACCATCGTCTGTGGCGATTCCCACACCGCCACTCATGGCGCCGTGGGCAGCATTGCCATGGGGATTGGCACCACGCAGGTGCGCGATGTGCTGGCCACCCAGACTCTGGCCATGAGCCCGCTCAAGGTACGCAACGTACGCGTAGAGGGCACCCTGCGCCCCGGCGTGACCGCCAAGGACGTAGCGCTGCACATCATCGGCAAACTGGGCGCCAACGGTGGTCTGGGCTATGCCTACGAATTCGGCGGCAGCGCCATTGAAGCCATGGATATGGATGGCCGCCTGACCCTTTGCAACATGGCCATTGAAGGTGCGGCCCGCTGCGGCTACATCAACCCGGATGAAACCACCTTTGAATACCTGAAGGGGCGCCCGTATGCCCCCAAGGGCGCCGAGTGGGATGCCGCGGTGGCCCGCTGGAAGAGCTTCGCCTCCGATGCCGATGCCGTTTACGATGATGTGGTCATCATTCCGGCAGAGGAGATTGAGCCCACCGTTACCTGGGGCATCTCGCCGGATATGAATATCGGCATCAACGGCACGGTACCCGCGCCGGAACAGGCTCGCGATGCAGAGGGGCGCAAGGCCTACACCACCGCGCTGGAATACATGAAGCTTGCCCCCGGCCAGCCCATCAAGGGGCTTCCGGTGGATGTGGTCTTCATCGGTTCCTGCACAAATGGGCACATTACCGACTTCCGCGAAGTAGCTCCCTATCTGAAGGGTCGCAAAGTGAAGCCGGGCATCAAGGCGCTGGCTGTGCCGGGCTCACAGATGACCGCGCTGCAGTGCGAACAGGAAGGCATTGCGCAGATTTTCCGCGATGCCGGTTTTGAGTGGCGTCTGCCCGGGTGCTCCATGTGCCTGGCCATGAACCCGGATAAACTGGTGGGCGACCAGATCTGCGCCAGCACCAGCAACCGCAACTTCAAGGGCCGCCAGGGCAGCCCGACCGGGCGCACCCTGCTCATGAGCCCCATCATGGCCGCTGCTGCCGCCATCATCGGCACCGTGGCCGATGCCCGCGACGTATTCGATATCCGATAACCTCCTTTTTTTCAGACAATGCCTCTTACCAAAATTATCAGCATCAGCGGCAAGGCCGTTCCCGTGGTCGGGGCGGATATGGATACCGACCGCATCATCCCGGCTCGCTTCCTCAAGTGCATCACCTTCGATGAACTGGCCGGCACTATGTTCTACGATGAGCGCTTCCACACCGATGGCAGCTCGAAGAACCACCCCATTGATGCCCCGCAGCACGCCGGCGCCACCATCATTCTGGGTGGCGAAAACTTTGGCTGCGGCTCCTCCCGCGAGCATGCACCGCAGGCTATCAAGCGCAGCGGCGTGCAGGCCATCGTAGCTGAAACCTTCGCCGAAATCTTCTTCGGCAACAGCAGCGGCATAGGCCTGCCCTGCGTTCGCGCCAGCCGCGAGGACATTGCCCGCGCCATCGAAATCACCACCACCGCTCCGGATACCCAGTGGACGGTTGATCTGGAAAGCATGACCCTGAGCTGCGCCACCGCCAGCTTCCCCCTCTGCATGCCCGCAGAACCGCGCGAAGCGCTGATGCAGGGCAAGTGGGATGCCGTGGTGGAGCTCATGAATGCCCCAGAGGCAGTAGCCGCACTGGCGGCCAGCCTACCCGCCCCCAGCAGCAAATAATTTATCTTCCCCACCCCCGGTCTTCGTCCTATGCTTGCGCTTATCACCCCTCTGATTACCCGTGGTGTTATTGATAACACCACGCGCGGGGTGACGCGTCTTACCTTCTGGGGAATTGATGGCGGCGAACCCATCGATTTTATTCTGGAGGGCAACTGCCTGCGCGACATTGCCGGGTGCCGTGTGAGCTTCACCAACCGCCAGACCGCTCAGAACCAGAGCGAAGAGCACCCGGTGCTGGCGCGCATGCGCAGTCACGCCCACGGACCGGTACAGGCGGGGGATATCACGCTTTCCCGCCGCATACCGGAGCAGGACAACCGCCGCGCCCTGAGCAACCAGCTTTCCATTGAGCTCTTCGTGGAGCGCGAAACTCGCCTGCTCATTGAAACGGCAGATTTTGAATACGACATCTCCCTGCCCCAGTGGGAAATGAGCTGGCAGGAGGCCAACTCGCAAGCCTTCCTGAACATGGAGGCACTGCGCGACCATGTGGCCTACAATGTAGCGAAGTTCCAAGGCCCGGCGCTGCAGCTGATTCACGAAGAAAAGCTCCCCAGCTGCTCGTGGGATACCCGGCTGAACCGGGCCGAAGCCTACATGGCAATTCACCCGACGATACGCGCAAAGTACTGCCATGAAATCAATGGGCAGCTGTCGGAAGCATACGTGATGGATCGCACCGACCTGTTGAACCAGATGGCAGCGGAGGATGAAGCACACATGCCGCCGGAGGACGATGGCGGACGCGAGTGGGATGTGCTGGATTTCGTGGCGCCAGACCACGCCAAGGCCGTGCGCAAAGCTATGCACCACCCGCTGTTCCAGGAAACCTCGCGCCTGACCATTCTGGTGCAAAAGCACCTGATGGTGCGCGAGAATGCCGGAAATCCGGAAGCGGAGGCCTTTGTGAAAAAATACGCCGGGGTAGTCTCCTACATTCTGGCCACCATACTGCTGACCCTGCAGCCATCTTTCCCGGTGGATCTGGCCAGCCGCCGCGTGCAGATTATTCACCGCCACATCGGCGAACTCTGCGGCCAGTGCAGCAAGGTGAGTAAGGAAATTGCCGCAGTATTCCAGGAAGCCGCATCCCTGCTCACCAGCAAGCTGGATGAGTTTGCCTCCACTTTCCAGCATTAACCAACCGTTCTCCCTATGTATGTGGCTCAGGAAAGACGCGCCTATATCCTACGGCTTCTGCAGGAACGCGGCAGCATCCGCTCCGCCGCCCTTGCCCGCGAGCTGGGCGTGACGGATGAAACCATCCGCACCGACTTGGTGGATATGCAGGCACAGGGGCTCTTAAAGCGCGTTCACGGCGGTGCACAATATATTATCCCCCAGGTGGGGTGCGATGCCGCTGCCCGCCCGGATTGCCAGCTGGTACAACAAGCTCTGCGCCTCATTGAACCTGGCATGCGTCTTTACCTGGACGACGATACGCTTGCACTGGTGCTGGTATCGCAGCTCAAGGAGTTGCACTGCACGCTGATTACCCCCTCGCTGAAGCTGCTCACCCAGCTTTCTGCAGAAAGCCTGCCGCAGCAGATTGCCTGCGCCGGCGGCATGCTCGATAAGGAAAGCGGGCTGCTGGACAGTCCTGCGGCGCTGGAGGCCTTGCAGCATGATTTCAAGCCGGATATCTGCCTGCTCTTCCCCCCGGCGCTGCGAAGCGATGTAGCAGCATATCGCTCTCCCATTCGCGCCGCCTGGGCACGAGCCGCTACGGAGGCTGCTGCCAGAACAATCGTAATAGCGCCCTCTGCCGCGCTCACAGCGCACGCTCCCTACGCCCTGCCACTGCCCGCCGACCACACCCTCATCACCGAAAACAACCTGCCCCCCAATTTTACCCACCCGAACATGATGCTCATTCCCTATATTTCGGCAGAGGACATTATGCAGCCCGATGGGTTTGATTATTAGCCCGCCAGGCCGGTACAAAATACAAACCCCGGATGCCAGAAGCAACCGGGGCTTGAAATAATCACCATTTCAGAGGTTTTACTGCTGCTGGGCAGTCTTGGCAGCCTTGTACTGCTGAAGCACCCCCTGAATCACCTTACCGGTCTGCGTTTTGGGCTGGTAGGGCTGCACCGGAGTGGTTGTAGCCGGAGTGGTTGTCACAGGCGTAGTGGCGGCAGAGGTGGTGGTCGGCAGAGTCTGCGCAACTGTGCCGTTGGCAGAAGCCTTGCTGAGCAATTCCTGCAGCTTGTTTACCAGGGTGGAACCAACGGAATCCTTGAGGCAATCGCGATACAACTTGCTGGTCTTCCAGTTGTCAAAGTTGAAGCGGGCGCTGTCCGGGAGGGCGTTTTCGCTCTTGCGAACACGATAGCGGCTATAACCACGCACAAAGTAGTCATATTCGGTATCAGAGCCGTAATACTTCATGTCGGTGAGCTCCTTGGTGTTCATGGCCGTAGCCAGCGTAGGAGTCAGCAGCTCACTGCGGCTTACGGTCTTAACAGCACAGGAACTCAAACCCAGAGCCAGCAGAATAACGGGAATCAGTTTTTTCATGATATATATTGGTTATATGTGTTAGAGAAGGGTGACGTCTATTAGAGAATGCATGTGTAGAGCACATAGGCCCAATGGGCGATGATAGCAGCACAGATGCCCCCGATGGTATGAGCCCAGATAGCTTTGGAGGTGAGGTGGCGGAAGCCCAGCGTGTCCAGCATGGCGGTGTGGGTGCTCAGGTAGCCGCTCCAACACATGCCAATGGCAGTAAACACGGCTATGGCATTGCCATCTACCCAGCCGGCTTTGATGAAATTCGGAATAAGCCCAAGGGCTGCGCCCACTGCACCAAGCGCAGTAATGGGGAACGCAATGAGGTGCGGGTCCTGAAAGCCGAATAACCATTCAAACAGAATGCTGCATTTGGCGCCAATCCAGGGCAGCAGCTCCACACCTTCATACGCAGCACCGGTAAACTGGCCGCTGGCTGCCGGGCCAAAGGTGAGCAGCATCACCAGCGTGGAAATAATCAGCACACCGGGGATAATGGCAATACCCACATCCACACCGGTGCGACCACCATCCAGCAGGGAATCCAGAATTCGCTGGAAGAGGGGCTTGGTGTATTCATCCACCTTGGCCTCTGCCAGTTCGCCGGGTTCACAGGCATCTTCCATGGCAAACTCCGGCATTTTCTTGAGAATAAAGCGCTGCATGAGGCGGGTGGAAACGATGCAACCGCAGCAGGCACCGAACAACCCGATAAACGGCTCTGCATAGAATCCCTGCCCCACCATAAATACAATCACCAGCAGACCCATACCAAATGCGGTGCCGAAATTGGTGAGAGAAATAAACTGGTATTTCTTGAAATAGGAGCTGAACCGCTTATCCTGAGCCAAGGCAATTATGGCGGGATTATCGGACAGGAAGGTCAGCACCGCCCCCAGCGAAGCCACTCCCGGCAGGTTGAACAGCGGGCGCATGAGCGGGCGCAGTATCTTTTCTAGCAGGCTTACCACACCAAACTCCACAAAAAGCCGACCGATGGCACCGGTAATCACGCAAATAGCCATAAGGTAGAACACCGTGTTGAGCAGCAAATCATGCGCTGTCTTCATGATGGTGTTGAGCATCTGTGGTGTACCCATCTGGGATGCAATATAGGAGAAAAGCCCGAATACTACAACCAGACAAATAACTCCCTTGGGTATAAAGCGATTAATTTTGCGAAGAATATCTTTCATATCAATGATAAAGCCCCGGTTTTTTGCGACGGCGCTTATACCACAACTAACAGTTCTGTGCAAGCGCAATATAAAAAATGAGTGACTTACAGGAATGCTGATTTCAGAATGCGGAATGCAGAATAGATGTTTCGTATGCTGCCTCCCGGCAGCATAGAGTAAGAAAAAAGCCTGAGATGCTCTCAGGCTTTTTTGATATCTGATTGTTAATGCCAGGCTGGCATACTGTGGATGAACATGTCCCTCGAGCGCATGCACACGCAGTATATCCAATAAGCAATGCAGAATCCAAAATGCGGAATGGTAAGTCTGTGTGCGGCGTCTGCCGCACCCGTAAACACAATCACCTGAGGTTCCTCAGGTGATTGTCATTACCACGCGAAGCCGGAAGGCTGCGCGCTCACTGGTAATTCTGCATTCAGCATTCTGAAATCTGCATTTTCAACACTTACAGCTCGTAATACGTATAACCGCTCAGACCATTGCGGTATGCCTCCAGGGCGTCTCGACGCTGACGGGGAGTGATGAGCCCGTTTTCCACGCCACGCTCCGCCAGGGCGCGGAACTTAGCCACCAGATCCTTGGCATCATATTTCACATAGGAAAGCACATCGGCCACGCTGTCGCCCTCTTCTTCTTGGGTGAAGACCGGGCGACCGTTTTCCAGATGCACGCTCACCACGTTGGTATCGCCCAGCAGGTTATGCAGGTCACCCAAGGTTTCCTGGTATGCCCCCACCATGAAGATGGCCACGTAGTAGTTCTCCTTGGGGTCAACCTCATGCAGCGGGAGCGACTTGGCCACGTCTTCGCGGTCGATGAAGTGATCCACCTTACCGTCGCAGTCGCAGGTGATATCCACCAGCACGGTTTTCTGCGTGGGGCGCTCGTCCAGGCGCTGAATGGGCATCACCGGGAAAAGCTGGTCAATGGCCCAGGAGTCCGGCAAGCTCTGGAACACCGAGAAGTTGGAGTAGTAGTAGTCCACCATGTTGTCAGACACTTCCTTCAAATCCTCGGGAATTTCGCTCATCTCGGCAATGCGGCGGGAGATAAGCCCCATGATATGCCAGTAGATAGCCTCGCCCACACCACGTTCGCGCAGGGTGGCATTACCATGGTAAAACATGGCGCGCAGCTGGTCGCGGTAGTAAATGGCGTCGTTGTAGCACTCCTGGATATTCTTGCGGGTAAGCATGCGGTGCGTTTCATCCAGCGCCAGCAGAATATCATTCGCATTCTCGGGCAGTGCTGGCAGCTGAGCCTCGCTGCCAGGCGCGCTGGTCACATCCAGCACATTGAACACCAGCACCGCATGGTAGGCTGATACCGCACGACCGGATTCCGTCACCAGCGTGGGATGCTCCACCCCGTGCTTGGTGCAGAGCTCGCCCACAACCTCCACGATGTCGCGCGCGTATTCTTCTATGGAATAGTTACAGGAGGAATGGAAATTGGTCTTGGAGCCATCGTAGTCGACCGCAAGGCCACCGCCCATATCGAGCGTACCCATGGGGGCGCCCTCCTTCACCAGGTCGATGTAGATGCGGCAGGCCTCGGTGAGCCCGCCACGAATCACGGATACGTTGGAAATCTGGCTTCCCTGGTGGTAGTGCAGTGCCTTGAGGCAATGCAGCTTGCCCGCTGCCTTAAGCGCATCCACCACATCGATGACCTGGGCGGCATTCAGACCGAACACGGACTTATCGCCAGCCGATTCGCTCCAGTGCCCGGAGCCCTTGGATGCCAGGCGCACGCGCACACCCAGGTTCGGCTCCACGCCCAGCACCTCGGCACGGCGCAGAATGGCCGGTAACTCGTTGGGCATTTCCAGAATCAGGCAGATTTTCATGCCCATGCGCATACCCATGAGCGCGAGGTCAATGAACTCATCGTCCTTGTAGCCATTGCACATGAGGAACGATTCGGCATCGCGCATATAAGCCATAGCGGCAATCAGCTCCGGCTTGGAGCCGGCCTCCAGCCCGTAGTGATAGCGCTGGCCATGGGCCACCACTTCTTCCACCACCATGCGCTGCTGGTTCACCTTGATGGGGTACACACCACGGTACTTGCCGGTGTAGCCCGCCGCCTTGATTGCCTTGGAAAAGCTCTTGTTCAACTCATCAATACGCGCATGCAGCAAATCGCGGAAACGCAGCAGCACCGGCACATTTGTACCACGCTCCTCCAGTCCCTTCATAATGCAGGGCAGGCTCACTTCCTTCATACTGCCATCCGTATCCACCAGGTGCACGTTCACCTCACCTGCCTTGGACACGCTGAAATAATCATTACTCCAGTTCTCCACTCCGTAAAGTTCGGAGGAATCGGCGGCTGTCCAGTTGCGGACCTTGCGTTTAATGGATTTCTTGCGAGCAGGCATGGTCGTCGATGCGTTTAAATTGTGCGCGCGTTATATACCACCCTGCCCCGATTGTCAATCCGGAACTACGCCCCGCCCCCATTACTGCCTGATTTTCATCACTTTTGACAGCAAAATTTAAAAAAATGCGCAAATTTGTGAAATTTGCATTGCCAAGAACAGAAAAATCGTGTAGACTGTCGCACCCACCCGAGCCGGGAGGCTCACTGAACATTTACACAACACAAGAAGGAGACAAGATGAACATTCTCGACACTATCGGAAAAGAGCAGATGAAGGACGACGTGACGCCCTTCAACGTTGGCGACACCGTGAAGGTGCACTGCCGCGTGATTGAAGGTGGCAAGGAACGCGTGCAGATCTTCCAGGGCATCGTTATTGCCAAGCGTGGCGCCGGCATCAACGAGGCTTTCACCGTTCGTAAGATTGCCTACGGCGAAGGCGTGGAACGCTCCTTCCCCATCCACACCCCCAAGATTGCCAAGATTGAGGTTGTGACCCGCGGTAAGGTTCGCCGCGCCAAGCTCCACTACCTCCGCAGCCGCGTGGGTAAGGAAGCTGTGACCGTGAAGACCATCCGCTAATCGCCGGATTCCCTCACCAAATCCTTTTACTCAACCGGGCCATTCCTTGCGGAATGGCCCGGTTCTTTTTCTGCTTCAGGCACTTATATCGCACAGTGTAAAATTTCAAGTAGTACTTGAAATTTTACGCAGCTCTATATTACCCATTGATAATTCGATAGGTATCCAGATACGAATCTACAGACACACCTTGCACACACCCCATGGGGGCACCGGCGTAAACAAGATGCGGAGGAAGCGACTCCGGTACCATAGTCTGAAACTGCCGCACATTCCGGGCAAGATTAGAATCGTATGTATGCGTTGATTTAATTTCAATCGGGCGCGGCTGCCGCTGTTCGTCCAGGATGAGGTCTATTTCAAAGCCCTTCGCATCCCGGAAGAAATACAGATTGGAGCGCCGACCGGCATTGAAGCGGCTTTTCAGAGCCTCCAGCACCACCAGATTTTCAAACATGTTGCCCACAAGCGGGTCGCGCCCCATCTGAGCAGGAGTCTCAATTCCCAGCAGACTGGCCACCAACCCAGGCTCGGTAAAGTAAACTTTGGGCGTCTTGGTCAGGCGCTTGCCAAAGTTCCGGTAGTAGGGTTGCAGAGTAAAGACAATGTAGGAAGCCTCAAGCAGCGTCAGCCACTCCCGCAGAGTAGTGGAGCTCATGCCCACCTCCCCTGCCATGGAGGATAAATTGACTACCTGCCCCACTCTTGCCGCCAGCAAGCGCACAAAGAGCTCAAATTCTCCAAGATTACGAATGTTGACCAATTGCCGGAGATCGCGCTCCACATAGCTCCGGAAATAATCTGAATAGGCATTTACCGGGTCAATCTGCTGTACATGTACGCGAGGCAACCCACCCAGCAGCATATACTCATCCCGGTTCAGCGTGATTCCGGCCTGTTGCAACTCATGCAGCGATAGTGGCAGCAAATCGACAAATCCGGTGCGCCCGGCCAGACTCTGCGTCACTATCTGCTGAAGTTCCATCTGAACGCTGCCGGTGAGAATATACATACCGGGAGCGTCATTCTCATCAACAATCCCCTGCAGGTAACTCAGCAGCTCAGGTGTATTCTGAACTTCGTCAAAAATACAGGGAGCCGCATGCAACGCCAAAAAACCTACGGGGTCATCATAAAAGCGCTGCCGCTCATTATAATTCTCAAGGCTTACATAATCATACTCCGGGTACAGATGCCGGACCAGCGTGGTCTTTCCCGACTGGCGGGGACCACAGATTGTCACCACCGGGTATGAGCTCATCAGCTTCTGCAAGTGCCGCGTAACGTCTCGCTCTATGTATTGTTTCCCTTTCACGAACAGCATCTTATCATACAGCGTGTAAAATTTCAAGTACTACTTGAAATTTTACACAAACATCCTCAACTCGCTCATAATAGAGGTATCGAGCATGGACTCAACCATGCCAATCGGTGACGACACGGCGTCCCCCCTCGGCAAAGGCACCGCGCCAGGCTCCACTACCTCCGCGAACGTATGGGTAAGGAAGCCGTCACCGCGAAGACCATCCGCTAATCCCAGATCCCACACCATATGTTTTCATGACTCAGGCACCCTGCTCCTTCTTCCTGCCTGCGCGCATTCTCTCTATCAAGCCAAATACTCATTATAGCGTTTTCGCTATTTTTATCAGCCTGTTTTTGAATTTTTTATTGACTTTTGTAGTTTTGTTGCTACATTGAAGCCAGCCCGACTACATAAACATATCTCTATCGAGACAAAAATCGGGGTAACCTAATCACCAAATATAGAACTATGACCATTACATCTCTTACCATTGCCACGCTGAGCCCCTTCATGGTGGCCGATGCTCAGGAAAAAGCCGTTGTGCCGGAGGCAGCCGCAGCCCCCATCTACAACTGGGAACAGCAAACCGCCACAGAGGGTATCAGCGAAGGTGAGTTTGAGGCAGGCCAGACCATTCGCGGCTCCCAGAGCTACTGCGGTCCCCAGCTAGTCATCGACGACTGGTACCTTGCCTGATCTGGCATCACACACGCAACACAGGGCAGCGAAGTCCCCCAACGGACAAAGCTGCCCTTTTACATTCAGCACATCCCGGAAACAACCATGATTCTGATTCTCACCAACAGTCAGGATGGCACCACCGACCTCCTCATGCCACACCTCACCCCATTCGCAGAGGTATTCCGCTTCAATATTGACCTGTGGCGGGACTACAGCTGGAGTATCGGAAGCGAAGGCTACAAACTGAGCGATCCAACGGGACGCATTTGCCAGGAAAGCCAGGTTGGAGCCGTATACGATAGGAAGGTGATGTTTTCCCCTCCGAGGATCGATGTTCCGGCAGGAGGCAGCGAGGAAGCATGGTTGCGCGATGAAGTGCTTCTCATCTGGTCCGGCATCAAGGATCTTGCAGTACATAGCGGGAAATGTGCGATTGTTCACCCCTCCCGCCATGGACAATGGCACAAAATGCGCCAGATGAGACATGCCGCGAGGTACTTCCCTGTGCCAGCCTGGCAGATGCTGCATGCAGCACCAATTCAACTTGCGGGAGAATGTGTCTGCAAGACCAATGGAACCACCCCCATGGGGAATGGGCGCATCCTTACTGTGAACAAGGTGGACACCGGGCGACTGGACACCGCCTACCCCTGGTTCCTGCAACAGAGTCTGAATACTGCAACCCACGATGTCACCGTGGTCTACGTAAAAGGGAAACTCTTTGCCAGCGAGATGCCCCGCAGCACCAGTACCGATTGCCGCATCGCCACCTTCAACAACACCGCCAGCTGGACTCCCTGCGAACTGACACCACAGGAGAGCGAATCCATCTGCCGGATGATGGACGAAACCGGGCTTTCCTTCTCGCGGCTTGATTTTCTGCGCGATGCCGACGGTACCCTCCATTTTCTCGAATTCAACGTGAACGGCCAGTATGCCTGGCTTGACCTGCACAACGAACGCGGCCTGTTCACCGCCATTGCCCAGGAAATCCTCCGCGTCCACAATGCCCATTCATAATTCTCCCCCTCTCATGTTTTATTCATTCCTCCAGTTTCTAGGCTACCTCACGACCTTTATCTGCATTTTTGCAGGGGTGCTCTACGGGCTGCTCTGCCTGTGGAGCTGAGCGAATTTCTGAGTGATTGATATATAATCAGCTTGTCAACATGTCGCTGAAATGCTATTTTTTCATCGTGGAACCGCAAGATCAGAACGACCTGAAAAAGAGCATCAAAATATGGCTGAAGGCCAACAATTACAGTTACGCCTGGCTGGCAGAGCGATGCTATGTATCCGAAGCCACGGTACGCAACTGGATGGCTAAGAAGTTGATACCCGCAGCAAAAGAACATATCATCCGCGAAATGGTCAAGGAGCTTCCCCTGGTGCTGCCGGGGCGTGTGCAGGTGGAAGAGGAAACGAAGATAACGCTGAGTCTGGATGCCGCCACACGAGCCGCGCTGGAAAAGCGCGCCTTTGCCCAGGGAAAAACCCTTTCTGAGTTCCTGGCAGATGAGGTACCGAGGCTGGGGAACTAAGCACGTGCAACACAGCAAATGAGCACAGCAGAGCAAATCATGAATACCTTACCACCGGGAACCTCGCTCGGACAATACAAACTGCTGGAAACCTCCAGACAAGGAGGATTCGGGATTCTCTACCGCGCCTGGGATACCAGGATGAACCGGCAGGTGGCGGTTAAGGAATGCTTCCCCACCTCGCTTTGCCACCGGAACCCGGAGACTGGAGAAGTGCAGCCGCATACCGAAACGCTGCGAGCTCAGTACGAAACTGTGCTGAATGATATTCACGAAGAAGCGCAGACCCTGGCAGGGCTGCACCATGCGAGGATTGTCCCGGTATACGCACCAGCTCAACAGAGGTGAGGAGGGGTGATTTATGGGTGATAACCGTTGAAAACGCGCTCTTTGCATAGCTCAAATCACCCTTACCGGATGTTGCGGCGGTTGCGGTGTAACGTGTGGCGTTTTCTCAAATAGTTGAGGGAAGACAGGAACAAAAAAGCCCGGCAGGTTTAACGCCCGCCGGGTGTTGTGTGTGCGCGGATCCGCAAATCATGAAGCCGCCACAAACGCGCGAAGCGTGCCCCATTCGTCACGCGAAATGCGCACATGAAGGAAACGGTCAAGAAAATGGCGGGCATAGTGTACGGGGCCGCTGCAATGTGCCGGCTCAGGGCCACAGGCCGCCCCGGCAATGTATGCCACCGCGTCAATGATGGTTTGGCGGTCATATAGCTGCGGGAGCTCTGCGCGGGCTCTGGTGGCTGCTTCACGGCGTTGGGCTGCTACTTCCCCGGGCTGCCAAGAAAGCGCGCTGTCGGGCGTCCTGTGGCGTGGACGCATGAAAAGCGAGCCGTCACCATCACGCGCTACGGAGAGGCAGAGGTAAGCACGCAGAAAGTGACGGGCGAAAAACTCAGCGCCGTTGCATTCTTCCGGCTCCGGCCCGGCGGCTACCCATACCAGCCGGGCGAGAAAGTCAGAAAGAGCGAAGCCGCCCCGCAGTTTAGGCAGAGCGGCTCGCATGATGTGAAACGCACGGCGGCGCGGGTCTTCATGATAACCGGTGGCAATGAACACGGGCGTCATGACGTGGCAGCGGTTTTCAGTTTTCGTTTAGGCATCACCGGCTGCGGATCCACCAGCACAGCCCCGAAATGCTCAGCAAGCCCGCCGGGTGGCATGGTGATGGCGGTGTGCGGTTCCGGTACATCACCCGCTCCACAGGCTGCTGCCACCTTTCGGGTTTTGGCACGCCCGCGATTGTTTACGGTATAAACAAGCTGCCATACCTGTGAAGCTGACAGCGTGGCGCAAAGCTCTGCCACCGTGGCGCTGGTGCCACGGGTAATGTGGAACTTGTCACGCACCAGCGCTGCCACGTAGCCCACGGTCAGCTCATGGCGGTGCAGATGTATCTCGAGAATGCGCACGGCTTTGGCCTGTGCGTCCGGCGTGCGATCAGGGCGCGGCGGCACACCTGCCAACGTGGCAAACGCATTCCACGCGGGCACAAAATCGGCCTGTTCCAATTTGCGGAAACTTTCCTTGCCGGTAGCGTCAAAACAGGTGGCGTGGCGGAAGTCATCCACGCTGGCAAAGTCTAGCGCAAAACCGGCTTGCCGCCATGCCTTTTGGGCGATGACGGCAAGGGAAGTGATTTGCTTACTGCTCAGATTGCGTGCCATTGTCTTTCGGTTCAATGAAGAAAGTTTCCTTTTGCTGCAACTTCAAGCCAAGCTTGGTGAGGTTAGCCGGGCGCAGGTGGGCAGCCTTGATGGCGCTTTTGTTCACTTCCGGCTCTTTCCAGATGAGCCAGAAACGTGCGAGCCGTGGGTATTTCTCGCGGATGTACTCAGCCACGCCCGCCCAATTTCTGCGCTTGCTGGCCAGTACCAGAGAGGGCGCGGGGAAATTGAAGCCAAAGCGGGCCAGCGTGGTGGCTGCGGATTTTTTGCCTGCCTCAAAGAGCGCAGCGCGGTTTTCTGTAGCATAGGCGGCGCAAGCGTCAGATATGCCGGCAAGCAAATCTTTCTTTGCCTTAATGGCCACCTCTGCGCGTTCGCGTACTTCCTGCAATTCCTTGTCGCGGTCTGCTTCCAGCCTACGGATTTCCACGCTCAGCGTGGCTGCGGTGTCAACCTTGGCGAAGAATTCAGCCTCAGTTTCAATGCCTGTTTTCTGTGTTTTAATTCGTGCCATAATGGTTTTGGTTGGGTTGGGGATTAGGTAAGATCTGCAAGCACGGCAAGCGCACCAAGCTTGCCGGGAATAACGCCCCAAAAAGGATCTACCGCGTCAAAGCCGCAACTTTGCAGCGTATCGCGCAGCTTGCGGCAGCAAGTCAATGCTGTTCCCTCTGTGCATGTGTACCACACCACAGCAAGCTTGGTGCCGTCTTTTTCAACACGCATGAGCCCGGCCTCTGACTTGTCACCGGTAAGGCGCAAAAGCGCACGGTCAAGTCTGCCCATATCCTCGGGGCTTACGCTGTCCGCCGTCATGGCTTCCAGCATTTCAAAAGTTAAAAGTTCCACCTGTTGCATGATACTTTTCCGGTTGAAGTTAAACCAAGCCGTCAAGGCGTTTATTGGCACCGATAAAGCTTGCAACGGTGAAGCTCTTACCGTCACGTGCGGCAGCCCATGCAGCAAAGCGCAGGCGGCGAGTAAATCGGCCGATGCCTTGCTCTTGCGCAGTCACCACCACGTAGTCCAAATCTTTGGCGGCCGGGCTTGGTAAGCCGTATGCAGCCAACACGCGCAGCACGTCTGCCGTATCCATGCAATCAGGCAGATTGAGAAGCTCGCCGCGCCGCTCAAACTGCGAGAGAATGCCGGCAAGCTCAGCGGCCTTGCTTTCCATGGGGCTAAGCTGTTGCCCTGCCTTGTAACCGGCAGCCATGCGGGTTGTGAAAATCTCAGTGGTGGCAATCACCATGCCTGCCCGGTTTTTGATGCAGTCGTAAAGCTCGCGCAAGTGTTCCCATACGCGGCAGCAATCCAGCCGCCCGGCGGTGGTAAAAGTCTGGTGGGCTTCATCTATAATGAAGAGATCGCCGGGGCGTGCCCAATCGGCCAGCGCGTCAATGGCGGCGCTGGCGTCCCATGTACCGGGCAGCCCGGCAGCCGCGAGCAGGCGGCGGCTCAGTTTGGAAACCGTGGGCGCAGTGGGCATGCGTACCATGATAACGCGGCCGGGCAACTCCGGGCGGCTCTTGTACTGTTCCAGCGCTTCCGTTTTGCCAATCTGCGTGCGACCCACCACCCATGTGAGGGAGGCGTCCCGTTGAGCCATTTTGCAAGCCGTCATAATGCGCCGGGCGATTTCCGTTTCAATGAAACCGATTCGCCTACCGCTCAGCACAGCCTCGAGGTATCGCTGCCGGGCCTCTTCCACCTTGGCAATGGCCGCAGTGAGGTTGCCCTCAAAGTTGCCGTTTTTGAGTTTCAGCACGGTGGTGGCGGTGAGCCCGGTTTGCTCTGCCACTTTGGCGGCGCTTGCGGTTTTGAGCTGTTCGCGCAGCCATGCCAGATTTACTTCACGGAGCAGGATTTCTTCCTGCTGATCCTTGGTAATTATTTCGTTTTTCATTTTGTTTGTTTATGGGGGGTAAAATGGTTAAATATCGAAGGGGTTTGCGCCGTAGCTGTCAAGATTGCGGCGCGGGGTTTCAGCGATGGAGCGGCGTTCATAGCGGCGGGTGGTGCGCTCGCTTATTTCCACCACTTCACGGCGTGCAATGGCGAGCGGGTCAGCCGGTTCACCTTCCATGATTCGGAGGTTGTACTCATTGAGCCCGGCGAGCTCGCGTTCCATGGGGGCCATATCGGTGCGCAGCTCTTCCAGCATATCGGCATTGCGCTTTTTATTGCGTGCCCACTGGCGGCGTATAGCTTCCTCATCGTGGCGGGGTGCGGCTTGTATCTGCCGGGCAATACCAAGCAGGCGGTTGCCGGCGTCAAACACAAACAGCTTGTCCGGTGCAAAGGGGTTTACAATGCCCGTGAGCCCGTCTTCCTTGTAGCGTATTTCTCTTTCATAGCCGCGCCCGTCAATGATGCGGGTTTCGTACCACAAATCTTGCCCGCAAAGTTCGCCGTCCTTATCTCGCCACACGAACTTTGCACCGTCACGCCGCAGCGGTCTGCGCAGGCGTTTTGAGGTAGTCAGCAACATGGCGCATTGCTCAGCGGTAAAGCGGCGCAATTTGTTGCCCGGTTGCTGCATGGCGGTGTCCCACGCTTCATCGGGGCTCATGCGGCGCAGGCGGCGACAGGCGGGCGGCAACTGTGCCACAAATTCAACCATGCCGGGATTATTGGCAATGCGGGCAATGGGGCCCCAATTCCCTTCCGCCGGATTAAGGCTGAATTCCGGCAGGCAAAAGCCGCATTCTTCCCACCCTTCCAGCGCGTGATCACAGCGCGCATTTATCATGGCTACCACCTTGTTAATTTCCTGATTCAGTTCAAGGAAAGATGGCAAGTGGTGGTTCAAGCGGGCGGCTTTATCAATGGGCAAATCAAGAGCATGTTTCAGCAGCTTTTTTTCCGCTTCAATGATGCCGTGCAACGTCTCCGGCGGTTGGCGGTCTTTACCCACAGAGCCGGGGCCATAGCAAATCATATTGTGGAAAAGGTTGTGCCAGCTTTCAATGTGTGCTTTATGGTTGGGGTTGCCCACGGCGCGGCCGCCGTAGCCACCCAGCACCGCCTGCTTGGCACCTATCATGCCGGAGCGGTCAACGCGTATCATGCCGCCGCTCATGGCAGCCAGCAGCTCTTCCAGCTCCGGGCTGATTGCGGCCGTGCCGTTTTCCACCACAAAAGTGGTGCCGCGCTCTGCATTGTAACCATAAGTCATGAGCAGATCACAAACCACAAGCAACATTTCATCACCATTGAGGTAGACGTGGGTGCCGTCTTTTCTGGTGTGGCGGAACTTGGTTCCGTAACACAAACGGCGGCCGGTGTAAAAATCCAGCGTGCCGATTTGGAAGCAGCGGTCAATTTCGTTCCCGTAGTAGGACAGGCGGTCAACCCATACGTCATCGAAGAACACGAAGGCAAGCGGCCAGCTACCCACCCGCGTGGTGAAGGTCTGCGCCATAAGCGGCTTGGCTTGGCGCAAGCCTTTGCGGTAGATGGCAAGCTCTTTTTTAGGCGGCAGCAGTTTGGCAAGGTTGGGAAAGCTCCACCCCTGCGGCAAGCTGTTGCGTTTGTAGTTTTTCTCATAGCCGGGGATTGTTTCGCCTGCGTACCACATTTCAAGCAGTCTTTTGTAGGAGGCTTTTGTGCTGCGTTGGGAATTGGCCACCATAGCGCGCCAGAAGCTGAGGAAGCGCGGATTTTTCACCGCAGAGCGCGGGGCCTTGCGCCCCGCCTTGCGGCCGTCCAGCAGAGCCTCGCTGCCGTCTTTTCGCCAAGCAAGAAATTTCCTTTCCATGGTCTTTGTGGATATGTTCACGCCGTGCGCTGCAAGGTACTTCACGCCCCAATCGTAGGCTTCACCACGTACGGCGAAGTCCTGCACGTGCTTGCAGACGTGTTCCAACAGCACGGCAGTGGTGCGCTCTTCAATATCAATCGGCAATTCTGCCAAGTAGCTTGTCATGGCACAGAGTTTGGGTTAATGGGGTTATGCGTTGAGTTCGCGGCGTGCTGCTGCCAGCAGCTCTTCCAGCTTGGAGATTACCGCCTCACGGCTGTTGCGGTTCATGTTGCGCCAATCGTGCTGAATGATGACTTCCCAACCGGCCAGCCACTTACTTGTGGCGGCCCATGCGTTTTCTGCCAATTCATCCACACTCATCAGCCCGGCGGCGGGGTTTTCATCCTGCATGGTAATGGCGGGCTTATCGGGAGCGGGCAGCATGGAGAGGTCGGCAATAAACTTGTTCAGGCTGGTGGCGTCACCGGCGAGCTGTTCCAGCACGGGCAGCGTGGCCGCTCGCCGTCCTTCCAGCATATCGCGCAGTTGAGCAGCAAGCACGCCGGTAAGCTTCATTGCTTTCGCTCTGGCTTTTACCAGCGTGGCAACGGCAATATATTTGTGCGCAGTCTTGCGCGAGAATGCAAAGCAACCCGGGCCGCTTTTACCAAAACGCTTGCCCCATGTACTATGGGCACCAGTGCGCTTGACTTCATCCAGCACAAAGCCCAACGCCACGCACTGCGATATATTGCGTTTGATGAGGTCTACCAGCGCCTCATTATTCTTGCGGCAGCGTCTTTCCAGATTGTTAGCCATGGTGATGGCTTCCTCTGTGCTCAGGCCAAGAGTTATGCTTTCCACCGTTTCGGCAGCCACCAGCTCTGTGGTTTCTGTTGTGTCCGGCTCTGCGGTCACGTCTATGATTTCGCTGCCTGCGTTTTCCTCAAAGGGAAACACAGTTTGCTCACGGGCGGCGCGCAGGTCTGACTCTGTAACATCAGCCACGCAGGTTTTGCCCATGGCAATCAGGTTGGCAGTGGTGCTTTCCCCGTATTCCTGCACCATGACAAGGCGGGCCGGGGCCGATATTGTTTGTGTGTTATTGTTCATTGTGATTGATTTGGTTGATAAGAGCGCGGCGCATTTTACGCAGCGCGGTTTGAGTGATGCGGAAAAGCTGAATGCGGCTCACGCCCATGATGGTTGCCACTACCTCTTCCGGATCCCCGCCGCAGGGCATGGGCGGCAAGCCGGCACGGCTGCGGAACTCCGGCACGCTGAGCAGGGCCACGGCTATGGCCTGCTCGCGTTCGCGCTCGCGCTGTTGGCTTTTCTTCATTGGTGAGGATGATTTGCTAATTAAAAGCGCGGGCGCGGGGAGCAGCCGGCGGCGAGGTCATGCTCAGTGGGTGGCAAGGTGTTTTGGTATTGTTCCCATTCGCGCGGCGCGGGGTATTCGCATTCCGGGGCTTCCCATGTTGGGCACTCCGGGGAGAATCCGCTGTAAGGGTATATGGGGTCATCCCAATGCTCATGCACGTGGAGCACGAAAAAGGGGAGGCAAAGCAAGAAGATAAGCCCGGCGGTAATGTAGAACAAAGCGCGCAGAATATCAGAGAGAAAATCAAGCATATTGGGAGCGGGTTTCAGGCGTAAAGGAAATTTTGAGGCACGGAGCCGCGCCATTGTTGCGGCTGCGGGTAACGGTGCGCATTGGTGAGGTACAACGCCCCCGGGCAGCGAGCCCCCGCAAGATAGGCGGTGGCTTCATCTTGCCGCAGTTGGCTGCCGCGCCAATGGCGGCGGGCTATATCCTCACCGGTGCCGCACCTATCCCACCCGCACAGTACAGCCTCGCCATGAATATGGCCTTGACTGTACAGCAGCACCCGCATGCCTTTATCCAAACGGCGGGGGCATTGGCGGCGCAGTTCAATGGTTTTGCTGCCGCTGAGTATCAGGTCGCACCATTGCGGGCGCAGGGCTATAACAAGGCAATCCATGGCGTGTGTTTAGCGGTTGAAGATGTAGAATAGGGCAACTAATGAGGCGAATGGCATGATTACGCAAACACTGGCAAAGATGGCTTCCGGGGTAGTCATGGCGTTAGCGGGCGGCGTGGGTAGGTTCCGGCAGGGTAAAGCCCGGCGTGGGCTCTGCGCTCTCTGCCTTGCGTATGTAATAGCTGCAATGCACTTCAAAGCGGGTGAGCGCTTCCGTGCTTGCCGGGTCTTCCGGTAAACCGGGCACCAGCAGCGTTTTGTTGTCGTATGCCAAGCGGCAGAATACACCAAGGGTGCGGCGGTAGTGCTTGCTGCCTGCAAGGTGGCGCAGCACGGGCAGCGTGCCCTCCGGCTCTGTGGCGCTGAATACCAGCTCGCCGCTGGCATAGCACCACGCAATCATTTTCGGTTTCTGTTTCATTTCGTTTGTTGGGTGGGTTTGGGTGAATAAGGGGGTGCGGTGGTTTCCGGCTGTCATTGGCGGGCGGGGCAAAGATTCATGGCTCCGGCAGCGGTGCGGATGGCCGCTGCCATGCGGTTGATTTCCGCTTCCAGCTCATGCGCAATCTTGCTTTCATGGAAGGGTCGGGCAAAGGCGGCGAATGTTTCGCATTCCTGCATTTCGTACTTGTAGGCACTCACCCACCGGCTGAGCTTGGAAAAGATGATAAGCCCTGTTTCCTTTTCCAGTTTCCACAGCGCGCAAAATACGTCTTTATCCGTATTCGGTAGCGCCATGTACAGGGCCTCTGCGTGGGTGAATTCGTTGGCGTACTGCTCGCCAACACGTGCGGTGAATTCTTGCTGGTTCATGGGTGCGGCGGGTTAAGAATTGAGGGAGGTAAGCAAGCTGTTCTTTTTGGGCAATGCTGCAAGCTGCTGCATAAGCTTGGCGGATTGGCGCTTCCCGGAAAGTACGCGGTTGACGTGTGAGGGATGCAATTTCAGACGGCGGGCAGCACTGCTGATTGTCCAACCGCGTTCCCGCAACCAGTCATAAGTTATTTCTGCTTTACTGTTCATGGCTTTTGGTGTATAAAAGTGCGCGCACAATGTGCGGGCACAGGCTTAATTTACCAAAATTGGTAAGAGAGTCAAGAGAAAATTTACCAAAAGATGAAAATTTCTGACAAGTTACGTGAAGCTGTAGAAGCGTCTCCGCTTAAAAAGCGAGAGATCGCGGAGCGTGCTGGCATAACGCAAGTGGCGCTATCTAAGTATATAAGCGGAGTGGTGCAACCTAAACAGGAAAACCTTACCAAAATTGCTAAAGCTTTAGGCATGGATGTGTCTGCTTTTTGGACAGAAGAAAGCGAAATGGCACAGATGATGGAAGAATTGCGAGAATGGAAAGAACGAGCAAAGCAAGCAGAAGATCAGTTGGAGAAACTAAAAAAAGTTATTCCTCTGATAAGTGAAGCAAATTCTATTCTTTCAAAAATTATTTAGCGCAATCTGTGCGCGCACAGATTGTCACCCGGGTAACAAATGGCAGAGAAAAGATTTGTATGAATGAGAAAGAACAAGCGTGGTTTTATTTGCCTGAAAATGCAAATATAACCAGCAAACAGATGGCAGAATGGGCGGCGATTGCCGCACTTTCCTTGCGTGGCATTTCGGTGGATTCGGCTTTGCCGATTATATGCTTGCAGGAATATAAAGACGAAAGCGCAAATTTGCGCTTAGCTGAATTGGTGATGGAATTCTTTATTCAGGGGTATTGGAGCAAAGGGATATCACCAGACGAAACAGCGCAACTTCATATAAGGCTCAGAATGGCGGCAACGTATTTGATGGAAGTGGACTGCGCTGCCACGTTTCCCCGGTGGGTGGCATGTTTATGCGTTGCCTGTTTGATTGGTAATGCGTGGAAAAATGGCCTGCTGCTATGGTTTGCAGAGAAAATGGCAGACCGTAGCATTTCGGGAGCCTTGCCAGATGTTGCAAGGTTTGAAAACATGCCTGATGATTTGCTTTATCAGCAACTCCGCCGAAAATATGCAAAATTGCAAGAATTATTGGAAAAGCGAACAAATGCCACCTTTGTTGATCCTGTGCATGTAGAACGCGCATTGTTGATGCCCGGTTACGCTTATGAGGTTATAAAACACGCCGCCGGTAATGCACATTCTGAACCAGTCGATTTTCTTTTGCAGTTGCTTTCCGAATACCTCAAAAAACAAAACTGACACCCTCTGATTTTCCCCGCCCCGGAGTTTCCGGGGCTTTTTTGTGCCCGGGTGATTAGAAGAGTTCAAGCTGAGTGAGCTTGGCCTGAGTGTCTTCATAGTCTTGGCGGGCGTGGGTGATGCGGGATTTTTGGACAGCGGCAAGGGCTATTTCATCCACCAGCCACATGCGGCCGCGCTGGCCGCGTGGTTTCCATGCCACCAAATCGCCGGCAGCAATCATGCGGCGGACTTGGGATTCTGAATAACGGAGGGCGGCGGCAGCTTGCGCCACGGTGATGCCCTTTGGCATGCTGAGACTCTTAACCATGGGGCTATTGTAGCACAGGCGGGAGCGGATGTTACATGGAAAGTGTGACTTTTTTTCAAAAAAGTTGAAAATATGGGGATTTATGCGCGTGGTGGCGCATAAATGTGCAGATTGCGGGCACGGGGTAAAATAGCGCGCATAACGTGAATAACGCGCATAGCGCGCATAATGCGCATAACGAAGTAACATGGGGCAGCGGTGGTGATATATTGCGTGGCACAGAGCAGTAATGCTTTTTCATTTTGTTTGTGAAATGGCCGCCCGGTGGCAGATTCTTAACCATACAACACCCACCGGGCGGCAAACAAACAGACAGCGCAAAACACGAGAGCAAACACGGAATGAAGATTAACCATATATGCCTGATGCCCGGCCACAGTACGAAAGACGGTGGCGCGGTGGTATGCGGGGGGCCGGAGCCGGGGCTGAGTGAATATCAGCTCGCGAGCCGCTACCTGCCGGAGATAGCACGCGGTCTGCGGGCGCGTGGCTATGATGTGACGATAACCAGCCGCGAGCAAGCGGGCGGCACCACGCCCTCATACAGCGGGCGGGCAGCTCTGGCCACGGGGGCGCAACTGGCCGTGGAGTTCCATTTCAACAGCGCCGGAGCAAGTGCCAGCGGCGCAGAATGCTTGTACTGGTATGCCAGCAGCAAGGGTGAGTATGTGGCCAAGGTGTTGGCGGGAAGCTGTGCGAAAGTGCTTGGCCTGCGCAACAGGGGCGCAAAGCCGCGATTCAGCAATGCCGTACAGGCGCGTGCCCACGGGTATGATGCAAGCGCGGCACGTGGCGCGGGCATGTTTGAAACCTGTTGGGATAGCCCGCAAGTGTGCATTCCGGTGATGGTAGAGCCGTGCTTTGCGGGCAGTAATGAGGTGGACGCAGTGCGACTGTTGCGCACGGTGGCCAATGGAGAATTTGCCGCAGCCATGGTGGATGCCATAGACATGGCGGCGAAAGGAATTGAAAACAACTGAGCACGCTTGGCACCATGATGGCAACGGTAATAGCAGCGGCATTGGAGCCCACAGAGGCGCAGCAATGGTGGTGGGTGTTTGCCGCCGTGATAACAACCTGCGCGGGCTGGTTTGGCTGGCAGAAGTTAAAGCAAAGCGGTGATGGCGGCTATGTGACCCGCAAAGAACACCGTGAGGATATAACCCGGCTGCATAAAAAGATTGAAGAGAGCGACAACCGGACGCAGCAACAGCTCAACACCATTACAGCCGTGCTGTACCGCGTGGACGGCAAGCTTGAAGTGATGGCCGGCAAACCCACGCCCAATGATACAAAGAAAGAATAACCCCCATTTCATACCATGAGCAGCTACGAAGAGAACGCCCGCCTGCGGCTTGAGATTCTGCGTCAACTTGCCCAAACACCGGCAGGCTATATGCAGGCCGAAACGCCGCTATTCAACAGCGTGGCACTGGCCATGTGCCCCGACCCTACGCGGGCAGATTTTACCGCCGCGCTTGCGCGGTTGGAAGCAGATAAAGCCATACTGTGCGAGACTACGCCGTACAGGGGCAAGCTGTACACCATCACCGCCTACGGGCGCGCATGCCTTGCAGATGCGCTGAATTAACCGCCGCCATGACCCCGACCCACCAGAAGAAGCTGAGAGCTGACAGCAAATTTGCCCTGCTCACCGAAGAGCAGCGCGGGGAGCTGGCCGACCTGATGCTTAGCGGGCAGGCAACGCAGCGGGATGCGCTTGATTGGTTGGCCGGCCACGGTGTAACGGTAAGCGCACAGAGCTTGAGCGAGTATTACCGCAACCGGGTTTTGCCGTTGCGTTATGAGCGCATGATAGCGGCTGCCGCCACGCTGAACAAACTGCGCAGCGCAGAGGTGGCCAGCGCCACGCATGAAGCGGTGGCACAGCGTGCCTTTCAGCTCGCCACGGAGCAGGAAATGGATCCGAAACTGCTTGCCACCTTTTATACCCTCATGCTGCAAGGGCAGCAGAGTGACCGCGAAGAGCGCAAGCTGCGCTTGGCCGAAGATCGGGCACGCAAGGCCGATGAAGCCGAAGCCGCTGCCAAGGATAGCACGCTCACCCCGGAGCAGAAGGCAGAGCGTATCAAGGCCATTTTCGGCCTGAATTAAGCAAGATTTTACCTGCAAAGAGAGAGCAAGAATCATGGGAAACAAGACACCACGCACTGCCACAGGGAAAGCGAAGGCGAACGCCCCCGCCAAGGCGGCGCGTGGTGATGCGGCCATTGCGGCAAACCCGCTCAATATCCTTTTACCCTACCAGCGCGCAGTGGTTGAAGACAAGAGCCGCTTTCTTGCGTGCTGTTTCAGCCGTCAGAGCGGCAAGAGCTTTACCGTTGCCGCGCGTGAAGCCCGGCGGCTCATGAGTGTGCCGAAGCTTACTGTGGTGATTGCTGCGCCGTCAGAGCGTCAGAGCCATGAAAGCCTTGAAAAAGTAAAAGACTGGTTGCGGGCATTTGGTGAGGCTTACGCAGATGAGGAAGAATTTTTCAGCGGCGATGAGATAGAAAAGAGCTTCAAGGCGAAGGCAATCAAGCTGCCGAATGAAAGCCGCTGCATAGCGGTGCCGGGGCGCCCTGACACGGTGCGCGGTTTCTCTGGTGATATTTGGCTTGATGAGTTTGCTTTTTTTGAGGATCCGGCGAGCACATGGAAGGCGATTGTCCCCTCAATCCTCAACCCGCTGCGCGGTGGTGAAAAGAGCTTCATCATTACCAGTACCCCGAATGGTAAGGGAGCACGCGGCAAGCGTTTTTATGAGATAATGACCGGGCAGGCAAGTGGCAAATGGGCCACGCATTTGGTGCCGCTGAAAAAGGCGATTGCAGATGGCCTGCCGGTGGATTATGACGAAATGTGCGCCCTGCTGGCAGACCCTCTGGCCATTGCTCAGGAATTGGATTGCGAATTCTTGGACGATACGAACGAGCTGCTGCCGCTTGATTTGATAGCCGCTGCCACCAGTACGGAGGCCACGCTGACCCGCCCGGCAGAGTGGTGGCAGCAGGCACGTGCTCGCCGGGCTGATATACGGCTTGGCATTGACTTTGGGCGAACGAATGACCCAACCGTATGCGTGGCGTTGGAAAAGGTGGCCGGGCTTGAGGTGGTGCGGGAGGTGCTGGTGCTGCGCAACATGCCCACCGATGAGCAGGAAGCTATATTAACCACCCGCGTGGGCGTGTGTGTGCGCGCGTGCCATGACTACACGGGCCCGGGCATTGGGCTTGGTGATTATCTGGTGCGCACGCATGGTGAGTACAAGCCCACCGGGCACCATTTGGGCAAGGTGGAACTGTGCCGCTTTTCGCAACAGTTCAAGTGTGAGATTTTCCCGCGCTTGCGCCGCGCCTTTGAGCCACCGGTGGTGATACGTATTCCGGCAGATCCCGCCCTGCGCGATGACCTGCACGCCATGCAGCAGCTTGTAAGTGGTGAGCATTTTTCGTATGAAGCACCGCGCACCAAAGAGGGGCACAGCGACCGCTGCACGGCCTTGGCCTTGGCACACCGTGCCTGTGAGGGGGCGGTGGTGTGCGCTCCACAAAGCTACCGCAGCCGGGCAACCGGCAACCCACGCCGCCGCACAGGTGCGCGGCAGAAGTTGAACCGCACCATTATGCAGAACGTAGCCGCGCGCCATGCCGTGCGCGGGCAAATCCGCTGAGAGAGAGAATAAACATGCTGACCGATACCACAGAGACAAGCCTATCCCTTACAAAAGCGCGCCACATTGGCGGGCGAGTGGCTCAGGAGTTCCGCCGTGCAAGCGCCGGAGCCCTGCGCCCCGGCCGTGCCGCAGAGCGTGCGCAGAAAAACCAGCTTCAACAGCTCACGGCAGAGCGGTGCGCTGACCTTTATAACGCCCTGCGCCGTGGGTGGCTGGCCGATGTGATGATTGCATGGGATGAGCTGGAAGAGTATGACGACATTCTCAGCACGGTGGCCGACAAGCGCGCGGCCGGGTTGGCAGAGTGTGAGGCAAGCATATTGCCGGATTCTGCCATGATTGGTGAGAATGAAGAATTGCGCGTACTGGCCGACAAGCAACAGGCTTTCCTCGTGCATTACCTCAGCCGTATTGTGAACATGGAAGAGGCAATCGCGCACCTTGGCAGTGCTGCTTTCCGTGGCTTTGCTCACTTGTACAAGCACACGCGAGAGGACGGCAGCCTGCAACTGGTGGTGTTCCCGCAGTGGTACTTTGCCCGCCCTGCGGGTACAGACTACCTCTTAAACCCGACAGCCGCGAGCAGCACCGGCGAGCTTTACGAGCTGAACCCGGCAAGCTGGATTGTGCGAGAGGTGAAGCGCCCCATTGATTTGGTGGCCATGTTTGCCTGTGTGGCCAAATACAACGCAGAGCAAGGCAATGCCAGTTTCTTGGAGGTTTTCGGCAATCCGTCTATTTTCTTTGAGTACCCGCCCGGCACCAGCGATGAGCGCGCCCGCGAATATGACGCGGTGGTGCGCGAAATGATAGGCGATGGGCGCGGCGGCTTCCCTGCCGGTGGCAAAATCACCACGGTGGAAAGCAAGGCCGCCGGCGGGCAAAGTTTCATTGATGCAGCCACTTGGGCCAACAAGAAGATTGTACGCAAGGCGCTTGGCGGCGAGCTCACGCTACTGAGCGAGAGCGGCAGCGGCACGCTGGCCGGCGGTGCGCATGAGGATGGCCTGATTTCTCTTTACAAGGCAGATGCCAAGAGTATAGCCGCCGTGCTGCATGAGCAGCTTTTCAAGCCGGCGATACAAGACGCTTTCCCGGGTGCGCCGGTGCTGGTGCGCTACAAGCTCGACTATCCGCAGCAATACGATATTGCCGTGGAAACTGCCGCCATTGCCACGCTGGTGAATGCGGGCTTTAAGCCAAGCACAGAACAGGTGAAAGAGCGCACCGGCTATGATTGCACAGAGGTGGCCACCGCTGCTTCACAGGGCATGAATATGGGCACCCCGCCCGCTTGGCAAGGCGGCGGCATGAGTATGAACCGCGCCGCCATGCTCAACCGCGAAGACGCCGGAGAAGAAGACGGCAGCGAGCCGCCACTGACGGATGACGAATGGGCACAGTTTGAGGCTGCCGGGCAGGTTGATGCCGGCCACCTTGAACGCATGCGCGCTGCCATAGAAGCAAAATTAAAAGCGGCGGCAGAGCCGTACAGGGAACAAAACGCGCAAAATGCCCCACAAACGCCTGCAAGCCCTGCGGTGGGTACTTTTACGAAAAACAGGCAAAACACCCCTGCGGAGCCTATGCGGAGCGCGAAAAACGGGCAAAATGCCCCGCGCCGTGGATTCTTTGGGCGCATGGTGGGCTATATCCGGCATGTTTTCGGGATACGGAACCGGGAGGCGGGCAGCTTGCTGGATGCTTTTCTGGTGACAAATGCCGCGCCGGGAACGTGCGGTGCGGAGAATCCGGCAGAGTGTAGCGTGCATGGAGTGCCACCACGGCAATGGAAGCCGCACACCATGCCTGACAGGATGAGCCCGGCAGATGCGCGCGCAGAACTGACACAGGGCACGCAGGTGAAGAACCCACTTGGTGAAGAAGTGACGCTTGACCGGCGTATACTGACCCATTGGGAAAAAGAGGGAAAATCGCCGGAGGACATAGAAAACCGATTGGCGGCGCTGCCGCTGATAAAGCAGGTGGTGGAAAAGCCGGCAGAGATATGGGAAAATGAAGACGGCAGCCGCACATATCTGGCAAGTGTGATTGACCCTTACAAAAGCGGCAAAAAGTACACCATAGTATTTACGCAGGCAAAAGATAATACCACGATAGAAACTTACTGGCCGGAGGCAGACAAGGTAAACAAGAAAAGAGCAGGCAAGCTGCTCTTTTCCGAAAAACGCCCGGACGCGTCAGGCACTTAACGCCGGAACCCTATATTACCGCACCATTGGCAGTGCCGCCTGATGCGGGAACGGGGCAAGGATAATTTAACACACAGAAAGAGATAGTCAACAGTAAAAATGAAAATAATTCAACGCAGTGCGCTGGCAAACCAGCGGAAGCCTACAGACGGCTGGCAGATTATTGAGGCCGCAGGGGAACACTCTTGCCACATAAGCACGCCGGATGGCGAGCAGGTGCCGGCGGTGATGATTATCGACAATGCGGCCATTGAGGCGATTGTAGAGGCGGGCGTACCGGCAGAAGGGCTGCTGGTGGACAAAGACCACCTGAGCCACGACATGAGCCAGAGCACGGAGGCGCTGGCATGGGTGCGCGAGCTGGCCGCCTGCCCGCGAGAGGATGACGCGGGGAGCTATGACCTTGCCGCATGGCTGGAACTGACGGCGAGCGGCCGCCCGCTGATAGCGGGCAAAGTGTACAAACATTTTTCCACGGAATACCTTTTAGAGCATTGCGAGCAGGTGGCGGAAGACAGCTACCGCCCGCAAAGGCTTGACGGCTTGGCATTGACCAACCGACCGAACAACCCCGGCCAGCGGCCTATTACTAACAGGCTGGCAGCCAACCCAAACAACAACCAAACAACAAAAATGAATATCACTGAAAGCGATATGATGACGGCCCTTGCCAAGCTTGGCTTGGGTGAAGAGGCCACGGGCGAAGATCTGCTCAAGGCCATTGACGATTTGCAGCTTTCTGTTCAGAACAGCGAGCAGGCTGCTGCGGAAGAGATTGTCAAGAATACTGATACGGAAGGCGAGCTGGACAAGGAAGAACAGCAGCTTTATGCCGATGAGGTGGTGAAGAACCGTGAGCGTGGCCTGCGCCTGCTCAATCGCCGCCTGCGCAAGACCGGAGCCAACCACAACCGTGGCCCCGTTGCCCCGTCTGCGGTGCGCCCGCGCGCCGTGCTTGGCGGGCAGCAGCCCGGCGAGATGAGGGTGGCCAACCGTGCCCGCGAGATTCAGCGCAGTTGCCCCGATAAGAATTGGACGGCTTGCTACAACGAAGCCCGCCGCGAACTGTGCGGGCGCTGATACCCAAAATCAACCAATCAAAACAAGAATAAATATGGCTATTATTCGCGATTCTGCCATTATTGTGGCAACGGCTGCCGTGGATTTTACGGCAGAGGAAGAAGGCAAGGCGGTTTTCATTGTGAAGCCGCTTGATGTGGCCGGCGGCTGTGAGGCATACGCCACGCAGGCAGCTGCAACCGGTGCCGCCAATGGCACGGGCACTGTAACCGCCATTCTGGTGCGAGCTGCTGCTACGGGTGAGCCCGTGGAAGTTGCACTGCCGGGCTGTGGCGCTATTGTAGAAGGCCGCTGCGGCGGTGCTGTGACTGCCGGGGCTCAGCTTGCGGCGGACACGGATGGCACGCTGACTGTGGCCGGAACCGGTGCCACGGTGGTGGCCGTGGCCCTGAGCGCCGGCGAGAGCGGCGATCTTATCCCTGTAACGATGAAGTAACCCCCAACGATAACAAAACGATATGAGCAACGTAACTTATTCCGCCGATACGGTGAACCAGCCTTTGACTGATTTTGCCGTTGGCCTGTGGCCGGAGCTGACCAAGGGCACCATTGCCGAATTTGTGGCACCCACGGTGCCAGTGCAAAGCACGGATGGTGACTATGCGCAGTTTGACACCGGCATTCCCTTTGCCCGCGTAAACACGCAGATTGATGATGACACCGACCTGCCGCTGGTGAAGTTCAACGGCACACGCGCCAAGTTCAACATTCGCCCGCATGGCCTGCAAATCCCTATTTCTGACTTTGCCCACCACCGCAGTGGCTCGGCAGCCGATGTGTACGAGCAGGCCAAGATTAAGAATATGCTGAGCCAGCAGCTTATTGCCCGCGAGTTCGCGGTGGCTGATATGGTGGCAAAATCCACCCGCGTGGCCGATGGTGCCACGTATGGCACATGGAAGGGCACGGCCGGGGCGCAGGCTGATATTATCGGCCAGCTTGATGATCTGATTGTGAAGGTTACAACGGATTGCGGCGGCAGTATCATGCCCAATAAGATGGTGATTCCGCTTGGCCTGTGGGTGCTTATTAAGAACCACCCCAGCGTGCGCGAGCGACTGGCCGGTATTAAGAGTGCGGCCGCGTTGAGTGAGTTTGCCGGGATGCTGGCAAACCCTGCGATTGATATTCGCATTGGCTCCATTTGCTACAATGCGGGCAAGCCGGGGCAGGCAAAGGTCATGACGCCGATTTACAATAGCAGCATTCTGCTTTTCCATGGCGAAGATACGCCAACCACAGAGGATTTCAGCTTCATGAAAACCTTTATGCTGGATGATGCCAACTTCACCGCCAATGGCACTGTGCATACCGTGCGCAATAAGCTGAATAACGGTGATATTCATTATGTGCAATGGGCACAGGATGTGCGCGAGACTGCAAGCCACGCCGGCATTGTGGTAAACGTGAAGTGATGAAAGGAAACCGCTATGCGTTGGGCAGCTATTAACTTTGATAACCTGCGCGCCGGTTTTGCACCGGGCGAGCGTGCCGCCATGCTGAATGCTGAGTCTGCCGTGCTGCGTGCTGAGGTGGGCCGCAGGGAGCGTGAGGGGGCACTGACACCGGAGGAAGCGGCAGAGGAATTGAAGGGAATTGACGCCCGCGCAGAAGCCCTGTGGCTGGCCGCTGTACAGGCGGCAGCCACGGAGCTGGTGGCAGAGATACGCGCAGAGGTGGCCAGCAGCGGCCGCGTGGCGATGAATGCAGAGCCGCTGACCGTACCGGAGGGGCTGCTGCGTAGCGCCACCAGCGTGCTGCGCTACCACCTGCTGACGCGCTACAACTGCCAGATAAGCGATGACCGCAAGCAAACGTACCTTGACGCCAAGGAGCTGCTGGCCGCCGTGCGGCGGGGGGAAGTGAACCTTGACCCGGCGGCAGATGCACTGCCCCGGCCAAGCTACCGCCGCCGCAAGTCAAAGAATTTCACCGTAAACCGACCGGGGATTATGTGACCCACCACCGCCATGGCTACGGATCAGAAAGAACACATTGAGGAAAAGAAGCTGCAACCCATTGCGCTGAGCTCAGCACAATGGGAAGCGATGAGCCGCGAATTCCGCGAGGCCTCTTTCTGGATTGCCGGGCAGGAACAGGTGGCCGCGCTGGCCGTGTACCGCAAAGCCGCTGCCATGGTGGCCGCCGGTGATGTGAGTTCAACGGAGGTGCGCCGTGCTGTGCGTGCTGCGTTGGCTGCTGCCAACTATATGCCCGCAGATATTGACGATGTGGGCACGTTCCGCGATATTCGCACGCCTGCACGCATGGAGTTTATTATCCGCACCAATGTGGAAATGGCGGCCGGTTATGCGTGGCATAAGGCAGCCAGCGGCTCAATGGCGTTCCCTGCTCAACGCCTTGTCCGCGCCGGGCACCGGCAACAGCCGCGAGATTGGCCGGCCCGGTGGCGCACCGCCTACGGTAGTCTGCCGCCGGGTGAGCGTGACAAAGCTTGCGCCACGGACATGGTGGCACGCATTGACTGCCTGATATGGCAGCGCCTCAGCCGCTTTGATCAGCCATACCCGCCATTTGACTACAATTCCGGGATGGTGGTTGAACCGGTAGACTATGAAGAAGCCTTGGCGCTTGGCATTGCTATGGATGGCTACGGTGATGGCGAACAGGCGAGCTTTGCCAGCGATGCCCGCAAGCCGGATTTGTCCGGACTGACTGCAGAACAGGCTGCGGAACTTGAAAAATGGATGAACAATGATTGAGACCCGCATACAGATGCCCCGCATTAAAGGGCTTACTCTTCCACCCTCGCTGACACCGCAAGAGCTCAGCGGCGTAGCGCAGGATTCTGCGCTTTCTGTGGCTGCTTCCATTCGTAAGAATTTCCGGGTACTGGCCACCAAATCAAAGAGCCGCCATTATTGGCGCGGTGCGATTGACAGCACAGAGGTGGGCAAAACTGCCACCAATGGAGTGGCCACCATTACGGTTTCACACGTTGGCGTGCGCTTGCATTGGAAAGGTGGCACGGTGCGCCCCACCGGCCGCATTTCGGATGTAACGGGCAAGCCCACACGCTCGCTGCTCATTCCCTTTGATGATTCGCCGCTGAGGAAGACCCGCCAAACCCTCAAGGAGTGGGCGGGAACCAAGCAAATTCGCGTTATTAAAAGCCGCAATGGTTGCCCCATACTGATTGCGACAGAGGAAAAGAAAACGCGAACAAATATCACATGGCTTGGCAAACTGGTGAAGCAAGCGCACCACAAGCCGCGCCCGGAGGTAATGCCGGACAGCGACACGCTGAGCGCAGCCCTTGCGCAAGGGGCGAAGCAAAGTGTGAAGCACCTGCTTGCAAAACACGCAAAACAAACCCAATAACACAGACCATGGAAACAAATACCAAGATTGAGAAGGCCAAGAAGGCCGCCGGAGTGCTGACCGGGATTTTTACCGGTTGGGGAGTACCGGGGAGCGTAGCGAAGGCGATTGCCGGCGCGATTATCGGAGCAGTTGCCGCTGTGGCGGCGATGCTGACAAGTAGCTGCACGGTGGCAGCCACGCAAACACAGGCAGACGGGAGCGCGAGCAGCTACCACGCAACGGTAAGCCTGCCGCTGGATGCTGTGCTGGATGCCACGGCTGGTGCGCAGAAGATTGAACCCACAAAGTGAAGCTGGAGAGATGCTGCAATTCCGAACAAGACCGAACCCGGAAGGTGCGTGGGTGAACGCGGCGGGGGAACCGGTGGACGTGCTGCTGGTTGAGGCGGCCACGTTGCAGCCGGGGGCTGCGCCGTGCTATGAGTTCACCAAGCCGCGTATGGTGCCGCTTGCGTTGGGCTGCAAGCCTAATGCCGCCGGTGCTGTAGCTGAGCCACAGACGGAGGAAACGCAGGCGAGCACGGGGAAGAAAGCGAGCAAGAAGAAGAGCCATGCCTAAGCACCACGCAACAGCGCACAATTATGCCGCAGCGCGGCAACTGCTGGAAGATCTGAAAGGGTTGCCGGAGTTTCGGGCTTATGTGTTCCCGGAGCTGTTCGACAATGTGAGCCACAGCAAGAACATTGAGGCAGCAGCAGCGGGGGCTCCGTGCCAGATAGCGGTGACGCCGGGCGGCTTTGAGCTGGTGAACAGCGGGGAGCTGCACGGGGGTGCGCTGGTGGATGCCGGGGTGGTGGTGTATGTGTTCACGTCTTCACAGTATGCGAGCGGCCCGGCAGAAAATGAGGCTGTGGACGCTTTGCTGGTGGAGTTGCTGCACACGGTGTGCCGCTTCCAATACAAGCCCACGGCGGTGCATGCCGGGATTGCGGCAAGGCTGACGGGGCTTGCTGATTTGGACATGATAACGGAAGCCGGCTTCACGGATAAGGTGGCGGCGCGAGCGCTGAGCCTTGCCGTGCGGCTTAACCTTTCAAAATAGTTTTTCTTAATAACCCAAACACAACAATTCAGAGACGATGATCCAGAAAATTAACCGCCTTGGTGCGGAAACGATACACGGCGCTATTATTCACTTTGTGGCTGATGGCGACACGATAGAGCGAGATGGCGAGAGCGTGACTGTAGACGCCACGACCCTGCCCACATTGGATGAGGCGCTGGCCCATGGCAAGTGCCTTGGCCAGATTTACCAATGGAAATGGGGCGTGACTTACAAGACGCTGACCCGAAAAGGGGTTTACCCGCCCACGCAGAGGCACACGACACGTGACAGCAAGATCCTGCAAGGTGTGAAGCCTACCTTTGCCACGCAGGATGTGAACCTTGAAGCGCTGGCCCTTGAGTATGGCCTGAAGAAGCTGCCGGCACAGGGCACCAAAGTGGTGCCGTTTACGAATGCGGGCGGCTGCCTGCCGGGCTGGCTGTTCATTCAGGTGGTGGATTCTTACCGCACGACCGGCAGCGATGGCAACCTTATCAACGTGCGCTTACGTGGTGAACTTGGCTTGCAGGATGGCGGCAGCGACAACGTGGACGACCTCAAGGACGTGCCGTTTGAGTTCCCGATCACCGATTTTTCTGCTTGCGAGTTTGAAAACGTGGGCATTGAAGTAGCGTAACGCTTAACCGCTCAAAGCTCCGCCGCCGGTTTGGATAGCTTGCGGCGGAGCGAGCATTGAAAGAACAGAGCAAGAGTATGAAAGATTTGAACATATCGACCGGGCAGCCGGGGCGGCTGGTGTTTAACCTGACCGGCGGGGCTGCGAGTCTCACGCCGGTGGGCTGGATAGCCGTAACGGAATACCCGGGCGCAAAGCCCGTGCCCACGCAGATGCAGTGGGTGGCGGCTGATAATGCGCTTTATTTGCCGCCGATGCCATTTGGCTGCTTTTTCTATGAGGTGCGCATGGGCGCGCTGGAAGTGGCCAAGGGGCATATTGATGTGACGCCCTCGCCGTTCCCCTACGATGGGCAGGAGTATAAAACATGGGTGGTGACAGATGGCGACATTGTGAACGATGTTGCCACGTTCAACATTGATGCTGCCCCGGGGCTACAGGGCCCGCAGGGTGAGAAGGGGGAAAAGGGCGACACCGGAGCCACCGGCCCACAGGGGCCGCAGGGCGAGAAAGGAGACAAGGGCGACACCGGAGCCACCGGCCCGCAGGGGCCAAAAGGCGAGCCCGGCGCAAGCATTACTCTTGACGCCAAGCCCACGAGCGGCAGCGGCAATGGGGTGACAAGCGGCGGCGTGTATGATGCAGACCTGCATATCTCACTTGGCCTTGGCAGCATGGCCGTGGGCAAAGGTGCGGTGGCTAACAATGCTTACAGCGTGGCTATGGGTGAGGGCGCGGCAACGGGCGCTTACTATAATAGTAACACGCCAACAGCTACGCTCACGACTGTTTCCACCAATACGACCGGGACAAGCATTTGGAGTTACCCCTGTTTTTCCACAGCCGTTGGGTTTCATGCCACAGCGGCGCGCGGTGCATGCACCGCATACGGCGCTTATGCCCGCGCCGGAAGTGATGGTACCACAGCGAGTGGCTACTATGCCACAGCGAGTGGCAATGGTGCCACAGCCATTGGATCGGGCTGCTATGTGGCAGACCACGGCTGCGTGGCCTTGAATGCGGGTGGTATGGGCTCAGCTTTCGGCATAGATGAATACAGCGACGGGAAGAGTACGCAGCTTTACCTGATAGGTGCGGGCACGGAGCTGGCCGAAACGTATACAGACGGGGAAGCGGGGCTGGGCTTTGTGGTGCTGGATCACTTGGCGGGAAAGATAGTGGCACGCGGGTGCTGCAAGCTGAGTGCTATATGCACGGAGCACAGTAGTGATTTTACGCCTAAGAATTGCACGAATATAAGCATTTACTAAGATTATGGATATATTTATTTTTACATACGCGAAGGATGCGGCGCTGCTGCCGCTGTGCGTGGAGTATGCGGCGAAGCACGGGCGTGTGGTGCTGGCGGATGATGCGGCGGCACCGGCTTGCGATGAAGCAAGCGCGCTGGCCATGGGTGCGGCAGAGTATGTGCGCACGGAGTTTGACCGGCGGGGGAACCTGAACGGGGCAGCCTGTGTGCGGGGTATGCTTGAGCTATACCGCGACCATGGGGCAGACGAGTGGGTGATGCAGGTGGATAGCAATATGCTGCTCTTCCGCCCCTCTGTGCTGCTGCCGGAAGAAAACAGCCGGGTTGCTATGGTGGGACAGGCGGCCGGGTATTGTGACGCATGGTTGGAGCAAACGCCGGTGCATTATGCACGCGGTGGCGGTATGCTGCTGCGGCGTGGCATTATCCCGCGCATGATAGCGCTAATGGATAGGCCGGGCATAGTGGAGCGCATAGAGAGCGGCAAGGCGTTTTCTGACCACGTGCTGACGGCTTTGTGCCGGATGAGTGGCGGTGAAGTTCACTTGCTGAGGCATGAATCGGCCAAGGTGGCGGACGGAGTTTGCCGGCGCGTGGGCTGGTATACGTTTGAGGAGTTCAATACGCTTTGGCACCATGCAGCGGCCGTGCATTTTTGCCCGAAATGTGCGCCGGGAGAAACGGCGGAAGAGCGCAATGTGGCCGTGCTTGCAGCTATGCAGGAGGTGGCTGCAACATGGGAGCCGCTGCCGGAAGAAAAAGAAAGTTTTGAATGATAATGAGGGCGGCAAGCGTACAGCTAAGCGGCGGACTTGGCAACCAGCTGTGGCAGATTTCGGCCGCTTTGGTAGCCGGGGCAGATATGATATGCCCCGACCTGTGCGCTTGTTCGCCGCATGCTGCGTGGATAGCCCGAAACTGCTTGCACTTTGAGCGGCCGGCAGAGAGTATGCAAGCCCTGTGCCGCATGGCCGCCGGTTATTATCAGAGCTTGCGCTATGCGGCTGCGCCCGCTAATGTGCTGCGCTATGTGGTGCCAGTGGCGGCAGAGGCTTTGCCGTGTGTTGTACACCTGCGGGCGGGTGATTATCTGCACCACGCTGCCTATGCCGCCACGGTGCCCACGGCTGAGGTGCTGCGGGCCCGCGTGGCGCGGCTGGGTGTGCCGGATGATGAGGTGCTGGTGGTAACGGATGACGCGGCCACGGCGGCGCGGCTTTGCCCGCAATGGTGCTGCCAAACCGGCAGCCTGCTGCGGGACTTTTGGACGCTGTGCGGGGCAGAGCGGCTGGTGATGAGCAGCAGCACAATGAGCTGGTGGGCGGCTTATTGCGGCAACGCGCGGCGCGTGATATTTCCGCGCCTGTGGCCGGCTGATTATGGCGCGAGCACAGATGATGCCACCTGTGCGCGGCGCGGGGTTGACTTGGTTTTCGATTCAGATAGGTGCGTGATTCATGAATGAAGATGTGGGCATTTTGTGCATTGGCACGGGTAGATATAGCGCTTTGCTGCCGGGATTGCTGCGCAGTGTACGGCTGTATTTTCTGCCCGGGCTCAGCAAGCGATTTTACGTTTTTACTGATGCGGCGGCACCCGCCGGGGCAGATGTGCGCCGTGTGGAACGTAGGCACGCAGGCTGGCCGGCTGATACGCTGGAACGCTACGGCATGTTCATGCAGATAGCCGATGAACTGAGGAAACACGCGTATATTTATTTTTTCAATGCGAATATGCGAGCGGTGGCACCTATTGGCCGGGAAGTTTTGCCAACGGTTGACCGCCCGCTGGTGGCGGTGAGGCACCCACGGCGCTACACCTTGGAAGAATTAGCCACTGCTACTGAGCAAAGGCAGCACAGCCGCGCATATATTCCGCGCTTGCCGTACACCTATGTTGCGGGCGGTTTTAATGGTGGCAGGGCCGCTGATTTTATCGCCATGGCTGCCACCATCGACCGCTGGCAGCGCGCAGATGCCGCAGCCGGCTTGGTGCCGGTGTGGCATGATGAAAGTTATCTGAATGCCTATCGCGTACAACAGGCACACTGCTTCCGGTTGCTCAGCCCCGCATATTTGTTCCCGGAAGGGTGGCAAATGGATTATCCGTGCCGCATTGTTTGCCTTGACAAAGGTCGTTTTTTTAACACAAAGGATTTTCGATGACTACACATAGAGACAATATCAGGCGCGGCCACCGCAATCAGGAAAACGGAGCCACATTTGAGAAGATGCTTGCGCAGCTTTTTACGCGTATGGATGAGGCAGATCTTGCGAAAATCTGCAAGATACCTGAGCCCTTGCGCGTGCTTGGCCCCGGAGAAAAGGGGGTATTTCGTGCCATATATATCAGGGGTGCGGCTACGGTGGATTATCAAGGCACGCTGATTGGTGGCCGTGCGGTTTTTCTTGAAGCCAAGTACACGCGGGCTGAGCACATGGAACAAGCGCGCATTGCCGAAAGGCAGGCGGAAGCCATGGACGCACACACGGCACTTGGTGCAAGCTGTGGTGTGCTGGTTACGTTTCGCCTTGCCCGGTGTGGCTTGGTGCCGTGGGCTGCGTGGCGGCGCATGAAGGAGATTTTCGGCCGGAAATATATCACGGCGGAAGATCTTACAAAAATGGGATGGGAGTTCAGCCTGTTTGATCCGCGCGGACTGGTGCAAGCCTTGCATGGGTTGAGCCTTTACAAATTTGAGAAGCCATGAAGATTGATGAATTGAAAGCACTTGGAGTGGGTGATGTGCTGGTGAGTTTTTGCCGGGGTACAAGTAGCACTTTAACGCTGAATTTCGGGCTGGCCGGGCAAGCGGTACCGGAGGCCTTGAGCGCATTTGACGCGTTGGAAATGCAGGACGGGGAAAGCGTGTGGCAGGCGGCGGATTCGTACAAGCGGGTGATGTCGCTCAACTATGCCGCTGACAGGTACGCGGGCACGCTGACGCTCACAGACAGGGTGGAGCGGCTGAATCAGTGTGTATATGCAAGCATTAACAAGCTCACCGGCTTGCCTGATTTTGCAGTGAGCCCGGATGCCATACAGGCTGCAAAGCAAGGATTCCCTGCCAGCAGTGTGCTGGTGAAGACTGCGGCCACGGTAAGTGCTGTGATGGGATACGCCGGGGTTGCCATGACGTATACGGCACCGGTGGGCGTGCATATTGTGAGCGCGGGGGTGCAAAGTTGCATGAGCCACTTGAATGCGGCGCATGTGAAGCTCGGGTGGGCACACGGCAAGGCCGGCAGCGTGGTGCTGAAACTGAGCAAGAATGCGGCGGGCTATGTGACCGGCGGCACCATAGAAAAGGACGGCAGCAAGGTGGGCGATTTTGAAGGTATAGCCGCCGTGACGCTGGCCAACCGCGCCGGCGTGGGTTGCCCGGGTGCCGGCTTGCGCGGCAAGTATAATATCACCGTTGGCAATTTGCGTGAGCCGGGCGCGTTTTGTTCCTACATATCGCCCACGGTGGGCGGCGCAGATGCAGGGACGCCAACTTATGCCAGCGCAAATGCGCGCGCCAATAAGGTGGAAGTTTTGGGCTTGAAGGTGCCGACCGGTTGGAAGGTTGACAGCCCGGAGATGCGCAAGAAGACGAATACGCCGCCGGGCGAGTTGCTGAAATTCTGGGGAAGTTTCCCGGCATTCAAGACGCTGGCCAAGGTGGGCGGATGTGTGACCTTTGGCGGGATGTGGCTGCAACCGCTGGCAGCGGAAGAGGCATTCCCGGCAGAAGGAGATGCGGGCGGCGTGGTTGACCCGGACGGGGAGACGGAAGCGGGCGAGAATGACCCGCCGGCGAATTATTTGCAGGCTACAGAAAATGATATCAACTGGAGCAATGCCTATGTGCTGTATAAGGGGAGTTTTCCCGCGAGCCCGCACAGCCGCGAGAATGTGAGCGGGTTGAAGTTTTGCAAGGCCTCAATCTCGCAGGTGGTGGTGCTGAGCAGTAAGCCGGAGGGGGTAAGCGCGGAAGAGCTTGACGCGTTTTTTGATGGTGTGCTGACCTTTGACGGCAAGCAGTGCCGATATACGGAATTGAGATTGCCGGAGGTTTACCTGATTAACCGCCGCCGCAAGCTGTATAAGGAAGGCACTAATTCTCTTTTTGCTGATGACCCGGATTATTCGGACAGCGGCACGGAGGAAGAGCCGGGCACGGGGGAAGATGACCCCATAACGAGTGCGGATTACAGAAACTTCCTGAGCCAGCAGATCCGCGAAGGTGATAACACGTATGACGGCACGGTGGAGCTGGTGGGCGTGGAGGTGAATCCGCTTGTTTTCTGCGGGGGTACGCTGAGCATAGAGGGGCTGGCAGACATTTGGCAAGGGATGAAAACACCCATTGCCCGCGTGGATTATTCTTTCTTCACCAAACGGCTGACGCTGACCACCGGCAGCGATGAAGCGGCCGCGCTCACGGTGGATGAGCTGGCAGAGATAGCGAGAATGCAGCGGCAGCGCGATATTGCCGGGCAGGCGAATAACCAGCCGTGGACGCAAGAGGCCGTGGGCAGTGACCCGGAAGAGGGAGAAGAGGAAACGGAAGAGGAAACCCCACCGATGATTGCCCCGCAAATTGCGCCTGCACACGGTGCCACGAAAGGCGGCAAGCCGCGCGAGCCGAAAACGCTGTACGCGGACGGGGACAAGTGGCTGATTTCGGCCGGCAGCATTGCCACGCCGCAAGGTTATATTACCTTCCCGGAGACAGATGTCACCGCGCTAATTGAAGCGGGGTACATGGTGAAAGCAGGCAAGAAATATGACCGCAGCACGGGGCAGTGGGTGCCGTATGTTTACCGGAAGAAACGCAAGGAAGCAAGCGAAACGCCGCAGGTATAAACACTATGGAAGAGGAAGAAGAATACAAGCCGCTTGAAGAGCTTTTAGCCGGCGGGGATCCTGCGGCACGGCGTGCGCCGTGGTGTGCTTTTGATGAGCCTTTGCAGGATGGTTTGCCGCGACCGGGTGGCACGGCTGTGGAGCCTTTGGCTTTTGCATGGGGTAGCTGCTCGGATGAAGTTTATTCTTCCTTGCCGTGGCTCAAGGTTTGCACGCTTACCATACCGGGTGATTATGTGCTTGGCTACCTTTACGCAGCCATATTCAGCGGCAAGGTTTATTTGCGTTTGAGTGCTACCGAATTGTCCACCACTGCCGCCGATGTGGCCTCAATGGAAGAAAAACAAGAAAGCGCAGAGGGTGGCGCAGAGGTAGCGGCTTGCGATGCTAACGGCATACCCCTGCCGGCTGTATTGCGTGAGCAGGTAGGAGGCTTTCAGCTAGTGCCGGACGGCGAACAGGAAGCGTGGCTCAAGGTTGGCGATAAATGGCGCACCGATGTTTTTTGGGAGCCCCTTTTGCCGTTTTGTTCATGGGGCATGGGCGCACCTCTGAAACGCGTTGCATTGTGTGTGTGGCTGGTGGCCATTGATGAGGTGCTTTGCTTTTACACGCGAAGCGGTTTCATGGAAGCCGGCACCGGACGGTGGCAGGCGTCTTATTTTGGCGAAGAAAATTTGAACTATGACACCGCCGCACTAAATATGCCATGGGGGGACGATGAAACATGGGAAGCCCCGGAGGACGGCGATTTTCAAGCACCTTGCGGCACTGCTGATTGCGTGGCTGAAATTGGAGACGGCGGTATGCCCTTGCGCCAAGCGAGCTGTGGCGAACTGGTGCCAGTGACCATGCGCACATTTTCGGAAAGTAATTGGCCATTCTGGTGGTTTGCGCCTACGGTTTCACCCGGTGCGGATGAGGTGGCGGGCGAGTTTAATTCACTGCCCGGCGCGGTGGCTGCGTATTATCGCGGGGAGATAACACCGCGCGGAATTTACAAAATTGGCGGTTACTGGTTTGAAGCCTGCACCGCTGAGCTTTTCGATTCTCCACCGGGTTTCGATACTAATTGGGCAAATTCCCGTTGGCCGCTGGTTGACCCATTGCTGTTACCTCTTTACGGCGGCGGTTACGATGCAGAGGCTATGGATGCCGCCCCCGATGTGATGGAGTACAAGCCGATTTTGAGCGCACAGTTGCCATGGCCGCTGGAAGATGGTTGGGGCTATGGGCGCGGGCTTTATGTGCTGCTGCGTGGTGCTTCCCTTTACGGCGCAGGCGCGTGCATTTGCAGCGTGACAGAAACCCCGTACGTGGTAACAGGCGGCGATGACCCCGACCCGGAACCGGGGCCCGGCCCGATACCTGAGCCCGACCCCGGCCCGGGGCCTGATGACCCGCCCGACCCCGACCCGATAGACCCGGAACCCGATCCGGATCCCGATTGGGATCCGCCGCCACCCGGCCCGGGCCCGGGGCCAAATCCGGGGCCTACACCAACGCCTACACCGTCACCGGGGCCAAGCCCTGTGACTCGCCCGACTGTAGGCTGGTGGTATCGCGGCGGGGATGGTGTGACGGTTTCCGCCGCCCGCAAGGTAGGCAAGAATTTTCATTTTGACGTTGCTGTTTCCGGCTTTGCGGCCGATGATTCCACTATTGGTATAAATGCTTACGTGAAACTAACAGCAAGCGGTGGCGGTAGTGGTAACGGCGGGGCTGTAAATTGGGGCTTTGACAACCCGAAAAGTGGTAGCAGCTTGACCGCCACCACCGATAACCAGTGGAGTGGCAGCGGGTGGGTGCCGGCTACGCCACCAAGCACCACAGCAGAGGATTACCGCACTATTTCCTGCAAGGTAACGGCTGGTGTGCGCATGGGCGAATTTATCGCTTGCAGTAATATGCGATTGAAGAGCGATGATGCCATTATTGTGACGGCTTCCGGCACGTTTGTAAACCGCACGATTGATGGCCAAAAAGTGAAATATGAGATTTGCTATATTACTGCCCGAAAAGTTCGCCTGAAAAAGAAGGTGGCGCAGCAAGCACTAGCCGCCTGCCCATTGTCCGGGCACTCGGTGACACCGGGCAGCGTAACGGGAAGCATAACGCAAAGCGGTGAAAATCCGCCCGCAATTTCCGCCGCTGCCGGCAAGACTGAATGCTTGGAAACTCGAACAAACGTGGCAATTTCTGCACCGTACAAGGTACGGTGGAGCGCCATTCGCCATGAAGCTTCCTCAACCATGAGCGTGGGCGGTGGTAGTGCGTGGAACAAGGATGGTAGCCGATACAGCGGCGAACTGAGCGGCACTTTTACCATTAAAATGCCGGAAAAAACTTTCAAGAATTATTAACAGCCATGCCAGACATAGAATTACAATGCAGCGCGTACCGCGTGAGGTTTACGCCAACGAACGACCCGGAAACAACAGTTGAACTGTTGCCATTGGGTGCCCTGTGTGATAATCAGCCGGAAAAATCCGGACAATATGCCACGCAAGCAGATAACACTATCGGGGCGGCATGGCAGCGCCACCATTCGCGCGGTAATGCGTCCCTGATTTTGCGCGCTGATGCGTACCGTTGGACGCCTAGCCATTACCATGCCCAAAAGCTCCGGGAAGAGATGGAATTTTACATGTGGGAACACCCGGAAGGCGTGCTCGATTATGCCACTGCTTTTGATGAAAACATGCACCCGATTTTTACCAAAAAGCTGCACGCTACGCTGGCAGATTTCCGCGCATTATTGCTGACAGATGACACCAGCCCGTGGCCGAATGCACAGGGCGTGCATTTTGTTTTTTCTTTCCAAATTTCACCCATAGAATGACACCATGAAAGCAGATTCAGAGTTAAAGGTAAAACTGGTGGCAGAGTATGACGGCACCGGCGCAAAACAGGCCGGTCGGCACGCAGAGGAAACCGCCGAAACGGTACGCAAAGCAAATGCCAAAATTGAGGAAAGCGCACAGCGTGCGGCGCAGGCTACCGCTGACTCAACAAAACAGATGAAAGAACAGAAACAGGCAGCGCGAGAAACAGCAGAGGCGCAAGAAGCTGCCGGCAATACTGCCGCCGATGCCATGGCTAAAACTAAGGCCGGCGCAGAAGGTGCCGGCGCTGCTGTTGGCGCGCTGCCGGGCATGTTTTCTGCCGCTGGCAAAGCCGCCAAAATTTTTCAGACTGCCGCCGGCTGGTTTTTCGGTTGGCTTGCGCTCGCAAACCAAGTCATTGAGCTATTCAAGAAGATATATGAGTGGTGGAATAAGAAGCCGGACGAAGAAGCCGCGAAAAGGCGCGCAGAGTTGCTCAAAGCTCAGCGCGATGAGGCAGAAAAGCTCAAGACCGCGCTTGATAACCTTGACCGCAAGCGCAATGATGCAGCCCTTGCGGCCGCGCGCTTACGCAATGAGCAAGCCATAACGGCAGAATATGAACGCCGGGCAGAGTTGGCAGAACGTGCCGCTACGGCAGAAGACCGCGCGCAAATGCTGCGCGATGAACGCACCGGCAATCTGCAAGACGCTGCCCGGCGCAAGTTGGATATTATGCGCATGACTGGCGCCTTAACGGAAGAACAGCACAAGGAAGCAATTTACCAGCTTGAAAAGGCAGCAGAGGAAAACGCTGTTGCGACCTCGCGAGATGATGCCGCGCGGGAATATGCCGAAGCACGGCGCGGGAAAAAGACGGCGGCAGCCGATTTGCTTGCCGCTCGCCGGGCTGTGCGGGATTCTGAGATCCGCCTTGGTGATTTTAGTACAGTGGAGGATTACGACACACAGGCCGAACTTGTGACGGATGCACGCGGGCAATATAACAACGCGCGGGGCAAACGTGATGAGGCCGCCGCTGCTTTTCAACGAAAATTAAAAGACTATTGGCACAGCACTTCCGGCAGGTATGTGCTGCCCAGAGAGTTTGCAGATATTGACTGGAACGCAGAAAATCTTTCAGACCATTTGCGCACTGCTCTTGAGGAGCTGGATAAGCGTATGCAAGACCCGTTGCGCTCACCCGGTAAGATTCCGGCTCGCCGCATGGCACGCTTACGCGATTTACTTGCCCTGATGGGCGGTGAAGAGGGGATAATGCGAGACACAAGCGGCGAAGCTTTGCGCGCGCAGATTCCGCTGGATATGTTGGCCGGACGTTTGCGCGGTGCCGGTTATGAGGTGGGCACGCCGGAGCAACTGCGTGCGGCGCTGCAATCGGAAATTACGAATTTGAGCACCCACCGCGCCCATGAAACGGAAGCAGAAACGGCGTTTAGCACAGCCACAACCACGCTGAACACCGCAGCAACCACGTTTGCCACGACTATGGCGCAAACGCGCGAGATTGTAGCAGCCCGCGCAGAGAAAGACGCCGCACACCAAGACGAAATGACGCACCTTGCAGCAGAGCGTGGACGTGAGGCGCAAACAGCCGCCCGCGAGCGTTCCCTTAATACAGACCTTGAACGGCAGCAACAGGCGGCAGACATGGCGGCGCGAAATGCTGCTTCACGCAAGCAGGAAGCAGCGGACGCTCTGCGCCGTATTTCTGAGCGCGACGTGTCCGGCTACCGCAACCAGAATGCCGCCACCTTGCGGCGCGATGCTGCGGCCAATCTGCTTACGTTGGCGCAGGGGGATAAAGCCATGCTGCGGCTTATTATGCGCATGACTGACCCCAACCGCGACCCGGAAACAGACCCGGTGGAGATGACCGATAAACAGCGGCGGCGATATGGCACCGCTGTGCAACTTGCCGGACGCGGAAGCACCGCAGCAGAGCGTGAAGAGATACGCGAAACAGCACGCGCCATGTTGGCTGCTATGAAGGCCGAAACGCAGGCCGCCAACGCCGCTGCGCAGGTAAGTGGCACGCAGACCATGCTCGATATGCACCAGAGGGAACAAACCGATGCGCAGTACAGAGCCACGCAAATGGCAGCACCGGCCGCTGCGGATGCAGCAAAGGGAAATTTGCCGCCCGCTGTGCAAAGTATCATTAACGGATTGAAAGCCGATACCCAACGAGCCAATGCGGAAGCCTCAGCAAGCGCGCAAGCCCTGAATGCTGCTGCCGGGTGCATAGAAGAGCAAGCCACCGTTATTGCGGGCTTGAATGCCCAAATCCGACAATTTGGCCAGCGCTTAGCAAATGCAGAGCGACTGGTGAAAAATCAAACAGCATTAACCTGAAACAACCATGGCAAGCAAACTCATTCACGGTGACGCTCTCGCGCTCATGCCGCAAATGCCGGCGCGCACCTTTGATGCAGTCATAACGGATCCTCCTTATTGTTCCGGCGGGCTCAGTAAACGGGCGAACCACAGAGGCAACAGCAAGTATGTTGCCGCTCAGTATACAGAATTTGACGATGGCGCAACGCGTGACCAGATGCAACATTTCTTTTGGACGCGTGAGTGGCTTTCTGAGGCGCGCAGACTGACCAAAAAGCGCGGCTACCTAATTGCCTTTTCTGATTGGCGACAGTTGCCTTTGCTCATGCGCGCGGCCTCTTTTACGGGTTGGACGTTGCAAGGCGTTTTCACGTGGGCGAAATGCAGCGGAAGGCCGTTTCTTGGCCAGTTTAGACGCGACACGGAATTTGCATTGGTGGCCACAAATGGAACGCCGTTGCCTTTCATACAGTCACCCGTCAGAAAGTCGCCAAGCGCATTCCTCGCGGAACCAATGCCACCAGCTCAAAAGCTGCATTGCACTTCAAAGCCGGTTAAACTCATGCAACACTTGATGGAGGTTTTGCCGCCTAATGCTTCCATTCTTGACCCGTTTTGCGGCAGCGGAACAACATTGGTGGCCGCCGAAAGATTGGGCCACAATTCAACCGGCATTGAATGCGTGGAAGATATTTTCAAGCTCGCACAAAGCCGCCTTGCAGAAGAAAGCAATCAGCTGCTTTGAGCCGTTGGCCAATGAAAAAAGGACAGCCCCAAAAAGCTGCCCTTTTTCTGTTTCCTTTTTTCGTTTCCCTCAACTATCTGAGAAAAAGCCCTCAAAAGTTTTGCGCCGTTACGTATACGATATTTTCCGCTCAGCGGGCAGTCTCTTCTATGTGATGCCCTGGCTGGAGGGAGGCTCCCTGAGGGATAAGATAGCCGCACAGGAAAGCATTTCAGAGGAGCAGGCCTCCCGATGGCTGCCGGAGTTGCTGACAGCGCTGGAATACCTGCATAACAAGCAGATTATCCACCGCGATATCAAGCCGGGCAATATCATGTTCGATGCCGAGGGCAAACCGGTGCTGGTGGATTTCGGCTCGTCCCTGAACCGAGCCACCAAGGTGGATACCACCACCCAGGGCGAATTCTCCCCGGTGTATGCCTCCCCCGAACAGATAAGCGGCAAGGGCAAGATTGGCCCCTGGACCGATTTGTACTCCCTGGCTGCCACCTGGTACGAGCTGCTTTCCGGAACCCAGCCCGAACCCGCCCAGCAGCGCCTCATCAAGGATGATTTGCTGCCCCTGCCCGCCGGAGCTACGGTGCTGGAGCAAAGCATTATGCAGAATCTGGCAATCGCGCTGGAGCAGCGCTGCCAGTCTGCGCAGGAGTGGCTTGACTGGCTCCTGGCTGGGCAATTGCCCACTGCCGTAACCCGCCGCCGCCGCGCTTCCTGGCTCAAGGGAGGGCTGCTGCTCGTTCCTGGCATGGGGATTGCTTTCTATGCCGGCACGAACATTTCCTCCCCGCAAGAAACCACGCAGGAACCCGCCAGGCAGGAAATCAGCGTTGACACTTCGGAGAAAAGCTACCAGGAAATCTGCCAGCAACTTGGGCTATACCAACTTCAGCAGCAATTAGAAGCCACCCAGCAACAATACTCGGGCATAGAGCAAAACTTCCTGGAAGAAGCAGGTGTACTTCTGGGAAAAATCAGAGCACTTGCAAAGGAGAACCGTTCCCGGAAAACTCAGCTGAAGGAATTCTATGGCCTGGAAGAACAGCTGAAAAAGCTCAGACATAACGCGTTTAAAGAAATTGGCCTCAATAAGCGCGAGGAATCAGAGATTTATTCCCAATTGCAGGATATAACCAGCAGCCCGGATGCCCATTACCCCTGGAAAACCCAGCAGGAGTTCCTGGTGCTCCAGAAAATCCAACCCAGACTGGAGAAAGATTTTATCTCCGGAGTAGACTATGGCACCGAGGCCAGCATGACCATTGGTCAGTACGGGGTTGAAGAATTGAGGAAAACGGAGAGAGCATTACAAAAAAGCTTTACTGGATTATAACTCTCTTGAATAGAGCCTCCTAAGTAAGAAGCAGCACCTATAAATCCTGCACAGGAGCCGGTTCTTGCGTTCTCGGAGTCCTCGGGCTCCAATAAAATCCGCCGCAGCGGCGCAGAGACCGATGCGGCGGTGAAAGAAGGGATGGTGGAAAGAAACGCTTAGTCTTTCTTCTCACCGGCGATGCCCATGGTGTAGCCATTGTACTCGCGGAAGTTGTACAGGGGCTGACCTTCGGGCACGGAGTAGCCGATGTTCTTACGGATGGCAAGGAAGTCGGCAATGCCGGCTTCATTCACCTGGTTGAGCTTGCCGCCGTGCATGTCGGCAAAGAGCACCATCTTGCAGTAGGCATCGGCATTTTCCATGAACCACTCGGCTTCCTCGATGTGGCGGGCGCCGGTGATAACGCCGTGGTTTTCCATGAATACCACAGTGCTCTGGTGGCAGGCTTTGGCCACGGCCTCAGCGGTCTCGGGGGACCCGGGGGTGCCGTAAGGAGCCAGCGGAATCTGCCCCAGGAAGATATCAGCCTCGGGGTTGATGCCATTGGGCGGCACCATACCGGCAAAGAGGAAAGCATTGCAGCACGGGGGATGCGCGTGAATGCAGGCGTTCACGCCTACCTCCTTCATCATGGCGATGTGGGTCTTCACTTCGCTGGTAGCAGGGCGGTAGCCGCAGAGCTGGCCGGCGTTCATATCGACCATGCAGATATCGTCCACGGTCATGAAGCCCTTGGAGCACAGCGTGGGGGAGCAGAGCACGAGGTCCTTTGCCACGCGCACGGAGAGGTTGCCGCCGTTGCCGTCCACGTATTCACGCTGCCAGAGGCGGCGGCCCATATCAACCATGCGTTCCTTAATTACGCGGATTTCGGGGCTGTTGAAGAAAGCGTCGATTTCTTCGCGGGTCTGCGGGTCGTAGTTCTCCCAGGGGAAGATGCGATCCGGCAGAGCGGGTTTGATGTAGAGTTCGGGATTTGCCATAATACAATGATTAATGATTAGTGATTAATGAAATAATTCAGCGTAGGCGGATTGTTGTTCGCCGGGAGTGATGGTGGTGTAGGTGATGCCGAAGGAATCGCGGCAGGTCTCGGGGGTTTCGAAGACACCGGCACCGGCAAAGGCGTACATGGCGGCACCCAGCACCGTGCTTTCGGAGACATTGGAGATGCGGATGGGCAGACCGAGGATATCGGCTCGCATCTGGGTCCACACCTTGTTGCGGGCGCCACCGCCCACCAGCAGCAGGTCAGTGGACTTGAAGCCACCCACCTTTTCCAACTTCTGGAGGCGCTGTTTGAGGCGCAGCGTGAGGGCTTCCATGGCGGCGCGGTAGATGTGGGCGCGGGTACGGCCCAGCACCAGGCCCTGAATGCTGCCCGGCACGGCATCGCTGGGCAGGAAATCGGGGATGAGTTTCACACCATCGGAGCCGGGGGCAATCTTCTCGGCCTCGGCGTCCATGGTGTCAAAGCTTTCGCCATTGTAGCAAGTGGCTTTCACCCATTCGATGATACCGCTGGCAATCCATTGCAGACCGGGGTTGAGAAGACCGGCCTTGCTGTCGTATTCCACGGTAGCACCGGCGGCATAGTCCTCGGCTTCAAGGCTGGCCTTGGCGGTGCGCAGCATCAGGATTTCCCAGGTGCCGCTGGAAAGGAAGGGCTGGTTTTCCTGCACGCCACTGCCGAAGAGGGCAAACTGTGTATCATGACCGGTGGAGATGACCGGCACGGCGTTCGGCAGGCCCAGCAGCTCGCAGGCAGCTGGGGTAAGGGTGCCGATGACATCGCCGGCATTCACCATGGGCGGGAAAAGCTCTTTCTTGATACCCAGGGTAGCCAGAATCTCACTGCTCCAGTCGCCGGTGACCAGATCAGTCATCTGGGAAGTACCGGCCATGGTGCGGTCGGTTGCCATCACACCGGTAAGGCGGTGTGCCAGAATGTTGGAAATAAAGAGCCAGGCGTGGGCAGATTCCAGCAGTTCCGGGCGGTTTTCCTTGAGCCAGATGAGCTTGTAAATGGTATTGAAGGCAAACTCACCCACACCGGAAATCTTGTTGAGCATCGCCTGGGGCATATATTGCGCCACGCGCTTCATCACCTCGGCGGTACGCGGGCATTTCCAGGAAATCACCGGGTAAAGCAGCTCACCGGCTTCGTTCACCAAGGCGCCATCTACCCCGAATGTGGTGATAGTCACACCTTTTACCTGCGTGGCGTCAATCTGCGGCAGGATTTCGCGGGCGCAGGTGGCCAGCTGGTTCAAAATGCGGTCTGCATTCCACACGTGGTAATCCGGGTTTTCTGCCCCGGCATCGGTGGAATTGGGCTGGCTGGATTTGGCAACCAGCTGGCCCTTATCATCAACGAGAATAGCGCGTACATTGGTCGCGCCGCAATCTAAGCAAAGTACGTATGCCATATCAGGAAAAAAGCAGGCAAGCTGCCGGAGGCATCTCCGGCAGCTTGCCCTGGTAAATGAACTTAATACTTACCGTAGATGGGGCCGAAGTTGGCGCAGGCGCGGAAGTCTGCGCTTTCGGGGCAAGCGGTGCCGAAGAGGTCCCAGGCAGCCGGGCGATACACCTTATCCTCGGGTACGTTGTGGGCGTATACCGGAATGCGGAGCATGGAAGCCAGGGTGATGAGGTCGGCGCCGATGTGGCCGTAGGTCCAGGCGCCGTGGTTGGCACCCATGTTGGCCATAACGGTGTACACATCCTTGAAGCCACCCTTGCCGGTGAGGCGGGGGGCAAACCAGGTGGTGGGCCAACCCGGGTCGGTGCGCTGGTCGAGCTTGTCGTTCACGTCCTGCGGGAGGTCGCAGGTCCAGCCTTCCACGATGGTAAGCACCGGGCCCTGGCCCTTCACGAGGTTCATGCGGATCATGGTCACAGGCACATTGCCCTTGGACACGAAGTGGAGACTGTAGCCGCCGCCGCGGAAGTATTCGCGGTTGGCCGGGCACCACTCGGAAGCACCCATCATGGCCTCGATGTCAGCCTGGGTGGTTTCGCCGGTCTTCTTCATGATGGGGGTACCATCTGCAGCGGTGGAGTGCATGTTGCCGTCCAGAGCGGTGGAACCGGAGTTGATGAGGTGCATGATGCCATCCTTGGCCAGACCTTCCATGGTGTAGCCGGTCACGCGCTTCACAGCGGCGGGGCTCCAGTAGGTGCGGATGTCGGAGAAGCAGGCAGCACGGCCGGTAAGCTGGTGCAGCAGGAGCATGCACACGCCGTTCATGGCATCGTTTTCCGTAGCGAAGGGAATAGCCTCACGCGGGCCGTTCCAGTCGAAGGTGCTGTTAAGCAGAGATTCGGCCATATCGCCGTTCGGGTAGAAGTCGGTCCAGTGGCGCTGGCCCTGGAAACCACCGCAGATGGCGTTGAAGCCCAGGCCCTCTTCCTCGCGGTCGATGGTCTTGAGGTAGGGGTTGCCGTGCATCATGTCGCGGAAGATGATGGTCATCAGGATGGATTCGCGCAGGGTGCGTTCCTTTTCCTCCGGGGAGAGCACGAGGTCGGGGCGGTTGCGATCCGGACCAATCTTCACGTACTTCTTGGCCCATTCCATAGCCAGGTCGAATTCGGCCTTGTCGTAGATGCCAAGTTCCATACGGCGGCGCACTTCGGTCATGTCGACAGCCTGCACGCGCATACCCATGTAGCTTTCCCAGAAGTTCTGGTCAACGATGGAGCCGGCAATACCCATGGAGCAACCACCGATGGAGAGGTAGCCCTTGCCACGCAGGGTGGCTACGGTAAGACCGGCGCGGGCGAAGCGAAGAATCTTCTCTGCCACGTCCTCGGGAATGGAGGTATCATCGGCATCCTGCACATCGTGGCCGTAAATGGAGAATGCGGGAACTCCCTTCTGGGCGTAGCCGGCAAGAGCAGCGGCCAGATACACAGCGCCGGGGCGCTCGGTGCCATTGAAGCCCCAGATAGCCTTGGGGGTGGTGGCATCAGTCTCAAAGGTTTCGGTGATGTAGCACCAGCAGGGGGTCACAATGAGGGAGCAACCCACGTTGTTCTCAGCGAACTTCTGGTTGCAGGCAGCAGCCTCAGCAGGACCACCGATGGTGGTGTCGGCAATGATGCACTTCACGGGCTGACCGTTGGCGTGGGTCACGTTAGCCTCAATGAGGGCGGCTGCGGCCTTGGCCATGTTCATGGTCTGGTCTTCCAGGGATTCACGAACGCCGAGGCGGCGACCGTCAATCGTGGGGCGGATACCAATGGTGGGTAATGTATCGTACTTCATATACGTTTGGTTTAGGTTAAATGGGTTTATTTGTTATCTGAGGAAGTAGCGGGTTTGCGGAAGATGAGGCTGTAGAACAGCACTACCGCAAAGCAGATGGCAGGCACAATGAACGAGGCACGCACCGCGGCATGGGAAGTGCCCAGGTTCGTGTCCCAGGTGTTATCGAAAGCAGTGGTGAGGCACAGCCAGCCGGATTCGGCATCGCCGATGATGCCGGCCATCCACGGGGTGATGAGAGCTCCACCCAGAATAGCCATGATGAGACCGGCTGCGCCCAGTTTCACATCGCGCTGGTCCAAACCACCCAGAGCAATGCCGTAGATGGTGGGGAACATGAGGCTCATGCAGCCGGACATGGCGATAAGGCAAAGCACATTGGCAGAGAAATCAAGCCCGCCGATGGTGAAGAGCACGGTGCTGGGCAGGTAAATCGTGCCCGCGCAGCAGGCAATGGCGCCAATGGCGAACAGGCTCATCATGCTGGCAGGATTGAACTTCTTCATGTAGTAAGTAGCAACCCAGCGGCAGACAATGAAGAGGATGATGGAAATCAGATAATACGTGGCAGCAGTGGCCGGGGTCACGCCCAGTTCCTTGCAGCAATAGACATTCAGGTAGGTCCAGGCGGCAATCTGCACACCCACGTAGAAGAACTGGGCAATCACGCCGCACCAGTAGCGGGGCTGGCTGAGCAGAGAGAACAGCATGGAGCGGTAGGAGCCCACAAAGAAGAGGTAGGCAATCGGGCCCAGCGTGCCGCAAAGCACCCAGGTCACCTTATCCATATCGGGGAAAAGGAAATAGAGCACCGTAAGCGGAACAATAGCAAACAGCGCGGCAATGAACACACGCAGACCGCTGCCGTTGCCCTGCACGGCTTCAGAGGAAGCCTCCTGCGTATCCTTGACACGCAGGAAGAACATCCAGATGCAGAAAGCAATGGCGCAAAGGCCCACATAAGGGGCGCAGACCCAGAACAGCTCGCTGTGCACGATTTCATTGAGCTGCTCGGCAGGCATAGCGGCGCGTTCGTCTGCCGTAGCGGGGTTCAGGTTGCTCAAAATCAGCTGCTGAGCCAGGAAGATACCCGCAATGGAACCCACCGGATTGAATGCCTGGGCAAAGTTCAGGCGGCGCACAGCAGTCTTCTCCGGCCCCAGGGAAATCACATAGGGGTTACAGGTTGTTTCCAGCACCGAGCAACCGCAGGCCACCACAAAGATGGCGATGAAATAAATATCAAAACTCTGGTGAACACAGGCAGGAATATAGCAGAGAGCGCCAATAATATAAACACCCAGGCCTATGAGCACACCCTTCTTGTAAGAAAACTCCTCAATGAGGATAGAGGCAAAAATGGCCAGCACAGCATAGGCGCCGTAGAACGCCACCTGCACCAGGGCTGCCTTTTCCTGCGGAATCGTAAAGATATTCTTGAAAGCAGGCACAAGGTTATCCGTCATATTATTCAGCAAGCCCCACAAGGCGAAGCAGCTGACCAGCATGAAGAAAATGGCGCGGTACTTACGCGGCACCACAGGCGTCAAATCTTTCTGGGAATTGGTACTCATACACCCATAATTTTATCATTTTACCCGCACAGGTCAACGAAAAAAACAAGTTTTTCCTATAATTGAAGCTCGCACTCCGATTTTGATTGCCACACGGGCTCACTTTATGGTAAAACCAATCGAGTGAGTTCCGGCAAAACAGGCCCAGAGCTCAATCAAATGGCACTTGCACGTGGTAAATCACACTATTTATCCTCACATGAAACGCGTATTATCAAGTCTGATGCTATCCCTCGCCAGCTTTGCTGCGGCAGAAGATTATTCTTCCTCCGACCATTTGTGGTACTTGAAACCCGCCATCGTACCCAATCATCCCCTTCCCTGGTCAGCAGTACCGCCTACCACCGGAAATATCCAGGGCAAGCACAACAAGAACTCCTGGGAAAGCCAGACGCTGCCGGTTGGCAATGGTCGCATTGGCGGCACCATGTACGGCGGCGATCGTCTGGATTGCGTAGTGCTCAATGAAGTGAGCCTCTGGAGCGGCGGCGAGAACCAGCCGGGCAATGGCAAGGGATATGCCTATGGTCCCAAGGCAGACAGAAATGCCTTCGGCAGCTACCAGCCCTTTGCCAATCTGTATGTGAACCTGAACTACGAAGGCACCCCCACCCAGTACAGCCGAGCCCTGGACCTGCGCCAGGCAGAAGCCACAGCCACCTTCAATGCCAACGGGGTACACTACAAGCGAAGCTGCTTCGCCAGCCGCCCGGATGACGTGCTAGTCTATACACTGGAAGCCAGCAAGCCCGGCGCCATTTCTGCCGACATCACCCTGGCCCCCTACCACGACGTCCACTACACGCATGACGGCAATACGCTCATTATGCGCGGCACCCTGGACAACGGCGAAATCTTTGAAGGGCGTCTGTATGTTTGCCACAAGGGAGGCCAGGTAAAAATCACCGCTGCTGAGCAGGATGACCCCGTGCTGTACAGCGGCAAGGGCGATGGTCAGAAACCGACCATTTCTGCACACATGCAGCCCCAGATAGAGGTCAAGGGAGCCGATTCGGTCACCATCTATGTATCCCTGGCCACCAATTACAAGATGAGCTACAAGGATAACTGGAAAGGAGACGACCCGGCGCTGCGCAACCAGGCAGTCATTGCCAACGCCCTCACCAAGGGGCTGGACGCCATCCGCAATGATCACCGCACCGCCCACGCCACCTACTACGACCGCATGAGCCTCGACCTGGGCGAAACCCCGGAACTTCTGGCAACTTCCCCCACCGACCTGCGTCTGGATTCCTACCGCATCCGCTACGACTACGGGGTAGAGACCGGAGACCCGGACCTGGAAGAACTCATCTACAACTACGGCCGCTACGTCCTGATTGCCGGTTCTCAGCCCGGCAACCTGCCCGTGAACCTGCAGGGCATCTGGAATAACCGGGTGCACGCCCCCTGGGCAAGTGACTACCACAACAACATCAACCTCCAGATGTGCTACTGGGGCGCAGAAGTGGCTAACCTGGCAGAATGTCACCAGCCGCTCATCGATTTCATCCGCGCCATGGAAGAGCCCCTTTCCCTCAGCACAAAGAAGCAATTCGGCAACCATGTGCGTGGCTGGACAACCCGCATTTCCCAGAACCCCTGGGGCGCCGGCGGCTGGGTGAAGTGGAACCCGCCCGTCAACGCCTGGTATGCCCTGCACCTCTGGGACCGATACCTGTATTCCCAGGATAAGGAATACCTGCGCCTGGTTGCCTACCCCATTCTCAAGAACATCTGCCACTTCTGGGAAGACGAGCTCAAGGAAGTAGGCGCTGCCGGCAAGGGGCTCAAAACCCGCAAGAACGAACAAGCCCCGCTGCAGGACCTCACCGTCACCCAGCACCCCGAACTGGCAGAAATCAAGGAAGGTTCGCTGGTGTGCCCCATGGGGTGGTCTCACGAATGGGGCCCCCTGGAAGATGGTTGCGCCCACGACCAGCAGCTCATCTGGGAACTCTTTGACAACACCGCCCGCGCGGCCGCCATCCTCGGGGTGGATGCCGAATGGGCTGCCGGTCTCACCGCCAAGCGCGACCGACTCGTCGGCAACCGCATCGGCCGCGATGGCTACCTCCAGGAATGGATTGTAGACCGCCCGAACATGGTGAAGGGTCAGCGCCACACCTCGCACCTCATCGGCGTGTTCCCCGGCACCTCCATCTCCATGGAACGCACCCCGGAATTTGCCAAGGCTGCCATGAAGAGCCTGGAACTGCGTGGGCTCACCCAGGACAACCGCCGCAGCTGGACCTGGCCGTGGCGCACCGCGCTGTGGGCACGTTTCCACAACGAGACCAAGGCATACAGCATGGTTCAGCACTACATCCGCTACAATGTGCTTGATAACCTCTTTGGCAACCACCCGCCCATGCAGATGGACGGCACCTTCGGCATGACTGGCGGCATGAGCGAAATGCTCATCCAAAGCCACGCCGGCGTCATCGACCTGCTGCCGGCCATACCTGTGGCATGGAAGGATGGCAGCGTACGCGGCATCCGCGCCCGCGGCAATATCACCGTGGACATGAGCTGGAAGAATGGTCAGGTAACCAGCTACAAGCTCACCACCACCACGCCGAACCCGGCACCCGTCACCGTGAAGGTGAATGGCGAACGGAAGCAGGTGACGCCCGAGTTTGTCAAATAAGGCATTACCAGATTTCCCAACCTATCAGGCATGTGAGCGCAGCTTCGCATGCCTGATTTTTATTTTTGGTTGACTCCCGCGCGCGCCTGTGGCATGATACGGGTGTTATGTTAAAAGGAATTTCTCCCGTTGTATCTCCCACCCTGCTCAAGATTCTGGCTGAGATGGGGCATGGTGATGAGCTCGTTATTTCCGACGCTCACTTCCCGGCACACACATTCTGCAACACCGTGGTACGCGCCGATGGGCTTGGAGCCGACACGCTGCTCAAGGGCATTATCCCGCTGTTTGAGCTGGACAGCTACGCCACCCCGGTTATCATGATGGAAGCCGTACCCGGCGACACCCTCGACCCCAGCGTGGAAGCCAAATACCGCGCAGCCATGGGTTACGATGGCACCATTGAGCGCGTGGAGCGTTACGCCTTCTACGAACGAGCCAAGCAGGCCTACGCCTGCGTCATCTCCGGCGAGACCGCCAAATACGGCAACATCATCATCAAGAAGGGCGTGACCCCCATCTGCGACTAATGTACCGCATATGCAAAAGCATTGAGCTGGAGAGCGGACACCTGCTCTCCAAGCACCCCGGTAACTGCCAGTTTCCGCATGGGCACACCCGCAGTGTAGAGTTGGTATTTGCCGCCGAAACGCTCGATGAGCACGAGATGGTCATGGATTTCAAGGCCATCAAGGAAATGATGGGGGAATTTCTGGAGCAGTTTGACCACGCGCTGTGCATGAACACTGCAGACCCGAACTACGAGAAGTTCCGTGCCATTTATGGTGACCGCATCATCCCCTTTGAGCAGCACGACCCCACCAGCGAAGCCATGGCTCGTGTGGTGTACGACCATGCGGCCACCGCGCTGAAACGCGCCCAGGCAGGTAACTGCTCCTACCCGGTGCGAGCCTGCGTGCGGCTGGAGCGTGTGCGTGTATGGGAGACCAGCAGCAGCTGGGCCGAATACGAAGCATAATGCTGAGAAAAAAATCCCCCGATTCTCAAACCGGGGGATTTTTTGTTATACTCCAAGTTCTTCAAGGATAATCTCGCGTATCTGCGCATGTACCTCATCCACGGTGCCATCTGCCTCTACCCGGTGAAGCCATGGCATTTCCATGGCTGAGTAGATAGCTGCACAGTCGGAAAGGAATTTTTCATTTTCAAAAGCATCCTTGCCATTTCCCCGGGCATGCATGCGCTCCTGCGAAAGCTCAATCGGTATATCCAGCCACAGCGCCACATCCGGAACCGTGGCAAAAGCCTCGTTCCACTCACGAATTTCCTCCACATTGGCGCCGCTGGCACCCTGGTAGGCCATCATGGAAAGGTAGTAGCGGTCCAGCAGCACCCACTTGCCAGCCTGCAGAGCGGGTTCAATTACCTCGCGCACGTGTTCACGCCTATCCTGCAACAGGCAGGCAATCTCCTCCTCTATCGAAAGGCGGTCGCCCGCCAGAGCAGCCTCGCGCACGCGCATGCCCCAGGGGCCGCGGGTCGGTTCAAAACCAGTCACCACTTCAATGCCGCGAGAGCGCAAATAACGGGCCAGCAATTCCACCTGCGTTGACTTGCCCGTGCCGTCAATGCCTTCAAATACAATCAGTGAACCTCTTAGGTGAGGAGAATCAGATTCCATAGCGGGGTTGACCATAGCACAGCCACCACGCCCCTGCAAGCTTAAATTCCTGAATTTTCAAAGAAACAAGGTAACATCCGCGCTTTAGCCTTGCAAATCGGCGCACATGACGCCATAATCACGCCCGTGTCTGCCATTTGTGCCATATTTCCCCACACCAGCAACGCGGAGCGCACGCTTACCTGCCTGAATCGCCTGGTTCAGCAGAGCCACCGCCCCGATTCCATTGTCATCATCAACAACGGCGCAGAAGATTCCCCTGCGCTGGCAGAAGCCCGGAGCATTGCAGCCGGCGCGCTGCCGCCCGGCACGCTGCATATCCTGCAGGCCGGTGCCGATCTGGGCAACGTGGGAGCCTGCGCCCGCGGTATGGAGTTCGCCTTTGAGCAACTGAAGGCCGATTATGTCTGGGTGCTGGACGACAACACCTGGCCCCGCCCGGATGCTCTCCAGAAACTGCTGGCCGCTGAGGTTTCCGCGCAGACGGTGCGCGTGTGCCTCTGCATCGACCCCGCCCGGGCTGGTGAACTGAGCCGCCCGATCAGCCTGCCCACGGATAAAGCCGGTGTCTGGCACCCCATTACACTCAAGACCGAATTACCAGCCAACCCGGTAATACCATGCCGCGGCGGCATATTCGGAGCATTGTTCCCCCGCGCATCCTGGCAGGCCATCGGTACACCGAGCGAACAACTGCACACCCAGGGAACCGACGAATACTCCTGGAAACTCCAACAGGCCGGATTCAGCTTTGCCACCGTAGCCAGTGCCGAGCTGGAACTGCCTGCTGCCGAAAAACCGCTCATTCACTACCGTCTGGCCAACCGTTCCTTCTTCTATGAACCCGGCATTCCGCTGATGCGCCAGTATTATAAGACCCGCAACTGGGCCTGGCTGCAGCGCCTGCGCGCTCCGCGCAATTACCCCGCGCGCCTGATTCACTGCGGCGTATACATCATCATGTCGCTCAATGCCATGTTGCATTGCAACGAATTAACCCCCAGGCGAGTATACAGCATGTTCCGCGCCCTGCACAATGGCTTCTACGGCAAACTCCGCCCCTATTAAAACGCAAAAAATCCACTCAGGCGCAAATTTGTCTTTACAAACGGTCAAATCTGGCTATAATCTGCGTCCCGACGCATAAGCTTCTCAAATAATATAAACACATCACCGAAAAAACATCATGAAAGTTCTTTCCTCACTCGCCTCCATGAAGCGCCGTCACGCTGATTGCCAGATCGTGAAGCGCAAGGGTACGCTCTACGTGATCTGCAAAAGCAACCCCAAGTTCAAGGCTCGTCAGGGCACGACGGCCGGCACTCGCCTCAGCAAGAAGGGCGTGAAGTAATTTTACACCATCCCTGCTTACGTCGGGGAGTTTGACAGAGAGAAGACCGGTGTCTGTTGCTCCGGTCTTTTTTCGTGTTCCAGATACCATGAGCCAGAACGTCCGCACCCATATCTTCCCCATCGGCAATTTCACCTTCGACAGTGGTGAAACGCTGCCGGGTATTGAACTTGCCTACGAGACCTACGGGCAGTTGAACGCCGACAAGAGCAACGCCATTCTGCTCTTCCACGCCCTGACCGGCAGCCACCACGCCCACGGATACAACGATTGCCTGCCTGAAGCCGGTGATTTCTGGCAACCGGAAAACTTTGAGGGCTGGTGGGACCGCATGATTGGTCCGGGCAAGCCGCTTGATACAGATAAATACTTCATCATCTGCATCAACTACCTGGGCAGCTGCTACGGCAGCAGTGGGCCTTGCAGCATTGCGCCCGACGGTGAACCCTGGGGTAGCCGCTTCCCGCTGGTGAATGCCAATGACCAGGCACGCGCGCAGATTCAGCTGCTGGATTATTTCGGCATCGATAGTTTCACCGTGGTAGGCCCGAGCCTGGGAGGCATGCTCTCGCTCTCCCTGGCCTCGTTCTACCCCACGCGTATCAAGAATATCATCATCATCGGCGCCGGGTACAAGCCCGCCATCGAGCACAAGCTGGATGCCTTTGAGCAGATTCTGGCCATTGAGCTTGACCCCGCCTACCGCGAGGGGCGCTACCCACTCAGCGACCCGCCTCGCCGCGGTCTGGCGCTGGCCCGCATGATTTCTCACAAACTTTTCGTAAACCAGCGGGGCCTGGAGAAACGCGCACGCAAGGGCGTATCTGACCGCAAGGGCATGCTCACTTGGTACACCCCGCTGCGCAACACCGAAAGCTACATGCTCCACCAGGGTACCAAGTTCGCCAAGCGATACGACGCCAACGCCTACATCCGCATCATCAACCTCTGGGCGGGCTACGACCTGGCGGCGTTCTCTGGTCTGGGCAGTGTCGATAAAGTTTTCAAACTATTCGCGGAGCACGGTATTCGTTTTATGCTCTTCTCCATCAACACCGATTGCTGCTTCACCGCACGCGATATTTCCTGCTTCCACCGCAAATTGCTCAAGAACGGGGTTGATTCGCGCTACAAGTGCATCCACTCAGTCAAGGGGCATGATTCCTTCCTCCTGGAACCTGAACTCTACGAAGACGACATCCGCGCCTATTTATAAGACCATTTTCCCAGCCCTGCCCACCGTGGCAGGGCTTTTTTGTGGCGCAATTTCGGGCCGGGATAAAATTGCTGCTTGCCACGCGGAGCGCATCATGGTATAAATACAGCGTCAATAAACTTCATTCAACACTATGAAATTATCTGCACTCAAGAAAAACCGTAAGGGTTTCACCCTTATCGAGCTTATGGTGGTGATTGCCATTCTGGCTGCTCTGGGCGGCATTGGTTTTGCTCCGATTATGGATCATCTTAACGACGGTGAGCGCCAGAAAGCCCAGTCCAACATGAAGACTCTTCACACCATGCTGCAGGGCTTCAAGACCGACCACGGCAGCTACCCCTGCGATTCCACAGCCGAAAGCCTGCAGGAGGAGAAACCCGACCTGAACTTTGGTATCCTCACCGGCGATGATTCCAACGCCTACCTGCGCCAGGTGTACTACATCAACTCCAACGTATCGGAGAAGCCGTTCTTCGCCAAGCTAAACTGCAATGGTCTGGAGGTGAAGACTGAGGGTGACGAAAAGCTGGCCAACGGCAAAGCGCTTTCCCGCGGGGAGAACGCCATGGCCTATGTAATGCGCAAGGATGCCAACGATCCTGGTCTGAAGAAAGCCGTGACCAAGAGCAACGCTCCGCTCCTTATCTGCGGTATCTACCCCTCCTCCACCCCGTACTCTGGCTCCCAGGTTGCATTTGACGGAGCTTCCTTCCGTGGTCATGCTTTCGTGCTTACCAATGACGGCGCTGTAGACGACCTCGAAGATGTGCTTGTTGACGACGATAACGACGATGACAAGAAGATTCTGCCGGCAGAAAAGGGGATTTTCCCCGAAACCAAGAAGGGCCGCGCCACGGCTGATGACTACTACGTGCTCAGCCCGCTGTTCTGATTAACCTGATTTTTCCAGATAACAGCAACGCCCGCATTCCTGAAGAATGCGGGCGTTCATTTTGCCAATGGACTTGCCGGGTTATTGCAACTCAGCACAACCGCAGAGCTCTGCAATGCGGCAGATAACCGATTCAATCACATTTGCCGGGCAGGAGGCACCAGCGGTCACGCCGACCTGAAGCTCGCGCTCCGGATGCTTGAACCACGCCGGCAGCGGGCGCACCACTTCCTTTTTCTGCTCCAGGTCATAGCAGCGGATGCGCTGCGGCCGCAGCAGGCAATCTGCCGTCGAAACAAAGAAAGTGGGTACCTTTCTGGAGGCGATATGGGCCAGGTGTGTCGTGTTGGAACTGTTGTAACCACCTATGATGAACATGGCATCCAGCGGCTTCTCCAGCAACGCAAAAAGAGCATTCTGGCGATCCTGAGTGGCACCGCAGATGGTATCAAACATGTGGAACATCTCATCATTTCCATCGCGCTCCACCACAGCCGCACGCAAAATCTCCTGAATTTCTGCCGTTTCAGACTTCAGCATCGTGGTCTGGTTGGCCAAGCCAATTTCAGACAAGTGAACATCGGGGTCAAAACCGGGCGAGCAGCTGGCAGCAAAATGCTCCATAAAGGCAACTCTATCCCCCCGGCCGTTCATATAATCGGCCACCAGGCGGGCCTCATCTGCGTTGAACACCACCAGGAAATTCCCCTTACCATCGGCCCCCAAGGACTGGGAAGCCGTGGCCATGCTCTCCTCGTGCCGGGCCTTGCCATGAATAACGCTGGTCACCCCCGCAGCAGCATAGGTGCGCACGCGCTGCCACACCTTGATAACATTGCCGCAGGTGCTGTCCACCAGGGTCACCCCCTTGGCATCAAGTTTTTTGCGCAGCTCCAACGGCACCCCGAATGCGGGCATGATAACCACATCATCTGCCGTAAGCGCATCGTAGGCCGGGTCATCCATCTTCCAGGGAAGGTGCAGCAACCCCAGGGCATCCAACCGGGCATTGACATCCGGGTTGTGAATAATCTCACCAATCAACCAGATGCGGCGGTCCTTGAACAGGCGGCAGGCAGCATAGGCTATTTCGATAGCGCGCTTCACCCCATCGCAGAAGCCGAATGATTCGGCCAGGAAGAGGCGCACGCCAGGCAGCTCCAGCTCGTTTCCCTGCGCGCGGATACAATCCACCAGCGAGCTCTGGAAATGGGATAAATCCTGAGCCACCTGCTCCATCACCTCAGGCCGGCGCACATTCACCGGTCTGTTCACTTTTTCGGGATTCATATATCAATGGGGAATATTCAATGCCTCGTAGGCCAGAATCTGGCAACCCTTCAAATCCATCTTGCCGGTGGGCAAAGCAGGAATGGTTTCCACGGGAATAATCTCACGCGGGCACCACAAGCGAGGGAGGCCCACCGCCACCAGTTGATTCTTAATTTCCTCCAATGCCTGGTTCAGCTGCCCATGGTGAACAGCAGAAAGCAGCACAAGGGCCTCGCCCTTGGCGGCATCCGGCACCCCCATAACAGCAACTGCGCGACCTGCAAACCCCTCCGGCAGCTGAACAAAGCTCTCAATGGCGTCTTCCACTACCTCGTGAGGCACCATCTCACCACCAATTTTTGAAAACCGGGAACGGCGTCCACCCAGCGTCAGGAATCCGTTAAGGTCAACGCATCCCAGGTCACCGGTCTTAAACCAGCCATCGCGGAAGATTTCGGCATTCAGATCGTCCCGGCCTATGTAGCCGCTAAACACGTTCGGCCCCTTGAACCAAATCATGCCCTGCTCCGAAAGCGGGAGCCGCACCTCATCGTTATCCGGGTCAGTAATTCGCACTGCCAGCCCTGGGACAAGCTGACCAATGGACCCCATCTTGATTCCAGGGACGTAGTACGGCTGTTCCTCTGTGGGGCCAATCTCATCCAGGTTCACGCCACAAAGCGGGGTAGTTTCCGTGAGGCCGTAGCCCTCCAGCAATTGCACCCCGCACTTTTCCAGGAACTCATTTGCCAGCGCCTCCTGCAATTTCTCTGCCCCCACTACAAAATATTTCACGCTCTTGTAGGTATCCGCGTGAGCGCGGCGCAGCATGCTGCGAGCAAAAGTGGGAGTGGAAATAACTACCGTGCATTTATGTTTTTCAATAAGCTCATTGAGGTTCTTGGCATCCAGGGGAGAGGGGTAAGTCACCATGCCAAACCCATACAACAACGGCATCAGAGTAGTGAAAGAAAGCCCCAGGCTGTGAAAAATAGGCAGACTGCACAAAATGGGGCTACCCTCCGGCACCCAGGCCTTGCTGAGTAGCTGTGCCGTATTGGAAAGAATCATCTTGTGAGTCAGCGGTACACCCTTGGGCTCACCGGATGAACCAGAGGTAAACAAGAGCGCGGCTTCATCGTCCCTGCTGCGGGCATCCAGGTTAAAGGTTCTGGCAATCACCGATACGGGAGCAAATTTAGCAAAGGCCACCCAGCTTGCGATTCTGGCCATACCCAGTCCCTTGAGGGTTTTGTCCAGGTGGATAATAGATTCTCCCTTGGGCCAGGGGAACTGCGGCAGTTTGCTCATGAATGCGCGAGCGGTGACAAAGTGCTTCAGGCCACCCTGACGCACAATGCTTTCGAATGCCGGCTCCGAAGAAGTATAGTTGATATTCACCGGCACAATACCCGCAAGGAAACAGGCAATATTGGCAATCACACCACCTTTACCAGGAGGCAGGATGATACCAAGCCTCGGTTCTTTCACATTTTTCTTCATCCAGCGGGCAAGTGCCATAGCCACCCCTAGCATCTTGCCATATGCCAGGGCGGAACCATCCAATCCATCCACAAGCTCCACAGCAGCATGCTTCTTGATACTCTCCACGAGCACACGGGACAACGATTTCTCGAACGCAGGGTTCTCATCGTACCGCTTATAGCAGGCCTCCAGCCAGATTTCCAGCAGGCGTTCCCCCGTCTGCGGGCCCGACTGCATCTTAGGCAGGAAATCCACCGTCACCCAGTCATAATCCTGACCAGCAGTAAAGGCACGGCTTACATGATTACGGAAGCCCCCCACAAAAACTGGCACCGGGGCAATGTGCAACGCACCCAGCTGCATCATAAACGGCATAGGCACGTCTGATATAGTACCGATGATACTGTTCGGGCGACCGGGGAGGTAGACTACATCCAACCCCTCCTGCATCAACTGCATCAATTTTTCGCGCAGAGAACGGCTCTCGCTCTGCCGGAAATTAAAGGAGAGCACCTTGCAGCCGCTCTCACGCACCTTCTTCATGACCGCAGGCGAAGGAATCAAAACCTCCTCCACCATAAAAGCGACATTCTCTGCCCCGCCCATAGCCTTAACTATAGCAGATAGCGAAGCCTCGTCTACACGATTGAGAATATAAAACGAAGGCTGAGCGGGGCGAGACTCTGCCCCATATATGCGTACCGTTGCCATGCAACCATTATACACCAGAGGCCGCTTTTGTCAATCACACAGCAAAGCGCGTTTCCTGCGTGTATCTTATTTTTTCTCAGTCTCAGGCACCGGCGGCAGCATCTGTCGCATTTTGCGTCCGATATCAGGTGATTGCTGCTCCATAATCTGCACCATAGGCTCCAGCCATGGCTGCATGCAGAACGCAGTGAGATACACACTCGCAAACACAACGACCACGGCCATGAACTGGCGCAGCATCTGTGTTGGCGCCATTTGGAGCGGAAGCGTGCCGCAGCGGGCATCCCACACCGTGATTCCACGCGAACGCAAAATCCACCAGCTGTACCCCATCATAAACACCGGCAGCAGCGAAACCATCATGCCCATACCGCACATGAACACAAGCCCGGCGCGGGAAAATGCCCGCCCCATGGTCATGTGTGCCCCATTCACACAATGCACCCGGATTCCCATGAGCGCTTTGCCCGGCGTAGTACCCAGCGAACCGATCAGCACGGCTTCCAGGACCACATAGCCCACCCACATCAGCGGGCTGGATGGCAGCAAGCCTGCGTTGAAAGGAATTTCACGCACATAGATAACCCCAAACACCAGCAACACATACAACGCCATGTCCACCAGGCGCGCCAGCAGCCGCACCGCCGGAGATGGCAGGTACACCCGCACGGCTCCCTCCGACAAGGGCGTAGCAACATTTCCCGGGGTCCCGGTGGCCTCCGGCACGGGGGGCAGCTCCTCCTCTGGCTGAGGCTCGGGCTTTTCTTGCAGGAAATCAGCCAGTGCCGGCAACTCTCGCAGGGGCATCCACCGTTCACACCCGGCGTGCCAGCCCCTGGTGTCGGGCGTGAGCTCGCCCATCTGCACCAGCGAAAGCACATCCGGCACCGATGCCGGCCCGCATTGTTTCTTATCGGCTATCCAATATATATCCATCGGGTTTCCTCTATCAGTTTGAGCGCAGAGCCTTTGCCGGGTCCTGGCGAGATACTATGAAAGCCGGAATAATAGCCGCAATGGTCACCATTACAAACGCCTGAAATGCCTGTGCCGCAAAGGTTGCAGGGTCATACACAGCCGGCAGGGTGATACCATGCGCCTGCATGGGGAATGGATCCATGCCTATGCTGGCCAGCATGGTCTGAATCTCCAGGCGGTAATACAGCACCAGCAGCGCCAGTCCTACACCGCTTACAGCCCCGGCTATACCTATAATGACCCCCTGCCATGCAAAGATTCCCATAATCTTAGACGGCGTGGCACCCAATGCCTGCAACACCGCAATCTCGCGCTTGCGCTGCATCGACATCGTAAACATCACCGCCATGATGCAGAAACTGGCAATCAGGGAAATAATGGAAAGGACAAAACTCATCATCACTCGTTCATTGGCAATGAGTTCATACCACTGTTCAAAACTGCGGGTCCATGGGGCAATGTACCACGTAAGCCCATGCGGAAATCTGGCGGGAGACACCTCCAATTCAGGCAGCAAACGCTGCATATCAGCCTCGATACTGCCAGGATTGTTCGCATCCTTCACACGAACACAAATTCCCTGCACCTGGCTGATTCCACCGGCCGAAAGGCCCAGAACATCCTGAGCTATCTGCAGCGGCATATAGACATTCGGCCCGGGCATATTCTCCGGAGCCTGGTAAATACCAACAACACGCAAATCCACAGGCATCACCATTTCATTGATGCTCTTCACAGCCTTACCGTCCTCCTTATCGCGGTCGAGCGCGGCCAGCGCAGTGGTGGTTTCCTGCCATAGCTGCTGTTGTTCGGCAGTAAACGGCTCTCCGTTCATATGCTGCTGAGCCATGCGGAAGAAAGCCGAGCAGGCATCATGCTCACTCTGGCGCAGCTTTCCCCGTTCAAACTTCAGGATGTGATTCACAACATTCTGAAGTCTTTCCGTCTCAACCGTCACACCGTTCTCTCCGGGGGTAGCGCCATCAAACACCTGCGCTACCGCAGTCATGAACTCCTTGTTGGCATGCGTCTGCAGCGGGTTCTGAATCATGGCGTAAATATCCGCCACCTCGTCCAGACTTCCCACCGGGGTAAGGTGCAGATTATCCCCCACGCGCAGGCCAAGATTATTGGCCGTTACCGCAGAAATAACACATTCCTGGTCCAGCCCCTCACCAAAATCAAAGGTACCATTGCGCAGCATCTCCGACAGCGGCGTAATCTGTTGCTCATTGTGAGGCTCAATCGCAGAGAACCGGATTGTCATGCGGCCATTCTGGCTCTGAGCAAACGCATCGCCCTCCAGCTGGGGATACACACTGACCACATCAGGCAGCTTGCGTATATCCTCCGCAAGAGCAGACCAATCCACCATATCATCCGCCAGACAAATGCGCTGGTACCCATCGGTATGTGCCACAACATAATGCGGTGCAAAGGCCAGCACGCGACTTTCCATTTCTCGCTGCAGTCCCTCCATAACAGATAGCACCACAATCAGCACCATTACCCCCAGAGCAACACCGGCCAGGCAGATAAATGTGATAATGGAAAACATGGATCGCAGCGGGTTGAGGTATCTCACCGCCAGCATCAGGCTCAGATTTCTTCGCAACAGTTTCATGCAGGTGCCACAGTATCACATATATCACGCGCGCGAGCAAGTCTGAATGCTGGCATGCACCCCCTTTGTCATATTTTTGACAAAATATCAACTTGCACCGTCCACAAAACATGATACAATCACAGCAAATGAACGAAAAACTTATCATTATCGGTACCGGCCCGGCAGGATATACTGCGGCTATCTATGCGGCGCGCGCAGCTTTAAATCCACTCGTATTCACCGGCGGGCAGATTGGCGGGCAGCTGACCACAACTACAGAAGTGGAGAACTTCCCTGGTTTTCCAGAGGGCATCATGGGGCCTGAACTCATGTTCAACATGAGCCAGCAGGCAGAAAAACATGGCGCCAGGTTCGCCTACGAGGAGGTTCTTTCCGTCACGCAGGAAGCCTGCAGTGGCCTGTTCACTGTCACCACATCAGGCGGGGCCTACCAGGCAGAGGCCGTTATCATTGCCACCGGTGCCAAGGCTCGCTACCTCGGTCTTGAGGGCGAAGCTGAACTGGTGGGGCATGGGCTGACCGCCTGCGCCACATGCGATGGCGCCTTTTACCGCGATGTGCCGGTATGCGTAGTAGGTGGCGGCGACAGCGCCTGCGAAGAGGCCAATTTCCTGACCCGCTTTGCCAGCAAGGTATACCTCATCCACCGGCGGGACCAACTGCGCGCCAGCAAAGCCATGCAGCAGCGCACCCTGGAAAACCCCAAGGTTGAACCGGTATGGAACAGCACCATTGCAGCCTACCACACCGACGAAAAGGGCGAAATGAGCAGCATTACACTTAAAAACACCGTTGATGGCACTGAAAGCGAACTGGAGGTCAAATGCGTATTCATGGCCATTGGCCATACACCGGTAAGCCAGTTTGTCGGCGACCTGGTAGAACGCGATGCCGCCGGCTTTGTGGTAACGAGCGGAGCCGGCACTGCCACCAAAACGCCCGGTCTCTTTGCCGCTGGTGACGTGGCAGACCCCACCTACCGCCAGGCTATCTCTGCTGCCGGCATGGGCTGCCGCGCAGCCATGGATGCCGAGCGCTATCTTCTGACTCGCGAATAACCCCACACCATCACACATGAAAAAGCTTGCAATTCTGCCATTTATGGCCGCTCTGGCTGCCTGCGATTCCACCAGCAACCAGCTGGAGGAAGCGGCTGAACTCTTCAACTCCGGGCGTGCCAGCGATGCCGTTGTGCTCTACCGTGTAGCGGCCGTCAAGGGCGACCCCGAAGCCCAGCTCCAGCTGGCAAAGTGCTATGATTTCGGCCGTGGGGTCGAGCAGGATCTGGAGGAAGCCGTGCGCTGGTATATCCGCGCCGCCGAAGGTGGCAACACCAATGCGCAGGATAACCTGGGTACCTGCTATATCTCCGGTACAGGCACCGAAAAAAACCTTGAAAAAGCATTCTACTGGTACAGCCGCGCAGCAGAAGCAGGCAACCCCTCAGCATTGAACAACCTGGGACTCTGCTACCGCAACGGCGAGGGTACCGATAAGGACGACACCAAGGCAGCAGAATGTTTCCAGGCTGCAGCAGAAAAAGGAAATGCCAACGCCCAATACAACCTGGGGCGCTGTTACTTCCATGGCCTGGGCGTACCCTATGACCCCGTTCTCTCCAGACAGTGGGTTTCCTCTGCAGCGGCACAGGGACACGAGAACGCCCGTCTGTTTATGATTGATAACCATTGGATTCAATAATAACACATACAGGCAGTATTTAAGCTTTTTCAGCATGGGGGCCGGGTGTATAATATCCCCATGCATGACCAAAGCCAGACACCCGGAAAAACACCGTGGGGTTCATTTTGGAGCCTCACGGTGATTCAGTCAATGAACGCCCTGAATGAAAAAGGAGTTCAATTTCTCCTCATCGGACTGGGGATTTGGCTGTCCATGGAGTTGCAATATTCCCTTTCAGTGCTCATTGTACTGCCCTTTGTGCTATTTTCACCGCTAGGCGGGTGGATATCGGACCGCTGGTGTAAGACCCACCTGCTGCAAGCCATGGTGCTGCTGCAGGTATTTGTACTGGTTGGCATGAGCATCGGGCTCTGGCAGGAAAACCTGTGGTTAGCAGTTTCCTGCTTTGGTATATTCTGCGTGCAGGCCATGTTCTTCAGCCCCGCCAAAAAAGGATTAGTGAAGGATATTGTCGGTTCAGAAAACATCGGCTTTGCCAGCGGTGTCATGGAAATCTCCACCATGCTCGCTCTTCTCATCGGCCAGATTGGTGCGCTCTATCTCATCTACACCCTGCTGCGCCTCTGGGGACCAGATTCCGGCTGGCAGGCCGCAGCCCTGCCCTGCGCCTGCTGCACGGTGGGAGCAATACTCGTATTCATCCTGAGTCTCTTCATGCCCCGGTACCCGGCACAAAGCCGCAAACCCTTCAGCTGGGACCTGCTCTGGTGCCACTTCTCCCAGCTGCGCATGCTCTGGGAGAAAAAAATCCTGCGCAACAGCGAAATCGGCATTGGTTTCTTCTGGTTTCTGGCCAGTGTCATGATGCTCATCGTGCTGCAAATGGCAGCAGATGCGCACCCAGTGTACAGCAAGACCGATTTCATGCAGGTGCTCGGCCAGCAGAAGGATTCGGCCCTGCTCTTCGCCTGGCTCAGCGGTGGCTCCATCAGCGGCGGTCTTTGTGCCTCTATCATCTGCGCAAAGAAAATACGCACCTGGGTAACTGCCTGCGGCGGCATCGGCATGACTCTGGGATGCCTTGCACTGGCCTTCCTGCCGTATGGCACCCCGCTTTTCTTTGCTGCGCTGTCCTTCACCGGCTTTACAGCGGCAGGCTACCTGGTTCCGCTCAACGCATTGCTGCAGGACCGCGCAGATAACGATAAGCGGGGCGATGTCATAGCCGCCGGTAACCTGGTTGACTGCGGCCTGGGCATGCTGGCCGTTGCACTGCAAGGCGGGCTCAAATTCATAGGCATGTCGCCCCAGTGGCAGTGCGGACTACTGGCCCTCCTCAGCGCCATCGTCGCGACCTTTATCATCCGCAACATCAAAGCCTGAATCACCCGCGAATCTGGGCTGCACAGCGCAGCAACACAGCATCCAGCTCAGGCAGACCAAACGCCCGGGCTTCCCGCAAACGGCGTATCTCCAGGCGCAGTTCATCGCCCATGCGGCGCAGGCGCTCCGCAGAGACCTGCTCCGACATCAACTGCTGAGGCGACAACCCGGTCTGCAGCTTCTCCACCCGGTCTGCACAAGTCTCAGCCTTTGCCACAGCCGAAACCAAGGCTGGCAACATCTGGCGAGCCTGCTCTGCACTGGTAATCTTTCGCAACTGGTACAAGACATACTCCAGGCTGTCGCACCATGCACCATAGCCGCGAACCAGCGGAGTTTCCTCCTGCTGGGCAGGAATATCTGCCTGCCGGGCATCCATCTTGTAAAAGCGGAACAAGGATATCAATTCCTCTGCCCCATAGCAATTCACCTCCGCAAGGCGCTGCAACACCGGCGTGTAGCCCTGGGTGATATGCATCAGATCACGCATGGTATCCTCCAGCATATGGGCTGCCTCCGAGGTCTCAACTGGCACGGTGCTCAGCTGCTCCATGGCTTTCAGCATGTATTCCATAAGCGGTTTGAGCTCAGCCTCTGCGGCCTGACCACTCTCGCGATCGCTGATCGTGCGCAACAGCTGATCCACCTCCCGGCTTGTTTCCACCAATTTCCGGCATATTTCTGCCGGGCTTTCAGCTACAGTCTCCACCTGTCCTACCGCTACTGGCAGGGCACACAGCGGGCACAGCCCCCACATATGGCGCAGTTGCATCATCTGCCGCTATTGTAACGACCATTTGGCCGCCTGTCAAGGGAGGATTGCTGCATTCCCCCGCATCACACGCTGCAATACCACCGCATTTCATTAACCGCCAGCGTATTGAAACCTTGCAAGAAGGCAATATATAGCACTCACTCCCATATGCAGAACAGGGTGTGCAGCCGTTTTGCTGCACACCCTGTTGCTCTTGAGAAATCAATAAGTGATTAATGACCGCTCAGCGTGGTGATGTAGTAACCGGCGATAACGGCGGTACCAATCACACCGGCCACATTCGGGCCCATGGCATGCATGAGCAGGAAGTTGGTGCGGTCAGCCTGCTGACCCACATTGTGGGACACACGGGCAGCCATCGGCACGGCGGATACACCAGCGGAACCGATAAGCGGGTTGATGGGGTTCTTGCGCCAGCCGGGAACCAGGTTCATGAGCTGAGCGCAGACCAGACCACACACCGTTGCCACGGCGAAGGCCACCACACCCAGACCAATAATCATGATGGTCTGCGGCTGCAGGAAGCGAGCGCCCTGCATGGTGAGCCCCACAGACACACCCAGCATGATGGTGGTGATGTTCATGAGCTCGTTCTGGGCGCAGCTCACCAGACGCTCGGTCACCTGGCATTCGCGCAGGAAGTTACCCAGCATCAGCATACCCAGCAGCGGGGCTGCATCCGGGCAGAGCAGAATGGTGGTCAGCGTCACCACGAAGCAGAAGAACAGCTTCTCGCCCTTGGACACCTGGCGCAGACTCTTCATCTTAATCTTGCGCTGGGCTTCCGTGGTGCAAAGCTTCATGAACGGCGGCTGAATCAGCGGCACCAGTGCCATGTAGGTGTAGGCAGCCACTGCAATGGCACCCAGCAGCTCCGGAGCCATCTTACTGGCCAGGAAGATGGAGGTGGGGCCGTCTGCACCACCAATAATGCCGATAGCCGCAGCCTGCCCCCTCGTGAAGTCAAGCCCCATGGCACAGAGGAAGGTGAAAGCCACACCACCCTGAGCAGCAGCGCCCAGCAGCAGTGCCTTGGGCGATGCCAGCAGCGGACCAAAGTCCGTGAGAGCACCCACGCCCATGAAGATAAGGGCGGGGAAAATCTCGCACTTGATGCCCAGGCCAATCCAGTCAAACAGACCGCCCTCGGGCTTCAGGATGAGGTACTTCTTGGCAGCCTGGCCGGTTACTTCCAGCTGGCCCTTGCCCACGGTCTTCACCGTCATGGGTTCATCCATGGCCTTTTCATACTCAGCAGCCTGAGCGGGGTCGACACCTTCCGTGCTCTGCTTGAAAGCCGGGTCGGTATACTCCGCCAGGGTGATGGAAAGGAAGCCTACATCGCGCATATCCTTGCGCACCAGCTCCTTGTTCTCAATGGCGACCACTTCGCGCTGAGCCTGGGTAATGACCATGCCGTTATCGGGAATGTTGGCAATCAGAGCGCCGAAAGCAATCGGCACCATGAGCAGCGGTTCAAACTGCTTCACCACACCCAGATACAGCAGCACTGCCACAATACCCCACATCACATACATCTGCCAGGTCATCTGATAGATGCCCATGCCGGAGATGAAGTCCGCGAAGGAATTCAAGAGTTCTTGCATATCTGATTATAATGCGTTGTTAACATCCACCTCTGCACCCCACCGGGCGCAGAGCCTGCAAGGGGTGATTAACCAATGTAAGCCAGAGTCTGGCCTTCGGTCACGGTGTCGCCGGGCTTCACGGTGAAAGAGGTCACGGTGCCGTTGGCGGGGGCGTAGATAACAGTGTTCATCTTCATAGCCTCCACGGTCATCACCTGGTCGCCTTCCTTCACGGCAGTGCCGGGCTGCACATCCAGAGAAACCACCTTGGCAGCCAGCGGGCTGGGGATGGGAGTGCCGGAGCCGGCAGCAGCGGGAGCAGGAGCGGCAGCCACGGGAGCGGGAGCAGCCACGAGAGCGGGAGCAGCCACAGGAGCAGCCACAGGAGCAGGAGCGGGAGCACCGGCCATGGGGGCGCAGCCACCTACGGTTTCAACAGTTACATCAAAGGTCTGACCGGCAACAGTAATACGGAGCTGTTTCATATCGTTATTTTCTATTTAGTGTTTTGTTTGAAGTGTTTTTGGAAGGAAAGTACGTTGAGAGAAAAATCAACGCACGGGAGAATTGTTCATAGCAGCAGCGCGGCCGCCCTGCCCGTAGGTGGTGTCAACCGGCTTAATATCGAGAATACGAGCCTCATTGCCCACCGTAACTTTCACGGCGGCGGCAATGGCGGCAACGACCTGCGGTGTTATGCTGCTCTGCGCGGCATCATAGATACCAGCCGCAATGGCTGCCACCTGGGCGGGCGGCAGTTCCGGTGCCACCGCAGGGGCAGCTGCCGGGGCGGGAGCCATGGCTGCCTTGGCAGCCTCGGCCTGCGCCTTGCGCTTGGCATCCAGACGCTGTGCCACGGCTCCTGATATCGTCAGAATGACGCTCAGGAAGCAGAGACAGGTAAACACCACACACATGCCGGTCACCTGGTAGATGACGGCATCCATATCGAGTGCAGCGAGTGTCTGTATCATTGTTTATTTGGGTTTGTGAAATCGGGAGAAATTACAGCGGCATGTTGCCGTGCTTCTTGGCGGGGTGGCTCTCGCGCTTGCTGAGCAGGGTGCGCAGGGTGAGCGCAATGCGCGCGCGGGATTCCGCCGGGTTGATGATATCCGTCACCTGGTCAGAAGCGGCAGCAGCGTAGGGGTTGGAGAAGGCCTGCTCGTACTCGGCCACCAGTTCCTTCTGGCGGGCGGCGCGGGCTTCGGCATCCTCGATTCCTTTCAGTTCACGGCCATACAGAATCTGCACAGCACCGGCTGCACCCATCACCGCAATTTCGGCGCTGGGCCAGGCAAACACGGCATCGGCACCCAGACCCTTGCAGCACATTGCAATGTAGGCGCCGCCGTATGCCTTGCGCATGATGAGGGTCACCTTGGGCACGGAGGCAGAGGAGTAGGCGTAAATCATCTTGGCGCCGTGGCGGATGATGCCGCCGCGTTCCTGCTGTTTGCCGGGCAGGAAGCCAGGCACGTCCACCAGGTTCACCAGCGGAATGTTGAACGCATCGCAGCAGCGGATGAAGCGGGCCGCCTTATCGGAAGCATCAATATCCAGGCAACCGGCCTTCACGGCGGGCTGGTTGGCAATGATACCCACCACCACGCCGCAGATGCGGCCGAAGCCCACCACCACGTTACCGGCAAAGTTGGCATGCACTTCCAGGAAGCTGCCCTCATCCACCAGTCGGGAAATCACTTTCTGGACATCCAGCGGGGTGTTGTTATTGTCGGGGATGATATCATTCATGCCCTCCTGCGGAGCAATATCGAGCGGCTGGCTCAGATCATGCGGCGGCTCCTGGGCGTTGTTGGAGGGCAGATAGGTCAGCAGCTGCTTGGCAATGGAAATGGCGTGTTCATCCGTCTCGGCTACAAAGTGAGCATTGCCGGATACGGAGGAATGCACAGCCGCACCGCCGATTTCTTCCATGGTACACTGCTCATAGGTCACCTGCTCAATCACCTTCGGGCCGGTGATGTACATACCCGCAGCACCACCCTTGCGGATGATGATGAAGTCGGTCAGCGCGGGGGAATAGGCCGCACCACCGGCACAGGGCCCCAGGATAAGGGAAATCTGCGGCACCACACCGCTGGCGGCCACGTTATTGTAGAACACATTGGCAAAGCCGGTGAGAGATTCCACCCCCTCCTGCAGGCGGGCGCCGCCGGAGTCATTAATCTGGATGATGGGCATGCCGGCCTTCAGCGCGTACTGCTGGGCATCGCAAATCTTCTGCGCATGCATATACCCCAGGGAACCACCCTGAGCCAGGAAATCGGCAGAGGCAGCCGCCACCGGGCGACCGTTCACCAGGCCAAAACCGGTCACGATACCATCGCCGGGGATTTCCTTATTCAGCATACCGAAATTGCTGCAGTGATGCTTGGTGTGCATGCCGATTTCGGTGAACGAACCCTGGTCAAACAGGCAGGTAATTCGCTCGCGTGCCGTCCAGTCGCCCTTGGCGTGGCGGGCATCATACTTCTCCTGAGAAGCCGCGTACTTGATTTTCTTCTGACGAGCCTCAAGCTCCTCAATCAATTTGGGGTCTATAGCCATAACCTACTAGGTAAAAAAATGTTTCCGATGCGTGGGCTGAGTATACAGTCCACCTACGATGCCCGATTCTATCACGCCCACCCCGCCAATGGAAGCAAAATCTGCTCATCCTGACAATTTTCCGACTGCATCTGTCGTGATTGGGGGGGAAATTTCACGGCTTAGTAGCTCAGTATCATCCCTGCACCACAATGCGCGGCGTCAGAATGCAGCGACGATACGTGCCGGGGGCCACATGCGTGCGCGGCCACACAATGCAATCATCCATGACCACGCCGGCAGGAATCACAGCATCCTGCCCCACCACGCAATCCTCACCCAGATCCGCACCGGGAGCAATACTGGCGGTCGGGTGGATGCGCTCGCGGCTGGTCAGCTCCATCATGGTATCCACATAGCCGGCAGGAGAACCGATTTCATGCCAGTTTGCCCAATCGAACACCACACCGCCCACGCGTCCCTGCTTAATGAGCTCCAGCCATATGGGAACGATGGAGAACGTATCCTCCTGCGGGAAAAGCGCAGCTACCTCCGGCTCCATGAGATACACCCCGGCAAACTGGTGCGTACCGGGATTCACCCCCAGCGCATGGCGCATATCCGTAATGGCGCCACTTGCGGCATCGAAGCCCACATTGCGCTTGCCATCCACACTGCGCAGCGCCAGCGTCACCAGATTTCCGCGCCGCTTATGCTCTGCCAGCAAATCCGCTACCGGAATATCGGTCAGAATATCCCCATTGTGTACCAGAAGCGGCTCACCCGGCTTCACCCATGGCATAATTTTCTTCACCCCGCCGCCGGAATCCAGCGGAGCCGCCTCCTCGCTGAAACTCACCGGGCAGCCCCGGTATTCCGGCTCCGGGAATGCGCGTTCCCACATGAGCGGCAGGCACGAGATATTGACCATGAACTCCGTGATACCGCATCGCAGATAGTGGTCCATGGTATGCTGAATCAACGGCTTCTGGAAAACCGGCATCAGTGGTTTCGGGAGAATGTGTGTGAGCGGTGCCAGGCGTGTGCCGAGCCCGGCACCAAGAATAAATGCTTGCATAATATTACCAGAGATGTGGAAGGTTCAACTTAATGGCGCAAATACCCATAATCAGGTTAGCCACCGCATGCATCACCACCACCGGGGTGAGCCGCTTTGTGTACACCACCAGAGCATATGCGATGCTGCCATACACAAAAGCCCCGGCATAATCCACCGGCCGGTGAACCAGCATGAACGCCAGCGTCACCACCACATACGCCAACCAGCTTCCCTGCCCCAGCGGAACAGTCTGCGGAAAATCACGGTTCACACACCAGCGCATCAGATACCCACGCCAGAAAAACTCCTCCACCAACGCCACCACGACAACCGCCCGCGCAAATCGGAACCCATATTCCACCCACACCGCCAGCGATTGCTCACCAAACACCGCTGCAGGGTCAAACCCCGGTTCCGCAGGAATCCACCCGGTCACATACGGCACCAGCCAGCACGCAATACCCACCACACCGGCCAGTGAGCCCCGCAGGCAGGGCCACAGCTTCCAATCCCACTCCACCGCGCGACGCACATGCCACAAATACCCGCCACACACCAGCACCTGCAGCGGGTATACCCACATCTCCGGCGCACGCCGATACCATCCCACACTGGGGTGGTCCCATTTCCAGCTTCCCTCCACCACCCAGAGCAGCAGATTAAAAGCAAGAAATAACACAAAAGGGGTTACGTAGGTGCGAAACAGTTTTTGCTCAGACATAGCAAAAGTACGAAGTTCGAAGTGGGAAGTACAAAGTGGAAAGTTACGCGGACTATCATCCGCCGGATTTTTCCATATTCCGACGTTTTGTAATACAAGAAGAAGTGATGATGGCGGTGAGCTCACTTGCCTCTTTCATCAGCGCCTCTATCTTATGCATAGGAACCAAATCACAGGCTACCAGCATATCCATCCAGAACTCAGCTTCGTCCAATTCCTCTTCACAGATTTTCAACTTATTCAGGTAATCCTTATCTGACTTGGCTCGTCCGGAAGCACGATAGTTTGCAGCAACAGACGTGGCACAACGGAAAAGCTGGTCGCGTACGTGGAAAGCCTCAGGAGTATTCGGCAAGGAAGTACAGAGTTTGAACACCCGCAACGCAAACGTCCGAGTGCGCTGTTTTAACTTCTCTCTGAAGTCCAAGCCATTATTCATCTTCCTGCCACCTGCGGGCGTAAGCCCGCGTAACTTTACACTTCGTACTTTCCACCTGGTACTTCGTACTTTCTGCGAATCACTTCAGTGAATCGCAGAAACGCGCCATCTTATCGCAAGCCTGCACCAGGAGATTCTGGGCCGTCGCATAGCAGCAACGCAGGTAGCCCTCGCCGCAGGCGCCGAACGCCGTGCCTGGCACAGCCGCCACCATGTGCTCTTTCAGCAGACGCAGAGCGAACTCCTTCGAATTCAGTCCAAAGCGCTTGATGCTGGGGAAAGTGTAGAATGCACCACCGGGCAAGTGACAATCCATGCCCATATCATTGAAACGCCCCACAATGTAATCGCGGCGCTTGTGGTAACTATCGCGCATTTCCTGCATAGCCTCCACGCCATTCTGCAAAGCCTCAATACCGGCCTCCTGAGAGGTAATCGTCGGGCAAATCATCGTGTAGGAATGCACCTTCATCATCTGCTCGATGAGCTCCTTCGGGCCGCAGGCATAGCCCAGGCGCAAGCCAGTCATGGCAAAAGCCTTAGAGAAACCGTGCAGCAGCAGCGTGCGCTCCTTCATTCCCGGCAGCGAAGCAATAGAAGTATGCTCCTCCTCATCGTAACGCAACTCAGAGTAAATCTCATCCGTGAGCACAAACAAATCGTGCTTGATGCAGATGGCAGCAATCTCCTCCAGCGTCTTGCGCGGGGCAATAGAACCTGTCGGGTTCGTGGGAAAATTCAGCATCAGCACCTTGGTGCGCGGGGTGATAGCCGCCTCCAGCTTGGCCGGATTCAGCGCAAAAAGGTCATCAATACTCGTTTCCACAGGTCTGGGTACACCGTACGCCATCATCACCGTGGGGGCATAGCTCACATAGCATGGCTCGTGGTACAACACCTCATCCCCCGGATTCAGCAGGCAACGCAGCGCCAAGTCGATAGCCTCGCTCACGCCCACCGTGGGCAGAATTTCGCACAGCGGGTTATACTCCACATGGAAAAAGTCCTGCACATAGGTGCTGATTGCGCGGCGAAGGCTCTCTAGCCCATAATTGCTGGTATAGGTCGTATGACCACGCTCCAACGAGCGGATAGCCGCCTCGCGGATATTCCAGGGCGTTACAAAATCCGGCTCACCCACCCCCAGGGAAATAATATCCTTGCTGCCAGTAGCCAGATCAAAGAACTCACGGATACCCGAACGCGGCATATCCGTAACCTGCTTGGAAAGCATTTTGCTCCAGTCCATAATCAGGGAATATAGGTAAGGCGCTCCGTCTGGGGTTCCTCCGCAAACATCAGGCCATTGTGCTTGTATGTCTTGAGGCGGAAATGCGTAGCCGTTGAAATCACGCCCTGCATGCTGGCAAGATTCTCGCTCACAAAGCGTGCCACCTCCAGCAGAGAGGGAGCTTCAACCATCACCAGCAAATCATAGCCACCGGAAATCAGATACAGGCTGCGAACCTCCTTGAAATGAGCAATACGTGAAGCCAGCCGGTCAAAGCCGCCGCCGCGCTCCGGCGTGCAACGCACCTCAATAAAGGCCGAAACACCCTCCGCATCATCATTCACAATCGCCTGGTAGCCCACAATGCGCCCTGCTTTTTCCAGCGCAGCGCGCTTGGCAGCCACCGTTGCGACATCCAAAGCCAGGCGGTCGGCAATCTGCTGGTCACTCAATCGCGCATCCGCCTCCAACAATCTGAGAAGGGCATCCTGTGTCATAGATTCACACATCATACCATCCTCTCCCGCCAAGTCAATCACAAAGCACGTTCTCCATTCAAGTCCGGACGCAGCGCGCATTGCCTCAAAAAAAAATCGAACCCAACGAGGAATCGCCGTTTCATCAGCCCCCCGGGTTATAACAAATGAGCGATAAATTGGAATTTGTCGTTCCGACAAAAGTACGAAGTGCGAGGTGGGAGGTACGAAGAGAAAGTTCCGCGAGCCTTACGGCTCGCCATTGTACATCAAATAATTCCATACTGGCGGGCGAATGCCCGCGGAACTTTTTACTTCGTAATTCGTAACTCGTAATTCAAATTCCAATTTATCGAGCCGCAAAAACTTTCGGATACATGTGATTTTAAGGAAAAGCCGGCGCGTTCACACTCACATGGAACGTGGCTTCAGCATGCAGATCCGGCGGCGCCTGAGCACGTATGGTGTGGGTTCCGGGGCGAAGCCGGGCATACCACCTGCCGTTCCGGTTCTCTATGCTCAGGGTCGGGCATTGCCAGCGGACTACTGCCGGTGGCAGGGTAGATTTCAATTCAACCAGAGCTCCGTCTCCGGGCATTGTGGGTTCCAGCGTTATGGTGCTGCCCTCTGCCGGAATAAGAATGGCAGGCGGGATTTCGGCACTCCGGTCATCATCGAGTGCGTACAGATGCTTCTGCTGAGAGGCGGTATACCAATCTGCATATCGGGCATCGAGTATGGCTCTTCCCTGAGAATCATAGCTCCCGGCAGGCAGTCTTTCCTTGTCAGCCTTTGTCGCCAGTTCGGTTCGGCAGCAGGTGGGAGGTGTTCCGGCCACAGCCAGTCCACCGGTGCGGGTATCGATGAGCACCGCATGCAAGGAATCCGGTTTCGCGGGAAAGCTTGCAGGCTGCAGCTCATACAGCATGCTGAACACGCGGTGGAAGATGGGGCCCGCACCGCTTACTCCGGAGATTTCCTGCATGGGGGAGTTATCAAAGTTCCCCACCCATACCCCCACGGTATATTCAGCCGTGAACCCCACGCACCAGTTATCACGAAAATTCGAGGAGGTGCCTGTTTTGGCTGCTACCCGGAAAGGGAATGTCAGATTGGCAGCCCTGCCGAAGGTTGCTTCACGCGCATCGGCATCGCTCAACACATCTGCCAGGCGGTAGCAATCCTCTGCCGGCAGCAGCTGCCGCGGAGTTTCTGCCCGCAGTGGCAACCGGGTCTGCAAAGGGAGTGCCACACCATTACGGGCCAGAACCGAATAGGCCTGTACCAGTTCCATGAGCGTGATATGGGCATTGCCGATAGCCAGCCCCAGACCGAAGTTCTCAGCGCTCCCGGGCATACTGAACCCGAGAGTACGCAGCAGCGCCAGACACTCCTCTACGCTTCCGTAGCGGTTCAGCGCTTCCATGGCGGGGATATTCTGCGAGCAGGCCAGCGCCTGCCGGATAGTTACGGGGCCAAGGTAGCGGTCATCGTAATTAGTGGGCGCCTGCACTCCATCCATGCTGCGGTAGAGGGTGGGCACATCCGGCATCACAGTTCCAGGCCAGGCGCCGTGCCGGAATGCCATGGCATAGACAAAGGGCTTGAGCGTAGACCCCGCCGAGCGTGGCGTGTTGGTACCATCCAGCGCACCGCCTCGCCCGCTTTCGGGGCAGGCAGCAGGCAGCGCCACCAGCACCTCTCCCGTGCGGTTATCGGCCACCACCACAGCAGCCTGCGACACATTGCGACTGCGAAGCTTTTTCACCTCGTCACGAGCCATGGCGGCGCAGCGGTGCTGCAGTGCGGCATCGAGCGTAAGTTGCCCGGGCTCGCTACCGGCGGCAGCGGGGGCATTGATGCTGCGCCCCTGCACACCGAGCGGGGCATCCATACTCTCCCCAAGTCGCAGCAAAATTAGGTTGCGCCGCTTATGAGCCGCCTGCGGGTGGCGCAGAGGGTTCAGCTGCGTAGGCGATTTGACCAGTGCCACCAGCAGGGCAGCTTCCGCAATATCCAGTTCCCCTGCTCCCTTTCCGAAATAGAAGCGGGCGGCGGTCTCGGCTCCGCGGCACATGTTGCTGAAATCCGCGCGATTCAGGTAGGCTCGCAGCAGTTCTTCCTTGCTGTGGGTCATCTCAAGCCGGCGGGCCTGCAGCATCTCTCGCAGTTTGGTGCGCAAATTCCGCGGAGCCGGGGGGCTGTACATCTTGGCCACCTGCATGCTGATGGTGCTAGCTCCGGATTGACCCTGCCCGCTCAGCTGCTGCCATATGGCACGCAGCATGGCCAGCGCATCTACCCCGCCGTGGGAATAGAAGCGTTTATCCTCCGCTGCCAGCAGCGCGCGCACCAGCTGCGGAGGCAGCTCCGCCAGCGGCTGGCTGCGGTAACCATCCGCCCCTGGCACATAGCCCAGCAGTTCACCATGCCGGTCCAGCACCCGGGAATCTACCGGAACGACCAGCTGCGGCAGCGGCACACAGAACGGCAGAAGATAATACACCGCCGCCGCGGTGCTCAGCAGCACCCCGACGGCAATCAGAACTTTATACCGAGGCTTCAACGGGCGTCCACTTCAATTTCCTGTGGAATACTCAGGCCATGCACCTCAGGGCGGTACATGAGCTCAGCCTTGGCCGCGGGGGCAGTCACCTCGCCGCTGCGCACCACGCGGGCTACGTAGCTCACCTCCAGTTTACCTCGGTTGCTCCAGTTGTCCACAAAGACTCGTACGCGGTCTTTCAGGAACTCCCGGTGGCTCACGGCGGTGAAGTTCCACCACCGGCGAGCCGCATCAAGGCTCACTCCCTCGGGCAGAGCCTGCGACACCAACTCGGGATCCACTGCTTCAAAGGTGGAGGGCAAGCGGTCCTCCAGCACCACATAGCTCAGATTCCGCTCTCCGCTGGTCGACTCAGCACTCAGCGTCACGCGCACCACATCACCCACCCGGAACTCCGCTGTGGGTTCCCAGTTGCCGTCCGCCTGCAAAGCCTCGTAGCGGCGCTGCACGGCAAAGCCATTGTCCACCACCTGCTCCGGCTGCGTGTTCCTGAGGAAGCCTTCCGCCTGCCCGTAAACATAGACGGGATTCTTCTCCACCTTGAACGGCACAATGGTGGACGATGCGAGCAGTGAATACTGGTGCGGAGCCCCGGCTGCCAGTTCCTCGCCATTGAGCACAGCTTTGATTTCCTTCTGCTTTGCGGCCTTCACATAGCGGCTGATGCTCAGCACCATCCAGGCGTTGCGCCAGGTAGAAGAGCGACCGGCTTCATCCAGCACATAGCGACGCAGCATCTGCGCCGTGGCGGTGGATTTAGGAGCTTCTGCCACAGCCTGCAGGCACTGCAGAGCCCTGACCGGTGGCAGGTGGTAATCTTCATAGCGCGATGCCTTGGCAGCCTGTGTCTTTTTCTTGAGTGCAGCGGCCTGCTTGTGGTTCAGCAGCCGGGCGCAGAGCGCCAGAGTCCACTGCTCCTGCGCAGAGGCAGCCTTGCGGCGTTTCTGCTCACGGCTCAGCAGCGTTTCAAAATCTTCTGAATTAAGCTTGTCACACAGAGCGAGCGCCAGCATGGACATGAAGGGGTTGTTCTTATCCTCCTGCACATTCCGGCGCAAGGCCATGCGGTCGCCGAACTCATCATGGCTCAACCCCATCAGCTGCCTTACCATGACAACGTAGGGTGAGAAGAGGCTGGCATCCGCCTGACCATCCCAATAGGCATAGGCGCCATCATGCCGGCGGCGGAGTTTCAGCTTCTCATCTACTTCTGCCAGCACAGCCCGCGTATCCTCAGTCTCCGGGAAACGGATGCCGAGGGCGGTTTCAAGCTCTTCTCGGAAAATCCAGGGAATGACTGTGGAGCTGAGCTGCTCACTGCAGCCATAGGGGTAGGTGAATAGGTATTGCAGCGGATACACGATGCCCGCCAGCGGCGAAGTACTGAAGCTGACCTCCACCTTGGTTTCCGGACGGTAGTCACTTCGCAGCCACTGCCCCAGATTCCCCGTCTGCCCGGGCTGTATTACCGCATTGAAGCCAGTGCGGATGTAAGGAGTGGGCGGCACTACATTGAAACTGAGTTGCACCGCATCCCTGCAGCGGGACAGAATGCTGCCGGGAGCGGCTTCTTCTGCCCGCACAAAATACTGCAGCTCCACATTGCCGGTGCGTTTCATCTCAATCGGGAAATGCAGTGTCACCGGTTCCTTGCTGCGGAGCTTGACGGTCTGCACCTCGTCATCGACGTCGGCATTGCGGGCGCGTAATTCCACCCGCCAGATCACGGGGGCTCCGTTGGCAGCCTCGGGCAGATCTTCCGGCAGCATACTCACCGTCACTGGCACCAGTAGTTCATCCCCCACCGTGGCGCTCCAGGGAGCTGCGGGTTCCAGCATCACCGGCTTGGTCACGTGGTAGGCAGCCTCTCCGGAGCCGAACTTATCCCCGGCGGAGGCCACGGCCATAAGCCGGTAGCGAGTCAGCGTATCAGGGTTGGCATAGGTAGCGGTGAAGCGCCCCTGAGCATCCGTGCGCACGCTGGAGAGCCAGAGCGCGCAGGGGGTGAAGTTGCGACGCATCAGCTCCGCCTCCGAATCCGTTACCGCGGCATCATCTTCATCATCTCCACCGCCACCGATGAACACCCCCTTGTTGCCAAAATACCGGCTTCCCAGGTTTTCGCTCACCAGCTGCCCGAGTGCGGAATATGTACCCACGCAGTGGTCACGCCCACGCATGCTGTAGAAAAGGTCAGCGGGTTGAGGCAGTTTATACCCCATTACCTGCAGCGTTCCTTCATCCTCGGCAAAAAGTGTCACACCTGCGTTGGCTACAGGCTTGCCCGCTGCATCAGTAATCACGCCGCTTACGGCGCAGGGCTCACCCGGCAGCAGTTTCTGCTGCGGCGCCTGCAGCTGCACCTGCAGTTGCTTCTCCACCGCTTCCACCTGCACCAGACAAGTGCCCAGCTTCTGCAGCGGCTTGCCGTCAGCGCCACGTCCACCACTATTCTGCACCAGACTCACGCTCACATACACACCGGGTGCATCGCCGGACTCCAGCGGCAGCTCGATGACCGGGTTCTCCACCGTCACGGTCTTCCGGTAGTGGCGCAGCACACGCCCACGCTCCACGGTGACCAGCAGCTCGGCATCCACCGGGGTCTGCACCAGAATGCGAGCCGTCTCGCCGGGGCGGTATTTGCCTTTATCCGGCACCAGCTTCAGTTCGGAATCGTTCAGGTATTCCCAGGGCGACACATCATCGCCCCACACGTAGTGGCGCGTGGCGCTGTAGAACTCACGCCCCTCGGCATCGCGACCTCGCAGCTCCACATCATACCGCCCGGCCCCGCCCACGGGGATATCCAGTTTCCCGGGGCTGCCTGTCAGGCGCACCGGAATACGGGTCACGGGAGTTTCCTCCTCTACATTGCGCACGGCAGATTTGAATACTGAACCATAGCGATAGGGACGGAACACGGTGCGTTTCACCGTGATTTCCGCCTCCAGCGGTTCGCCGTTCCAGGCGCTGCCATCGGGTTTCACCGCGACCAGCTCCACGGGCAGCTTCCCCCCGGACTGAGCCAGCACCGACTCGGGGCGGATACCGCCATAAACCGAGGCGGGGTGGAGCACCTGCTCCTGCACGCTGCGAATACTCTGCTCGTTGCCGTTGGTTACCGTGGTCGTAGCCACCAGATGCAGACACGACGGATTATCGGACACAGGCAGAGTGAAACTGGCAGTGCCCTTACCCTCGGCATCCAGCTCGCCGTTCTGGCTTTCAGAGAAGCCACCACTATGAGCTTCGTCTTCGCCATAGCCCCAGGGATCGCTGGTGTAATCGCCAAAGCGGAAACCGCACCACTGCGGCTGCTTCGGCTGGAAATGGCGTTGCTCACGAAGCAGCGACCATTTCACCTTGCCGTGCGAAACCGGGGTAGTGGTGAAATTGGTGGCAGTGGCCTTTACCTGTACTGTGCGGGTCTTATCATCCGCAACGATACTGCTCTTCACCTCGAATTCATTGCGACGGAATTCCTTGCACGGCAGGTAAATACTCTCCGTGCGGTCCAAATAATATCCATTGATTTCCTTACCTCCCAGGAACTTTTCATCCGGGCTTTCACCGGCAGCATCCCCTTTGTAGACAATCTTGAAAGCAATCGAGTGGTCTCCCACCATCTTCATGGGCGCATCCACCGTGAAACAGCCATCCGGTTCCAGCTTCACCGGCAGAGTGGCTACCGTCTCGTAGCGGCACTTCAACTCTGCGGTGATACTTTCCACCTCGGGCAGGCTGATTTTGTTGTCCTTCACCCAGCGGATGATGCCTTTCACATGAGCAGTCTCGCCCGGGCGGTACAGCGAACGGTCGCTGAAAAGATACACCAGCGGCGTAGCCTTATCGGCAGGAGAGATTCCGTTTTTCAGCATCTCGCTGTTAAGCCAGGTGTGACCATGATTGGCACTCCAATCCATATTCCCGGACCTATGCTGCAAGATAACCCGGTCATCGGACGTCACCAGCTGCAGGAAACGTGTTTCTGCCGGGAAATCCCCCTGTACCAGCCCCTGCTTCACCGGAAGCTCCGCCAGGGTGTCACCCTCGGCATCCAGCAGCAGAAGTCGCGCCTTCTGCACTTCCCTGGCCGTGCTCAGATGATAAGCCCAACCGAAAATCTGGCGTCCATTCGTTTTCCAGAGCAGGCCTAAATCCGTCACCTGCACCAGCCCCTGGTTGAAGCACGGATTCTTGCTGTTGCGCATGGGTGTGCCTTCTACCTCAACCATGTAGAAGCCGCCTACCGGCTGATCCGGGAACAATTCGGACAGCTGCAGATTCACCTCCCCCGCCAGAGTCGGCGCCAGAGGACGCTCAACCGTAGCCAGCACCGCCGGTAAATCAGACGTATCGATTCGGCTATCTTCCATCTTCTTATCATCCAGCTCAGCTGCCGCGCGTGCTTTCTTGCGGGCCTCCTCATCATCCCAGTCCAGGCGCGCACCCGTGTAGCGGGTTCCATATTTCGTCAGCAGCTGCACGGCATTCTCTGCATCGCATCCAAGTTTCCAGAGGCGGATACGGCCACCTTCCACGCGGCCATAGCGGCAGCGGATGGTAGTGCTGCCTCGGAGCTGCATCTGGCTGGCGCACACATCTGTATACAGATACGGAGCCTGCGGGCGTATCACCGTCACATCTTCGGGCACTTCGGGACGATCTTTCTCAGGCAGAGGTACGATACCTTCATAAAGCCCCTGCGTGCGGAGCCGCAGTTCCAGTCCACTGGTCTCCGCCACCAGATTCAGATGCGTGCAACCGGACTTTTCGCTGCCATCCACCATGCGATACTGGCGGGTCTGGAGTTCGCCGGGGGTGATGACCACCTCTCGGTCATTCACCTGAGCACGCAACGCGCCATCGCGCCACTCCATGGGCTGATAGGCAGCCTCCGTTTCCTCATCCACCGGGCAGAGTTCCCAGCGGAACTGCTTGATAAGCGCTTCCGCCGTGGTGGCCGAAGCGGGCATATCCAGCTTGAGCTCAAGCTCGTACTTACCGGGTGATTTATAGGTATTTCTAACCGTCTGCTTCCACTCCCAAGGCTGCAGATAACTGATGACAGAGCTGACAAAAGCCTCTTCTTTCTCATCCCAGCTCGTTTCCGGCATCTCTACGCGTATCGGTTGCTCCACAGCAGCACCGGGCAACTCCAGTACCCAGGTATTCGGGATTTCTTCGTCGAGGGGTAGACTTGCTGCCTCAGCCCGGTCTTCATCGGTCACTCTGTGATAGGTCAGAGCCTTGAACTCCGTCCAATTCTCCAGCGCATCAGCCACCGTTGCAGGGCGTACCTTCACAGAGTGCTGTTTACTGTTCAGTGTAAAATACAGGCGATTCACACGCTCGGCTACGATAGCGGCATATTGCTCGTTATCCACCCGCAGAAACACATCGCCATTCACGCAGCGTTCTGTCGAATAGCCATAGAAAGACCGCGTAGTGCCAGTTTTTTTCACCACCGAGGGAATAGCCTCCCCTTTCAGGCCCTTGGCTCCCGGCAACACCTCTACTTGAAAAACCTCAAGCGCAGGCAGCTGCTTCTTCGGGTTCACCCGCAAGCGGGACTCGCTTACCCACACCAGTTCCATATCATCCGCATGGCTCACCTTCACTACCCCGGGCTGCGCCGGTTTACCTACCGACTCAGCCTTGACCATAGGCACAGGGAAATCTACCGTCAGCTCAAAATCCTCATCCATCTGGGAATAATACTGCGACATCCCCACCACAGGAGCAGGCAACACGTCCGCAGCAGCCTGATACACAACCAAACCACTCAGCGCAAACAAGGAAAAAGCATAGGAAAACGAGCTATTCATAACGCAAAACAACAAGGGTTCATTTTACAAAGCGATGATGCAGGCATGATTTATGCACGCGAGATTAACTTCACCGGGCAGTTTAGCAAATCAATATAATGTTCTCAAGAGAAAATTATGTTATCTGAACAAAATATGGACGCGTTTCATCGTTTTCCTATGAATCGCTCTGCGTTTTGCGCCCGGCTGTATTGGTGACGAAATCCATACTGCGCAACAGCGCAGACGGAAGCATTATTATCGGGGCACGGGACTTTAGTCCCGACTCACGGAGCGCGGGTCACTTGCTTCCCTATGAATGGCTCTTTGTTATTCCCGGCTGTTTTGGTAACGAAATCCAGCCGGAGGCTGGTCGAAATCCGGCCGCTGGCCGGTCGAAATCCTCGCTTCGCTCAGACTGGGCAAAAGGAAAGCCCCGCAGAACTTTTGTTCTGCGGGGCTTGTTTACCCTGGCAGCTATCTACTCTCGCGGGACCTGTCGTCCGACTACCATCGACGTGCTGATGTTTCACTTCCGGGTTCGGAATGGGACCGGGTGGAGCCATCAGGCTATGACCACCAGGTTTCGGTTTACTCTCTACTT
>JAZNIZ010000028.1:0-42038 GCA_045577775.1 Akkermansia sp. | reverse complement strand
CGGTGCCGATGTGCTCGCCGGAACGGATGTGACGATGGTTGCCGCAACCGCCAACACTATTAAAGGTGGTGCCGAGGTAACCGCTGAAACCGGAGCTGTGTCCATTACCGGTCCGACCAACAAGATCGACGGCACTGATACAACGGTGACTGGTGAAACGAGCGTGACGATTACGGGTGCTTCTGCTAATACCATTTCCGGCAATGCCCAGGTGGTAGCCAATACAGAATCTGTAACCATTGACGGTGACACTACGGCAACCAACACTATCAAGGGGTCCGATACGCTGGTGGGTGCGGCCACGGATGTGGATATCGATGGCGCAGTCAACATCATCAAGGAGGGCGCCGATGTGCTCGCCGGAGCGGATGTGACGCTGGATGCTGCTACCTCCAACACCATTCAAGGTGATGCTACGGTAACTGCTGAAGGTGGTTATGTGAACATCTCTGCTGGAACGAATAATGACATTCTGAGCGGTGCTGATGTGAAGGCTGCCGTATCTGTGAATGTCACTGGCCCGACCAACACCATTACTGGTGCAGATGCTGCCAATCCGACCACGGTGACTGCTGTTGCCGGTAATGTGACCATTAAGGGTGAAACCGCCAACACCATTGGCGATAACGCTACCGTACAGTCTCTGGGTGCCGCAGTCATGGTGAAGGGTGGTGCCACTGCTGAAAATACTATTACGGGAACCAATGCTCAGGTATCTGCCGCTACCTCAGTTTACGTGGAAGGCAAGACCAATAAGGTGTCTGCTGGAGCAGATATTCTCGCCGGAACCAATGCCAGTCTGGTTGCTGCAGAGTCCAACACTGTGACCGGTGAAGGCACCAAGGTTGATGCTGAAGGTAGCATCGGTATGTCCGCTGTTGAAAACACCATTGAGGATAAGGCTGCACTGGTCGCTGGCACGAACGTGACCATCAATGCTACCATGGCCTCCAATACTATTACCGGAGCTGCAACAATTGATGCCGGTGGATATATCGACATGGATGCAGTTGTGGACAATGGTATCGACTCTGCTTCCAAGCTGACTGCGCTGGGTGATGTAACCCTGTCGGCCGGAGATGATAACTACATCACGGGTGTCGACACGCAGTTGTATGCCGGTGGTGCGGTGTCTCTCGATGGTAAGAACAATACTATCACCGACACGGCTAAGATGATTGGTCTTGAAGGCGTGAATGCTGAGGCAGAGGAGAACAACATGATTACTGACGGAGGCAAGGCCTTCGCATTGAATGACAATGCTTCCGTGATCTTGACTGCTGGTGAGGTTAACCAGATTGCAGGTGCTTCCACCGTGGTATACGCGGGGAATGATACCCGTATGACGGCTGAGAAGGTTAACGTCATAGATGACGCTAAGCTTACCGCCATGAATGGTAGGCTGACCATGGCTAATGCCGCCGGCAGCGTTGATACTCTGGTGAACTCCATTCAGAATGGTGCCACGGTTGCCGCCGGAACAGATGTAGCCATGACCGGTGGTAAGAACACTATTGTTCAGTCTTCTGCTACTGCTATTGGAGGCTCTGTAACGCTGACCGGTGCCACCCAGAACGCCATTTCCGAATCCACGGTGAATGCCGGAACGAATGTGACGCTGACGGGTGACAAAACCATGGTTGATAATGTGATTACCGATTCTGCTGTTGCAGCCGGTAATGATGTGAAGCTGACCGGTGAGAACAACTCCATCACTGCAGAGAGTACAGTTGCCGCTGGTAATGATGTGGCTCTGGATGCCGGTGTGAACAACGTGATTACCGGAGATTCCACAGTGACTGCCACTGGCAGTGCCGCGCTGACCGCTGGCGCCAGCAACTACATTACCTCTGCCGATACGGCGGTGACAGCCGGAATGGATGTGACCATCACGGGTGAGAATATCAACACCATTAAGGCAGCCACGGTGACCGCAGTTGCCGGTGCTGTGAGCATGGGTAATGCTGCCGGAACTCCCGACACGGTGAAGAACACCATCACCAACGCTGCTACGGTAACCGCCGGAACAGATGTAGCCATGACCGGTGACATCAACAACATCCTGAGTGATTCCTCTGTAACAGCAACCGCGAACGTAACGCTTACTGGCGCTACCCAGAACGCCATTTCCGAATCCACGGTGAATGCCGGAATGAATGTGACGCTGACGGGTGACAAGACCACGGTTGATAATGTGATTACTGATTCTGCTGTTGCAGCCGGTAATGATGTGAAGCTGACCGGTGAGAACAATACTATCACCGCAGCCTCTACGGTGAAAGCCGCTAATGACGCTACGCTGGATGCCGGCGTGAACAACGTTATTAACGGAGCCTCTAAGCTTAACGCTGTGGGCAGTGTTGATATGGATGCCGGCGTGAGCAATATTATCTCCGATGCTGGTACTCAGGTATACGCCGGTGAGACGGTTGATATTGATGGCAAGAACAATATCGTCACCAAGGATGCCAAGGTCATTGGTATGCAGGGGGTAGATATCTCGGCAGATAAGGATAACACCATTAACGCCGGTGGTCAGGTCCTGGCCATGAATGATGACGCTTCCGTAAGTATCTCTGCCGGTGAGGATAACTTGATTGCTGGTTCCACCTCCAAGGTATACGCCGGTAAGGATGTGACCATCGAGGGCGAGGCTGCCAACACGGTCTACGCTGCAACTGTATCTGCCAAGACCGGAGATATCACCATGAGCAACGCTGCTGGTAACACGGATGCGGTGGTGAACACAATCACTGCTGCTGCCAAGGTGACCGCAGCTGGTGATGTGAGCATGGTGGGTGACAAGAACGCCATTCTGGCCGGTTCTACAGTAACGGCCGGCATGGATGTGACCATGACTGCTGATACGCAGAATGCTGTTGCTAACGCTACTGTGACCGCAAAGAACGGCAATATCACGATGGGTGATGTTGACGGCAGAACGGAGACGGTGCAGAATGTCATCACTTCCGAGACAGGTAAGACCACCACGCTGACCGCAGATGAGAACGTGACCATTAAGGGCGACAATATCATCACCAGCGAAGACCTCGGCAGCACCGGTATCATCGCTAAGAACGGCAATATCACCATCAACGATAGCAACTACATCAAATACGCTGTTATTGACGCCCAGGGCACAGAGGGGGATGTTTGCATCACTACCGGTACGGGTGACAAGATTACCTGGATTGAGGATACGACCATCTCCGGTGAAACGGTGACGATTGCTGGTGATACCACTGACCGCAGCACGGAAAACCTGGCTGTTGTGAAGGGTGCCGAGATGGAAATCACCTCACTGGGAGAGGATGTTGGAGCGGGTATCACGCTGAATAATGTAAGCGTGCTGGATACCGTGAAGGGTGATTCCGACATTATCGCGAAGAATGGCGGCGATATCGTCATCCAGAACCGCGTGGATATCGAAAATGCAACCCTTACCATTGATGATGGCATGAACAGTGACGGCCGCTTGGTGGTGGATGGTTTCAACGTGCTGAACACGAAGGAATCTACCAGTCTGGAAGGACGCCTGATGGGTACGGGGACTATCAACAAGTCTGGTGGCGATGCTCTGCTGCTTGACTATGACCATACGGAGTTCAATGGCTCTATCTATGCCAATGGCGCAGTGGGTGGAGCCGATGGCAGTGTGGTGGATGCTGATAATGCTGGTTCCTGGATTGAAATTGCCGATGCCAAGGTTGGCTCCAGTAAGGCCGGTGTGGGTGCGGCTGCTTCCATTGTGCTGAAGAATACCGATTTGGTCATCAGCGCTACAGAGACGCAGATTGGTACTCTTGATACTACGCAGGACATCGTGCAGAACAACGCCGCCACGGGCAATACTCTGCTGGCTGACGGCTCCTACACGACCGATGATAACCGACGCGCTGATTTCACAACGGTGGGTTCTGTGCTGGAGATGAACATGGGCAATGTGGGTGATGTGGTGAAGGCCACGGACATGAAGCTCAGTGATGCGACGCTCATTAAGATGGATGTCAAGGTGAACGGTTCCAAGGTAACCTCCGATGTCATCAATGCTTCCGGCACTATTCATGCAGCAGCCACGGCAGGGTTGAATCACACCAGCACCGCAACGGCTCCGAGCACCGCCCGTGTCTACATTGAGCATGCGGATCTGGCGGCTGCTTCTAAGGCGGCTGAGGGTGCCCGTACTACTATCATGACCGGCAGTCTGGCTACCCATATCAATGAAGATGTGCTCTATGATGTTGCCGTTTCCAGTAATGGTACTTACCAGCGTAAATTGCTTGACCGCAATGTACACCTGGAAAATAAGGGTAACAAGGTAGACCTCGTGTTCAGCAAGAACTATCGTAGTTGCTCCAAGAATCAGCAGATGCAGCAGATTGCCAATGCTCTGAAGGAAGTCTCGGATACGTTCCACCACCATGAAGGAACTCTGGCTGCCAGCTCGAACCGTCTGCACAACCTCATTGATGCATTTGATTATACTCGCAGCGAAGGTGCTGCGCAGCGTGGTTTGCAAAGTGTGGCCGGTACATCTAATGTGCTGCCTCTCCTGATGATGATTGACTCCAGCCGTCATCATCTGGATAATCTGCGCAGGCAGATGCACATGCCGGTGTGCGGTAATGCTGATGCTAGGGGTGGCAGCAAGATTCACCGTAATGATGTGTGGATGACCTCTACTGGCTCGCGCGATGAGCTTGGGGGCGATTCCTACCTTGGGGATTACACCCATACTACTATTGGTGGTATGGTGGGAATTGACCGTTCTCTGACCTGTAATCTGCGTGTGGGTATGAGCCTGGGATATGAAGAAAGTTCTGCCAAGGTTGATCATGCCCGCGTGGATGCTGAGACAATCTTTGTGGATGCCTATGCTGCAGGTGTGACAGGCTGCCTCAAGCATCGTGGCTCAGTGGGTCTTTCCTTTGCCAGTTTCGACACAAGTCGCAACGTGATGGTGGAGGCTGGGTACCACACCTTCGTGGGACAAGGCAAGGGAAGTGCCGATAGCCTTACGCTGAATATGGGTTACGAAATCAGCACGGATTTCCGACTGAACGAGCGCAGTTTCCTGACTCCATATGCAGCTGTTAACCTCTCATGGCATAAGCTGGATGAAATGCGTGAGAAGGGAATGGGTGAGGCCGGTCTTATTTCCAGGTATGACAACGAGTGGCAATCGGAAATCATCCTTGGCGTAAGCTATAATCGCCAGTTTACCGCCTTGCCTTCTCAGGCACCGGCCATGTTCTATGCGAATGCTGCTGTTCATTACGATTTGACCGGCGACCGCGTGTCTGTCACCAATCGTTTCCTGGGCGCTTTCAATTCCTGGGAGCAGGAGAGTATGAAGCGCCAGCGCCTGCACTTCGAGCTGGGGGCCGGCGTGGCTGTGCCGCTTTCGCCCACCTGGTCAGTTTCGGTTGGTGCGGCGTATGAATTCGGGGCTGACCGCAACGGTGTTTCGGGCAATATAAGCGCCCGCTACCAGTTCTGATTCCGGCTCAGAGAAAGAAAAAGCAGCCTGTCGATTATTCGACAGGCTGCTTTTGCTATGGAAAGATAGGGGGCTTATTCTGGCAGATTTGCAACCAGGGCATCCCAGCGAACCTTGGCCTGGGCAATCTGCTCCCTTGTGACACTGGAGGACAACTCCCAGGTGAGGGGCATGCCGTGCCGGAAATAGGTGGGCAGCAGGTGGTCAAAATTCACACAGCCCCCCTGGAACGGAGCTCGGTGGTCGCGGCTGGGCCATTCCACATCATTGATATGAGCGCCATAGATGTATGGCTTCAGCTGCCTGAGATACTGACTGTGGTTAAGGAGAAGAAGATTGTGCTTGCGTTGGATGTGTCCGAAATCATGCCAGTACATTACATGCGGATTATCGGCAAATTCCTCCATGAGACGCGGCATTTCCCATTCTCCGGGTACCTGCTCAAAATGGCTTCGCCCTTCCACCCCCAGCACCAGGTTATATTCCTTTGCTTTCTCAGCCAGGGTGTGCAGCGCTTCCCGGGCGCGTTCGTAATAACGCGGTGCCAGTCTGGCACGGCGGCGCACCAGCTCACCTTTGCGCCGGGCATATTCCTGGCTCCCGGACCATCCGTGGCGTAGTGTGCGCTCCAACTCGCGCGTGGGGCGGGCCGCGGTCATGAGCTCCACGTTGCCCAGGTGCAGCACCACATATTGTGCCCCCAGACGAGCCGCGGTCATGAGGGTTTCGAGGCTCAGGCGCATGGCCCGCTCTCGTGTTTCGGCACGGTGAGAGGTGAAGGTGTAGGCATCGGGAGCATCGCCGGGTACCTCAATAGGCGCCGGGCAGAAATTGTGCACCCCCGCTACGCGGATTCTCTTTTCATCCACCGCCCTGATGATGCCCGGCAGCTTGCTGAGACTAAGACCATGCGAGGCTTCAATGTATTCGAAGCCCAGCTCACGGATTTCATCGCATATGGCGCCGCCATCATTGTGGCGGCGGCTGTTCCAGCAGGTGGAAAAGACATTCACGCGGAGTATTGTATCTATATTGCCCCCCGGAATCAAGCCGGATGTTGACTTTTATGCGTCGCACGCGTATAATGCGCGCGTGAGCGATTACCAACAGAAAAAACAGGGATTCAAACCGCGATATCAGGATAAAAAACGCCACCAGGGAACCGCTGCACCGAAAGTGCGCGCGTTCACGGCGTCCGTGGCTCCGGAGGGGAGCGAGAGCTGGGTGCGCCCCTGGGTGCAGCTCAAGTATTTCACCTATAACCCTGCGGTATTCCCGCGTATGTTGGGGGCTGCCAGCCCGGATGCGGTGCAGGGCGGGCTCATCAATGTGTACGATAAGAACGGCGAGCTTTTTGGTGGCGGTTTCTGGAACCCGCAGAGCCGCACCCCGCTGCGCATGCTGGTGCATGGACCGGAGGTGCTGAAGGAAAAAGACCTGGAGCAGGCTATTCGCAAGGCCGTGGCCTGGCGCCGCCAGGATTGCAGACTTGAGAAAACCACCAATGCATACCGCGTGATTCATGGCGATTCTGATGGCCTGGGTGGGCTTATTGTAGACCGCTATGCCGATGTGCTGAGCCTGGAGGTGACCACCCTGGGTGTGTGGCTGCGCCTGCCGCAGTGGCTTCCGCTGCTGCATGAACTCTGCGGCACGAAACGCCATGTGATTACGGTGGATGAGGGAATTGCCCGCATGGAGGGAATTGATGTGAGCAAAGCCCCCGCCAGCGGGCCGGTACACAAGGTGCGCATTGTGGAAAATGGGGTGAATTTCGAGGTGGATTTCGCCCAGGGGCACAAGACGGGGTTCTTCTGCGACCAGCGCGATAACCGCCTGAAGCTTTCCCGACTGGTGCAGGGTAAGACAATGCTTGACCTCTGCTGCTATTCCGGTGGTTTTTCGATATACTCAAAACTGCACGGTGGCGCGGCCGAGGTAACGGCGGTGGATTTGGATGAAAAAGCAATCCTGATGGCGAAGCGCAACGCGAATATCAATGCCCAGGGTGGACCGCTGCGCATTGATTTTGTTCATGCCGATGCTTTTGTATATGCCCGCCAGATGGTGCGAAACGGTAAACTTTTCGATGTGGTGCTGCTCGACCCGCCCAAGTTCGTGCTGGGACGTGATGAGGAGAAAGAGGAGGGACTCAAGAAGTACAACGACTTGAACATGCTCGGGTTGCAGTGCGTGCGCCGCGGTGGTTTGTTCGTGACTTGCTCTTGCAGCGGGCTGGTGAGCCCGGCGGAGTTTGAAAAGGTGGTTATCAAGGCTGCACAGCGGTTGGGACGCCGTCTCCAGATTCTGGACATGACCGGTCCTGGCTGGGATCATCCCTTCCTGTCCACCTATCCAGAAGGCCGTTATCTGAAAGTTCTCTGGGCTCGCGTATTGGTATGATTTTTACTCTTGTTATCGGTCTGGCTCTGGCCTTTGTGCTGGGGATGTTGGCGCAGCAGCTGAAGTTGTCGCCCCTGGTTGGGTATCTGGTGGCTGGCATGCTGGCTGCGCAGGACTGGTGGGGACACCCGGTGGATGCGCATGTGGTGGAGGAGTTTTCCCACATTGGTGTGGTGCTGCTGCTCTTTGGCGTGGGCCTGCATTTCCACTTCAAGGATTTGCTGGCGGTGCGCAAGGTGGCGGTGCCGGGAGCTGTGACCTGCAGCCTGCTCTGGACGGGTATCGGGGCATTGGTGTATCATCTTTGCGGCGGTGCCGGGGGCTGGGTAGCAGCGGGCATTTTCGGCATGTGCGTGTGTGTGTCGAGCACGGTGGTGCTTACCCGCGTGCTGGAGGATAACAAGATGCTGCAGACTCCTGCCGGGCATACGGCACTGGGCTGGCTGGTGGTGGAAGATTTGTTCACCATTATCCTGCTGGTGCTCATGCCGGTGATGTTTGGTAATGATGCGCTGCTTCCCGCGCTGGGGGGCATGGCGGTGAAACTCACGTTGCTGGTGCTCATTGTTGTGCTGCTGGGCAAGCGGGTGATTACAAAGGTGCTCACCTATGTGGCACGCAAAGGATCCGATGAACTCTTTACGCTGGGAATTCTGGTGATTGCTCTGGGTATTGCGGTGCTTTCCTCATACGTGTTCAATGCCTCCATGGAGTTCGGTGCGTTCCTTTCCGGTATGGTGGTGGGGCAGAGCAAGTTTGCCAGCCGTGCCGCCAGTGATGCTCTGCCCATGCGCGATGCCTTCGCCGTGCTTTTCTTTGTATCGGTGGGCATGGGCTTCAACCTGAGCGGTCTTATCGAATACTGGCCGCTGGCGCTGGGAACCACGGCTTATGTGCTGCTGATCAAGCCGGTGACCGGGTATGTGGTGATACGTCTGCTGCGCCGCCCGCCCCGTCTGGGCGTGGTTGTGGGTGGTGCTCTGGCGCAAATTGGTGAATTTTCCTTTATTCTGGCCACACTGGCAGCTTCCACCTATGGTGTGCTGCCGTTGTATGCGGCTAATGTGATTACGGGGGCGGCCATTATATCCATTACGCTGAATGCAGCACTGTTCCGCTATGTGCCGAAGCTGATTCATGCGCTGGAGAAGAATGCCCCGGTGCCGGCCGCAGCCGGGCGTCATGTGCCGGAGCCTTCGGAGAATCGTCACCGCGTGATTGTGGTAGGGTATGGCCCCAGCGGAGAAATCATGACTGAGCTGCTGCAGAAGTATGATATTGAAGTGGTGGTGCTGGAAATGAACATTGATACCGTGATGCGCCTCACCCAGCTGGGTATTCCGGCCCTGCATGGCGATGCGCGCCTGCGCCATATCCTGAAACTTGCGGGGGCAGAACACGCCCAGGCTATCATGATTACCGCCGCTGCTGCCCCTTCCAAGGCGATTACGTCTGCGGCTCGCAGCCTTAACCCCAGGATTGAGGTGATGGCCTACACTTCCTATATGCGGCAGGCTCAGGAACTGCGTATGAATGGCAGTCAGGTGTTTTCGGGCGAGGAGGAGGTGGCGCTTTCTATGTTCACCGCCATCCTCCGCAACCTTGGCGCCACGGAGGAACAGATCGGCCGCGAGCGTGTAGCCACCCGCCGGCGTCTGGCTGGGCTTCCACCTTTGGAGCTGGCTGATGAATGATGATTTTTTTCTCTGCTTTACCGGAGTCTTTTCTTGTCAAACCTGATGGCGAGGGTGTAGAATTGTGCCGTAGGAATTGTCTGACATGATTTTCACTCTCGTTATTGGTCTTACACTGGCGCTGGTTCTGGGTATGCTGGCGCAGAAGTTGCGCTTGTCTCCGCTGGTGGGGTATCTGGTGGCAGGTATGCTGGCAGCACAGCCCTGGTGGGGCGAGCCGGTAGATGCGCATGTGGTAGAGGATTTTTCCCACATAGGCGTGGTGCTGTTGCTTTTTGGTGTGGGGTTGCAGTTCCATATCAAGGATCTGCTGGCCGTGCAGAAGGTGGCAGTGCCGGGGGCACTGGTGTGTATGCTCACGGTTTCACTGCTGGGTATGGTGGCATTCCATTTTCTGGGTATGGGGGATGTTGCGTGGGTGAACAGCCTGATGTTCGGCCTTTGCGTGTGCGTGTCCAGTACGGTTGTGCTTACCCGCGTGCTGGGCGATAACCGCGTGTTGCAGACCCCGACGGGGCATACGGCACTGGGGTGGCTGGTGGTGGAGGATATGTTCACCATTGTTCTGCTGGTGCTTATGCCTGCCATTTTTGGCGGTCAGGAACTTGGCCCGGCCCTTGGAATGATGGTGCTGAAGCTCACCTTGCTTGTGGTGGTGGTGGCGCTCTTTGGCCGCAAGGTCATCAAACAGGTGCTTACCTATATTTCACGCCATTGTTCAGATGAACTTTTTACTCTGGCCGTGCTCGTGTGTGCGCTGGGTATTGCGGTGCTCTCTGCCACGGTGTTCAATGCCTCTATGGAGTTCGGGGCGTTCCTTTCCGGCATGGTGGTGGGGCAGAGCAAGTTTGCCAGCCGCGCTGCCAGTGATGCTCTGCCGATGCGCGATGCCTTTGCTGTGCTTTTCTTTGTATCGGTGGGTATGGGATTCCACATTGGCGGCTTGCTGGAGCATTGGCCGCTGGCATTGGCAACACTGGGTATCTGCATGCTGGCGAAACCGCTTATGGCGGCTATCATGGTGCGGCTGCTGGGAAAACCCATGCGCCTGAGTCTCATGGTGGGTGGCTCGCTCTCGCAGATTGGTGAGTTTTCTTTTATTCTGGCAACCCTGATTGCGGGGACTTACCACCTGTTGCCCATGGAAGCGGTAAATGTTATTACCGGCGTGGCTATCATCTCCATTACGCTGAATGCGGCGTTGTATCGCTTCGTTCCCCTGGCGGTACATCGCCTGGAGGAGCGTGGAATCGGTGTGGGGGGCGTCTCTGCCGATGCTGTACCCGATGTCGCGGATGACCGCTACCGCATTATCCTGGTGGGGTATGGTCCGTGTGGGCAGCTTGTGAGCCATGTCTTGCGCCGCCATGATATGGATGTTGTGGTGCTGGAGATGAATATCGACACGGTGACGCGGCTCAATAAGACTGGCATTCTGGCGCTGCATGGCGATGCCTCGAACCGCACTATCCTGCGCATGGCCGGGGTGGAGAAAGCCCGGGCCATCATCATTTCATCGCCCAGTGCTCCGGCGGTGCAGATTGCAGCAGCTGCTCGCAGCCTTAATCCGGAGATACGAGTGGTGGCACACACAAATTATATTCGCATTGCGCAGGCCGTGGCCAGATCCGGCGATGCTCATGTGTTTGCCGGTGAGGCCGAGGTGGCGCTTGCCATGAGCAGTCATATGTTGCGTGCCCTGGGGGCAACTGAAGAACAGGTGGCCCGAGAAAGCGATGAAAACCGCATGCGCCTGATGCAGGAAAACTCTTAGTTCTTGTTTGCGCTGACCGCGCGCATCAACCGGGCATAGAGCACGCGCAGGCGCAGCAGCAGGAGCAGCATGAGCAGGGTAACAACAGTCAGATAGCTTACCACGCCCCAGCAGAGGTATCGCACAGAATCCAGCGTGTTGTTTACTTTCTCATTTTCCAGCATCTTCTGGCTGATGATATCGCCCACTTCTTTGGCGTATTCTCGCCCCTCTTCCTTGTAGCTCTCCAGCAGGGTATCGGTGGCGCCCCGCAGGGTGAGCACAAGCTTGTCTCCAAAATTGATGTCCTGCGCTCCATTCTGCTGGTTCTGGGTGTGTTCTACTACCATCTGCCCGCCCAGATTCAGCAGCCCACCCAGCAATTGCTGGGTATCTATTTTTGCCTGAACCGGCAGCAGACATACAAGCAGTGAGAGGGTATATAGAAAATGTTTCATGCTCCCAATGTAGCACAACGGGAGGCCGCTGGTCAAGAAAAAGCCCTGCGCTCGGGCAGGGCTGGTGAATTTACTGTGCCAGGGCTATCAGCAACTTATTGTGAATGCCTCCGAAGCCTCCGTTACTCATGACCAGTAGCACATCACCGGGGTGTACATGGGTAACCACGTGCGCCACGATATCATCAACGTTCTTGCCCATGTAGGCATCTGTGCCGGCGGCCTGAATGTCTGCCATGAGCTGTTCCTCATTCAGCCGTTGCTCCGGGGTGAGCCGCTTGTGATTCTCAATGGGGGAGATAACGGCAAAATCGGCTTTTGCCAGGGCTTTTGCCAGTTCGTTCTGGAACAGGTTGCGAATGGTGGTGTTGCTGCGCGGTTCAAAAAGAACCCACAGGCGGCTCTTCGGGAATCGCTGGCGCAACCCCGCAATAGCCTGGTGTATGGCGGTGGGATGGTGGGCAAAGTCATCCACCACCGTAACGCCATTGACTGTGCCTCGTACTTCCTGGCGGCGGGCCACGCCTTCAAAGCTTTCCAGGGCAGAGCGTATCTGCTCGGCATTCAGCCCGGCAATGGCGGCTGCGCAAGCGGCCATAGCGGCATTGCGTACGTTGAAATCACCAATCATGGGCAGATTGAAACGTTCCCCATGCAATGGTGAGGTAACGGTGCCTTCTTCTGCGGCTGCTGCAAGGAGGGTGAAGCTGCATCCATTGGTGCGATATTCCACATCGGTGATGCGTACATCGGCTTCTTCTCCCATGCCAACACTCACCATCTTGACCATCTTGAGCTCAGTAGCGGCGTGCTGGCGCACATCTGCGCAGTTCGGGCAGTCTGCGTTAATGAACACGACGCCGTTCCTCGGTACCACGCGCAGAAGCCGTTTGAACGAAAGCTTGATTTCGTCAACGTTGGCGTAGATATCGGCGTGGTCCATTTCAATGTTGTTGATGATGACCACCTCCGGCAGATAGTGGAGGAATTTGGAGCGTTTGTCGAAGAAGGAGGTGTCGTACTCATCGCCCTCCAGTACGCAGAAGTCCGAATCGGTGAAGCGGCCGCCGCGGCCCAGATTACGGGCTATGCCGCCTATCATGAAGCTGGGGTTCTGTCCATTGGCTTCCAGCATCCAGGTGAGCATCGAGGTAGTGGTGGTTTTGCCATGCGTGCCTGTGACCACGAGATTCCTTTTTCCCCACAGGAAAAACTCTTTCATGGTTTCCGGCAGGCTCATGTAGCGCAGCCGTTTATCCAGCACGGCTTCTACTTCTATATTGCCACGGCTCATGGCGTTGCCGATAACGACCAGGTCCGTATCGTCCGGAATGTTCGCCGGGTTATAACCCTGGAATATCTGGATGCCTTCGTTTTCCAGGAATGTGGACATGGGCGGGTACACATTGGCGTCTGTGCCTGTGACCACGTAGCCCTTGCGTGCCATGGCCGATGCGACTGCACCCATGGCTGTGCCGCAGATTCCGAGAAAGTGAACGTGTTTCATATGGTTCCTGAACGATGCGTGGAAGTGCCCAAGAGGTTAGCTCATATACCCTGTTAATGCAAGAATTTTTTAGGGCATAAGACATGATGCGATGCTTGGAAAGTGAGGCTGATGGGAAACCGTGTGCGGTTAGCCGTGGGGATGATTGTGTACAAAGCAACACCTTCTCAGACGCGATGCCTGAGAAGGTGTTGCTTTGGTTGTCAATAATTATGGTGCCGGTTCGGTGGCGGTGTTCTTGCGCAGCAGCGGCTCCAGTGCCGGGCGCAGGAAGCGGAAGATTTCCGTGGATCCGTCGCTGCTGAGATGGTCGTCATCAAACATCAGGAACTTACCATTCTGATAGCTGACATATGGCTTGTCTTCCGGCAGGTAGGGGATCACATCTACCACGGTGCAGAGCCCTTCTTCTTCCAATTTGTCATGAATGGGAAGAATGTCTTTGTTCAGCTCGATAATATGTTCCCGGGTGCAGCTGATGGGGGTCATGTCCACCTTGTCCAGATTGTTTTTGCGCATGGCAAGACGAATAAGGCGCGTTGGCGAACGAAGCGGAATCTCCGGGCCGGGACCTACCAGAATGACCTGCTTATTCATGTCTTTAATGCGCTTGATGAATGTTTTGAGGGCATTGTAGTATATCTCCGTTGTCATGGGTTCAATTCTCTTGTCCCAGTGTACAAAGGGGGCGCTGACCATGCGGTGGCGCCAATGCTGCGCAATGACGACATGCGTAAGGCAGGGGTGTGCCTCCAGCCACTGCATGAGTGCCTCAGCCTTTGCTTCGGTGAAGAAGTAACCACTGTTGGAGCGGATGTAGTAATCCCAGAGCGGGATGACGGTTGTAGAAAGCATTACGCCAGATACATTCATTTCATGGCATAATCTGTTCATTCCGAAATAGGCGGCCTGAGCATGGCTGTCACCAATGAGGACGACAGAGGGCGAAGCTGAGGCCGGTCCCATCTGCAGAAGCGGGTTAATGGTCTTAGGCCGACGTCGGGTGGTGTTGGCAAGGTTGAATATGTCCTCGTTATACTTCAGGTTGACCACATCCAGTTTTTCGGTCAGGATGTTGGGGTCGCAAAGCTGCCAGTCATCGTAGGGCGTGACACGAATGTTGTTGATTTCGGGTCTCAGGTAATCTCTGAAGCCTTTTGTGCTCTTGCCCTGCACACAGATAAACATGCCAATACCCCACAGAACGAGCGCCAGAATGCCGTGGATGCGTCTCTTTTCCACCAGGAACCAGAACAGATACCCAAGCCCGGCAGAAAGCAGAATAATGATGAGGTATGGCGTCCAGCCGGAAAGCGTCTGGTTCCATATGCGGTAGAAGGCGATAACGGGCATGTGTACCAGGTAGAGGGAGAACGAAATCCCACCAATCCACATGAGCAGCTTGTTGCTCAAAATCGGCATCAGGCTGCCGGACGGCATGTAGCGTATGATGAGCATGGTCCCCAGCACAACTGCTGGAGCTCCGTATTGTGCCAGAGAACTGGGGCTCAGTGCCGGCAGCAGAGCCGCAACAAGACCCGCCAGAGTCAGTATGGTGGCCTTAGCCTTGTTCTCTGTATGCGGAAGCATAAGGATAGCCCCACCTGCCAGTAGTTCCCATACGCGTGGCAGGGTGCGGTAGTGGGAAACTGCCATGTCCTGCCCCCAGGTGGGCAGACCTATGGATTGCAGTATGTTTTGGAGTTGATAGGAATACCCGTAGATGAACGAGGCTATGCCTATGATCCACAGTAATACTAGGCTGAGCTTTCTGGGAATGTATTTAGATACAATGCAGCCTACCGCAAACATGAGGTACAGATGGATGGTTACCGAAAGGTACCACATGTGCAGGAATGGATTTTCAAGCGCTTCTGCTGCAAAGTAGTCATCCTGAGTACGACGCAGGAAATCATTTACATAGCAGAACAGCGTGTAGCGGCCGGTGCGTGAGGTGTCAATAAGATCCTCGCAGTCCTGGAAATACATGGCTGCGAGCAAGATGCACAGCACCGCAATAATCATGGGCGGAAATATGCGGAAGAGTTTCTTCTTCGCAAAATCCAGAACTTTTAATTGATAATTATCTCGTTGCAGAGAGGCAAAGAGAAGGTATCCGGAAATCACCAGGAACACATCGACCCCATAGTATCCATGGGGAAAGTATGTAGCGTTCAGGTGGAAGAGGATAACCAATATGATGGCTAGACCTCTGAGCCCGGCAACGTGGTTAAAAAACGGTTTAGTGGACATGGCTGTTTAACTACAGTGGATTTTATAGAGTATAAAGTATGATGTAAAGCAAAATAACAAGAACGGTGTAATTTGGATGGGGGGGCTTATCAAGTGGGGTGTAATCGCATCGCTGGAGGGGGGATATGGGGGACGGCCCATTATTTCTGATTCATTTCAGGGGTGGAGGTGACCGGGGTTTGACTGTTAAGTATCTTTTCGATCTGGGGTCTCAGGAAATTGAAGAATTCGATAGACCCCTCACCGCTGAGATGATGGTTATCTGTAAGCAGGAATTTGCCATCCTTATACGCTACGAATGGTTTATCGGAGGGGATGAATTCTCTGGTGTCCAGGACGGAGCAAATACCTTCCTTCTGCAGATTATCAAGCATGGCGGCTACATTTCTGGAAGCTGCGGTAAACTCCTCGCGAGTGCAGGTGAGCTGCTTCATGTTTTTTGTCAATGCGCCTTTTCTGGCATTGGTGCGGATGTGCTTGCACGGTGAGCTGCTCTTGATTTCCGGTGTCGGCCCGATGAGAACAACGTGCTTGTTCAATGCTCGAACGCGAAGAACGAAGTCCCGTAAGGTCTTGCTGTATATTTCCATGCTCATGGGTTCCTTTCTGGAATCCCAGTGCATGAAAACAGGCGCATTCAAGCGTCCTTGCCAGTATTGCCCGACGAAGACGTGGGTAATGCAGGGGTTTGCCTCCAGCCATTTCAGCAGGGCTTCGGCCTTGGATTCATCATAGAAGTATGCGCTGTTGAGGTAGTGCTGCATGTCCCAGTTCGGGAGGATGATGGAGGATAAGCAGACACCGGGAATGTTGAGCTCTGTGCAGAGATTGTTCAGACCTGCATAGGCAGCCTGTGAGTGGCTGTCACCAATAAGTACAATCCTGGGTTCCATGGATTCCGGCCCCATTTGCATGAGGGGGGTGAGTGGGGTACTTGGTGCTGGAATTGTGGAGCAGAGAAGGCGTATGACTCCGTTGTGATAGGTGAATTTGCTCAAATCGAATTGGTTGAGCAAAACATCTGGCCGGCAGAATTTCCAATCGTCGTATGGAGTGAGGCGGATGTTGTTAATCTCTGGGTAGATGTAGTTTCTGAAACCCTTGGTGGATTTGCCCAATATGCAGCATAACATGGTGATGCCCCATAACCCCAGAGTGGCGTATATGTTGATGCGGCGCTTTTCTACAAGGAACCAGAATAACCATGCCAGAACAACGGAAAGCCCTGCGATAATGGCGTAGTCCTGCCAGCCTTCGATAGCCTGGTACCAAATGCGGAAATAGGCAATGATGGGCATGTGTACCAGATACAGGGAGAAGGATATGCCTCCAATCCACAGGAGTAGTTTGTTGGAGAGCAGGGGCATCAGGCTGCTGGTGGGCATGTAGCGGATGATGAGCATTGTGCCCACGACTACCAAAGGTACTCCGTAATCTGCAATGCCTGTTGGCATCAGCGCGGGGATGAGAGCTGCTGCAACACCCAGCAGCGAGAGACAAGTGGCTTTTACCTTGCTGCTTGAGAGCGGCAGCATGAGGATGAGTCCTCCTGCCATGGGCTCCCACACGCGAGCTAATGTGCTATAGTGGGAAACAGGGGAGTGCTGCACCCATGCTGGTATGTGTAGTGCCTGCAGAATGCCGTTGAGCTGGTAGGAATAACCATAGCAGAACGAGCTTATCCCTATGGCAAGCAGTAGGAACCATGATAGAAATCGAGGAATATAGCGGTATACAAGGCACCCTGCTGCAAAGATGATGTAGAGATGAATGGTAACCGAAAGATACCACATGTGCAGGAAGGGGTTATTCAGTGAGTCGGGGGCAAAATAGTCGCTCAGCCCTTTGCTCAGGAATACGTTGACATACCCGAAAAGGGTACACCGCCCGGTTCTGGATGCGAGAATGATGTCCTCGCAGTCCATGAAACGAAGTGCGGCCAGCAGTGTGAGCAGCACGATGACAATCATCGGCGGTAGAATTCGGTAGAGCTTTTTGGTGGCAAACTCCTTTAGATCCAGCGTGCAGCCACTCCGTTGAAAAGACAGGAATAACAAGTAACCGGAAATGACCAGGAAGATGTCTACTCCATAAAAACCATGCGGGTATGAGGCCGGGCAGAGATGGAAAAGAAACACCAGGATAATAGCAAGACCTCTTAATCCTGCTATGTGATTATAAAATGGTTTTGTGCTCATGATGCGAGAGAAATGAGGGCGTCTTATCTGCTGAGGATGCCGACAAGGAGGTATTGGTTTTAGGTAATAAACTGTGATTCTGACATGATGGAGATGCATCGCAAGGCGCTAATGTGATTCCATGAACGCTGAGGTGGGCTCCGGAGGGTAATTTGTTGATTTCGTTGCTGGGTGATTACTGCGGGAGGTGCGGGATAGCCGGGTAGTTTACCTGCGCGTCCTGCTCTGAGCCGGGGTCAGGGGGCTACTTGTTCTGGCGTGCCGGTGTTAAAGAGTTTTTCTATTTGTGGTTTAAGGAAGTTGAAAAATTCTATTGAGCCCTGGCCGCTGAGGTGGTGGCTGTCGGTCGTCAGGAAAACGCCATCCCGATATGCAACATAGGGTGTGTCTGCTGGTATAAATTCCGTTGTTCTGAGCAGGGTGCAAAGCCCTTCTTTTTCGAGTTGTTCCAGCATAGGCATGACCACCTTTGTGCGGTCGGCAAGTTCTGCACGGGTGCATTTCAGAGGCTCGAGGTTCATGTTTTCTGCTCCTTTCCGGGCCTGCTGGCGTATGTATCGGCATGGATCAGGATTCTTGATTTCCGGGGCCGGACCAATCAGCACCACTTGTTTGTTCAGAGCCTTAACACGGTTGATAAATTCCCGCAATGAGGCAAAATAGAGCTCATTGGTCATAGGCTCTCTGCGGGCATCCCAGTGAACGAAATGTGCATCGTTGGGGTGGTAACGCCAGTATTGACCGATAAAGACGTGAGTGATGCTGGGAGATGCGTCCAGCCACTTGAGCAGGGCCTCTGCCTTGCGTTGATTGTAGAAATAGGTGCTGTTGAGATAGTAATCCATATCCCAGTTGGGGAGAATGATGGAGGAAAGGCAAACCCCTGGAATATTGAGTTCTTGGCAGAGGTGATTCAGCCCTGCGTATGCTGCCTGGGCATGGCTGTCGCCAATGAGCAGGATGCGGGGAGCCTGGGATTCCGGCCCTAATTGCAGAAGCGGGGTAGTGGGTTTCCTCGGTGCTTTCCGGGTGGTCTGGGTAAGATGGATGACCCCGCTGTTGTATACGAGCGCTTCTTTATCCAATTGATTGCTGAGAATATCATCCTTACAGAATTGCCACTCATCGTATGGGGCTACTCGGATGTTATTGATTTCTGGGTAGATGTAGTCCTTGAACCCATCTTTTTCCTTGCCAAGTACGCAGAACCCAAGGACAATGCCCCACAGGGCGATGGTTGCATATAGATTGATGCGGCGCTTCTCTACCAGGAACCAGAATAAACAGGCCAGCCCCAGTGAAAGAATGGTGATGATGCTATAGTCCTTCCACCCGCTTATACCCTGATACCAGCTGTTGAAATAGGAAATGACGGGCATATGAACCAGGTAGAATGAGAATGATATGCCCCCGATCCACATGAACAACTTATTGGAGAGAACCGGCATGAGGCTGCTTTCTGGCATGTATCGGATAATGAGCATGGTTCCAAGCACAACCATGGGTACGCCGTAGTCTGCAATGCTGGCGGGGAGGATTGCCGGTAATATGGCAGCCAGGAGCCCGCCCAGGGTCAGCAGTGTAGCTTTTGCTCTGTTGTTGGTGGTGGGGAGTAGAAGAATGGCACCGCCTGCAAGTGGTTCCCATATGCGTGGCATGGTGTGGTAGTGGGAAATGGGCATGAGCTGTTCCCAAACGGGTAGGCCTATGCCTTGCAGAATGTTGTGCAGCTGGTATGAATAGCCGTAGCCGAAGGAAACTATACCAACGACCCACAGGAGAATCCTGGAAATCTTTGTCGGGATGAAACGGTATATGATACACCCGGCGGCAAAGATAACATACAGCTGTATCGTAACCCCCAGATACCACATGTGCAACAGGGGATTATTCAGCGCGTCGGAGGCAAAGTAATCTGTCTGGCTCTTGCTGAGTATACTGTTTGCAAAGCCTAATACCGTATAGCGGCCAATCTTTGAAATGTTTGCTATGTCCTCGCAGTCGAGTATCATCAATCCTGCCAACAGAGTCAGCAGAACAGTCAGAACCATGGGGGGGAACAGACGAAGCAGCTTCTTGACGGCAAATTCCTTCAATGATAGTTGATTGCCGTTTCGGGTAAAGGATAAAAACAACAGATAGCCGGAAATGACCAGGAAGATATCCACACCATAGAATCCATGTGGAAATGTTGTCGCGCAAAGGTGAAAGAGAAATACCAGGATGATTGCAATGCCACGGAGCCCGGCAATGTGATTGTAAAATGGCTTGGAGGACATGTTGAAATGTTTGGTGCTACTACCAGTATAGCTTATAATGGCTTGAAAAGTAAAGATAATAATTGTTAATGCTGTAATAGGGCTGGAAAACGCTCTGTTGTGAGTTTGGACATCAGTCCTATTTCGGGGGGGGAAGCGAGAAATAGAGCTATTGTGACGCGATTTCTGGAAAAATGACGCACTATATAATTGAGGCGCGCGCGTACGCGCGTATAATGGGCGGCACTTATGAGTGATAACGTAACGCCCCCGGAGGATGCTGAAAAGCTTTCGACCGGGGCTCAGCAGGAGTACGGCGCCGCCCAGATTGACAAGCTGGAGGGGCTTGAAGCCGTGCGTAAGCGTCCGGGTATGTATATTGGCGACCCGGATGAACGTGGTTTGCATCACTGTGTGTTCGAAGTGCTCGATAACTCGATTGACGAGCACCTGGCCGGGTATTGCAGCAAAATTATCATCCAGATTCACGAAGGCGGCACCATTTCCGTGATTGACAACGGTCGTGGTATTCCGGTGGATATCCACCCGAAGTTCGGGATCCCTGCCGTAGAGCTGGTGCTCACCAATCTGCATGCTGGTGGTAAGTTCGGCCAGGGTGCGTACAAGTACTCCGGTGGTCTGCACGGTGTGGGTGCCAAGTGCGTGAATGCACTTTCCGATTTCTTTAAGGCCGAGGTTCGTCGCGATGGCAAGCGCCACGTTATCACCTTTGAGCGTGGTAAGACCACTGAGAAACTGCATGTGGTTGGTTCCTGCCCGGACAGCCAGACCGGTACGGCCATCACTTTCCTGCCCGATCCGACCATTTTCACCGATACGGTAGAGTTCAAGTTTGACTTGCTGGCCCGCCGTCTGCGCGAGCTTGCATTCCTGAATCCCGGCCTTGTCATCGAACTGGTGGACGAGCGCAGCGGCCAGGAACGCACCGAGACGTTCTACTATGCGGACGGCATTCGCGAGTTCGTGAAGCAGCTGGGCGAGAACAAGACGCTCATCACAGCCGAACCCATCGCCATGAGCGGCGTGCGCCACATTGAGGTGGAGTACGATGGCAAGACCATGGAGGACGATGTGATTGTGGATGTGGTGATGCAGTACAACGACAGCGACCGCTACCAGATTCAGTGCTACGCCAACTCCATTTTCAATGCCGACGGCGGTACGCACCTTTCCGGCTTCCGCAGCTCGCTGACCCGCGCCATCAACAACTACGCCAAGAGCAACAACCTGCTCAAGGATAAGGACCCCAGCCTGAACGGCGATGACGTGCGCGAGGGGCTGGTGGCCGTTATCAGCGTGAAGATGCCCAACCCGCGATTCTCTTCCCAGACCAAGGATAAGCTCGTGAACACCGAAATTGAAGGTGTGGTGAGCAGCGTGGTCTACGAGGAACTCAAGGAATACTTTGAGGAGAACCCGCAGGTGGCCAAGACCATCATTGACCGCTGCCTCATTGCCTCCCGCGCCCGCGAAGCTGCTCGCAAGGCTCGCGAAAGCGTGCGCAAGAGCGCCATGACCGTGGGTGGTGGTCTGCCCGGCAAGCTGGCAGACTGCTCCTGCCGCGACCCGAAGCTCAGCGAATTGTTCATTGTGGAGGGTGACTCCGCAGGTGGTTCTGCCAAGATGGGCCGCGACCGCCGCACGCAGGCCATTCTGCCGCTGCGCGGTAAGATTCTCAACGTAGAGAAAGCGCGTCTGGATAAGGCCCTGGGCAGCGAAACGATTCAGAACATCATCACTGCCATTGGTGCCGGCATCGGCGATGGCGAGGGTGAGGGCTCTTTCGACCTGAACAAGGTGCGTTACCACAAGATTATTCTCATGGCTGATGCCGACGTGGACGGCTCCCACATCTGCACGCTGCTGCTCACCCTGTTCTGCCGCCACATGCCGCAGCTGGTGCGCGCCGGCTATCTCTACATTGCCCAGCCACCGCTCTACCGCGTGATTCACCGCAAGGTGGAGCAGTACGTGCAGGACGAAGTGGCGCTCAACCGCAAGCTCATTTCCCTGGGCGCGGGCGATGTTACCCTGCGCACGCCGGACAAGAGCAAGGAATTCGACGCCGATTCCCTCATGGCCATTCTGGAAACCCTCATCAACCTGCAGAAGTATGAGGGTAGCGTGGCCCAGCACGGCGGCGACTTCAAGGATCTGCTGCGCCACCGCGCCGACAATGGCTCCTTCCCCCAGTACCTGGTCAAGGTGCGCTGCGGTAATGATGAAGAGGTGCAGTACTTCGCCGATATGGACAGCCTCTCCGCTTTCTCTGAGGAGAATCGCGACCTCTTCCTCTTCGGCGAACCCAGCGAGGAAGAACTGGCTGCCAACCCGCTGCCGGTGCGCGAAGGCCCCAGCCGCCGCGCTCTGCTGCACGAGCTGCATGAGGCCAAAGCCATCACCCGCGTGCTGGCTCGCCTGGAAGAACTGGGTATTCAGCCCGACCACCTGCTGAGCGACGATGCCCCGGTGTTCGAACTGGTGGAAAACTCCCGCAACACGGTCACCTCCATCTTCTTTGTGGGTGATATTCTGGCCAAGGTGCTGGAGATTGGCGGACGCAGCGTTACCATCACCCGATTCAAAGGTCTGGGTGAAATGGACGCCAAGGACCTCTACGCCACCACCATGGACCCGGAGAAGCGCGAGCTGCTCCGCGTGCGTCTGGATGACGACAACGCTGTACAGGCAGACAAGATGTTCACCATCCTCATGGGTGATCTGGTGGAACCCCGCCGCCGCTTCATTGAGGACAACGCCCTCAATGTCCGCAACCTCGACGTGTAAAACCATTAACCTTTCATTCTGATTATGAGCGAAACAAGAATTCGTCCCGTCGATGTGGCAGAGGAGGTCTCCCGCAGCTTCCTGGATTACTCCATGTCGGTGATTATCTCCCGCGCCCTTCCGGATGTGCGCGACGGTCTCAAACCCTCCCAGCGCCGCGTGCTCTATGCCATGCACGAGCTCGGTCTTGTACCCAGCAAGGGCACTATCAAGTGCGGTAAAATCGTGGGTGACACCATCGGTAACTACCACCCGCACGGTGACCAGTCTGCCTACGGTACGCTGGTGACCATGGCTCAGCCCTGGAACATGCGCGACATTCTGGTGCAGGGGCAGGGTAACTTCGGTACGCCGGAAGGTGACCCGCCCGCAGCCATGCGATACACCGAAGCCAAGTTGAGCCACCTGGGTGTGGCCCTCATGGATGATCTGGACAAGGACACGGTGGATTTCCAGCCGAACTACGACAACCGCCTCACCGAACCGGTGGTGTTCCCCTCCGCTTTCCCGAACCTGCTGGTGAACGGCGGCACGGGTATTGCCGTGGGTATGGCCACCAACATGGCTCCACACAACCTGGGCGAAGTGGTGGATGGCATCTGCGCCTTTATCGACAATCCCCTCATCACCAGCGAAGCCCTGCGCGCCTATATCAAGGGCCCGGACTTCCCCACCGGCGGCTATGTGCTGGGTAACAAGGGAATTGACAGCTACTTCCGCACAGGGCGCGGCAGTGTTCGCATGCGCGGCAAAATGGAAGTGGTCACCAACGAAAACGGTCGCGAATTCATCCATATTTCCGATGTGCCCTACGGCGTGAACCGTGCCGTACTGCAGGAACGCATTGCGGAACTGGTGCGTGATAAGATTATCACCGACATTGCCGGCATGCGCGACCTGACCGACTACATCGAAATCGAGCTCAAGCGCGATGCCCGCCCGCAGGTGGTCATCAACCAGCTCTATAAGCTCACCAGCATGGAGACTTCGTTCTCCGTAAACATGCTGGCTATTCACGAGGGACGCCCCAAGGTGCTCTCCATGAAGGACGCCATCAACTTCTATGTGGAGCACCGCCGTGAGGTGGTCGTGCGCCGCACGAAATTCCTGCTCCGCAAGGCTGAGGACCGCGCCGAGGTGTTGGAGGCATACCTGATTGCCCTGGCCAACATGGACGAGTTCATCCGCATCATCCGCGATTCGAAGAACCGAGAGGACGCCCGCAACCGACTCATGGAATTCAGCTTCCCCACGGAGCTGGCCAAGGGCCTGGGTATCCTCATCCACAGCCAGCCCTCTGTGCAGGGTGACAAGTACGTATTCACCGAACGCCAGGTGAACGCCATCCTTGAACTGCGCCTCTACCAGCTCACCGCTCTGGAAAACGACAAGATTTCCGATGAGTACAAGAAGCTGCTGGAGCTGATTGAGGACTATCTGGACATCCTCGCCAACGAGAGCCGCGTGCTCGGTATCGTGAAGGATGAGCTGCGCGCTATCAAGGAGAAGTACGCCACCCCGCGCATGACCCACATCATTCCGTTCGAGGGCGACATGGCCATCGAAGACCTCATCCCGAACGATTCCATGATTGTGACCATCACGCACAGCGGGTACATCAAGCGCACCAACTCCGACGAGTACCGCCTGCAGGCCCGCGGTGGCAAGGGCATCAAGGCTGCAACGACCAAGAGCAAGAAGGATGCCAACGACTTTGTGGAGCACCTCTTCGCTGCTCAGAATCACGACTACATCATGTTCTTCACCAACACCGGGCGTGTATACGTGGAGCGCGTGTACGAGATTGACGAGGCCGCCCGCAGCGCCCAGGGGCGTTCCATCAAGAACCTGCTGGATATGCAGGCCGATGAGCGCATCGCCGCCATCCTGCGACTGGAACGCCGCGTGAGCGAGGATGGCAAGGATATCACCTTCGCTGAGGATTCCGGCAACGTGGTGTTTGCCACCAAGGATGGCACGGTGAAAAAGACCGCACTCAACGATTTCGTGAACTACCGCAAGGCCGGTATCATTGCCATCAATCTGGAGGAAGGTAACACCTTGGTGAACGCCGCCCTTACCTCCGGCGAAGATGAAGTGGTGCTTGTCACGCATGATGGCATGAGCATCCGCTTTGCCGAAAGCGATATGCGCGCCCAGGGTCGCAACACTATCGGTGTGCGCGGTATCAAGCTGCGCGAGGGGGACTACGTGGTAGCTCTCGCTGTGGTGCAGCAGGACGCCAACCTGCTCGTAGTCTCCGAGAATGGCCTTGGCAAGCGCACTCCGTTCGATGAATACCGCCCGCAGACCCGCGGTGGTATCGGTATCAAGACCATGAACTGCACCGATAAGACTGGCCGCGTGGTGTCTGCCACCACCGTGACCGATGAGGATGAACTCATGATCATGACCACCGGTGGGCAGTCTGTGCGCATGAAGGTGAACACCATCCGCGAAACGGGCCGCGCCACCCAGGGCGTGAAGCTCATCACGCTCGATGGCAAGGAATCCATTCAGGAAATCACCCTCGTCATCCCCGATGATGAGGAGGACGAGGAAACCGAAGCCGCAGAGGCCGAAGCCCCTGCTGCCGATGAAGCTGACGCCTCCCAGGAGTAAAGCTGCTTCTGATTAGACAGAACTCATAAGAAATCCCCCACTGGTTGTATGACCAGTGGGGGAGCTTGTTGATGAGGCGTATGTTGGCTTCCTTATCAGAACTGATAGCCGGCGCCTATATTGATATTGTGTTCTTTGTTGTTATCCGCAGCCTCAAAACTGTAACTTCCCTGTATGGTCCAGGAGTTGTTTAGCTGATGACTGACGCCGATGTTGACGCGACCACCTAATCGCCCGGGGTTGGTCCCCTCGTATTGCTTATCGGCAACGAAAATATAGGGATTATGCCGCATGGCATCGTTGAAGAGGCTTATTTCGCTCCACAGATTCGTTTTTGGTGCAACCTTGGCATGAATACCTAAACCGATTTCTGTGCGTAGATTCTGCATAGAGCTGATACCTATTTGATCGACCTCTGCGTCCTCGGTGGCAAAGTATTGAAGCCCGGTAAAGACGGAAGCTGTTACATCATGATTCAACATATGCAGATATGAGAGACGCGCATTTACCTGCATGTGGTTCTGCTCCCAATCGCTTGTTTCGGTTTTCGTTTCAGCGTGCGTGCGGCCGATTGCCGTGCTCCAGTCAACAGCAATCGCGCCATTCTGGTGAACTTTCCATTCTGCGGCTCTTCCATACAATGCAGCATGAACTGCATCCTGGTCTATTCGTGCGTAGTGGAAGGGCGAGACTTTACCCCAGTCGTAGCCAAAAGCAACACCAATCTTCCGACCACTTGGGCGATGATGCTCTATACCCAGTACTGCACCATAGAGACTGTAATCCGCACCAATGCCGCTGATGCGGGCATTCTGTCCATACATGGCAGCCCACGCCATGGTAGCTCCGGTGTTGTCACAGGGGGCCACTATACCATTGTTCTCTGTTGATGATGCGCGGCGGTGGAGCAGGGTGCGGTTTGCATGGTTGCTCCACAGGGTGTTGACGAACGCCTGAGAACTCTTGAATACACCCCAGTTGTTGGAGAAGAGATTCTTTGATTCGTCCTTCAACAAGTAAAGATAGAGTACATTACCTGACCACTCCAGATCCTCGAAATCAACATGGAGACTGCTGCCCGATTGGTAGGCCGTAGTCGAGTTGATTGTTACATTTTTGGACGACCATCTGGTGGTGTCCACACTGCCTTTAGTCGCATCAATCAGCATGTATCGCCCACTGGGAAGTGTATTCGGTACATTCAGATTCAGGGTTATTGGTTTTTCAACGGCAACGTTGCCTGCCGTTTTCACGACAGGAGTTGTCAGATTCTTCTGGGATACGTTATAATTATGCGTTGTTACGGAGAAGAGGTTGCCACTCGTTGTTGTGATGCTTGAGCCCGGTGCTATCACAACATGGTCAAAATAATTGATTTCCTGGACGGTTCCATGATATGGTGCATTTGCTGAGCCGATATACAGGGTGCTGGAGCTGGCCCTGGCATCTTCGCAGACACCCCAGACGGTGCCATTCACCTTGCCCGCAAGCAGGTAGACTGCGGCATTCCCCTTAACGTTGCCGACTCCGTAGGCATCAGAGGCCACACCTATGATGTCGTTCACTTCCCCACCGTTCATGATGATTGTGGCATTGCCCTCAACGGTACCTCTGTAGACGCCAAAGATGTTCCCGGAGGTGCCACCATTGATGATATAGTTCACATCTCCATTTACATTCGCCCCAACAGATGCAGTGCTTCCCCCAAGGGTTCCTTCATTTGTCGTGACGGTAACATTGCCGCCTACATTGCCACCAAGTGCACCTGTCAGGCTGTTGATTGTGCCGCCGTCGGTTGTTACGGTAATATCGCCCTCGACGCTTCCATCCCAGAGCCCGCAAAGGGTATCAATGCTTCCGCCTTTGGTCGTGACGGCGATATTTCCTTCTACCGTTCCATAGTGAACTCCGTACTGCTTATTTATGGTTCCATTGGTTGTGGTGACTATGACATCTTCCTTTACCGTTCCGCCATATACGCCATTTGCTTCCCCAATATTTCCACCGTTTGTCGAGATGCGGACACTTCCCTTCACTGTACCGCCGTTCAGTCCATATATGTTGTCGACTTTTCCTCCGTTGGTGGTGATGGCGGTGTCACCCTCTACTGTGCCGGAGGCAAGACCTATCACATATGATACGCTGCCGTCATTTGTTGTAACGCTGGCATTGCCTTTTACGGTACCTCCGGTGGTTGCGTAAATGATGCCAACTTCACCTCCGTTAGTTGTAACGGATGCAGATTGCTCTACTGTGCCACTTGCAACGGCGTACACATTAGTGACTTCTCCTCCATTGACGGTCACCTCGGCGTTGCCTCCTACCTGTCCATCGTATCCGGCACTTACCGTTTGTACGGAGCCTCCATTTATGGTGACAGAGGCATCTTCTGTGACTGTACCGCTTACGTTCGCAAGTGCGGTGTTAACGCTGCCGCCGTTAATTTCAATGGTAGATGAACCATTGGCTTTTTCATAGTCATAGAAGACATTGTATACATAGGTGACGCTGGCGTTATCACTAATTGTAACGGCAATGTCGCCTGATGTCGCATATTTCCGGATGAAATCTGCGTTCGGGCTGCCATTCCCATATGAGATGCAGCTCCCGCCTGTTATCCAATTTGCGCTGGCATTACCTCCCAAATTGATGGTAATGCTTTCGATGGATGCTTCTGAATAGGATGACGTCAGCTCTGTATCCAGGTGGTTGCCTCCATAAATACTTCCGACGTACCCTGCATTGATGTTCATGTGCACTGAGCCGCTAATCGGGGTGGCTCCCCAGCTTCCGGCAGATAGCATGCCGATAGTGCGATCTGTGTCCATGGTGATGGTCACACCCTTAACAGGAGTTGTATCTACAGTCAGCTCCCCATTGATGGCAACGTGGGTGCCACCCGTTTTGTCTAAATAGCTCCCGCTGTTAATTTTTGCTGTAGCATGGTAGCTGCCATCGCCATTCTCTGTCAGGGTGTATTTAACGTTGTTTTCAGTTCGTTCTTCATACGCTGCCGCGCTGGTTGGAGCGCAGCTCTGTGCGGCCAGAATGGAGGCGACCAGGAACTTTGTCAGTCGTAATTTCATATCTGTTTGTTGAGTTCTTGTGGATGATTCAAACTCCTTACGGGCTGGTGGAGGTCCTATACTTGTCAGGTGTAGTATAGCGTATTATGTATGCAATGTATAGTAAATATTTGTAATGGCTTTTCTGTTAGTGTATTGAAAATATTTTTGGACGATGTGGAATGATGTTGCGTGGTAAAAGACATAAAGTTTTAATATGTGGCACTAAGGAACCCTAGCATGCATAATGCGATGTACAAAGGAAGAATCAGCAATAAAACCGCCATAGTTCATGTGGCGGTTTCTCTTCACTGGAAAAGAACCTGCGTTCCGAGTAAGAATGGTTGTGCTACTTCTTTCCTTTGCCGGGCATGAGCCCATATTTCAGATAACCTTTCGGGCAGGTGGAAACGCATTTCATGCAGCCGATGCAGTTCGGGTGACGCACGAAATCGGTGTGGGCTACATCGATGTTCATGGGGCAGGCCTTGCTGCACTGGCTGCATTGCTTGCACTGCTCGGTATCGCGCTTGATGCCGAAGATGCGCAGCACGCTGAAGAGCCCCATGCGCGCGCCGCCGGTGCAGAAATAGTTGCAGAACGGACGATCAAAAAACAGGGAGATGAGCAGGAAGAGGAGGATGATACCCGAGGCTATGGTCAGGAAATTACCCCGCATCAGCATGCCGAAATTGTGCGGCCCTTTCAGCAGGGCTATGGTGATGCCCATGGTCGATGCCAGGTAGAAGGCGTAGCGCAGCAGTTGCAGATAGCGCTGGGCGCCCTGCGGCATGCGCTGGCGTGGCAGGTGTAGCAGCCGCCCCAGCTTCGACATCCAGTCCTGCGCTGCTCCAAAGGGGCATACCCAGCCGCAGAAGAATACACCCGCCAGTATGATGGTTGGAAGCAGCCATGAGCTCACGACCCTGGTCTTGGGCATGAAACTCATGAACAGCCCTGCCATGAACAGAGCCTGGACAATGAAACGGAAAAACTGAACAAAGCTGATTTTTTTCTTCATGTACGTATTTTACGCCTTATTCCGGCAAAAAAACAATCAAATTCGTTATTTTGCCCTATTTTTTTAAAAATCTCATAAATTCTTGCTATTCAGGATAAAATGGATGAAAAACAGCCAAAAAGAGGCAAAATGGCGGGCGTGTAGCATGTTTTCCTGGGATATATCCGCAGAAAATGCCATTCTCGAGGTGCTAAAAGGGGAGTGAAACGCGGTTTTGGTGTTTGTACACCTTTGGTACTGGTTACCTTGCCTGAGAGGATGTGGACCTGGTTGGTATATTTCCGTTATCTTCTGCTCATTTTTATGAAAAATATCATTATGACTCCATAAAAAAGCTGATAAATATACGAAAAATTGCAAATTTTTCTATTTCTTTGAATTTTGTTTGCGAAATTCTGCAATATACGCTTGTTAAAGTAATAGTACGAGATAATTAAGAACATTATAAATGCGGTGTAATGCTATATGTAAAATGATGCTGAAACGAACGAAAAAGAATATCAAAAAAGATTAAATAAAGAAAATGTAAGTAGTGAGAAAAGGAGAATTTGTAAATATAATATGAAAAATTGTGTATGATAAGCCTCCTGGGTGCTTAAACACCGAGGTAAAAGAGGCCGGAAAATAAGAGCTTGCGCGGGCATGAATCTGTGCTAAAATCTGGGCATGGTTTATAAATTATCAAGCCCAAAAGCGAAGAGTAAATGGAGTTTGTTTGCCTGGCTTCTGATCTGGACTGTGCCGCTGTCACTTCTGGTGAACGCTCTTGTCCTGTGGTATGGAATGGAGCTGTCGTGGCCGGAGGTGGCGGTGGCTTTTCTGGCAACGGTGGTGGTGGCGGCGTTACTGATGTATGGGGTGTGGTCGCGAAGTTGGCGGCAGAACCCGGGGGATACATTTGTGACGGTGACGGAGGCGGGACTTCTGCGTGAGGTGCCGCATCTGGAGCAGAAGTTATATGTGGCATGGCAGGAGGTGCGCCGGGTGAAATTGTGTGGTGCGATGATGGTGGTGCAGATGAAGGATGACATTGCCCTGATTATGTCACTGGATGGGCTGAGCGCTGCCCGGCGTGCAGAATTGTTCCATTATTGCCGGGAGCATGTGGGCAAGGTGGTGCCGGCAGAAAAACAGATACAGCCTCCCGCCTGGTCGAAATCGGAAACGCCGCGCGTGGGGCGTGCTTCTGTGAAGGTGCGAGAGGAGGCGGCTGATTATCTGGTTTCGCAGCAGCAGTCGTTTCTGGTATGGTGCCATTTGTTTTTCGCATCGATGATGCTTACTGTCGTGCCCGTGTTGATATGGGGAAACCTGTACATGGAGGATGGGATTGGTATCACGCCGGCGGTGGTTGGGGCGGTGGCTTTCTTTCTTGCCTTGAGGTCGTATCTGCATCCGGGGCGGAAACTGCGGAAGTGGATTCACTTACCGCATACGCATGAGGTGCATGTGACGCCGGGGTATGTGATGGTGGTCGGGGCTTCGTGGGCGGTTGTACCAAGGGTGGCTGTGGATGTTGCCGTGGAGAAGAAGAACTCGTACATCTATGGCGTGCGCGCAGGTGGAGTAATTGCTGTTGACAAGTCGGGTGGACCGCTCGATTATCTTCCTCTGCCGCAGCCTCAGCGCCGCCGCTGGGGGCGGGGGCTCTTCTTTCTGGTGCTGGTACCGGTGATGTGCTGGGCGACGTTGGGATGCTGGATGCTTTCCGGGATGTCGGATGATGACGATGACCCCGGTAGTGAGCTTGCGGCTTATGTGGAGGAAATGACCCCGGTGCATGGGTTCCCTGGGGGATTGACCTATTGTTCGGTGTATCATCTGGAGGAGGAGCGCATCGAGGTGGTGATTGCCGGCTGGGAGAATGAAATGACTCTGGAAATGATTTTCTCGCTCCCGGAAACCCCGCAGTCGGATGACTGATACGCTTTCTGGTTGCAATCGGAAAATAATCTGTTACAATACCCGCACATAGAATTATGGCAGGCTACACATCATATGGTTCAAAGACGCGGCGCGACAGCGAGCGCGACGGGGTTCTCTTCTGGATTCTGCCGCCGTTGCTGCTGGGGGCTGTCTTTGCCTTCTGTGCCATGGCTAATAGCGATGGCGTGGAGAAGAAGGAAAGTAAGAAGCCTGCCGCAGTGGATTCTGCGAAGAAATAGTTTTATCGTTGAATTGATACCTGGATTATGAGCAAAGGAACACCTATTACCATGACGGGGCAGGGGCTGAATGTGCCCGATTATCCCATTATCCCTCATATCATCGGCGATGGCTCCGGCCCGGATATCTGGCGCGCTGCCAAGCGCGTGATTGATGCTGCGGTGAGCGCTGCCTATGGCGATAAACGCGCCCTGGTGTGGCAGGAGGTGCTGGCTGGTCAGAAGGCATTTGACACAGTCGGTACCTGGCTTCCCAACGAAACTATGGAGGCGTTCCGCACGCTGCTGGTGGGTATCAAAGGGCCGCTGACCACTCCGGTGGGCAAGGGAATCCGCTCGCTGAATGTGGCACTGCGCCAGGGGCTCGACCTCTACTGCTGTGTGCGACCGGTGCGCTACTTCCAGGGAATCGAGACTCCGGTAAAAGCCCCGGAGAAGGTGGACATGGTGATTTTCCGCGAGAATACGGAAGACATCTACGCCGGTATCGAATTTGAATGCGGTACCCCCGAGGCAGAAAAGTTCTTTGACTGGCTTTCCACGGAGTTCCCGCAGCGCGCCAACAAGGTGCGTTTCCCGCAGACTTCCGGTTTCGGTATCAAGCCGGTTTCCAGGGAAGGCACGGAGCGTCTGGTGCGTTCGGCCATTCAGTACGCCATTGTGACGAACCGCCCGTATGTGACCCTGGTGCACAAGGGCAACATCATGAAGTTCACCGAGGGTGGATTCCGCGACTGGGGCTACGACCTGGCTCGCCGCGAGTTCGGCGCTGAACCCATTGGCGATGGCCCCTGGTGCAAGTTGCCCAATGGCATTATCATCAAGGATTGCATCTGCGACGCCTTCCTGCAGGAAATCCTCATCCACCCGCAGGAACATTCCGTGGTGGCCACGCTGAACCTGAATGGCGACTACTGCTCCGATGCCCTGGCTGCCCAGGTCGGTGGCATCGGCATTGCCCCTGGCGCCAATATCAACTACCGCACCGGTCATGCCGTGTTTGAAGCAACGCACGGCACTGCACCCAAGCTGGCGGGGCTGGATAAGGTGAACCCCTGTTCCTTCCTGCTCTCTGCGGAGATGATGCTGCGCTACATGGGCTGGGTGGAAGCTGCCGACCGCATCGTGGCGGCTATCGAGGGCGCTATTGCAGATAAGACCGTGACGGCGGACCTAGCCGAGATGATTCCCGGCAGCACAGCGGTGAGCACCACTGCATTTGCAGATGCTCTGCTGGCGCATATCAAATAAGCCATGCCGGATCCTGCATACGTACATGCGGCTTTTTCGTCCATAGCAGAGCGCTATGTGACCGCTAACCACGTGCTCTCCATGGGAACGGATATCCTGTGGCGGGCGCGGGTGGTGGAAATGGTGGCCGAGTGGAAGCCTGCCAGCCTGCTCGATATTGCTACCGGTACCGGTGATCTGGCGCTGGCGCTCAAAAAAGCATTTCCGGAAATGGAGGTGTTGGGAACAGATTTCTGCCGCCCGATGCTGGATGTGGCAGTGCGCCGCGGGTTGACTCAGGTGCTGGAGGCCGATGCTATGGCGCTTCCGCTGGACGATGCCAGTTACGATGCCGCCACGGTGGCATTCGGGCTGCGCAACATGGCCGATTACGAGAAGTCCCTGCGCGAGTGGCGGCGAATTCTGCGGCCGGGCGGTCACCTGCTCGTGCTCGATTTCAGCATGCCGGAGAATATACTGGCGGCGCCCTACCGCTTCTACCTGCACCATGTGCTGCCGCGCATAGCCGGCTGGCTCACCGGCAACAGCGGCGCCTATGATTACCTGGGCGAAAGTATCGAAGCGTTCCCCCGCGGCGCGGCTTTTTGTGAACTGCTCTGCCGCGCCGGCTTTCGCAACCCCACCTGTCGCCCCCTCAGTATGGGTATTGCTTCCATTTACACCGCCGAGGTGTAAAAAATGCCGGTCTGACAAATTTTCATATCGACAAAAGCAGGATAAAACTGTACCATATAACCAGCGCCGGAACCGGTGTGTGTAGTTTTCTATAAATTATTTACAAAGAAAAGATTATGTTTAAATATCCCCAGAAACCCAATGGTGCTCCCGTAGGTGGTTCTCCCTTTGCAGAGAACGATGTGCCCGATGAATGGGCCTCTCCGGTGCAGGCTGGTTCTGCTCCCGCAGCCGCTGATGCTGGTTACTTTGGTGCCGAGGAATCCTCTGCTTCTCCTTTTGAGATGGGTGGTGCTGCTCCCGCAGCAGGTGGCACGACCCGCAACGTGCTGAACTATGACGTATCCGTGGTGGGTACGCTGCGCTTCACCGATGACCTCCTGGTGGACGGTTCCGTGGAAGGTGAAATCACCTCCGATGGTGTGCTGACCGTGGGCGCCAATGCCAGCATTCAGGCCGGTGAAAAGAACAAGGTGGCTGTGCGTACGCAGAGCGCAATCATTCACGGCAAGGTGGTGGGTGATATCGTGGTGACTGACCGCGTGGAGCTTGCTTCCACTGCCGAGCTGGTGGGCGATGTGACGGCCTCCAAGATTTCCATTCAGGAAGGTGCTGTATTTGTGGGCTACTGCCGCGTGGGTAACCCCGCCGGTGCTCCCGCACTTGCTGCCACGCCTGCTCCCAAGAAGGCTGCTGCTCGTGCTCCCAAGAGCGACGATGCCAACCTGCTTGGCTAAGCTGAACTGAGATTGTTCCTATGCCGGAATTCAGAACAGAACCGCTGATTGTTCCTGTTGTTTCCGGTTTGTTACCCGCAGGTGAGCGCGACCGCAGAGTCGCGCTCACCTCGTTTCGTTCTGAGGACGAGCGGGTTCAGGTGCCCACGCGCGAGGTCATCTGTTATGAATGCGGGCAAAGCTCGCAGGTACCCTCTGCTGCCTTATCGGCCAACTGCATCCACTGCCATGCGCACCTGAACATGGCCGATGTGCAGATTCGCCCCGGGTCACGCCGCCTGACCGTGCGTACCTTGGGCAATGTGCATGTGCAATCCGGCACCAAGCTTTCCAATCTCTCCATTGTGTGTCACGATATGGAGGTGAACGGACCGGTTTCGGGTTCGTTCCGCTGCACGGGTACTCTGAGTTTCAATGCTTCCACGAAGGTGGAAGGCTCTATCAGCGCTCATAGACTGGTGGTGGATAAAGGGGCGGAGGTAGAACTGGCAGTGGGTGCTGCTGCTGAATGTGCAGAGATTTATGGTACCCTGAATGGTCGCCTGCAGTGCAAGGGCCTGCTGCATGTCTATCGCAGCGGTTCCTATACCGGCGTGTGCAAGGCTGCCGATGTGCAGGTTGACCCCGGTGGGCGGTTTGATGACCAGAGCCGGTTCTGAATGCTGAATGAATCATGGATATCCGCATCACAGGTGCCAGCCAGAACACCCTGCGGCATATCAATCTGAATCTGCCGGGGGGGGAACTCATTGCGCTTATGGGACCCAGTGGGTCGGGCAAGAGCACGTTGGCATATGATACTCTGTTTGCGGAATCCCGCCGCCGCTTTCTGGATTGCCTGTCTGCCGGAGCCCGTCGCCTGCTGGCCCGCCCGGAAAAACCGCATGTGGAAAGCATAGAGGGGCTTCCCCCCGCGCTTTGTCTGGAGCAGCATTTGCCCACCGGGCAATCCCGTACAGTGTTGGGCTCGCTCACGGAAACGCTGGATTACCTGCGTATCCTGTACGCGGCTATCGGCGTTCCGCATGACCCGGTGACTGGTGAGCGCCTCACACGCCTGAGCCCGGAGGAGATAACCACGGCGCTCTGCGCTATGCCGGGAAATACGCGTCTGACCCTGCTGGCGCCTCTTTCCCCGGCATTTGGTCAGAACCCGGAGAGCGATATCCTGATGCTGCGCAAACTGGGCTATCTGCGCGTGCGAGTGGCGGGTGAAATCTGCGAGCTGGATGATTTGGAAGCAAGCCCGCCTTCCCCCGGCTCGGTTTGTGAGCTGGTGGTGGACCGCATCGTGCTGCGCGAGGGGGTGGATTCCCGCGTGGCAGATTCGGTGCAGGCGGCGCTGCGGCTCTGGCCGGATGAATTGCGCGCGCTGGTACAACCGCGCGGTGGCGAGGCTGCGTTGCAATGCTTCCACACCCGCTATCGCAACGCAGAGACCGGCTTCACCTTGCCGGATCTGACGCCGGGCTTATTTTCTCATTTTTCGCCGCATGGTGCCTGCCCGGAATGCCATGGCCTAGGCACGGTGGAAGGGAAAAAAGGTGAGTTGATTCTCTGTGCTGCCTGCAAGGGAATGCGTCTGAATCCTACCGCTCTGGCGGTGACGCTGGATTTTGCCGGGCGCGAGCTGAGTCTGGGGGCATTCTGCGAACTTCCGGTGCAGGAGAATCGCTATTTGCTGGAGCAGCTGGTGATTCCAGCCGTATATCAGGAAGCGCTTACACCGGCGCTGTCGGGACTGAAACAGCGGCTCGATTGTCTGCTGGAACTGGGGCTGGGATACCTAACGCTTTCCCGGGCTGCCAATTCCTTATCCGGCGGTGAATTGCAACGCGCGCGCCTGGCTGCGCAGATTGGGGGGGGGCTTTCCGGCGTGTTGTATATTCTGGATGAGCCCACCATCGGCCTGCACCCGAAGGAAACGGAAAAACTCATTGCTGCGCTGTTGCGCCTGCGAGACAAGGGTAACACCATACTGGTGGTGGAGCACGATGAACAATTGCTGAAAGCCTGTGACTGGCTGGTGGAGATGGGACCCGGCAGCGGCCCAGCCGGCGGTCTGGTGCTGGCTGAGGGAACGTACGACAGCTTCCTGAAGAATGAGGATTCCCCCACCGGTGCCTGGCTTGCGGGGCGCAAGGTGCTGCCCGCAGTTGAGCGCCGCAACCTTTCCGCCTGCCGCTGGCTTACGCTGCCGCACGCTTCTGCCCGCAACTTGAAAGATGTGGAATTCCGCTTCCCGCTGGGGGCGTTCACTTGTCTTTCCGGTCCCGGTGGCTCGGGCAAGAGTACCCTGGTGCACGAATGCCTGCTGCCCGCCCTGAAAGAGGGGCTCGTGCAGGGGGCAGAGCACATTAGCCGCGCCGTGCTGGTAGACCAGAGCCCGCTGGGGGCTTCGCCCCGTTCTACGCCTGCTACTGCCACCGGGCTGTTGGATGTGCTGCGACCACTCTATGCTGCCTTGCCGCTCTCCCGCCAGCGTGGGTATACCGCAGCTCGTTTTTCGCTGAATGCTCGCGGTGGTCGCTGCGAACGCTGCGGTGGCACGGGACGTCTCCAGGTGGATATGAATTTCCTGGCAGATTTGTACACCGAGTGCGATGCCTGCCACGGCGCTCGCTACAATCGCGAGACGCTGGAGGTCACCTGGCGTGGTAAATCCATAGCGCAGGCGCTGGCGCAGACGGTGGATGAAGCGGTGGAATTCTTTGCTGCCGTGCCGCAGGCTGCCGCCATTCTGAAGGCACTGCAGGAACTAGGGCTTGGCTACTTGCCGCTCGACCGCTCTGTCACCACACTTTCCGGCGGTGAATCGCAGCGTGTGAAACTGGCCACCTATCTGGCGAAGGCAGCTCCGAAGCGGAGCAGTAAGCCGGGCGAGTCGCTGCTTCTGGTGCTCGATGAACCCAGCACTGGCCTGCATTTCAACGAGCTGGAGCTGCTGTTGCGTGCCATTTACCGTCTGCGCGCAGCAGGGCACACGATTCTCTGCATCGAGCACAACCAGGGAATCCTTTCCCGCGCTGATTATCTGGTCGAGCTTGGCCCCGGCTCCGGTGCCGAGGGCGGTCGTATCACCTATGCCGGTGAGCCGGTTTGAGTTTTTCTTCTTCCTTTGTCGGTAAAATGGGAGCCTGTCTTGAGCTGTAGGCTGCTTTTTTACGTTTTTTTCGGAAAAACAGGGCAGAACGTAAAATATGCTGTACACCCCATCTTTCTTGCCTTATACTTTGAAATGAAGCGTATTTGATTTATTTTCTTTCTTTATTTCTGGTTTTAACTAATTCTCTCTTTTTATCATGAAATTACATCTTCCTTCTCGTTTGCGGTTAGCAATTTTAGCTCTTCTTTCGGTTAGTTATTCCGCTTCTGCGGGTACCTCTCTTGGTGGTTACAGCCTGGAAAGTGTGGATACTTATAGAACCTTGGTTGGCCTTGGCCATCTGACGGGTGGCTCATCACAAGGGGAATGCTCTTGGCGGGATTATTCTGTTTGGGATGACCCGGGAGGTTGTATATTGTATGACGAATTAGGGGACGACCATCACTGTGAGCATTATCAGCGTTTCCGCTACCAATTAATATATTCAATTCACTCGCATCATCATTGTTACAGAAATGGAGAGGGTGATTTAATGTCCGATGGCTCAAATTACAGCTATACCTTTTTGGGTGTGGAAGACGGTAAGGGACAGGATATTACATGGAATTGCTCAACAGAAGATACACCGGGTGTGTGGATTCTGGCAGCTGTTGATCTCACCTCTGCGGAGGCGCCTATCGTATTTCGTAATTATGGGGATATGGTTGTAGATGGGTGCGACCACCGATACGTATTTGGAAAGGCTGTCAGTGTGACCAGTTCGGGGCATGTGACTTATGAAGAGGAATACAGGCATTTCGATAGCAACCTCTATAAAATACCTGCCTTTACCGGTATGACCGCGATAGGGTTTGACTTACTTGTTCAGAATACGGATTCATTCACCTTCCGGAATGGCTATACTGAAAAGAGAGGTGTGTTTAATAATTTTGCTGATTTGGTTCGTTTCGAGAATGTCGGCGAGATTACGTTTATAAACAATACCATGAAGGTGGACGGCAATGGTCTTGTAAACTGTGTAAATTTTGAAATTGACGGTGCACGCCAGGTTTTATTCAACAATCAGGAGAGCGACGCTACAGGTATTGCGTATTCTCATAACAAAGAGTATTTCAAGGTGTCCAATGTGTCTGAGTCTCTTACGATATCGGGCAATAAAGCGGCTCAGCTCTTCCACGATACCAATATCACGTTTGAGAATGTGAAACGTGTTGACATATCGGGTAACAATTCACGTTTCGCTAAGGGATACTCATATTCCAGTACTCTTCTGTTTGATATGTGCGATGAGTTCCTTTTTTCCGGTAATACGGCAACGAATTCCGGCGCGTTCTTCTATGATAGTGACAGCAGTCATATTATTTTCCGAGATTGTGGCGCGGTGAGCTTTAATAATAATACATATACACATTGCCTCTTTGTATGCACTAGTGTTTCGTTTGAAAATAATCAGAATGTGAGCTTCTCCGGAAATACTGTCTCCTCGGGTATGCTCATCGGTGAAAATAAGATTGAATTTACTGGTATTGATGGAACGTATGCGATTAGCTCAAATAAAGTTTCCTCTCTTGATGGCATGATTAATGCTGCTTTTTCAACGGGGAAAATCAGCGTTTCCGGGGTAGGTGAAGGGGATAAGCGGGCAGACTTATTTACCATTGATAAAAATGAAATCAGGGGCAATGTTCGAAACGCCCTTTTTAATGATACAGTAACCATTTCCCATTTTGATGAGGTGAGTATCAGCGACAATACTGTTGCTGATATAACCCACTCATCTGCGAGTGGTTTGTTTGATGAAATGAATATCTCGGATATAGCTGCCTTTAATCTGGATGATAATGTTTATCGTTCAGAAACAAAGGCGGAATGGTTAGCTAATTCCATTTCGATTGATGGCTATAAGAGCATATCAGTATGTGGTAACTCCATTACGGCAAATGGTGGCCGGTTCAGCTCGCTTTTCGATTCCTTTACAGCGATAAATCCCGAAAAAGGGGCAACCGTGATGATTAATGGAAATATAATTTCCTCTACTGTCTCTACTAACCAGTCTGCGCCGTCGCTGAGCATAGATGGTGCCTCCAGTTTTGAATTTTCTGACAACAAAAGTACCTTGATTTCTACTTCAAACACTGGAGATAGAAATCTGATGGGTATCCTTAATGGTTATACTACACTGAACAATATCGGGTCAGTAACTATGAAAGGGAATACCATCGAGAACCAGTACGACGGAATATCGTATGACTCTTTGGCTCATGGTGGTGCGGTATGCGGCACTGTCAAAGCAGATACGATTACAACCATGCGTTTTGAAGATAATTCGGCTATTGCGACAGAAAGCAACAGTTACGCTCGGGGTGGTGCTCTGTATGTTTGCTACAGTAATGGATACATTAAGAACAGTGATAAGGTCGCGTTCTATAATAATAAAGCAGAAGGCGGTCTTGGCGCCTTTGGTGGTGCTCTGTATCTTAAAAATTCCATGCCCTTCAATGAAAATATTAAGGAGTTGATTCTTAGCGGCAACAGCGTAAAGGCTGTCGATGTGGAGGGTGGTGCTATATATACGACGAATAGTCTTAAACTGAGTGCTGAAACATTGACGCTCAGCGGAAATTCAGTTATTTCGAGAGGGGGCTCAACAAGTGCTCGTGGTGGTGCTGTATATTCTGAAGGCTTGGAGACGACGATTGCCGATTGCGGTAAGGTGAACCTGGTGGGTAACAGCGCATTATCTGATACTTTAAGTGGAACCCTGGGCGGTGGTATTTATTCTGAGGGCGAACTGATTTTTAGCAATAACTCGCTGCTTACTATTCGAGGTAATGTAATTTCTGACGGGAACCGATACATTCTCAATGCAATTTATGCGGAGGACGCCACCTACTTCAATGCTAATGCTGGGCAGCAGTATAATATCCATGACTCTGTGGTCGTTGAAAAATCGTTGTATTTGAACGAATTGAGTACCAATACTGGTAGCATCTGCTTTTCCGGTCAGTACACGGAAACGGACCTGTCTCTGGTGAATAAAAACTATGCTGATACAGATGTTGCGCTCTCCCGTCTGGTTAAGGCGAACAATATTTATGTAAACGCTGGTCAGGTTACGGTGAGAGATGGTATTCAGCTTTCTACTGTGAATGATTTCGTTCAAAAAGGTGGCAAGCTTTGCCTTCACGATGGTACTATCACATCACTTGATGACTTAAAGACGACGACGGTGGAATTTTCCGGGGTGAACTACCTTTACTCAGGCGCAGGAACTGGTAAACTGACTGCTACGAACTGGATTTTGAATCTGAGTCCGGAAAATCTTCAGCAGGCTGTAGTTAATCTGGCCTCTTCCGAAACTTCCATGTCTGGTTCTACCTCTACGCCATCGTTGACCTTGGTTTCTGAGTCCGAATTGGCATGTGGTGTGTATCGCCTTATCAGCTATGATTCAGCCTCATTCACTTGGAATGTTTTGAAGCAGGCTACGCTGAATGGTATCTGCACTTCCACTACGGTAGGTAACGCAGAAGAAGATGATGTGTTCTTCATTGTGGATGGTAATCAGTATACACTGGTGTACGCGAAGCCCGCAGCGTTGCGCGACACAAGCGCTACTCTGACTTGGATTGCTGATTCCGGCACATGGGCGAACCAGAAGGGAATGACTCTTCAAACCTGGGCTGGTGAGGTGGAAAATACGAATTACTATAATGGTGACCGTGTTGAATTTGCCAGCGCAGCGGCTGTTAATCTGGAAGGAATCCTGACTCCGGCAGCGGTGACCATTAGTCATGAAGATGGGGTGGTCTCGTTGACCGGCAGTGGGCAGATTGCCGGACGTACGGCTCTGACCAAGACGGGTGAGGGAACCTTGGAGTTAGCAACGGCAAATGCCTATACCGGTGGCACGGTGATTCGTTCCGGCATCGTGAAGATGTCAAAGGCCGGGGCTTTGGGGTTAGGTAATGTTACTCTTGAAGGTGGTACCCTGGTGAACAATACAGGTGCGGCTTCATCTATTACAGCTGGTGTTGTTACGTTGAATGGTGGAGAACTCTCCGGTGATTTCACCACAGCCGACAGCCGCGGCTGGGTCGTGTGTTGCGATTCGAGACTTAGCGGCTCGCTGACACTGGACGGCGGAGCGTTGACCTTGAACAATAATGCTGCTCTGGACGTCACGGGTACGCTGTATCTGGATTCCATTACGCTGACGTTGGGAGGTACCTATGTGGCTGGCGAATCGTACACATTGATTTCGGCACAGGCGATTTCTGGTAGTGTTACAGGTATTGGGGTGTCGGGCCTCAGCGTTGCTGATTACCGAATTGAAAAAAATAACGGGAATCTGATTCTGGTGATGAGGAATGGTGGAGGGGCTCTCATTGGTCTGACCTGGGCTGGTGATAGGAAGGCTGTCTGGTCTACCTCATATAATGGCGGGTGGAAGGGTGACGCGGAGACCTATACCGATGGCTCTCTAGTAAACTTTACCGATGGTACAGTGACTATTGTGGGCGAGGTTGCACCTGCAGAGATTGCCATAGATACAAAGACGTCC
>JAZNIZ010000027.1:0-3823 GCA_045577775.1 Akkermansia sp. | reverse complement strand
CCATAGGATTACAAATTTGGCAATCTCTTCGGGAATGGCAGCGCCGAAAAACGAAGTGCTGATGCTTCCGAGTATCGTCGTCGGTGTCATCGTATAGAGTCCGAGAGAGCCTAAAGGTATTGAAATGCAGAACGATAGCGGAATTGTGAGTATGCCTATCAAAAAAGTTTTTATAAGTTCTTTTGTAGGCTCGGGATTGTTCTTGTCCTTATAGCATATATAGAATATGAGTACTGCAATCGGAAATAATGCGGTAAGAATCAGTGCTGTTGTTGCCATTGCTTTGTGTTTTAGTGTGTTATGTTTATTCGTTTGTTATTCCCATTTCGCGCCATGTCTCTATAATCTCTGTGCAATCTTCGAGTGCGGTGGCTTTGTCGACATCGTATTCCTCCTGCAGGAATCCGGCGAGAGTTTCAATGGTGAACTCCTCTGTTTTGTCGGCTCTTTGCCACAGATAGGTAGATATTTCATCAAGTTGTATCATGCTCCTGCCGTTTTCTTCTTTGGGGATGAGAAGCGGTTCGCCGTTGACAATTTGCAGTTCGTATTCTTTTGATGTTTGCATGTGCGATGTTTTTTTGCAAACTTACTAAATTTAGCTGAATTTTGTGTAAGTTTGCAACAAGAATATGTATAGGTGCGATATGAGTGTGAAATCTCCATATAGTATTAATGTCAATGGCCGCTTGTTGACGATGCAGCGCCCTTTGGTCATGGGAATAGTGAATGTTACTCCCGATTCTTTCTTTGCCGGTTCGCGTGCAGGGGGAGAGGAGGATTTGTTGCGTCGCTGTGCTTCGATGATAGAGGAGGGCGCGGATATCATAGATGTGGGCGGTTGCTCCACCCGCCCGTCTGGCGAGTTCGTGTCGGCAGAGGAGGAGTTGGAGCGCATGAGCAGTGCATTCCGTTTGCTGGCAACTTCCTTCCCCGATGTCGTCTTCTCGGTGGATACCTTCCGTGCAGAGGTTGCCAGAGTATGTGTCAAGGAGTATGGGGTGGCTATCATAAACGATGTCTCCGGTTTTGATTGGGACGGTGAAATGCTCGATACCGTTGCCGAACTCAATGTTCCATATGTGCTTACGCATACGAAGGGTGTTGCGGGCGAGACTCCTGAATATGGCGACTTCGTCCCCGATGTCTTTAAACAGATAGCCGATAAGTTGTGGCAGTTGAGGCAACGCGGAGTGAAGGATGTTATTGTCGACCCCGGATTCGGATTCGGCAAATCCTTGCAACAGAACTATCTCCTGATGTCGTGTCTCGAGGAATTTGCAATGTTCGACGCGCCGCTTCTTGTGGGAGTGTCGCGCAAGTCCATGATAACGCGTCTGTTCGACATCTCACCCGAAGAGGCGCTCAACGGGACTACGGTGCTCAATACCGTTGCGCTTATGAAGGGTGCGTCTATCCTCAGAGTGCACGATGTACGTGCCGCACGCGAGGCTGTTGAAATTTACAGTAAGTTGAACCCTGTTTATAATATATAAGGTATGTTCTTTGATTTTTCTATAATGGATTTTGTGGATATCCTGTTGGTAGCCGCGTTGCTCTACTACTTCTACAAACTGATGAAGGAGTCGGGCTCCATAAATATCTTTACCGGAATCCTTGTCTTTATAGTCCTATGGATTTTCGTCTCGCGTGTGCTCGAGATGCGTCTGCTGGGCTCTATCTTCGACCAGATGATGAATGTGGGAGTGTTGGCACTCATAATAATCTTCCAGGAGGAGATTCGCCGTTTCTTCAAGACGCTCGGATCGCACCACCGCTTCCGCCGCATCTCGTCGCTTTTCTCAAAAGATAACGAGAAGAAGGACGATACCGCAGTCATGTTGCCGATAGTGATGGCTTGTATGAGTATGAGTCAACAAAAGGTAGGTGCGCTGATAGTCATAGAACGCGACGAGAGCCTCGACGAATATTTGCAGGCTGGTGAACAGATAGACGCAGCCATCAATCAGCGACTGATAGAGAATATTTTCTTCAAGAATTCGCCGTTGCACGACGGCGCGCTGATAGTGCAGGAGGGCAGGCTCAGGGCAGCTTCCTGCATTCTCCCCGTATCGCACGAACTGAACATACCCAAGAAACTCGGTTTGCGCCATAGGGCAGCCCTTGCGGTTTCGCAGGAGACGGATGCAATAGCAGTGATTGTATCAGAGGAGACCGGGTCGATATCCGTTGCGCAGAAGGGAAAATTCAAGCTTGGACTCACAGCACAACAACTCGAACGGATTTTGGTTCAATAATAAGAAAAATTTTTTATCACCCTAAAACCCTGAAAACTATCTACTTGTTGCGCTGTATGAAATTTTCTTTAAATTTTTCTTTGCAAAAAGTTTGGTAGTTCGGAAAAAGGTTGTACCTTTGCACTCGCTTTCGGCAAGAAACACACTCGCAGTGAGCTTCGAGCTGGGGCATACGATCCTTGAAAACATTCCATACAGACATAGCAGTACAGCGGTCTTCATTTGAAAAAGATGAAGGCTGTAGTGAAAATATACAGGAACAAAAATACGAACCGTCAAAAACAGCAGCTTACATCCGTAAGCTGACAGAAATAGTATTTACCAACCTTTATATACGATTGAATCCGGTCAGCATCAAACAGACAATACGCTTCTTAAATGAAGCACACAAGAATAAAAATTTTACAACGAAGAGTTTGATCCTGGCTCAGGATGAACGCTAGCTACAGGCTTAACACATGCAAGTCGCGGGGTCTGTTTCGGCAGACGACCGGCGCACGGGTGAGTAACGCGTATCCAACCTGCCCCTCTCTTTGGCATAGCCTTTCGAAAGAGAGATTAATTCCGAATAACGTAGTAACGTTGCCTGATGATACTACGAAAGCTGCGGCGGAGAGGGATGGGGATGCGTTCCATTAGGTAGTAGGCGGGGTAACGGCCCACCTAGCCTACGATGGATAGGGGTTCTGAGAGGAAGGTCCCCCACATTGGAACTGAGACACGGTCCAAACTCCTACGGGAGGCAGCAGTGAGGAATATTGGTCAATGGACGGAAGTCTGAACCAGCCAAGTAGCGTGAAGGATGACTGCCCTATGGGTTGTAAACTTCTTTTGTCGTGGAACAAAGTCTATCACGTGTGATAGTTTGCGTGTACACGTTGAATAAGCATCGGCTAACTCCGTGCCAGCAGCCGCGGTAATACGGAGGATGCGAGCGTTATCCGGATTTATTGGGTTTAAAGGGAGCGTAGGTGGTTTATTAAGCAAGCTGTGAAATACTACCGCTCAACGGTAGCCGTGCAGTTTGAACTGGTAGACTTGAGTGTACAAGAGGAAAGTGGAATTCGTGGTGTAGCGGTGAAATGTTTAGATATCACGAAGAACTCCAATTGCGTAGGCAGCTTTCTAGGGTACAACTGACACTGAGGCTCGAAAGTGCGGGTATCGAACAGGATTAGATACCCTGGTAGTCCGCACCGTAAACTATGGATACTCGCTGCCGGCGATACACGGTCGGTGGCCAAGCGAAAGCATTAAGTATCCCACCTGGGGAGTACGCCGGCAACGGTGAAACTCAAAGGAATTGACGGGGGCCCGCACAAGCGGAGGAACATGTGATTTAATGCGATGATACGCGAGGAACCTTACCCAGGCTCGGACGGCAAGTTGGATGTTACCAGAGATGGTTTCAGTCTTCGGACAGTTTGTCGAGGTGCTGCATGGTTGTCGTCAGCTCGTGCCGTGAGGTGTCGGCTTAAGTGCCATAACGAGCGCAACCCTTGCTGTCAGTTGCCATCGGGTAATGCCGGGCACTCTGGCGGGACTGCCATCGCAAGATGTGAGGA
>JAZNIZ010000026.1:0-15472 GCA_045577775.1 Akkermansia sp. | reverse complement strand
TTTTATTTCATCGCGGCATACGGGGGAAGGACTCATTGCCGTCCTTCCCCCGCCCCCCCCATCCTGGCTAGGGCAGTTTGGGCACCATTAGTGACTGTTTGGGGAGCTTTCCGGTGTCGCATTTGATTTTACAACTCGCATACTGCGGCAGCAGGACAAGTTACTGCTTGACGCGCCCCGATGAATCAGGTATTCTTTATCACGATTTCACCCCTACACATTATGCCGACTGACAAACCGATTAATACCATCTCCGTACTCGTGGAAAACAAGTTTGGTGTGCTTTCCCGCGTAGCAGGTCTGTTCTCCGGTCGCGGCTATAACATTCATTCCCTCAACGTGGCACCCTGCGAGGATCCCAAGTTCTCCCGCATGACCATCGATGTGAAGGAAGATAATGAAAAGCTGGACCAGGTTATCAAGCAGCTCAGCAAACTGGTGAATGTAGTAGAGGTCATCGATTTCCGCAACGAGCCCACCTTCTACCGCGAAATTGTGCTTGTGCGCGTGCGCTTCGGTGAGCACAAGACTGAAATCCTGCAGCTTTGCGACATGTTCCGCGCCCAGGTCATCGACGCTACGCGCGAGATGCTCACCATCGAGCTCTCCGGTGGCGAATTCCGCCTCAACCGCTTCCTCGATCTGCTGAACGATTACGATGTAGACATGGTGACACGCTCCGGCAAGATTGCCGTGGTGAAGCCCCGTGCCTGATTTCATTTTTCTTCCATTATCTTACTCATCATCACCGGCAAGGTCAGGCGCATTGCCGGTGATTCCTTTTTTTCCTGAATCACCATGGCTATTGAATCATTTGGCGGGAATACCCCGCAGCTGAACGCCCCGGCCTTTGTGGCAGACAGTGCCGATATCATCGGCCGTGTCACCCTGCACCCCGATTCCAACGTGTGGTACAACACCACCATTCGCGGCGATGTCTCCCCCATCGAAATCGGCGAGGGAAGCAATGTGCAGGACAACTGCTGCCTGCATGTCGATTACGAACTGGGCTGCAAGCTCGGCAAATATGTCACCGTAGGGCACAGCGTCACCCTGCACGCCTGCACCGTGGAAGACGCCTGCCTCATCGGCATGGGCGCCGTCGTGCTGGATGGCGCCGTCATCGGGCATGGTTCCATTGTAGGAGCAAACGCCCTGGTCACCAAGGGAACCATCATCCCCCCGCACAGTCTCGTGCTGGGCTCGCCCTCCAAGGTCGTGAAACAACTCCCGCCAGAAACCGAACAGGCCAACATAGACCACGCCCGGGACTATGTGCGCCTGGCGCGCGAATACGCAGCCCGATAAAATGCCCCTGCTTATCATCATCCTGGCCTGCGCGGCCATCCTGTTTGGGCTGGAATGCCTTTGCGGCATACCCGGACTCACCCGCTGGGGCATGGTCACCGTGCTGGTGCTCCTGGGCAGCATCACCGGCATCGCCAACTGGTGCATCCTCATCAACAACCTGCGCGGCAGGAAATACGCCTCTTTCATCCCCCTGCTCGCCACCCTCTGCTTCGTGGGAGCAGCATGCCTCCTCGGCGCTGAGGAACATGCCCTCATCATCCCCCTGGCGCTGGTCATCGACCCCTGGCCCTGGACCATCGTCCTGGGGCTGCCCTGGCTCCTGCTGCGGCTCCTGCTGCGGCTCCTGCTGCGCAAAACAAGGCGCAGCCGCCACGCCAGCTCCGACAGCAAAGACTGAACAAGCCATTCTGCCCAGCTTACTCACCGGAAGCCTCAAGCAGGTCCAGCAAGCGCTGAGTCGAAGCAATGTCGCACTCCACCTCGACCTCCCCTTCCTTCAGGAACTCGCGCGCCAGCTGCAGGTATTCCTTCACCCGCTCCACATCGGCCCCCTTGTCATCATTCTCCAGATAACGGCCAGCCAGCAACGAGCAGCAGAAAGCATCCTTCTGCGCCACACCACGCAGCCAGAGCTCCTCGGCCTTCTGCAAATCCGGCCGCACACCCTCACCATAATAATAACACGCACCCAGATTCGGCAGCGCACGCATCTCGCCCATCTCCAGCGCACGCTGGAAATAATCCACCGCCCGCTTGTAATTGCGGCGCGTCCCCACACCGTCGTAATAATAAAGGCCCACCATGAACGTACCCTCCGCGTCGCCCAGGTTCGCCGCTTTCTGGAAATAACGCAGCGCAATCTCGTGGTCAATACGGCTCAGCCCTGCCCCTGTGGCATAATGGCGCGCCAGCTCCATGCAGCACTCCGCATCCGCTGGATTCAGCCGGTGCAGCTTCTGGAAACATTTTACGGCTGCGGCATCATCCCCCAGCTCCTGGCACACCGAGCCCAGCAAATCATACACCGGCGCACTCGGATTCACCCGCTCCGCCCGCTCCAGCAGCTCGCGAGCCTCCTCGTAGGAAACAGACTCCTCATGCCCCAGCAGCACACGCGCCAGATAGAACGCACAGCCCTCGTTACCGGCTTCAATCGCCTTGCGGTAGTGCCCCTCGGCCACCTTATCATCAGTAAAGCCCGGAAGCCCCGCCTCATACAGCATACCCAGCATGCAGTAGGCATCCCCCGGTGCCGTCTCTACCAGCGCCAGAGCCCACTGCTCCAGCTTCAGCCAGTCAAAATTGCCTTCATCCCCGCTCATCGCCCAGGCAAAATAACACCGGCGCGCCTGAGCATCCCCCTTCTCCGCCAGCGTCACCAGCCACAGCTTCGCCTCATCCGGCAGCGGCAGATTCGTCTCCGTCACATAAAGCTGAATATACTCCAGCTGCGCCTCCTCATCCCCCGCCATCCCCCGACGGTACAACTCATCCAGATAATCCTCAATCGTGTTACGCTTCTTAGCCATAACCAAAGATTACATTACCGAACAAAACAGGTCAAACAAAATCAGCTCATGCCAGTACAGACAGCACCAATATCTTGAACATTACTTCATTTTTGCTAGAATACGTATAGATTGATACATACGATGGATTTACGATTCGACACATCCCTGGTAGCAGGCTACAAAAGTGCCGCACAGATTGCGCGGGTACTGACAGAAGACTGGCTCGCCCGCAACATGTACTGCCCCATCTGCGGTGCCGTTTCCATCCAAAAAGCCGAACTCAACGCCCCGGTCAAAGACTACGTTTGCCAGCATTGCAAATCTCAATATGAGCTGAAAAGTAAGAAAGCAACAAGCTGCAATTTCGATCGCACGGTCAATGATGGCGTTTATCGTACCATGATTGAGCGCATCACCGCTCTCGATAACCCCAGTTTCTTTTTCCTGCACTATGACAGATACGAGGTCAACAACCTCATCATTGTTCCCAAGTGCTTCTTTGTCCCCGACATCATCGAAAAGCGAAAACCGCTTCCCGCGACAGCAAGACGCGCCGGATGGGAAGGATGCAATATCTTGCTGGGGAAAGTTCCTGAAGCGGCTAAGATTCCCATCATCCGCAATGGTGTAGTTCTCGAAGCAGACGAAGTCTGCAAAAAATACAACCAGGTGTATTCATTGCAGACAAAGAGCATCGAAAGCCGCGGCTGGCTGTTCGATGTACTCCAATGCACCGAAAAACTCGGCACCACCTTCACACTGGAACAGATGTACTCCTTTGTACCACATCTGAAAGCCAGGCATCCCCGCAATAACAACATCGAAGCAAAAATCCGCCAGCAGCTTCAATTCCTGCGAGACAAAGGGCTCATCGAATTTACCACCCGCGGTATCTACAGAAAAATCAAGTGATATGGAACGCTATATTCTCCAATATGCAAGCATGAATTTCGAAGGAGTCCTATCCATGGATTGCCTCGGTTTTTTTGTCAACATGGATGAGGCCCTGCAACAGCAGAAAATGATAATGAACGAGTTTGCCAGAGAAAACGCCACCATGGCTGATGAGTTGATAATGGAAGAGTTCGGGAACTTCCAAAGGATTGCATATCGCAATGATTTAACGGAGATGCAGTCTCGGATTATTATGCTGGAACTGTAATGGGGCTGCCCGGTTCTAGCTGGCACAAAGCCGCTGACGCCGCGTCTAGCTGCCCGAATCGCAGATTTGATGGAACGGCACAATAATGGTCTCACTGTAACCCTTCCCCGCGAGTATGAGCCCTTACTCACCACTTGGGCAGCCACTGCAAATATCACCATCGATGAGCTAGTGGCACAACTGCTAGCAGATGCACTGAAAATCAAGCGAGACTAGTCCGTAAATCCTGTACAGACCAAAGGCGGACAATGCGTGAGGAACCTAAAAACAATGCATTATCTTCTGTGAATGGTACTATATCTCCGGCACGCAAAAATCCATGGGTGTAATGGTCGAAATCACTAATCACCTGGTATGCATGTACTCTCTTTTTTGAATGCATCGCATTTCTCGATTCAACTAGCACCGCAGCCTCCTCATCCGGCAAAAATGCGATTTCGTCTTTGTACCTTTTCCCTACTGACGTCAGAACAGAATCCACCAAAATATAAACAGCCGTGGTGTGATTGTTAAAGCGGTCTATTTTTTCAGCAAGAGTTTGCAATTTTTCTTCCTCCACCCCGGTAGGAGAATCTTGCTTCTCCTGTACTGATTGCTCGACTGAATGAGTCTTACTTTTCTGATAATTGGCGTACTCCGCTATCAACGCTTCAACTTTTTCTGCCCATTTGCGCTCGTCTGCCGACGCATACAATGCCTCATTCAAACGAATTTTTAGGCTGGCTAAGTCTATGCGCGTCATATTGTTCATAGATTTATCGCACACACATCGAGGCTTATGTTCGGAAGTTACTCCGTCCAAATGGAAATAAAAAGCGGTATCTAAATCAAATCCCCAAGCAATCTCGTAGTGACAGTCTTCACTTTCACAAAAGGATTTTGATAAGAGATAAATCACCAAATTTGCATTTTGGAGCTGCCATTTTAGTTCTGCATACGAGAGCTTGCCGTTTTCAATTCCATGAGCATCAGCAGATGTACAAATGATATCATGTGAACACAAACGAAATGACGACTGTATCAAATCGCAAAGAGCCTTTGCCACGTCATTATCAGTTGAGCGATGACTAATAAAAATCTTAGCTTGGGGTGATTCAGACATAGGGTAAGAATTGTTAAAATCACCAATTTCTGGCATTTCAGACACTGCCAAGCCAGTATATTCCTTTACCATTGATTGTCAACACCAATTTACAAAAACCCAAGGAACTTTAAGGGATGATAGTACAAAAACCCAAGGGACTTTTTGTCGCAGTGGGGCAAAATGAGGATATGGCAAGGTGGTATCGGTCGGGCTACGCCCTCAATGAAACCACGCCTGGGGCGTGGATGAAATACCGCGTGGGGCGGTATGAAATCCGGCGTTGCCGGATGAAATCGCAGCCGGAAGGCTGCGATGAAATCTTTGCCTGGCGACAAAGATGAGCGGGGGGTTCCGGTATCCGGAACCCGCCGCTGGGTTGTTGGGCGTTGTTATGAGTAAATTTTACTCTGACTTGGGGTTAGTTGGGATTTTATGATGAGACTCGGCTGCTTACATCATGCCGCCCATGCCACCCATGCCGCCCATGTCGGCGCCGCCGTGGGAGCCGCAGGAGCAGGACTTGGGTTCGGGGAGATCGGTGATGAGACACTCGGTGGTGAGCATGAGACCGGCGATGGAGGCGGCGTTCTGCAAGGCGGAACGGGTCACCTTGGTGGGGTCCACCACACCGGAGACGAGGAGGTCCTCGTACTCATCGGAGACGACGTTGTAGCCCATGTTCGGGGATTCGAGGTTCTTCACCTTCTCCACGATGAGAGCGGCTTCACGACCGGCGTTGGCTACGAGCTGGCGCAGCGGGGCTTCCACGGCGCGGTAGACGATGGCAGCACCGGTGGCTTCGTCGCCGCTGAGGTTGAGGGCGCACACGGCCTTCTGGGCGCGGATGAGGGCCACGCCACCGCCGGGCACGATACCTTCTTCCACGGCAGCGCGGGTGGCATGCAGGGCGTCGTCCACACGGTCCTTCTTTTCCTTCATTTCGGTTTCGGTGGCAGCACCAACCTTGATGACGGCTACACCGCCGGCGAGCTTGGCCAGGCGCTCCTGGAGCTTCTCGCGGTCGTAATCAGAGGTGGTTTCCTGAATCTGGTGGCGGATCTGGGACACGCGGGCAGAGATGTCGGCGGACTTGCCGGCGCCTTCGATGATGACGGTGGTGTCCTTGGTGATGACCACGCGCTTGGCAAGGCCGAGCATGTCGACATCCACGTTTTCGAGCTTGAGGCCGAGGTCCTCGGAGATGCACTGGCCACCGGTGAGGATGGCGATATCCTGGACCATGGCCTTGCGGCGGTCGCCGAAACCGGGGGCCTTCACGGCGGCCACGTTGAGGGTGCCGCGCAGGCGGTTCACCACGAGGGCGGCAAGGGCTTCGCCTTCCACGTCCTCAGCGATGATGAGGAAGGGCTTGCCGCTCTTGGCTACCTTCTCCAGCAGGGGGAGGAAGTCCTTGAGGTTGCCAATCTTCTTCTCGAAGATGAGGATGTAGGGGTTTTCGAGCACAGCCTCCATGGTGTCGGCGTTGGTCACGAAGTAGGGGGAGAGGTAGCCCTTGTCGAACTGCATACCTTCCACCACGTCCAGGGAGGTGTCGATGCCCTTGGCTTCTTCCACGGTGATGGTGCCGTCCTTGCCTACCTTGTCCATGGCCTCGGCGATGATGTCACCGATTTCGGAGTCCCAGTTGGCGGAAACGGTGGCCACCTGGGCGATTTCCTTGGTGGAATCCACGGGCTTGGAGATATTCTTGAGCTCCTCGACAATGGCGGCAGAGGCCTTGTTGATACCGCGCTGCAGGGAGATGGGGTTGGCGCCGGCGGTCACGTTGCGCAAACCTTCGCGGTAGATGGCTTCGGCCAGCACGGTGGCGGTGGTGGTGCCGTCGCCGGCGATGTCGTTGGTCTTACTGGAGACTTCGCGAACGAGCTGGGCGCCCATGTTCTCGTAGGGGTCCTCAAGTTCGATTTCCTTAGCCACGGTCACACCGTCCTTGGTGATGTTGGGGGAACCGAACTTCTTGTCGATAACGACATTGCGGCCGGCCGGGCCCAGGGTGCTCTTGACAGCCTTGGCGATTTTGGTCACACCGTTGAGCAGGCTCTGGCGTGCGGTCTCGTCGAATGAAAGTTGTTTTGCCATAAATGGAAGGATTAATGATTAGTGATTAATGATTAATTTGATTAGTCGATGATGGCGAGGATATCGGACTCGCTGAGGATGGTGTAGGTGGTGCCGTTGAGGGTAACCTCGGTGCCGCCGTACTTGGTGATGAGTACCTTGTCATTAACGGCTACGTTGAAGGGGATGAGGTTGCCTTCCTTGTCGCGGCCGCCGGTGCCGATGGCACGCACGATGGCTTCCTGCGGCTTTTCCTTGGCGGTGTCGGGCAGGAACAGACCACCTGCGGTTTTGGTTTCGGCTTCTACACGCTCTACGAGCACACGGTTTCCTAATGGTTTAATCATGGTATTGTTGTGTTTTGAATTTGTTTGTTGAAAATTGGATGAGCTTGCAGCGTTCCGGGGGCTCTGCGCGTCAGCGGGTACTTCGTACTTCGCACCTCGTACTTCGTCCCTCAGAACGCTGCGCATTCTGAATCTTACTCGTCTACGACTTCGGCGTCCACGACCTTGCTCTTAGCCTTGCGGGGACCGTTGTCCTCGGGGGCGCAGCCGGCATCGCAACCAGCGCCGGAGCAACCACCCTGCTGGGCAGCAGCGGCCTGGGCAGCGGCGTTCAGCTCAGAGAGGGTCTTTTCGAGCTCCTCGGTCAGCTGCTTGGCCTTGGCCACATCCTTAGCCTCGGCGGCCTTCTTGAGGGCGTCCACCTTATCCTGGATGGGCTTCACGACTTCGGCAGGAGCCTTATCGCCCATGTCCTTGATCTGGCGCTCCACGTTGTGAGCCAGGGAATCGGCCTTGTTAATGATTTCGATATCCTCGGCCTTGCGGCGGTCTTCCTCGGCGTGAGCCTCGGCTTCCTTCTTGGCGCGCTCGATTTCTTCCTTGGAGAGACCGGAGGAACCCTGGATGGAGATATTCTGCTCCTTGCCGGTGTTCTTATCCTTGGCGGTCACCTTGAGGATACCGTTGGCGTCCATGTCGAAGGTCACTTCAATCTGGGGTACGCCGCGGGGAGCGGGCTGGATGCCGTCGAGCTTAAAGTTGCCCAGCAGCTTGTTATCGTTGAACATCTTGCGCTCGCCCTGGCAGATGCGGATGTCTACGGCCGGCTGGTTATCAGCAGCGGTGGAGAACACCTGGCTCTTGCGCACGGGGATGGTGGTGTTGCGGTCAATCATGGGGGTGGCGATGCCGCCCATGGTCTCGATGGAAAGCGTGAGCGGGGTCACGTCGAGCAGGAGCACATCGTTCACAGCGCCGGTGAGCACGCCGCCCTGAATAGCGGCACCCACGGCCACCACTTCGTCCGGGTTCACACCCTTGTGGGGCTCCTTGCCAGCCAGACGCTTGGCCATATCCTGCACGGCGGGCATGCGGGTCATACCACCCACGAGCACGAGCTCGTTGATATCGCTGGTGCTCAGACCTGCCGCGGCGATACACTCACGCACGGGGCGGGTGGTGCGCTCCAGCAGGGTTTCAGTGAGCTGCTCCAGCTTGCTGCGGGTGAGGGTCAGCTGAATGTGCTTCGGGCCGGTGGCGTCCATGGTGATGAACGGCAGGGAGATATCGTAGCTCTGGGTGGAGGAAAGGGCAATCTTGGCCTTTTCCGCCTCTTCCTTGATGCGCTGCAGAGCGTCGGTCTGCTTGGAGATATCCATACCCTCGCGGCTCTTGAATTCAGTCAGAATCCAGTTGATGACAGCGTTATCCCAGTCATCACCACCCAGGTGGGTATCACCATCGGAAGCCTTCACCTCGAACACGCCGTCGCCTATTTCCAGCACGGAGATATCGAAGGTACCACCACCAAGGTCGTACACGGCAATCTGCTCGTTGCTGTTCTTATCCAAACCATAGGCCAGAGCAGCAGCGGTGGGTTCGTTGATGATGCGGCGCACCTTCAGACCGGCGATTTCACCAGCTGCCTTGGTGGCGTTGCGCTGGGCATCGTTGAAGTAGGCAGGCACGGTAATCACAGCCTCCGTGATGGTTTCGCCCAGCTTGGCTTCGGCATCGGCCTTGAGCTTGCCAAGAATCATGGCGCTGATTTCCTGCGGGGAGTACACCTTGGTCTCGCCGCCCACTTCCACCTGAATGTGGGCATCGCCATTGGCGGCCTCCACGATGGTGTAGGGAACCTTCTTATCGTCGGCGGTCAGCTCTGCATACTTGCGGCCGATGAGGCGCTTGGCGGAGAACACCGTGTTGCGGGGATTGGTCACAGCCTGGCGCTTGGCGGCCTGGCCTACGATACGCTCGCCGTTCTTGGTGAAAGCGACAATGGACGGAGTAGTACGTGCGCCCTCGCTGTTTTCCAGCACAGTGGCCTGGCCGCCTTCCATGACAGCCATGCAGGAGTTCGTCGTACCAAGGTCAATACCGAGTATTTTGCTCATGGTTTATTTTCTTTCTATGTTGTATTGTTTGAAATGTTTCGGGCTGCGTGTTTGCAATCGCCCTTTACCTCTTTCTGTTGCAAATTCCGTGCCAGCTTTCAAATACAGGCACACACCAAGCATACAAACGTTTATATTTAAGCGCTTAGTATATCGTCATAATCATTTTGCCATCTGCACCAGAAACGCAACATGCGCGACATTTTGCCGCGCATGAACATTTTGCCGCACTGCCACCTGCGGCATTTTGCCGCAGGTCATCCAGGCATCAGGGAGCTTCAAACAAGCCCATGAACAAAGGAGCCGTGCTATTTTCCAGATCCGTGATGGCCCAGATGAAGGGACGGTCCATGATAAAAGGCACAGGCCGGCTAGGAGGACGGGCAGAGAAGAAGCGAACCATGCCCACAGTCACTGCCGCAGCCTTGGCGCCCTGCTCGTCCGCCTTCACATAGCAACGCTGCAACACCTCGCTGAGGTAGAGCGGGCCCTCCGCAAAGCCGGACAAATCTGCCTGCATGGTGAAAATACGCTTCACGCCGCAGGACTTCAGAGCATTCGTGAGGGAGAATGTATCCGTGCGCTGCTCAAAGCGGGGCATACCCACGCGCACCTGGCAGCGTTCAGCCGCAGCGAGCGCCTTGCAGATAGAATCGAACTTCTGCGGGGTGAGCGTCTCCGCAAATGCGCGGGCATCCTTGAATATGGGCAGAATGGACAGGAAGCAACCGGGAACGCCCTCCTCCTTATCCGAGCGGAAGAAAAGAGCCAGCGCCTGCCAGTCATCCCCGGCGGCGTAGGTGTAGCGGTCGGTCTTGAACATCATCGGCACCTCACGCTCCGAACCATCGGCGCAGCGGAACGGAGTCGGGCAAGTCATTTCCGGAGCAAAGGGAATTCGCCACTTTTCCTCCAGCGCAATGGCATTGGCCGCAATCATCGCGCATTGACCGCCCTGCAAATCGGCAGGTTTGATAATACTCGGAATCATACCGCGGGTTTTCTCATCGGCCCAGGCATTCACCATATCTGCACTCTTGACCGCATTGGTCATAAGCGGGGCAGGAATCACCTCATCCACCTTGATACCGGGTTTGAGCGCCAGGCTCTTATCCACAAAAAGAGCATTTGCCTCGGCAGGGGACATAGCCGAGGGCGAAACACGCTCCGGCATGCTGAGCGAATCGAGCTCCCGGAGCGTCTCGCCGCGGGCTCCCTGCTTGAGCAGGCGCAGCACCCCCTCCAGACTGGCGGGCGAAAACACCACATTACCTTTTTGTTCCTGCACTACCTGGCGAAACATATCCAGAGCAAAACCGGGCGTTTCAGAAGCCGTTGCCGGTAAAAACGCCATCGTCATCAAAGCCGAAAGAATAAAACGCATTCTCATGCCCTGTGGCTATAGTATAAACAGCCCCCAAAGTCAAGATTTTTCGGTACCAGAGCCCCCTGCACAGCAGTTTATTCTTGGCTATAATGGCAAAGCATGGTAATATGTGGTCATGGTCAGAATATTAGCAGCAACCGATTTTACAGAAGAAGGGCAGGCTGTGCTGGACTTTGCCGCAGAAATGGTGTGCAAAACAGGTGGTAAAATGTACCTGCTGCACGCGGTAGAGCCCTGCATCATCGATGCCGCTGGCAGTCTTTCCGGCGGCAGCATGGGCGCGGGAGATATTCCCGGCAACCTGCCGAATGTGGATTACCAGCGCATGGACGCCTGCCAGGCCGTGCTTGCCATAGCCGATGCCCGCGCCAAGCAGCTGGGCGAGCAAATCAGCAAGAAATGGGGCATCCCGATTTATGCCAAGGCAGAGGAAAGCGACGATATTGTGGACTGCGTACACCAGTTCTGCAACCGCCACAACATCACCCAGCTGGTCATCGGCAACCGCCACCATTCCCTGCTCACCTCCATTCTGCTGGGCAACACCGCAGAAAAGCTGGTGCGCGCCGCACGTATTCCCGTGACGGTAGTTCCCTGTGGACCTAAAGCGAACCACTGATGGTCATTCTCTTTCTGGGAGATGTGGTGGGGGAACCCGGGCGCTGTGCATTATACCGCGCCCTGCCCGAGCTGCGGGCAGAATACGCAGTAGACGCCATAGTTGTAAACGGCGAAAATGCTGCCGGAGGCAAGGGTATCATCCCCCGGCTGGCGCGAGAATTCATGGAAAACGGGGTGAATGTCATCACCCTGGGTGACCATGTGTGGGATCAATCTGACCTGATTCCCTGGTTGCCCGAGGCTCCGAATGTGCTGCGCCCCTACAATCTGCAACCCGGCACCCCCGGGGTCGGCAGCTGCATCATCGACACACCGGCCGGGAGGCTCGGAGTACTCTGCCTGCAAGGGCGCACCTTCATGCGCCCGGGGGCAGAGAACCCCTACACGCAGGGGTACGACGAAGCCCTGCGTCTGCGCGAAGCCGGAGCCCAGGCGCTCCTGGTGGATTTTCACGGTGAAACCACAAGCGAGAAAATAGCCATGGGCTACCGGATGGATGGCGTGGCGAGCGCCGTCATCGGCACGCACACGCACGTGCAGACGGGGGACGAACGCATTTTACCCGGCGGCACAGCCTACCTGACCGATGCCGGCATGTGCGGTAGCCGCGATGGCGTTATCGGGCGCGATGCCGAGTGCGTGCTGCAAGGGCTTATCACCAACCTGCCGAACCGCTTCCCGATTGCAGGCTTCCCGGCCATGGTGAATGGCGTGGTGGTAGAAGTAGACACCTGCACCGGCAAGGCCACCCGCATCGAACGAATCACCCGCGTATACGACGAAAAATGATGGATGTGGAACGATTTGGCGGCATAGCCCGCCTGTATGGCGTGAAACCGGCCGAACGGCTCGCTCAGGCACGCGTGGCAGTGGTCGGCATTGGCGGCGTAGGTTCCTGGGCCGCAGAAGCCCTGGCCCGCAGCGGCGTGGGTACCATTATCCTGCTGGATATGGATGACCTCTGCATCACCAACACCAACCGACAGATACATGCGCTGGACGGCAACTACGGACGCGCCAAGGTAGAGGCCATGGGCGAACGCCTGCGCGCCATCAATCCCGCGATCCAGGTGGAGGAAGTCATGGCATTCTATACCGTATCCAGACCGGAGCGACTCTTTGATACCCAGCCGGATGTGGTGGTGGACGCCATTGATAGCATGCGCCCGAAAGCCCACCTCATAGCCGAATGCTACAAGCGCGGCGTCCCGCTGGTGACCTGCGGGGGCGCCGGCGGACGCATCGATGCCGGCTGTATCTCCGTGGCCGATCTGGCGCGGAGCGGCGGGGACAACATGCTCTCCCAACTCCGTAAGACCCTGCGCAAGGAATATGGCCTGCCGTTGCAAGACAAATGCCCGGAAATCGGCATCCGCTGCGTGTACTCTCCCGAGCGCCCGCGCTTCCCGAAATGCGATGGCACCGTCAGCTGCGAGCGGGAGGCCCACCAGAAGGGAGGAATCGGTTGCGCCAGCGGATTCGGCTCGGCCACTCACATTACCGGCACCTTCGGCTTCATGATGGCCGGAGAAACTCTGAACATCATAACACGAGAACACACATGAAATTCAACGACCGCACCGCCCGAGCCAATAAACACACCGCCAAAACCGAAGCGCGATTCGAGAAAAAGCCAGCTGCCACCATTGTGGTAAAACCACGGCCCGAGGGTGAATTGCAGGATATTCTGGAAGAACAGCCGCAGGGACTCTACCTGGTGCTCGACTGCGTGCAGGACCCGCACAACCTGGGCGCTATTCTGCGCACGGCGGATGGCGCAGGGGTTGCCGCTGTCATTGCGCCGAAGGACAAGTCGGTGGGCATTACTGAAACCGTGCTGCGCGTTTCGGTGGGCGCCGCAGAAAATGTACCCTTTGTGCAGGTGACCAACCTGGCCCGCACCATGAAGCAGATGAAGGATGCAGGCATCTGGTTCGTAGGCACCTCCGACCACGGCGACCGCTCGGTATACGATATCGACTTCAAGGGTGGCATTGCGCTGGTCATGGGGGCCGAGGGCGATGGCATGCGACGGCTCACCGAGGAAAACTGCGATTTCCTAGTACGCATTCCCATGGCGGGCAAGGTTCCTTGTCTGAATGTATCAGTAGCCACCGGCGTGTGCCTGTACGAAGCCGTGCGCCAGCGCAATCTGTAACCCCCACAAGCATCCTGCGCATGGGCTGCATCATCGACATCGAACCGCCATCCGGCACTCTGGTGCGCTTTATCTCAGACCTGCACCTGGGACACGAACGCTGCGAGGCACCGGCCGTAGCAGACCTAGCGCCGCTGCTGCACGGAGTGGGCATTCTGGTAGTGGTGGGAGATTTAGCCGAAACCCGCCCATGCGACTGGCAGGCCCGCGGCATGGCAGCCCGGGAAGAACTCCGCAAACTCTGCCATACCCATGGGGTGCAGCTGGTCGAAATCTCTGGCAACCACGACCCGGACACCCCTGCTCTGCTGGCGCGTTTCTGGGGTGGCCAGGTAGTCGCCATGCATGGCCATGCTCTTCATAAGGAAGTAGCCCCCTGGAGCTGGGAATACCTGCGCAACAAGCAGGCCTGCCGCCAGCTGATTGCCGCCTCCCCGGAGACCGACACCCATCTCGAAAGCCGTCTGGAACTCTCTCGCGCCATGTGCCAGCTCACCCCTCCCATTCTGCGCCGGGAGGGAATCCGCAACCCGCTTCTGCGCGGCTTTCTCCACTGTTTCTGGCCACCGCAGCGGCCCATCGGCATTGTATGGAGCTGGCTCACCTGTGCTCGACGGTGCGAGCAATTTGCCCGGCGATTCTTCCCGGAAGCCCGGGTTGTCATCTTCGGGCACCTGCACCGCTTCGGCAACTGGCGCTTCGGAGCCCGGCAAATTCTGAACACGGGGGCATGGTTCAAGCACGCAACGCCGTATGTGGTTGATATGCGCGATGCACGGCTGATTGCCTACAAAAAATTTGCCGAGATGGAACACAATTTTCAACACTGACGATTTTTTTTGAAAGAAACGTATTTATAGCTTGCGTTGAGCATCTTAGAATGTTATATTCTGCGCGTTACCGCAACCTCTTATACAACGATGAACAAGACTCAGCTTATCGACGCCATCCAGAAGGAACTCGGTTCGGGCGCCACCAAGAAGTGCGCCGCCGATGCTCTGAACGCCACTCTCGCCGCCATCACCAAGGCTGTTGCCACGGAGAAGGTGCAGCTTGTCGGCTTCGGCACCTTCGAAACCAAGACCCGCCCGGCCCGCACTGGCCGCAACCCCCGCACTGGCGAAACCATGACCATTCCGGCCAGCAGCGTGGTGAGCTTCAAGGCTTCCTCTGCTCTCAAGGGCTGATTCCTGGCAAAAACAAGTTTGATTGAGTAGGGGGCTTTCGCCCCCTCTCACACCACCGCACGTGCCATTTATGGCATACGGCGGTTTCCAATCAGCGTTTGAGGAGTTGATAAAACGAGATATATCCCTCTGCTCGCAGCCATGCGTTATCCATGCAGATATGAGCAAGTTGTGAACATGATATCCACCACCATCGGCGCCCCATTGACCCGATACTCTCGCGCATTTTCCGCTTCACTCCTATACTTTCGAGGAAACGGTGGATGCCTTTCGGGTGTTTGCATTGTTTGAGGCGCAGGCACCGTAGCTTTCGTCGCGTCCATTCATCGAGTTCCTGACATAGCCTGTTGATTGCTGCCAGCTTGAAGTAATTTGTCCACCCCCTTATCACGGGGATAAGTTCCGCGATTACTTCGCGTAAAGGAGTCGGGCGATTTCGGCGAGTTATCAATCGCACTTTCGCTTTCAGCTTCTTCACGCTTGCCGGTGCTATTCTCAACTTGCCCTCTACTCCTATGATGTAGCCGAGGTAGACGCAGTTCCACACCTTGTCCACCTTGCTTTTCTG
>JAZNIZ010000025.1:0-143563 GCA_045577775.1 Akkermansia sp. | reverse complement strand
CGGGATTTCCCCTCGAACTTCCTTTCCCACGGTTTGTTACCTCCCCGCAGTTGTTCTTCAGGTCTGGGATTCCGCATCATCGCGGCTCCGCGCGGACTTTCACCGCAGTACGCATATCGCGTCGGTCGTACAAAAAGCCCCGCATCCCTTACGGAATGCGGGGTTAAGTTATTTATACCGGCAAGTAATCCTTACCAGAAGAGGATGTAGAGAGCCACCGTAGCGGCAATCACAGCCCAGCCAAAGGCCTTGGCGCGGCCGGAGGTCTTCATCTCGATGATGCCCTTATCCTCCAGCACAACGGCTTCACCGCCCTTGAGGTGGTTCACGATGGTGAGTACAAGACCCACCGCGCATACCACGATGAGGGAGTAGCCCATGCGGTTGAGGAAGGAATCACCCGTGCAACCAAGGATGGTCACCCACTTGAAGGAGGCGTAGGCCACAGCACCGATGACGATACCCAGCCAGCCAAACACGCGGGGGCACTTGGGCACAAAGAAGCCGAACAGGAACACGGCCAGCACACCCGGGCTCAGGAAGCCCTGGAACTCCTGGATGAAGGTGAAGATACCACCAAAGGCAGGATTGTCCAAGAAAGGAGCCACCACCGTGGCAATCACGGCGCATACCAGCACACCCACCTTACCCACAGCCACCAGCTGGGTGCCGGAGGCCGGCTTACCGGTGATAACCTCCTTGGACTTGTTGTACAGGTCCATGGTGAAGAGGGTGGAAGCAGAGTTCAGCATGGAAGCCAGAGAGCTCACCACAGCGCCGAAAAGAGCAGCCAGCACGAACCATGCCCAACCAGTGCCGGGCAGCAGCTTGCGCAGCAGCGTAGCGAAGGCGTAGTCATACTGGTAAGCAGCCAGCGTGGTGGTCACAGTGTAGTCCGTCACATTGGAGCGGGCAGCAGCGGTAGCGGCCTGGTCGATGGCCAGAATCTCCTTGGCCTTCATATCGCGGGCAGCCACATCCTTGGCAGGAAGAGCAGCCAGCTCGGCAGCCTTGGCTTCCAGAGCAGGCACCTGGTCAGCAGCACCCACAGCAGCGAGGTTCTTCTTGAGGAAGTCCACCGAGGAAGCGGCGGAGTCCTCGCGCACCAAACGGCTGGCGGAAATGTCATAAATCACCTTCTTGCCAGACTTCTCAGCAGCCTGCACAATGGCGGCGGTGTTGGAATCAGCCTTGGCAGCCAGGTCATCGCGGAACAGGTTGTAGGCCAGAATACCGGGGATAATCACCACGAAGGGGATGAGGAGCTTCAGGAATGCAGCGAACACGATACCCAGCTGACCTTCTTCGAGGCTCTTGGAAGCCAGGGTACGCTGCATGATGTACTGGTTAAGACCCCAGTAGAAGAAATTGGGAATCCACAGACCCAGCAGGTATACCGTCCAGGGCATCACGGGGTCATTTACCTCGCGCATCATGTGCAGCTTGCCACCAATACCATTGGTAGCGCCTTCCACATCACCGGCGTTGAGGTTCATCATGCGGCTCAGACCATCGCAGAACTGAGAACCCGTGGAGGCCATTGCATCAGCGCTGGTGTTAGCGGTAGATACAGCCGTAGCCATAACATTTTCCGGCAGCTCGGAGTAGGCACCCAGCGCCATGATGGCGAAGTAGGCCACCACGCCACCACCTACGATGAGAGCGGCACCCCAGATGAGGTCGGTCCAGGCGCAGGCCTTCAGACCACCAACATACACATAAACTGTGGCAGCACCTGCGATGATAAGGCAACCGGTGGTCACGGAAAGATCAAAGTATACCGATACCACGCTGGCACCAGCATAAATCACAGCTGCGGTAGGCACACCCACCAGAATCAGCAGGTTCACCAGCGCCATCATCACGCGGGCCACACCATTGTAGCGTTCCTCCAGGAACTGGGGAATGGTGAACACACCGCGCTTGAGCAGCATGGGCAGGAAGGTAAAGGCCACAATCACCAGCACAATGGCGGCGAGCCATTCATAACCAGCAATGGCAAGACCCAGCCAGTCGGCAGACTGACCGCTCATACCCACGAACTGTTCAGTGGAAATGTTGGCAGCCAGCAGGGAGAAGCCCACGAGCCACCAGCTCAGGCCACGGCCAGCCAGGAAGTAATCGGCTGCACCCTTCTCCTTCTTCTCTTCGGTGCTTTCGTCGGAATCGCTGGATTTCCAGATACCCAGAGCAATCACACCTACTACAACCACGCAGAATACAATCATTTCCCAGAGGGGAAGCGCATCCTGCGCCGGGGCAGCAGCAGCGGCCTCCTGAGCCATTGCAGTGCCGCTCATGAGCGCCAGAGCGCCCAGCATTGTCAGCATTTGTTTCATAAGTTATTCTGTTAATTAAGCTTGATAAAGCACGCGGGCACCCTCACCCGGGCGGGTGATGAGGTAATCCGTTTCAATACCCAGGGCATTGCGGTAGGCCTCAATCATTTCCTCGGCCACCTGCTGCACGGCTTCGCTCTTTACCAGAGCCACGATGCAGCCACCGAAACCACCACCCGTCATGCGGGCGCCGTATACGGCAGCGGCAGAAGGAATCGTATCCGCCAGGGAAACGAGCGTATCCACCTCGCCACAGGAGACTTCGAAATCATCCTTGAGAGAGGCATGGGAAGCACGCATGGCAACACCGGCGGCGTCCCAATCGCCCTTGCCCACAGCCTCGGCAAAGGCGGCTACGCGCAGGTTCTCGCCGATGACGTGGCGGGCGCGGCGATAACAGAGGTCGCCCAGCTCGGCCTTCTTCTCTTCCAGCATCTCCAGCGTGGCTTCGCGCAGGGAGGGAACGCCCAGAATCACGCAGGCGTCCTCGCAGTTCTTGCGACGGGCAGCATAGCCACCGTCAGCCAGGGAATGCTTCACGGCAGAATCGATAACCAGCACGCTCACGGCGGGGTCAGTCATCGGAATAAGCTTGTAGGAAAGGTCTTTGCAGTCCAGCATGAGGGCATGGTCCTTGCGACCGTTGGCAGAGATGAACTGGTCCATGATGCCGCAGGGCACGTTCACGAACTCATGCTCCGTGGCCTGGCCAATGAGAGCACGCTCGGTGGGCGTTACCTCCACCCCGCAGAGGGCGGCAAGCGCCGTGCAGGCAGACACCTCAAACGCAGCGCTGGAGGAAAGGCCCCCGCCGCGAGGCACGTTGGAATCAATCAGCATATCCACTGCGGGCACCTTGATGCCGCGGCGTTCCAGCATGCAGATAACACCGCGCACATAGTTGCTCCAGAAGGGGTCACCAGGCTTGGTCACATCTGCCGGGGCAATCTCGATCATTGCCTCACCCAGAGCACCAATCCAGCGGTGTTTGCCAGTCGGAGATGGGGCTACTGCAATAACGTTGATATTGTTGAGGGCCATCGGCAGCACAAAGCCATTGTTGTAGTCGGTGTGTTCACCGATGAGGTTCACGCGGCCGGGAGAGGCGGCGACAACCGTGGGCTTGTGACCGAAGTACTGCTCGAAGTACGGGGAAATGGTTCCTGCACTTATTTCGCGTTGCTCTAAGTCCATAGCAGAACACTTATATCACACCACATACGCGATGTAAACTCCAAAGTCCCGGCCTGTGGAGAATTCAGAAGATTTTTTGCTAAAAACAAACACTACAAAAAAAATCCCGCGACCCGGGGAGACGAAATCCGGGCAACGGGATTGAGAAATCCAAAATCAGAAGCGAGACTTACTTTTTCTTGCAGCCACCCTTCTTGCAAGTCTTTTTGGCAGGCACCGCGGACTTGAACACAGAGGAGGGTTTGAAAGAGAGAGTCTGGGAGGCTGCAATCTTCATGGCGGCACCAGTCTGCGGATTACGACCCGTGCGGGCAGCACGCGTCTTCATCTCAAAAGTGCCGAAGCCCACAAGCTGAACCTTATCGGTGGCCACCGCAGCCTTGATTGCGTCGAGCACAGCGTTGAGAGCCGTCTCTGCGCACTTCTTGGTTGCGCCTTCACCAAGTTTAGCCTGAATGCAGTCAACGAGTTGAGTCTTATTCATAGGTCTTCATCATAGCATACTCTCAACGCATTGCAAGAGAAAAACACTAAAAAATTAGCTTGCATCACAAAAAAAACGGCAGATACCAATCTGCCGAAAAAAACAGGAAGGAACTCCTTTACCACTGATACTCAGCAATAGCATCTTTCATCTCGCGCACCGCCTCTGTGAGCCCGGTAAAGATAGCGCGACAAATGATCGTATGACCGATATTCAGCTCGGTAAGATACGGCACTGCCGCCAGCTCTACCAGATTATCCACCTGAATACCATGCCCGGCATGCACTTCAACCCCCAGGGAATGAGCCAATTCGGCAGCAGCCACCAGGCGGGCCGTTTCGGCAGCTCGCTCCGCCCCCAGAGTATTAGCAAAGCGACCGGTATGCAGCTCCACCATAGGAGCGCCAACAGCCGCGCTGGCGCGCACCTGCTCAGCATCCGGGTCGATGAACATGCTCACCTTGCTGCCATTTTCCAGCAAAGCCGCCACCAGTGGTCGCAACGTCTCCAGATTCCCGGCAACATCCAGGCCGCCCTCGGTGGTAATTTCCTCGCGCCGCTCGGGCACCAGGCACACATAATCCGGCTTGAGACGCAGCGCAAACTCCAGCATGGCGGGCGTAGCACCCATTTCCAGATTCAAGGGAAGATTCACCTCGCGACGCACAGCAAAGGCATCGGCATCCTGCATATGGCGGCGGTCTTCGCGCACATGCAGGGTAATGGAATCTGCCCCACCGGCCTGAGCCGCACGAGCCGCTTCCACGATATCGGGCTCCACGTTGTGAGAATCCAGCATGGTGGCGTAGCGGGCCTGGCGCAGCGTGGCCACATGGTCAATATTAACTCCGAGATGCATAACGTAAAATATGAGTAATATGGAATGAAAAACGTTGAAAAAAGAACCCCGGCCCTGCCATATGCAGAACCGGGGGTTCTGAAAATCAACCGCTTTAGTGCAGGAAGTGACGCGCCCCGGTGAACACCATGGCAATACCCGCGGCATCAGCAGCGGCAATCACCTCCTCGTCGCGAATGGAACCGCCCGGCTGAATACAGGCAGTAGCGCCGGCATCGATAGCGGTCTGCAGGCCATCAGCGAAGGGGAACAAGCCATCGGAGGCAATCACGCTGCCCTTCAAATCAAGCCCGGCCTGACCAGCCTTCCACACGGCAATCTTGGCGGAGTCCACGCGGCTCATCTGACCGGCGCCAATACCCAGCGTGCCGTTCTTGTTGGTGAATACGATGGCGTTGGAGTGTACCTGCTTGCAGACGCGCCAGGCAAAGCGCATAGCCTCCAGTTCCTCAGCCGTGGGCACACGCTTGGTCACCACCTTGGCTTCCAGGTTATCCAGGCCCATCACCTCGTCATCGCGCTTCACGGTCATGAGACCGCCGGGAGCAGTGCGCACCATGGGCACCTTGCAGAACTCGCGCCAGGCATCCATATCAATGCGCATGATGCGGCAGTTCTTCTTCTTGGTCAGGATAGCGCGGGCCTCGGGCTCATAATCCGGAGCGATAATCACATCGGTGAAGATAGCACCCACGATGCGGGCAAGAGCCTCGGTCATGGGGCGGTTCATCACGATGACGCCGCCGAAGGGGGCCTGCGTATCGGTCTGGTAAGCACGCTTCCAGGCTTCCACAAGGTCCTCATCATCCTGGCCCACGCCGCAGGGGTTGGTGTGCTTCAGGATAGCCACCGTAGGACGGCGGAAGTTCATGATAAGGGAAGCTGCGGCATCCAGGTCCAGAATGTTGGTGTAGGAAAGCTCCTTACCCTGCAGCTGGGTGAAGATGGAGTCGAAGTTACCGTACATGACGCTGGGCTGGTGGGGGTTATCACCATAGCGCAGAGTCTGGTTGAAGGGCAGCGAAACCGTGAAGTTGTTCTTGGTGCTGTCCTCGGCACGGTGACCCAGGTAGTTGGAGATAGCGGTATCGTAGGCAGAGGTGCGCATAAACACCTTCACCGCCAGCTTCTCGCGGGTCTTCAGGGTGGTGTTACCCTGGTGGTTTTCCATTTCCTCGAGCACGGTATCGTAGTCGGCAGGGTCGGAAACCACAGTCACAGAAGCGTAGTTCTTGGCAGCGGAGCGCAGCATGGAAGGACCGCCGATGTCAATCTTCTCAATAGCCTCGGCCAGAGTCACACCTTCCTTGGCGATTGTTTCCTCGAAGGGGTACAGGTTCACGCACACCAGGTCAATGGTGGGGATGTTGTTATCCTTAGCCTGCTGCTGGTGTTCCTCCAGGTCGCGACGCTGGAGCAGGCCACCGTGTACCTTGGGGTGCAGGGTCTTCACTCGGCCGTCAAACAGCTCAGGAGCCCCCGTGTAGTCAGAAATCTCAGTAACCGGCAGGCCCAGTTCCATAAGGTAGCGGCAGGTGCCACCGGTGGAAATAAGCTGAACATTCTGGGCCACCAGGCCCTTGGCAAACTTATCAAGCCCGGTCTTGTCCGAAACGGAAAGCAGGGCGCGCTGAATTCGTGTTGTTTCCATGATAGATGCAGGTTGCTCCGCTAAAGCGGCGGCGTAAGTTACAATGTTCCGGCACAAAATGCAAGCCCAAAATCACCAGTAAATCATTTTTACATCATGAACTCCATAGTTTCTACCAACCGTTTTAAAATTCTTGTAGTACAGCTAGTTGGCAACACGCTGCAAAATTATTATTCAGCGGGAGAAGCATCGGCTTCCGTATAGGTGTAGGTGTCCGTCTTCATATCCACTACACTACCAGACAAAGTCACTACGCTGTGTACCACCTTGGCAGGGCCAGTATTGGAGGAACCGGCTACGCGATAAGTAGTAGTGGTGAGTCGCTTCTATCCACCCGCCCAGAGAGAGGATTCCGCAATCACTCGACCATAAATATCGTATACCGTTTCGTGTACTGCCCCGGTGTGCTCCACTCGGCGAGTCTGATGACCTGCCTCACCGGAGATGGTAAAGGACGGTTTCTTGTGGCGAGCCACACTGCATTTGGTCGTATAGGACTTATTCATAGTCGTATCAGAGGTTGTGGCACAATCGGTGCCGGAATTGAGGTTGGCATAAGCGATTACTGCTGCGTTTTCGGGGGTGATGTTGGTAACATCGGCGGCATTCACGTCAGAGACGGAACCATTGGCGGGGGTGTCATTATCTTTTTTCATAGAATGTTGTCACCTGCCCTCATGGCAGGTTAGGGAAAGGATACGGATAATACAGAAAAAAAACTCCAGCAAGAAGAGGGGGAGTCCGGTTCTCCTTTCCACAAAAAAAAGCAGCGCAACCATTTGACATTATAGACTTTTCACAAGCGAGACATAACACATCGATACATAAACAAGTCAGGATGAAACAACTGACAACATACGGCATATTTGTCAAACGGTGTCAATTTTACGCCCGCGCGGAGCGAAATCTCATTGACTTCATCCCAAGCTTGCGGCATAATGTACGCATCGAAACAACTTTCACCATGTCATTCAACATCCAGAACGTAGTCATCGGCGGGCAGGAGCCCTTCTTCCTGCTCGGACCCTGCTCTCTTGAGAATGAAGCCTTTGCCTGGGAGATGGCCACGGCCATCAAGGAAATCTGCACCAAGCTCGGCGTCCAGTTCATCTTCAAAGCCTCGTACGACAAAGCCAACCGCACCAGCGTCAAGAGCTTCCGCGGCCCCGGCATCGAGGAAGGATGCCGCATTCTCTCCGAAATCGGCAAGGAACTCCAGTGCCCGGTGGTGACCGACGTACACACCGAGCAGCAGGCCGAATACGCCGCACAGTATGTCGATTTGCTCCAGGTACCCGCATTCCTGAGTCGCCAGAGCGACCTTCTTGAGGCCTGCGCCAAGACCGGGCGCCCGGTCAACATCAAGAAAGGCCAGTTCCTTGCCCCCTGGGACTGCAAGAACATCTGCGAAAAGATGGAAGCTTTTGGGTGCGATAAATATATGCTCTGCGAGCGCGGCACCTCCTTCGGCTACAACAACCTCATTGTAGACATGCGCGGCATGTACTGGATGAAGAAGTTCGGTTGCCCTGTCGTGTTCGACGCCACTCACTCCGTGCAGCGCCCGGGTGGTCTGGGCGGAGCCACTGGTGGCGATCGCGAATTGGCCCCCGTGCTGGCCAACGCCGCCATGACCATGGGGATTGATGGCGTATTCATGGAAGTACACAAGGATCCCGACCACGCCATGAGCGACGGCCCCAACCAGGTGTACCTCAAAGATCTCGAGAAAATCCTCAGCAACCTCATGCTGGTACGCAAGGCATGCCAGCAGATGGCCACCATCTGATGAGAAAACACCTGATACTCCTTTCGGCACTGCTCCTGCCCCTGCAAAGCCAGGGGCAGCTTGCCGCATCTGCCACCGCGGCAGATGAATTCCCTGCTCTGCAGCTCATGCCTCCCGGCACAGTTGTGGAAGGCATCTCGATTCCCCGGTACGAAAACCACCGTGTAACCACTCTGCTTACTTCTGATAAAATGGTAGTCAAGGATCGGCAGACCATCATCATGGAGAAAGTGCTGGCCGCGCTCTACGCAGAAGACGGTATAGAAACAGATGTAGAAGCAGGCGATATCACCTACAGCTTCGCCACCAAATTGGCACACACCGCAGGCAAGGCAGAGGTCATAGACCCCCGCTTTACAGCCAGGGGCAAGGGAGTTGTCTTTAGCACAGCAAGCCGCAAGGGCTTCCTGCGTGGTCCGGTCAGGACAACCATAGCCACCGCTAAGCTTACCCAAAAGAAAGGCAGCAAGAAGAAATGAAAGCCGCAGTCATCACAACCCTGATGATTCCCGTATTCTGCGCCACAGCTGCAGAATACAGTGTTGATATGGAAACAGCCCGCACCCAGGCTTACAACTGGAGTGAAGCATTCAACCAGGTAAAGGCAGACCTGGACGAACTGGGCGTAGAGCTGCCCCCCCCCACGGAAGCCTACGAACAACCAAAGGAAGAAGCAGCACCAGGTGAAACCCTGGTGACCTCTGAGCTTGGCATGTTGTTTGACAACGCAAAATCGCGAGTTGTTTACCTCGGAAACGTAAGACTGCAGGACCCGCGTCTGGAACTCGCTGCCAAGGAACAACTGCTTATCAATTTACCCGCTACTGCAATTGATAACAAGCAGAAAAGCAACCCGGCTGATATCAACAACCCGGCTGAGCAGAAAATGGGAGAACCCACTCCCGCGGCAAAACCAGAAGAAACTGTCACAGAGGTTCCGGAAACCTCAGACGAGCCCTTTACGGGAGAGAAAACATACGTCGTGACAGAAAATGCCATAGCAGATACGGTCAATAATGCCATTCTGCTCTATTCTCCGAATGAGGGTGGCGAAATCCACCTGACAATGGGGAAAAACCTTGTCAAGATTGTCAATAAGGCCAATGGGAATCAGCCCCGAATCCTGGCAGACCCCCAGGGCAACATCTTCATGGAAGGTGAGGACATTTTCCTGTGCATGACCAACAAGAAGGGGGAAACCAGCGAATTGCGCACAGAAGGCGGTCACTTATTCTACCACGCCGAAACGCACACCGTATACGCGCCAGGCAAGAGCCAGTACACAGGGCCGCAAGGCACGCTGAACTGCACCGAGATGCTCACGGTGTTGCTCATTCCTGCTGAGCAGGAAGAAAGCACAACACCAAAGAAGAAAAGTTTCATGAGCCAGTTCACTGGCTTAAAGTTTGAAGGCGTAGACAACGCCGTGGCCAAGGGGCAAGTCGTAGCAATAGCCAGTGCCCGCGAAGGCCGCCCCGCAACCCGGGCAGAGGGCGATGAACTACACTACAACGGCAAAACTGGTGAACTTTCCCTTCTGGGCAAGAAGTGCCACCTGGCCCATGGCGATTACGTAGCCAATGCAGATGAAGGGATTCACCTGCTGCAGAATGGAGACATCGAGCTGCGCGGCAAGGATGTAAACGGTTCATATGTCCGCGTCAGCAATGATTCAGGCACCCCCCTGCACGGCACATTCAAAGCCAATGACACCATCATATTCCGTGCTGATTTAGGAACAATCAACACAGAAAAAGGCATCACCATGGCCGATGATGAAATGGATTTCAGCAGCACCGGCCCCACGCATCTGATACTCTCCCGCAAGGAAGGCGCCAGGAAACAGACTCCGAAACCCGGCATGCCCAATCTTGCCATCGCCGAGTATAAGGACGTATCGCGAGCACGCGCTACTGGCAATGTCATAGCGCACCGCTACGAACCAGGCACCCGCAAATGCATTGGCGAGCTGAAAGCAGAAACCGTGGTGAGCGACCTGATTACTGGTGAAACGCTGATAACAGGAGCCGTTGATACGCCTCTCATCGCACTGTACAATGGGAACCGGGTTGAATCTCAACCCAGAAAAGGTGAGGCAGCCACCATAGAAATATCATCTAATGGAGACTTGCGGCTCAGAGGTGCAGATATTACAACCAAATTGCTTACCGACAAGGGAACAACTACCGCCAGGTGCAGGGACTATGTCCTGCTGGTCCGAGCTGAAGACCGCCTCGAAACCGGAAGCGCCACTCGTCTGCAGTCCGAAAGCGGCATTCTGACCACCAATGGCCCTATGAGCGCCAAACTTGTCTCCAAGGACAAACGCCCCCCCTCAACTAAAAAGAAGGGACTTGCAGGGCTGCGTTTCAACTACACCGGCATTAAGGAAGCCACCACTAATTCCGGCTGTACCGTGCAGACGGATACAGGCTCCATGCAGAATTCCGGTGCGGTGCGCCTGCTCATGGACACCGAGCAGAAGGGTACCGACAAGATGCTGGGCAGCATCAAATACGCAACCGCATATGGAAACGTAGCGGTAGCGGGTAAAGACAAGTCTGGCCGACTGCTTCGCGCCACAGGCGACAAACTCACCGTCGACGCAAAGACAGGCAAGAAGATACTGAGCGGCAAAGAGGTGTTCCTGGAAGACCTCCACAACACACACAAGGCCTCGGGTAAGGGAGCTGCTATCATCATTGACGCAGATAACAACGCCACCATCACTGGCGAAGAACACACCTCATACGCCACCGAGATCCGCAAGCAGCTTAATGAACAGAAAAAACAGAAGTAAACCAACGAACAACTATGGAAGAAATCCTTCTCAGTGCTAATAACCTCTGCAAATCCTACGGTGACCGCCAGGTGGTGAGCAATGTGAACTTCACCGTGAAATCTGGCGAAATCGTAGGTCTGCTTGGCCCCAACGGTGCCGGCAAGACAACATCGTTCTACATGGTTGCAGGTCTTGTACGACCCGATGTAGGAAGCGTTGATTTCTGCGGCAAAGATGTATCCGGGTTGCCCATGCACCTGCGTGCACGCCTGGGCATGGGGTATCTGCCCCAGGAAGAGTCAATCTTCCGCAAGCTCACGGTCAACGAAAACCTCATGGCCATTCTTGAAACACGCGCCGATCTCACCCGCAAGGAAAAGAAAGCCAAGTGCGATGAGCTTCTGGAGCGTTTCAACATCACGCGCCTGCGTAAGAGCCAGTCCATCCAGCTCTCTGGTGGTGAAAAGCGCCGTCTTACCATTGCGCGAGCCCTGGCAGCCAACCCGAAATTGCTCATGCTCGACGAGCCGTTCGCCGGTGTGGACCCCATCGCCGTGCAGGATATTCAGCATATCGTGGCTTCCCTGCGCGAAACAGATGGGCTCTCCATCCTGATTACCGACCACAACGTGCGCGAGACCCTGGGCATTGTAGACCGCGCCTACATTCTGTTTGAAGGCAAGGTTATCAAGGAAGGCAATGCAGAAGAAATTGCCAACGACCCCAAGACCCGCAAAATTTACCTGGGCGAGCAGTTCAAGATGTAAAAAACACGCGCTACTACACCCGGACTTCATCCAGGATAGTACAAAGCTCATCATACGAGGCCACACGCGAAAGCTGTGGCCTCAATGCTTTGGTACCGGGGATTCCCTTGGCATAGGCCAGCAGGCGGCTGCGCATAGCGCGCATGGTCACCAGTTCATCACCATAGTGGCAGCTCTCCAACGCCATGCGGGTATGGCGGAGCATGAACTCAATGCGCTCCTGAGGAGCAGGTGGTTCAGGCACACAGCCCGAGCGCAGGTATTCTTTAGCCTGGCGGAAAATCCAGGGGGCATTCATAGCGGCGCGCCCAATCATCACCGCCGAAACAGCCGTTGTCTCGCGGGCGCGCTGCACGTCCTGCGGGGCGCATATATCGCCATTGCCGATAACCGGAATACGCACCAGACGGGCACAGTGGTCAATCATTTTCCAATCGGCCTTCCCACCATATTGCTGAGAACGAGTACGCCCATGTATCGCAATAGCCTGCACCCCGGCATCCTCCAGACGCTGCACGGCTTCCGGAGCGCAGATATGCTCCATATCCCAGCCAATGCGGATTTTGGTAGTCACCGGGCATTCATTTCCCAGCTCCTGCACAACAGCCGCCGCAATGCGTTGCAGCAAAGGTAAATCCTTTAACAGCGAGGAACCGCCATTTTTTCCTACCACCTTGGGCACCGGGCAACCGGCATTGATATCCAGAAAATCCGGGTGCATCGCATCCACAATAATGCGGGCAGCGGCGGCACAATGCTCCGGCACCGAGCCAAAAATCTGGATTCCCAGCGGGCGGTGGGCATCCTCAAACTCCACATAGCGGCGGTTGCGGCTCCAGGCCTGCAACACCCCCTCGGCCGATACAAACTCCGTCACCATCACATCCGCCCCCTCAGCCTTGCAAAGTGTGCGGAAAATCGGGTCGGTCACCCCCGCCATAGGGGCCAGGTAAAGAGGAAAGGTGCTGAAATCAGGTAAAGGCATAAGTAAATTTACATACAGAAAAGACTCTCTGCCCAACTCATGTAGAAATCGCTAAGCGCAACGCCATAAAAAAGCCAGATAAACGCAGCGGTGATAAGAGCCGGGCCAAAGGGAATGGGAGTACCGCGACCGATGCGCGCCACCAGCGCCGCAGCAATACCGATAAAGCTCCCCAGCACCAGCGCCATCACCACGCCCTGCCAGCCGCAAAGCGCACCGATAGCCAGCGCCAGCCAGGCATCTCCGCTTCCCATGGCTTCCTTGCGGGCAGTATAGCCGCCGCAGGTGCCGCGAAGCTCGTCGTGTTTTTCCAGAGACACCGGGGTACCATCCGGCAGGATAAGAGAATCAACCGTAAACACCAGCTTACCGGAAACCTGACCGTGCAAGTTTACGGTGGCATTCGTCAATGTAAAACGATTCGAGTTCTCCATAAACAAATCGCTCCACAACAAGCGTTTCTCACCAATAAGAAGCTCCACATCCTCCCCATCTGCCGCCTGGCGAAGCACCCAATCCTGCGGGGTATCATAGGCTTCCTGCTTACGCCCGAAAAAGAGCTTTCCAGCCATTGCCACCAGGCGGAACAGCAGAAAACCACCAAACGCACCCGCCAGGCTGCTCTGCAGCCCCTCCCATGCCACCAGCCCCGCCCCACAAACCCACGGCGAAAGCAGCGATACTCCCACCCCGGCCACCGTGGCAATCAATGCCAGGCCAGGCAGCACCAACATCTGCTCCCAGTCTATGCACAGGCAAGCCAGCATCACCGCAGCCCATATGCAGAGCAACACCTGGGACACAATATCCTCCATACAGAAATTCCAGGCAATATAGGAAAATAGCAGCGCACACACCAGCTCCACCAGGCAATATCGCACCGAATAATGCCTGCCACAGCATGCCGTGCGCCCACGCAGCAGCACATAGCTGATAACCGGCAGGTTCAGATACCACGGAATCGGAGTCCCGCACTGCGGACAGAACGACCGCCGGGGCTCATTCACGCTCAGCCCGCGCGGCATGCGGTATATCACCACATTCAGGAACGACCCCACACACGCCCCGAACAATCCGAAAAACAGGGGCAGCAGCCAAGGGGTTGCCATGGTTACATCCTGAAGATATAAATTAAGAGCCTCCATACTACCAACGCCTTAGACAATACCACACCCCAGCCCAATGGTCAAACCGGAATTATGCCAACAAAAAACCGGTGGCGAAACCACCGGTTTTGAAAATATCGTTCAGCACGTCTCCCTTACTTGGTCTGCCAACCGCCCCCCAGCTGAGTGTAGAGGGTGGGAACGCAAGCGGCGTACTGGAAGCGATAGGCCGCCAGCTGAGTCTGTGCCGGGAAAAGCCCCTGCTGTGCGGTGAGCACCTCGTAGTAGCTGGCCAGCCCCTGCGCGTAGCGAGCCTTGGAAAGCTTCACGCTTTCCTGGTAGGCAGCCACAGCCTGCTCCTGCCGCTTCATAATCTGACGCAGCTTGCTGCGCTGCACCAACGTGGTGGAAATCTCAGACATAGCGCTCAGCACAGTCTCCTCGTAATTTGCCTTGGCTGCAAGGAAGGCATCCCGCTTCATCTTCTCGTTGGCGCGCAGTTGTCCGGCCTGGAAAATCGGGCCGCTCATATTAGCCCCAATACCCCAGCCATCCTTACTGCGACTCAGACCATGGCGCAGGTCAGGAGAGGCAACGCCTGCCAGCCCCGTCAGGTTGATGCTCGGGAAATAATTGGCAATAGCCACGCCAATTTCAGCATTGGCTGCGCGCAGTTTCTGCTCAGCCGCACGAATATCCGGGCGGCGGGCAATGACATCTGCCGGGATGCCGGCAGACACCTTGCTGGCACTGGCAAACGCCATCATGTTACCACTGCGGGCAATTGAACCGGGCATGCGCCCTGCCAGCACAGAAAGCGTGTTCTCCAACTCGGTAATCTGCATCTGGAGGTTGGGAATCTGCGCTTCAGCAGCAGAAAGGGCAGCCTGAGCAGAAGCAGTCTGCAAGCGATCCGCCACGCCATTTTCCAACTGATTCTCAAAAAGATTCAGCGACTCACGGTAGGATTCCACAGCAGACTTCGCAATCTTGAGCTGCTCATCCAGCATAATGAGCTGCAGATACCCGCATGCCACCTGCTTCATGAGCGAAATTCGCATGTAGTTCATGCTCTCCTCGGCCTCAAGAGCCTGAGCCTCGGCGCTCTCCACACCCTTGCGCACCTTGCCCCACAAATCAATTTCCCAGGAAGCACTAAAACCTGCAGCACCGGGAATCTTTGTTTCATGTGCGGAGGTGATGGAAGAGGGAGATGCCGCACCCCTACTGGCCTGCCCCAGGTACCCAACCCAGGGGAAAAGCGGAGCCTTGGCTATGGTGATATAGCGGCGAGCAGACTCCACATTATGCATCATGGCCACCAGGTTGCGGTTATTGTTAAAGACATCATTCAGCAACTGTTCCAGATTTGCATCCCTGAGCACCTGCTGCCAGGGCAGGTCTGCCATGGTGCTGCCTGCAAGGCCGGCCCCGCGAAATTCTGCGGGTACAGGCATCTCCGGCTTTGACCAGATAGGACCAAACGAACAGGAGGCCACCAGGCCAGCGGCACCTGCAAGGCTGAGAATCAGAGCGCGTTTCATATCTAGTGGTATATTAACTATGTTGTTGATATTGTCAAGTATATTCTACTAACGGGAGCATATTATTCGTCGTTCTTGTGAGCTGCCAGATATTCACGGGCACCCACTTCATCGAGGTCTTCCTCCAGCGTCACTGGCTTGAATCGTATGCGGAACAAGCGCATGATAAACACGTAGGAACAGGGGATGAGGAATACACCCACCACGGTGGCCACGGTCATGCCCACTACAACAACCGTACCGATGGAGCAGCGGGCCAACGCCCCGGAACCGGAAGCCAGCATCAGTGGCACACAGCCCAGGATAAAGGCGAGCGAAGTCATGAGAATGGGGCGCAGACGCAGGCGCGCGGCCGAGAGAGTGGCTGCCAGCAGCTCCTTCCCGCGCTGCATTTCCAGATTAGCAAATTCCACGATGAGAATGGCATTCTTAGCCGCCAGGCCCACCAGCATAACCAGCCCCACCTGGGCATAGAGGTTAAGTTCCATTCCCATCCAATACAACCCGGCATAAGCCCCCAGCACGGCAATGGGCACGGTGAGGAACACCGAAACCGGCAGAGTCCACTTCTCATACAACGCCACAAGAATCAGGAACGCGAACACCGAAGACATAGCAAAGATAGTTGCCAGGCCGGTGCCGTTTCGCACTTTGTTTTCCTGGAATGACATATCCTGGTAATCCATACCCACCTTGGAGGGGTCCATGGTCTGGGCATAAACTTTCTCCATAGCTTCCATGAGCTGCTGAGTAGATACCCCCGGCCGAGGCATGATGTTCAGCTTGGCCGAATTGTAGATATTGTGGTGCATCACAAACTCTGTATCGGCGATATCTTTGATATTCACCAGAGCAGAAAGCGGCACACGTTCACCGTCCTGGTTGGTTACAAAAAAGCCGTCCATCTTATCGAGGCTGACGCGGTCACTGCCCTGTGCCTGCATGTAGACCTGCCACTGCTGGCCAAATGCATTGAAGAAATTGACAAAGGCCGAGCCGTTATAAGTAGCCAGCAGGTTGTTGGCCGTAGCAATATCCACGCGGTGGAACTTGCATTTTTCCTTATCCAGCTCCACAAATTTCTGCGGGGTATCGGCCATCATCATGTCCATGCAGACGGCCACCTCGGGGCGTTTGCGGGCTTCGGTCTCGAACTTGAGCACCTGTTCACGAAGGAAGGCCACCCCCTGCCCCTCCAGGTCATTGAGCACCATGGTTACGCCGTTTGCTGTACCCACGCCGGGAATGGCCGGCGGCATCAGCACCATGGGGATACCGTCCAGCGCGGCATTATGCAGCCTGGCCTCCAGGCGTTTCTGCACCTCAGCGGCCGTTTCGGAGCGTTCCTTCCAGTCCTTGAGTTCAATGAAGGCGATGCAGGCGCCCGGTGTCTGCACACTGTTGAGGATATTGATACCTACCACCGTAGTGAGATTCTTCACCGCGGGGTCACTGAGGGCATTTTCAAACTTTTTGTTTTCGGAATAAGCCACCTGCAGCGAGGTATCGGATTTCATAACCAGAGCCGCCAGCAGGAATCCCTGGTCTTCATCCGGCAGGAAAGCCTTGGGAACCATGCGGGACATGGGGACAATAGCCGCCCAGAACACCAGGAGCAGCGGCAGGGAGATAAGAAGCTTGCGGCACAAACCACCACATATCTTCACGTACACACTGGCCGTGCAGTCGTAGCACTTGTTGAACAGCCAGTAGAAGGGTTTGAAAATGCTGCGGTTCTGGTTCGTCGGTTTGAGCATGAGCGCACACAGCGCGGGCGAAAGCGTGAGGGCGTTGAACGCCGAAATCAGCATCGATACCGCAATGGTGATGGCAAACTGTTTGAACAAGGTTCCGGTAATACCCTCCAGCAGCAAGGCAGGAAGGAACACAGCCGCCAGTACCAGGGCAATGGCAATCACCGGGCCGCTCACCTCCTGCATGGCAGCAAACGCAGCCATGCGCGGGTTCAGCCCCTTGTCAATATGGTGCTGCACCGCCTCCACCACCACAATGGCATCGTCCACCACCAGGCCAATGGCCAGCACCATACCCAGCAGCGATATCGTATTCAGCGAGAAGCCCAGCAGCGGAAATACACAGAAGGTTGATATAAGCGACACCGGCACCGCAATGAGCGGAATGAGCGTGGCGCGGAAGTTCTGCAGGAACATGAACACCACCAGCGCCACCAGTATAATGGCCTCGATGAATGTACGCTTGATTTCCTCAATGGAGTAACGCACGGCGGTGGTCGTATCCAGTGAGACTTCACCGGTCACACCCTGCGGCATGATGGAGGCCTGTTTCTTAAATGTCTTGCGCAGGCGGTCCACCGTGGCAATGGCATTGGAACCGGGAGTCTGGAAAATCACCACAGCGGCAGATACCTTGCGGTTCAGTCGGCCGGTAGCAGAGTAGTTCTCAGAGCCCAGCTCCACCTTGGCAACATCCTTCAGGTAGATGATTTCGTCTCCCACCTGGCGCACAATGATGTTCTCGAACTCGGCGGGGTCGCTCAAGCGGCCCTGGGTGCGGATGGCAATTGTTTTTTCCTGACCATCAGGCACGGGGTCAGCCCCCACCTTACCGCCGGGGTTGGTGGTATTCTGAGCTGCAATGGCAGCGTGTACCTCGCCCACGGTAACGTTGTAGTGGGTCATGGTATTGGTATCCAGCCAGATGCGAATGGCGTAGCGACCGGCACCATACACCATCACCTCACCCACACCTTCCACACGCTTCAGCTCATCCACCATTTTCGCCTGGGCATAGTTGGCCAGATCCACGGAGTTGTAGCTGTCATCCGGAGAGTAAAGCGAATAAATCATGATAGGCAGGCCCGGCTGCTGGCGAATCGTCACGCCGGAATTGAGCACCTCCTTCGGTACCTGCGAGGAAGCCTGCCCATAGCGCATATTGGAGAACACCTGGTCCAGATCCGGGTTAGTCCCAGGATTGAATACCACCTGCAAGGAGTACACACCGTTATTCGATGAAACGGAGGTCATGTAATCCATGCCCTGCACACCAGAAATCTCGCGCTCCAGCGGTGTACCCACCGAGTCGGCCACTGCCTTGGCATCTGCCCCGGGGAACATGGCCATGAGCTGAATGGTACGCGGCGTAATCTCCGGGTATTGCGAAATGGGCAGATTTACCAGGCACACCATCCCCAGCAGCGTGGTCACCACGGCAATCACCGTGGCAATAACGGGATGTTTAATGAAAAACGGGCTCATGTTATTCTGCTTTTTTTTCTGCCGTTACCGAATGAACAGTGCTGGTGGGCATCTCATAGACGAAGGGCTGGGGAATCACCGTGCCAAAGCCACCCGTGGCGCCCTCTTTGCGCATCGCGGTATTTGCCATGGCATATTGAGCAGCCATCTGGCCACCGCCCACAATCACCTGTGCCTCTTCCACACTAGCAATGCCGTTTTCCCTGAGCGTTTCCTCAATGGGCTTGACCGTGCCGCTCACCACCTGCATGAGCATGGGCGCCGTTGTGCCATCCCCATTCGGCATATCCAGCACAAGCTCCTTGCCCAGCTTCACATCGATGCCCAGCGGGGTCTTATCCGGCGCCACCACATAGATAAAGCGGTGATTCATCGACGAAACCAACGCACGCGAGGGTACCAGCAGAGCATCCTTCAGCTCACCGGTTCTGGCCCGCACGCGCACAGCAGCCCCCGTACGCAAGCGCAGCTGCGGATTCGGCACATAACCGACAAACTTCACCGTGCCCGTAGACTGGCTGATTTCGCTATCCACCGCATGCACGGTACCCTTGTGTTCAAACACGGAACCATCTTCCAGAATCAGATCAAACTCTCTCACTGGACTCATCTTATCCGGCATATCAAAGCAGGTCTCCTGCTCTGCCAGCCCATTCAGCTGGCGGGCAGGCACCGAGAAATCCACGCGAATCGGGTCCACCGAGGACATGCGGGTCATCACCACCTGCCCAGCGGTCACAAAGTCACCCACGCTCACGTTTGACTTGGTGGCAAGTCCCTTGAACGGCGCTCGAATCGTGCAGCGATCCAGATTCAACCTGGCTAGCTGGGTAGCGGCCTCAGCCTGTGCCACCTGAGCTTTCGCCATGGCCAGGGCGGCCTCACAGCGGCGAGCGGCGTGCTGCGCATCAGAATACTGTTTCTCTGAAACAGAACCGCTCTGCACCAGTGCCGCAAATCGCTCCTGGTCCTTCTGTGCCTGCTCAAAAGCCACCTCTGCCTGCATCACACCAGCCTTGGCAGCGGCCACATTGGCCACAGACTGGTCATAAGCGGCCTGATAGTTGGAGGGGTCGATGCGGAACAAAACTTCATCCTTCTCGCACAGCGAGCCATGCCAGTATACCTGTTCCAGCAGCCTGCCCGATACCTCCGGGCGAATATCGGCCTGCTCCACCCCGCGCAGATGCCCAAACCAGGTGCTCGTAAGCTCCACCGTGCGTTTCTGCAACGGCATCACCGTTACATGCACGGGAGCCATTCCCTGCGGCCCCATTTGTTTTCCAGCCTCGTCCCTGCAACCAACCATCGCGGTTGTTGCCACCAGCCCGCCAAGGGCTATTGTCACTATATGTCTTGAGTTCATTGATGTTTCGATTACGGAGCCTCGGGCTCCGGGGTTAAGGTATTCTGGTATATCCGCTCCAGCATTTGCCGCAACACCTGCATTTCCACCTCGCTAAAACCTGCCACCAGCTGGCTCTCAAATGCCTCCAAAGCATGGCGCGTATCCTCACGCAAACGTAAGAATTCCTCCGTAAGGTAGGCATGTTTCACGCGACCATCCTCTGCGCTGTCAAACGCGGTGCGTACATACCCTTTATCCTCCAGCCGCTGCAGCAATCCCTTTACCGTGGTGTGGCTCACACCCAGATAATGCTCCAGCTCCCTCTGCGATACTCCTGCTCCACCTCTCGCTTCCAGATACATCAGCACCCGGCACTGCGGCGCCGTTACCTGCAATCCCCCCACCCGCTGAGCAAACAGGGCCTCAGCGCGGTCTGCCACCATCTTCATGATGAACACCGGATGTCTGTCTCTGAAAAATACGTCCTTCATCTGCCGTTTATGAAGCATGCTTCATATCGAGCCGAAAGTATAGTAATTTTCCACACTTTGTCAAGCCGAATTCCCCATCACGAGCTCAGGAATTCATTTTTTATATTTACTGCATATCGATGCAAAATCACGGCCCTGAGCCAGTTCTGCCAGCATAACATCCCGCATTTCCAAAGCTGCCGCCAGCGCTTTCTCCCGGGTCTCATATTCGCGGTCGGTGAAATAACGCACAAAAACCTCCTTCTGCCGCGTTATACAGAGTCGCCAGCCGCAGAAAGTATTGCGACTCCCCTTCTGTCCATTGTAACGAGTGATGTAACGGTGTGTGGTCATAGCGAGACGCACGCAGTGTAACAAGCTCCAGCACCAGAGTCAAGACTTTTATTTTATCTTTTCAAGCTTTTATCTTTTCAATAAAGAGTTTTCATTGACAAGGAAGCATCTAAAGAGTAGAATAGCAGCATGTCCGGAACGCACGAGGATATACAGCAGATAGACAAGATGCGCATCATCACCGACTACATCAACCGCGCCGGTTTTGTAGCCATGAACGAAGTATTGCGCAACAAGGTGATGAAGCTGAGCGTGCGCCAGTGCTCCGTGCTGGCTAAGATTCGCCGCTACACGCTGGTGCACCCGGAGGGTATATCCATGAGCACACTGGCCGCGCGTTCCAACATGTCGCCCTCGGCAGCTTCGCACATGATAGACAGCCTCATCAGCCAGGGCTTGGTGGAGCGAAACCAGAGCACCACCGACCGCCGCACCGTACTGATTACCATTGCCAGGAGCTTCCAGGCCACCGTGGCCGCCGTAGAAGAAGCCCAGCAGAAAGCCAACGAAAAACTGCGAAACATTCTGGACGAGGAGGAAGCCCGCGTCTACGATACCGTGCTGAACAAGCTGTACACAGCCGTTGCCGCGCAGGATGAATATTAAGATGCGCTAGCAGGTCAGCGCATTAGTCGCCAGACCCGCCAGAGCCGTTTCCCTGTACCCGGCCGCCAGAGCGCGGCCGGTTTCATTCATGGTGGCAATCACGCTATCCAGGCTTACGAAGTGCGTGCCATCCCCCCGCAGCGCCAGGCGTGCAGCATTCACCGCTTTCACCGCGCCGATGGCGTTGCGCTCAATGCAGGGCACCTGCACCAGGCCACATACCGGGTCACAGGTAAGCCCCAGATTATGCTCCATAGCAATTTCTGCCGCGTTGGCCACCTGCTCGTTCGTACCGCCCATAGCCGCCGTAAGCCCGGCAGCTGCCATGGAACACGCCACGCCCACCTCACCCTGGCAACCCACCTCGGCACCGGAGATGGAAGCCTTGGCGCGGTAGAGCGAGCAGATAGCCGAAGCCGTGAGCAGGAAAATCTCAACCCCATGCTCGCGTCCCACCGTGGCATCCTTGCGTCCGAAACGCTCGTAATAGCGCAGAACAGCAGGCAACACACCGGCGCTACCCATGGTGGGGGCGGTCACCACGCGGCCACCAGCCGCATTCTCCTCCGACACGGCAAAAGCCCACAGATTAATCCAATCAATAATCGTGAGCGCATCTTCCGTATTCTCGCGGAACATCTCTGCCAGGCGACGGTAAATACGCGGAGCACGCCGCGGCAGTTTCAACCCGCCGGGCAACACCCCCATAGTCTTGACCCCACGCTCAATCGCCTTATCCATAGTATCGTAAATCTTGCGGATACGGGAGCGAAGCTCCATGCCCGTAGGCAGAGCCATTTCGTTACACCGCACCACCGCTGCAATAGTCATATTCTCGCTCTTGCAATGCTGCAACAACTCTGCACACGAATCGAAGGGGTACGGCACAGGCGGGGGAGGCTCCGGCAGCTCATTCATCTCATCACTCCGGCGGATAGCGCCGCCACCAATAGAAAAATACACCTCATTAGCAAGCTTCTCCCCGCCCTGCCCCAGCGCCACAAAGCGCATGCCATTGGCATGTTCCGGCAGCGTGATTTCCTTCTCCAGCACAATATCGCGCATGGCGCTGAACGTAATGGGATGCGTACCATTCAAGAGCAGCTTACCCTCCGTAGCCAGCGTGGCAATCGCCGGTGTGGCAGACATCTCCATCTTCTCCGCATCCAGCCCCAGCAGACCATACACCACCGCGCCGGGCGTGCCGTGGCCCACCCCGGTGAGCGCCAGCGAGCCATACAGCCACACCCGCACCGTCTCCACCTGCCCCAGCACCCCGCGCTCTGCCAGCTCACGGGCAAATCGCGCCGCGGCCCTCATCGGCCCCATAGTGTGCGAACTCGACGGACCGATGCCAATGGAAAACACATCAAAGAAGCTGGTGTACATAGCTGCAACATACACCCACCGGAGCGTGAAGTCAAGACACAGCCAACCAGATTCCCGACAATAACCGCCACCATGACAAATATCCGGGCACGCATCACCCCCGTTATTTCCTCATTCGGTCGATTTTCGTGCAATTTTACACCATTATTCGGTCGATTTTCGTGCATTATTCTTGATTTATCATTAAAATTAAGTAAAATACGTCTACAAGCAAAGACGCAGTATGAAACGCACACTAGAAACCGATCTCAAACGGTGGAAGCTCAGCCCTATAAGGAAACCTCTCCTCCTGCTTGGCGCAAGACAGGTAGGAAAGACATGGCTGATGCAGCATTTCGGTCATAAGCACTTCCAGAGCGTAGTATACATCCGATTCGACCGAAACGAACGCATGAGGCGCATTTTCGAAACGAGCAATTTCGATATGCAAGAACTTCTGCTTTTAATCCAGGCAGAAGCGAAGACAAAAGTACAAGCAGGTAAAACGCTGATTATTCTAGACGAAATCCAGGAATGTCCTGCGGCTCTGACGTCATTGAAATACTTCTGCGAGGATCTACCGGATTATCATGTGATGGCAGCTGGTTCACTTCTGGGGGTAAAGCAACACCACGGCACAGGTTTTCCGGTAGGCAAGGTCAACACTATGACCCTGCGTCCCTTAAGCTTCAAGGAATTCATGTTGGCATTGGGCAACGACCTTGACTTAGATTTCATTCAGAATCAGAAATGGAACAGTCTCAAGCTCATATCAGACCGCTTGAGTCTCCTGTTAAAGCAATACTATTACATTGGAGGAATGCCGGAAGCAGTAAGCACATTCCTTCGTACGCAGGATTTTAATGAAGTGCGGCGTGTGCAAAACGAAATTCTGGCAAACTATGCCAATGATTTCAGCAAACATGTTCCTACTGTCCTGGCTGCCAAATTATCTCTTCTTTGGGAATCCGTACCCCAACAGCTTGCAAAGGGAAACAAGCGTTTCGTCTACAAGGAAGTACAGAACAACATGAGGTCCCGCGACCTGGAATCAGCCATGGATTGGCTGCAACGAGCAGGTCTCATCTACAAGGTAGATAGAATCAACGAACCAGCACTTCCTTTAGGAGCATATCGGGATGGCGCCTTCAAGCTATATTTCCTGGATGTAGGGCTTCTGGGCGCCAAATGCGAACTGGACATATCCTCTATTTTGGAAAGAAACGCCATCTTCCGGGAATTCAAAGGAGCGCTCTCCGAACAATATGTACAACAGGAAATAAGAGCAGCGTCTGACTTCACCCCACATTACTGGCAATCAGAGAGCACCAAGGCTGAGGTTGATTTCATCATTCAGACTTGTGGCAATGTTATTCCCCTGGAAGTTAAGGCAGAAAATAATACAAAGGCCAAAAGCCTGCTAACATACTGCCGGAAATATACCCCCCGCATGGCTGTCAGGATTTCAATGAACGACCAATCGCAGAATCTTGTTTCCGCAGAAAACGGAGCCCCTACAATACTCTTTGACTTACCCCTCTATGCAACCTTCATGTTACCGGATATCTGCAAGGATATCCTGGTCAGTCCCTCTCGCACAGAGCTTTAACCCAACAAAAACGCCCCGCGAAATGCGGGGCATTTTTGGTATCAGAATAATTTTCCGGCGCAGGTTTACAGAGCCTTCAGCTCGGCAACAGCTGCTTCGAGCGAAGCAACATCCTGAATGGAAATCACCTTAGCCTCCTTGCAGATGCGGCTCATCATACCGGCCAGGGTATTGCCCGGCCCCATTTCGATGAAGAGGCGCTCGCCTTTTTCGATGAGGTCCTGCATGCAGGCAGCCCAGCGCACCGAACCGCAGACCTGCTCCCCGAGCATGGCGCGCACATCCGCGGCACTAGTCACAGGGCGGGCCTCATAGTTGCAGTATACCGGCACGGCGGGGGTGGTCATGGGAGTAGCCTCCAGCTCGGGGCGCAGTGCCGCCTGCGCACTCTTCATGAAACGGCTGTGGTACGCACCCGCCACATTCAGTTTCTTGGCAATCTTGATACCGGCAGCCTTGGCACCAGCCACCGCCTTATCAACCCCCTCCACAGAGCCGGAAACCACGGTCTGACCGGGGCAGTTGTAGTTTGCCACGTCAATATCGCACTCAGCCGCAAGCCCGGCCACGGCTTCATCGCTACCGCCAATCATGGCCGCCATGGTACTGGGAGCAGCCTGGCAGGCTTCCTCCATGAGAGCGCCACGCTTCTGCACCAGCTTGAGGCCGTCCTCCATGCTGAATGTACCAGCGGCCGCATGAGCCGTGAACTCACCCAGGGAAAGACCAGCAGCCGCTACCGGTTCAATGTCCACCAGAGAGCTGAGCACCTTGTAAATCGCCAGACCATGCAGATAAAGCGCCGGCTGGCAGTTGCAGGTTCGGGTCAACTCATCATCCGGGCCCTCAAACATCACCTTGGTAAGCGGGTAACCCAGCGCAGCATCCGCCGCGTCCATCATCTCGCGAGCTGCGGGGTAGGCATCATAAAAATCCTTGCCCATGCCCACCTTCTGGGCACCCTGACCGGGAAAAAGAAGTACTGCTTTCATAGTAAAATCAATCGGCGCCGTGCCGTTACCTTGCAGCATACACACAAGCTAGAGCGGGGTCAAGAAAAAATCAATTTCATACCCTTCTAACGCGATTTTTTTGGCATACACGCGAAATTCGGATTGCCAAAGCAGTACATTTAGTGTAGACTATCGCGCTTTTTTGTGCCTGCAGAAAAGCCATTTTAACAAACAAAACAAACGAACATGACCCCCGATATATTATTCTGGATAGTGCCGTTTGCATCCGTCGTCGCGCTGGCATTTGCCGCTAAGTTCTTCTTCGACATGAAGAAGGCCGACGAGGGCAACGACCGCATGAAGGAGATTGCGGGCTATGTGCGCGAAGGCGCCATGGCTTACCTGAAACAGCAGTACAAGATTGTTTCCATCTTCTTCGTCATCATCGCCGTAGTATTCGGCATCATGGCCTACTATGGCCTTCAGAACAACATCGTGCCCGTTGCATTCCTCACCGGCGGTATCTTCTCCGGTCTGGCTGGTTTCATCGGCATGAAAACGGCTACCTACGCCTCCGGTCGCGTGGCTCAGGCCTGCCGTGATGAGAAGGACGGCCTGAACAAGGGCCTCCAGCTTGCCTTCCGTTCCGGCGCTGTGCTGGGTCTTACGGTGGTAGGCTTCGGTCTGCTCGATATTTCCGCCTGGTATCTGATTCTGGACAACACCGGTCTGGTAGCCGGCGAAGGCATCAGCCGCCTGACCCAGATTACCACCATCATGCTGACCTTCGGTATGGGTGCCTCTCTGCAGGCTCTGTTCGCCCGTGTGGGCGGCGGCATCTACACCAAGGCTGCCGACGTAGGCGCCGACCTGGTAGGTAAGACCGAGTACCACTTCAACGAAGACGATCCCCGCAACCCCGCCACCATCGCCGACAACGTGGGCGACAACGTGGGTGACGTAGCCGGCATGGGCGCTGACCTTTACGAGTCCTACGCTGGTTCCATTCTGGCCTCTGCCGCTCTGGGTGCAGCCGCTGCTGCCACCGCCGGCTGGGCATACGAAACCGGTCTGCAGCTTGTCATGGCTCCCATGATCATCGGCGCTATCGGCGCTCTGCTTTCCGTCATCGGTATTTTCCTGGTGCGCACCAAGCCCGAAGCCAACCAGACCCAGCTCATGGCAGCTCTGAACTTCGGCATCAATGTTTCCGGCGTGCTTATCGCCCTGGCTGCCGCCGCAGTCCTCTACGTGCTCGGCATCGAGAACTGGCTGGGTCTGTGGGGTTCCATCGTCATCGGTCTGGTGGTGGGTATCGCCATCGGCAAGGTGACCGAATACTACACCTCTTTCGAGTTCAAGCCGGTGAAGTTCATTGCTGAGAATGCCACCACCGGTCCCGCCACCGTAATTATCTCCGGTATCGGCGTGGGCATGATTTCCACCTGCTGGCCGGTGCTCTTCATCGTGCTCGGCACCATCGGCGCCTACCTCTGCGCTGCTGGTGAATGGACCTTCTCCGCTCAGAACATGAGCATGGGTCTCTACGGTATCGGCATCGCTGCCGTGGGTATGCTTTCCACCCTGGGTCTTACCCTGGCCACGGACGCTTACGGCCCCATCTCCGACAACGCCGGCGGCAACGCCGAAATGAGCGCTCTGGGTGACGACGTGCGCAGCCGCACCGACGCCCTTGACGCCCTGGGCAACACCACCGCAGCCACCGGTAAGGGCTTCGCCATCGGCTCTGCCGCACTCACCGCTCTGGCACTGCTTGCCTCCTACATCGAAGAGCTCAAGATTGCCGCCCTGCACTACGGTGAAACCTTCAAGACCAGCTTCTTCGGCGAGCAGGTGCTCAACAGCGCCGATGTCGCCAAGATGAACATTGCTGAGTTCATGGCCGCGTTCGACGTGACCCTCATGAACCCGAAGGTACTGCTTGGTATCTTCATCGGTTCCATGCTTTCCTTCCTATTCTGCGGTCTCACCATGAACGCCGTGGGTCGCGCCGCCAAGAGCATGGTGGAAGAAGTGCGCCGCCAGCTCAGCGACAAGGACGTATTCGAAGGCCGCAAGAAGGCCGACTACGCCCGCTGTGTGGCTATCTCCACCCAGGGCGCTCAGCGCGAAATGGTTGTACCCTCCATGATTGCCGTTATCGTACCCATCGCCACCGGTCTCATCATGGGTGTTCCCGGTGTATTCGGTCTGCTGGCTGGTGGTCTTGCCGGTGGTTTCGTACTGGCTGTATTCATGGCCAACTCCGGCGGTGCCTGGGATAACGCCAAGAAGTACATCGAGACGGGCGATGCCCCCTACTGCGGCAAGCACACCGCTGTGCATGATGCCTCTGTGGTGGGTGACACCGTGGGTGACCCCTTCAAGGATACCTCCGGTCCCTCTCTGAACATCCTTATCAAGCTCATGAGCATGGTGTCCATCGTGACCGCCGGCCTCAACATCGCCTTCTCCCTGCTGTAAAGCACAGAACAGATAGAGCAAATCACCAGAAAGCCGCTTTCCGCACAGGAAAGCGGCTTTTTTGATAAGTTCGCCCACATCCACGCGTATTTCTTAGGAAGTAATGACGGATTCTCCTTGCATGCCCCGCAGGTGTATGCTAGAGTATCAACAATCCAAACACCAGCGAATCACACACACCATGGATAAACTCATCGTAGAAGGCGGGACCCGGCTCAGCGGTTCCGTCAATATCAGCGGTTCCAAAAACGCCTCTCTCCCCATTCTTGCTGCTGCTCTGCTCACAGATGAGCCCGTGCGCATCTCCCGCGTGCCGGACGTTTCCGACACCAACTACATGCTGCAAATTCTCAGCCAGCTGGGCTGCTCAGTAGAACGCTCCAGCGGCACCGTACGCATCGAATCCCCGGAGGGCATCTCCCACAAGGCATCCTACGAACAGGTACGCAAAATGCGCGCCTCCATCTGCCTGCTGGGGCCGCTCATGGCTCGCATGAAAAAGTGTGTTCTTCCCCTGCCCGGCGGCTGTGTCATCGGCGACCGCCCGGTGGATTTGCACATTCGCGGCATCAAGGCACTGGGCGCCCGCGTGCAGGTAAAGGGGGGCAATCTGGTTATTGATGCACCGAACGGCCTCATCGGCACCACTATTGATATGCGAGGCGACAGTGGTCCCACCGTGCTGGGTACAGACAATGTGATGATGGCTGCCGTACTGGCCAAGGGGACCACCGTCATCGAATCTGCCGCCCGCGAACCCGAGGTGGTAGACCTGGCCAACTTCCTGAACAAGATGGGCGCTCGCATCGAAGGTGCAGGCTCCCGCACTATCACCATCCACGGAGTGGAAAAACTGCATGGTTGCGAACACACCGTCATTCCTGACCGCATCGAAGCAGGCACCTTCATGGTAGCCGCCGCCATGGTGAGCGATGGTCTCATGATTAACCGCGTGTACCGCCCACATATGAAAGCCATTTCCGAATTGCTGCTGGAATGTGGTCACCGCGTCGAATACAACGAAGACGGCACCTCCGTATTCGTAGCCCCCGGTGAGAACCCGCGCAGCGGCAAGATTCTGACCAATCCCTACCCGGAATACCCCACCGACATGCAGGCACAGATGACGGCTCTCTTTGCCCTCACCCCCGGCATCAGCGTGGTGAAAGACACCATCTTCCCGCAGCGCTTCATGCACTGCTCTGAGCTCAAACGCATGGGTGCCAATATCAAGGTAGACAGCGGCACCGCCATCATCACCGGCGTAAGCGGTCTTTCCGGCGCCCCGGTCATGGCCAGCGACCTGCGCGCCAGCGCAGCCCTGGTACTGGCAGCCCTGGCAGCCGAAGGCACCACAGAAATTCACCGGCTCTACCACATTGACCGCGGCTACGAGATGCTGGACGAAAAGCTCATGATGCTAGGCGCCAAGGTCAAGCGCGTGCGTGACCTGGAGCAGGAGCCAACCGAAGAAAACTAACGCAGGAACACCATCTTCTCTATCCGGATGAGGCTTCAATCACCTCATCCGGATTTTTTTCTTGATACCCGCCCCCCTATATCAAGAAAAAAAGGTGGCCCAGGAACAAAAACTCAAAATAGCCATCCCCCCCGAAGACCGCCCGATACGAGAGCTTCTTTGTAGCACCATGGCGGCATAAAAGAGCTTTACGTGTTGACTTTTGGGCAGAATGGGCGTAGAATGACGCGCGTATGACCACAAACGCCAAGAGCTACAAAGACACCATCTTCCTGCCGGACACCACGTTCCCCATGCGTGGTGATCTCACGACCAAGGAGCCGGCACGTCTGGAAAAATGGGAGAATGAGAAGCTCTACGAGCGAATTACCACGCGCCGCAAGGCGCAGAACGCCCCCCGCTTCGTGCTGCACGACGGACCTCCCTTTGCCAATGGCGATGTTCACATGGGCACCGCGCTGAACAAGGTGCTCAAGGATCTCATCGTCAAGAGCAAGACAATGGCGGGCTACTATGCACCCTTTATCCCCGGTTGGGACTGCCATGGCCTGCCCATCGAAGCCAAGGTAGTCAAGGAATTCCAAGGGCTTGAACCCGCAGAAATCCGCCGCCGCTGCACCGAATTTGCCCTCAGCTACATCGACCTGCAGCGCATGTCGTTCCGCCGCCTGGGCGTATTTGGTGACTGGTTCAACCCATACATCACCATGGAGCCCAAGTACGAGGCCGACATTCTGCGCGTCTTTGCCAAGCTGGTGGAAAACGGTGCCGTGTACCAGTCCATGAAGCCGGTGCAGTGGAGCTACGCCCACCACACCGCCCTGGCAGAAGCCGAGGTGGAATACATGGAGGACACCTCCACCGCCATCTACGTAGCCTTTGAAATGGACGCCCCGGTCTGCGGCATTGATGGCTGCGAAATGATTATCTGGACCACAACCCCCTGGACCCTGCCCAGCAACCTGGCCATCGCCCTCAACCCGAACTTCACCTACGTCATCGGCCGCTACACCAAGGACGGCGCCGAGCGCAAGTTCATCATCGTGCGCGAACTCATCGAAACCGTAAGCGCCAAGACCGGCTGGGTACTGCAGGAAGAGCTGGCCACCTTCAAGGGCAGCGAGCTAGAGAAGCGCACCGCCCGCCACCCCTTCCTGAACCGCGAATCCCTCATCATCAACGCCGAATACGTAACCACCGACGCCGGCACGGGCGCTGTACACATTGCCCCCGGCCACGGCATGGACGACTACATTGCCGGCATGGTCTATGGCCTACCCGTACTATCCCCGGTGGATGACGATGGCAACTACACCGCCGAATGCGGTCTACCCCACCTGGTTGGCAAGCACGTATTCCAGAGCAACGAAGACATCATCACCCTGCTGGTGGAAGACAACCGCCTACTGGGTCGCGAAGAATTCACCCACCAGTACCCGCACTGCTGGCGCTCCAAGACCCCCATCATCTTCCGCGCCGTCAAGCAGTTCTTCATCAGCATGGAGAAGCTGCGCGGCATGGCACTGGAGCAGATTGACAAGACCGAATGGCTGCCCGCCTGGGGGCGCAACCGCATCTACAGCACCGTGGAAGCCCGCCCGGACTGGTGCATCTCCCGCCAGCGCACCTGGGGTGTACCGCTGCCCGTCTTCTTCGATGAAAATGAACAGCCCGTGCTGAGCGCAGACATCGTGAACAAGGTGGCCGACCTCGTGGCCGAGCACGGCACCAACATCTGGTTCGAACTGAGCAGCGAGCAGCTCTGCGAGAAGCTCGGCCTACCCGCCAACCTCAAGAAGGGCAAGGACACCCTCGACGTGTGGATTGATTCCGGCTGCTCCCACGTGGCTGTGCTGGAGCGCCACCCGGAACTCTGCGCTCCCTGCGATGTGTACCTCGAAGCTACCGACCAGCACCGCGGCTGGTTCCAGAGCTCGCTCATGCTTTCCTGTGCCTGGCGCGGCACCGCCCCCTACAAGAAGGTGCTCACCCATGCCTTCGTGGTGAACCAGGACCGCTCCAAGCTTTCCAAGAGCGCCCAGGGCACCTACACCAAGCCCACCAACGCCAAATATTTCTACGAGAAATACGGTGCAGACATCGTGCGTCTCTGGGTCAGCAGCGTAGACTGGCAGAACGAGGTTCCTTTCGGTGAAGACCTCTTCAAACAGATTACCGACCCCTACCGCCGCCTGCGCAACACCCTGCGCATCCTGCTCGCCAACCTGAAGGGCTACAAGGGCGAGAAACCCGCCCAGCTCGACCCGACCGATGCCTGGATTCTGGAACGCACCAACACCCTCATCCGCGAGGTCCGCACCGCCTACGACAACTATGAATTCCGCAAAGTATTCATGGCTATCAACCAGTTCTGCACCAACGACCTCTCTGCCCTCTACATCGACATGACCAAGGACAGCCTGTACTGCGATGCCGCGGAGTCCCCGCACCGCATCAGCAAGCAGTTTGCCATTGCCCGAGTGTTTGATGTGCTGGTGAAACTGCTCGCCCCGGTGCTGGCCTACACCTGCGACGAAGCCTGGGAGCACGCCGGCAACGCCGGTTCTGTACACGAACAGGACTTCCCCACCGCCGATCCGGCATTCGACGCAGGCCTCACCGCCACCTTCGAGCGACTGCTCCAGATTAAGAGCGTCATTCAGGTTGCCATCGAGTCCCAGATTCAAGCCAAGGCATTCAAGAAGAACAATGAAGCCGCCGTTGTCCTCACCGTACCCACCACCGAATACGCCGCCGTGCTTACCCTGCTGCAGAACAAGCAGTTTGCCAAGGAATTCTTCATCCTGGCCGATTTGGAGGTAACCAGCGGTGCCGAACTGTCCGCCACTGCCACCATGACCCCGCACGCCATGTGCCCCCGCTGCCGCCGCTACGAACCCGCCGTAAACAACGAAGGGCTCTGCGAACGCTGCGCCGCCGTCATGGCCTGAACCTGAAAATTCAAAGCCATCGGACAGGCGCACTCCACCCACGGGAGCGCGCCTGTCGCCATCCCATAACCCAGTACACCCCCATGCCACGCCGCGTATCCCTCTGGCTCATCCTCCTCATCATCGGACTCTACGCCCTCGACCAGCTCACTAAATGGGCTGTCGTGCTGAACTTCCCCTACAACTGGGAGCACAGCTTCAGCAGCAAGATTATTCCTGTGATTCAAGGCAGCGAATTCATGAATTTCTGTCTGGTACGCGTACACAACACCGGCGTAGCCTTTGGCACCGGCCACGGCACCGTGTGGGCACCCTTCGTATTTCTTTGCGTACAGATAATAGCGCTGGTGTGGTTCTACCGACTCTTCCGCAAAGGCTTCTTCTCCACCCGGGCTCTGCGCGTCGCCTGGGCACTCATTACCGCCGGCGTCATCGGCAACATGACCGACCGTTTGCTGCAAGGATTCTTCATTCCCGGAGCCGAAGACAAAGGCTTCTTCACAAACCTCATGAGCGGCTACGTGGTGGACTTCCTGGATTTCTCCTTCCCCTGGATTAAGACCGCCATGTTCCCCTACGGCTACCACTGGCCCTCGTTTAACGTAGCAGACTCCTGCGTCTGTATTGCCGCCGGGCTCTTCATCATCTCCAGTTTCTTTGCGAAAAAGGAAGAAGAACAAGCGTAATGCACAAACTACTCCTCCCATTCCTGCTGGTTTTGCCCATAGAGGCTGCATTTAAGAGCCCCACCCAGGTGGTGCCGCTGAAATTCGGCCAGCAGAGCGCAACCGTCATCTTTGAAACAACCGGTGAGGAGATTGATGACGCCAAGCCGCATTGCGACTGCACCAAGATCAGAATTAACGGCTCCAGGCTCACCGCCGTGGTCGACACCCGCACCTTCGACCGCAATGTCGAAAAAAGCATAACCGCCGAAACAGAGAACGGCACAGAAACCACGCTTCGCATGCAATTCCGAGTGCCGCAGGCCATCCTGCTCTCGGCCCGCAGCCTGGCATGGAAATGCAACGCAGCACCCACCCCGCAGGTACTGCGTATCACCCTGCCCAAGGGTAGCCCCATCACCCATATCACCAACGCTGCGCTGAGCGGCGAAGCCTTTGATTACACCCCCAGGGTCGTCAGAAAAGGCAGTGAATACACCGTCAGCATCACCCCCCACAGCACCGCCAGCCCCGTGCTGAACCGGCTGGTGCTTACCACCGATTCCACCGACCCACGCTACCAACGCCACATCATCTACCTGCAGATAAAGAAATAGCCAAGGTGTAGGCAATCGCATTTTCTATGCGATATACAGGTTTATCTCATACTCAAGCAGTTGCAAAAAAACTCCAATCTATTATCCTTCTAAATTCCACCAGCAGTCACAGACTGGTCCCTTAATTTAAGAAACATACACAAAATGGGCTGTATATCGCATAGAAAAAACGACCAACTCCAATCCTATAGGAGATTACCGATTGCAATACGCTGGGGAATAACGCTCGTTCTGCTCGCAGCACTGATATACAGCATCTGCCGAGCATACACAGAAAGCAAGAGTAACTTCTCCTCTCAACTGGCATCTCATTTCCATGATTGCAGCACCAACAAATCCTCCTTCTACAATTCAGACAGAGGAACCATCATTGCACATGGTGGTGGATTAGGGGAATTCTCATATACGAATTCAAAAGAAGGTGTTCTCGATGCCCTTTCCAGAGGTATTACCCACATAGAACTCGACCTTCTCGAAACCACAGATGGGCAAATACTTGCAGCCCATGACTGGGATTATTTCCGCTCTATCACCCACACATCGTCTTCAAAACGCACAACTCCCATGTCGTGGAGCGAAGCAAAACTACTTAAGATAAATGGGAATCTAACACCCCTGAATGGAGCCATGATTCGGGAGATCATGCATCTGCACCCGGAAATGATTCTTGTTACAGACAAACTCAACAATTTTGATTTGCTCCTCAAAGAGATTCCTTACCCCGAACGCATCATCGTCGAAATATTCTCTCTCCGCGACTACATAAAGGCTGTCAAAGCAGGAATACGCCACCCCTCATTCAGCGTTCCTCACCTGGCAGCTCTGACTCTGGCACAAGAACACTCATTCCCCCTAATAGCCACGAATGCCAGCCTATTTGAACAAGAGCACCCGACAATGCAAAAACTTCACGACAAAGGAGTATGCATCATGGTATTCGGAATAGAAGGAAAGAACGCGCTGCCATTTTTCAATAAACGTCTTGGCAAATCCGCAAGCATGGTTTATACAGCTACTCTTCCTTATGTTGCCGGGACTCATTCTCAAGAGAAAACTCCGTTACCGGCTCCCGATTCAAAGGACGAGTAAAATCTTCGCAACCCGATGCAGGCAAGCTGCATTCTATGCCGGCAAGAGACAGAACACTGAGATAAACATCGTCATGTGAAAGAGGCTTGTCAGCATTCTGTCTGAGTGCGGTAATCATATCTGGGTGTTTCTCGGCAAAGGCATCAGAATACCACAGAAAAGAAAAGACATGGCGCTGTTTGATAACGCCAAGGGCTCCACCATGCATGTAGCATCCCTGCTCACCAAATGACTGCCCATGATCAGAACAGTACAACAATACCGCCTTCCTGTTTTTGAGGCTATTAACCACCCTTGCCAGTACATCATCCGTCTGCAGAAGACAATTATCGTACTTATCTACCTTACTGTCTCCAAAGCACCCGAACTCCGATTCATGTTCATAGGGAGCATGGCCAGTCCCATCCTCCAGAATAACCATGTGTTTCCCAGGGCTGCAGGCAATCTGATTCATATTCTCCTCTATTTCCGCAGTGTTGGCACATTCCGTCACCTGTTCAAACTTCCCATCCACAACTGAATTAATATGAGGATTATATTCCCAGTGAGTAGTCCGGCACAGCAGCAACCGCGAAGAAAAGCCATGCTTCTTCATTACCCCCAGAAAAGATGTATGGTCAGCCGTCCTTCGCTGGCAGGTTGCATCGGACAAGATGCCATAGATGGAAGAAACGGTTGAGGTAGCAAACGATTTGAAATAAGGGAAATTAACAATATTCTGTCGATAAGCTGAAAGCTTCGGCAGAGTCTCTCGTCTGTAACCATTCCACGATGCGTGATCACTCCTATAGGATTCTCCTATAACCAAGCACACAATTACATCATCATCTACCAACAGTCGAGAGGTCAGGGACTCCGATTTTTTTATATCCTTGACCCTGTAATATTCCACAAGGTGGTATACCAATGCAAACTGCCTATAATATGGAAGCATCACCCTATACACATAGGCAGGGCATGTTTCATTCACCATCGTTGCCATCTGATTTTCTTGTATCCAGAGTCTTGATACATTCGTTTCGGATACTGAATGAAAGAGGAATGGGAGCAAGGCTCTAGGACAACATGTCACACACAAAGGAACAAACAAACTGGTCAACCCGATGTACAACACTGCCCCAAGCCATATCCTTCGAGTAGAAACCCACACTTTGTGTGCCGCATACCTTCGATATACATATATAAGCACAGGCACACCTATGCATGTAAGCACCAGAAACACCACCATTCCTGGAGTCAGCAGGGGAACCAGTTCAGCAATTTCTGTTTCCAGCGCAGCGGTAATCAACTCAGAATACATACAAGGCCCCATAGCCATATGCAAATAGGCGGGTACAACCCATAGCAACACACACATCGGCAAAACACCATATGCAACAACTCGATTTTTCAATGAAAGCACCAACAGCAGCCACACCGATACGACGGCATGAACCACCATCACACTAACCTGTATCACTCGTTCCCACTCACCCGATAACAGCCCATCAACGCACCACCTTGCCATATCCACCCGCAAATGCAGCAAGCTCAACAACACAGCAAGAAAAATAGTTAACAACCACACCATCCATTTCATCGTAACGCCAGTCTAACATACCCACCAGAAAATGTACAGTTCAAATCAATCTATAGGGTTTTTCCGACTGATGGGGATTTACTTCGACCTCAGAAGTGGATGTCGGAAGAAACGAACTTGTCCTAATTTGTCAAAAAGGTAAAGAGAGTCACCCAGCCCGCAAGAATGGGACATGATGCGTTTAATAGCCGCGTTGGCCGACTCTATTCGTGCAGAGTTGCCCCCATCCCGAGTATCGTTCATGGAGCCGTTGAGCTTATCTGCAATCCCCATTTATCAATCCTGAGTGAAGGAGGCAATGGAAACGGCATAGAAGTCAGCAATCGTCTGAGCCAGTTCATGAAGATGACATCTGGATATTTGTTTCATCGTCCGTCAATTACCAACCTGACAAAATTCAATTTCGAGAGCAAGCAAAACCAGTAGCCATTCAGCCTTTACATTTAAGTATACCATTCAGCATTAACGACTTGCGATACGCACCACAAACAAACACAAGGCTAAACTACTGCTTTTTTATCTAAATTTGCTTTATTTCTGCGGCCGTTATTCATCAGCAAATCTGAAAAAGCGCCAATCTATAGAGCTTGACTATATCAATGACAAATGTTACAACCGCTTTCTACTACAATGAAAACACAAGATTCACAGCAGATGCCCGTCCCTCTTTGGGCATGGTTCATTCTCATCGGCATATCAATTCTGCTAACTTATGAGCAGATGAGTAGAGAAACCGGCGCTATATCATATTGGTATTCCACTGCTTGCTTCTATTTTTTCCTTTTGATACTCACCCGGCACAGCTGGATTATCGCCTACCTTCTCTTCCCATGCATCACTGGTTGCAGGCTTCTTGCACAAGACAGCTACGACCTATTTGCCCCCCTGCTGAATTGTCATGATTTACACAACTTCATTGATACCTTAAAAATTCATCGACATTACCAAATGCTCCCCGGTCATACAGGGTATGATACTTGTGAACACCTTGTTTATTACCTTGTTTTCTCCTATCTGACCGCTTATCTTATTCGCAGAAAATTACCCGAAATACACATTAAAGCTCCCGCTTATACTTGGTGCATATCTGGTATTTTCGTCGCAGCATATCTCATATGGTATCCCATCGGATTCATCCCCAAATAGAATTTTGAGCCGAGTTACCCGAGAGACCGCCCATGGCATACGTTGGATGCTGTTGCAGAAATGCACACTGCAGCCCATCACGCTGGTATACAGCATGGTTCTGGCACGGCTGCTGAGCAAAGAGGAAATGGGGCTCATGGGGCTCACCGCCATCTTCTTTACCGCCGCCGGCACCCTGGCCGCCTGCGGCTTTGGCAGCAGCCTCATCCGCAAGCAGAACCGCACCGTTGCAGATGCCGATACCATGTTCTGGTTCAACCTGGGCATGAGCTTTCTCATGGCGCTGCTGTTCTTCTTCTGCGCCCCGGGCCTGGCCACGTTCTTTGACGCGCCACAGCTCTGCAACCTAGTGCGGACAGCTGCTCTCATCATACTGATAAGCAGCAGCGTAAATGTACACATGGCGCACTACATGGCACAACGGCAGTTCAAGACACCAGCCCTCATCTGCCTGGGGGCTGCCCTGGTGGCGCTGCCGCTGGGGCTGTTGCTGGCGTGGCAGGGCTGGGGCGTGTGGGCCTATATGGTGCAAGGCATCATCTCCGCCACGCTCACTGCGGTATTATTCTGGTGCATCTGCCCGTGGAAACCACAGTTCCGGTTCAGCCGCGCCTCATTCACCGAACTGTCCCCCCTGGGCTGCCGCATGGCCGCCACCGGCCTGCTCGACACCGCCTACATCCACGCAAGAGCCTTTTTCATCGGCAAGGTCTACACCCCTGCCGACCTGGCAGGCTACAAAAACGGCGCCCAGCTGGCCGCCATGTGCCCCACCGTGATCTGCTACATGCTCGACCAGATCACCTACCCCATTCTGGCCACTCTGCAGAACAGCCCGCAGAAAATTGCCGGAGTCTACCGCCGCTACATGCGCCTTTTCACCCTGCCCATCGCATGGCTCTGTTTCTTTGCCGCCAGCTTTGCCACCCCACTAGTACGGATATGCTACGGTCCCGGCTGGGAAGAATCCACCCCCTACCTGCAGATATTGAGTATCTCCTACGCCACCTGGCACCTGCAGATTATCAATCTTAACCTGCTGAAAGCCGCCGGCCCGCACAGCCTCTTTCTGCGTCTGGAACTCATCAAGAAATGCCTAGGGGTCGCCATTCTCGTCGGTATGTTCTTCATCAGCGTCGAGGCCATCTGCTGGGGAGCCCTGGCCACATCGGGCCTCTGCCTGTGTATCAACACCTGGGCAACCCACCGATATATGGGCATTCCCGCTCTGCTCCAGCTGCGCGACTGGGTACCCACCTTTGCTCTGGCCGGCGCCTGCGCCTGGGCTCCCACCCTTCTGTTGGGGGGCTGCTCCCCCATAGTCCAACTTGCTGCGGGGCTCATTATCTCTCTTCTGCTCTTCCTGGGCATCCTGCGTCTTTTCGCCCCCTCCATCCTTCGTGATGCTTCCCATCTCCTGCACCAACTGGCACACGGCTCAGCGCCAGAATAAACAACCGAATTTTTCATTGTTACCAGATTTTCACCCGAAGCGTCAAGCACAAATCGTGTAGGCGCCGCATTTTTTACTTGACAAGTACTTAACAAAACCGTAACATGTCTGCGACATGAGAGTAACCACGACCATACTGACAGTCATGATGATGGTACTCGCAGCTGCTGCCGACACGGTATCAGACCTGCGTCCGACCATCAGAGAAGCTGCTGCCAAACATGGCCTGGATCCCGTGCTGGTGGAGGCAATTATCCGACACGAGTCGGCCAATGCCACCTCGAGCGCAGCCCGCAACAAGAATAATCTGGCGGGTATCATGGGACGCCGCGGACAGCGACGCTACGAAACAAAGGAAGCCTGCGTGCGAGACCTCGCCAATCTTCTCGGGAAATACCGCGCCAAGGGGCGCGTGTCGCTCATCCAGATCAGCCGGGTCTACTGCTCCAGCCACACAGAATGGGTGCGCGGCGTCTCCCACTACATGAAATCCATCCGCGCCGGGAAGTGGGGCAAGATTTAATAACCTTTCAACAATAAGCAAAGAAAAGGTCCGAGGCAGAAGCCCGGACCTTTTTTTGCATCATGGAGAATCTCCTTACGAGCGCAGCTGCTCATTTTCCCAGCGGGCAATCGAAGCATCCAGAATGCGGCAGGCCTGCTCCACGCCGAAGAAATCACCCACTTCCGTTTTCTTGTGCTGCAACGTCTTGTAGGTCAGGAAGAAATTCTGGATTTCCTGCAAATAATGCGGGGGCAAATCCTCCAGCTTGTTGATGTGGTCATAGCGGGGGTCGCCCACATTAACCGCCAGAATCTTCACATCCGGTTTGCCGCCATCAATCATATCCATACCGCCGATGATGCGGCAATCCACATAGCAGCCCGGGAACGTAGGGGCCGAGGTGAACACCAGAATATCAATCGGGTCACCATCCAGATAACGAGTATGCTCCACGAAGCCATATTCCGCCGGGTAATATACGGAAGAATAAAGAACACGGTCAAGCTTAATGTGTCCCGTCTTTTCATCCACCTCATACTTATTTCGGCTCCCCATCGGGATTTCAATGCGTGCTTCAACGACTCTCGGCATACTCATATGAGAAGAAGCGTAACATCTCGACCGCTGCCTGTCAAGGAGATTCACTGCGAATAAAATACGGTGAATAAAATACGGTTCAGTCCCGGTGGTAGGGGCTGCCGGCCAGCAGTGTATGCACGCGGTATACCTGCTCCAGCAGCACCACAAGCGCCAGCTCATGCTGCATGGTATGGCGCCCCAGGCAGAGCACATGGTCACAGGCCGCCCGCAGCGCCGGGGTATGACCATCTGCCGCACCGATGAGGAAGGCCACATGCTTGACCGCCTGCATCTGCCAGCGCCGCACGCGCTGCTCAAACTCGCGGGTGGTCCAGTTTTCGCCACGCTCATCCATGGCAATGCGGAGGCACCCCTCGCTGGCTTCCAGCAAACGCGCAGAGACAGCTTCTGAATCACCCGCCTTAACATAGCGAAGCTCCACCCGTCCGAGTGGGCGCAACCGTTCCTCAAAAAATTTAACACCATCGCGTGCATAGGCAATGGAAGGCCTGGCAGCAGCTATAATACGAAAATCCATGCGTGTTTTCACAGTAGCGCACATAAGCCGTAAGGTCAACCCTTTTGCTTGACAGAAAAAGCGTTTCTGATACAATTACCCGCGCTATGATGATTGCAATTCCACTTGGCTATTTCGTCTCAATTTTCCTGATATGCGCAGGTTTACTGGGAGGAATGGAAGCCCTGGCCAACCGACCGGAGGACGCCACAAATGGCGAATTTCTGATTCGAGTGGCACTTTCATCCTGGCCACTGATTGCAGGCACCGCACTATTGCTCCTGATCCAGATAGCCAAGCAAATTGAAGAATTGCGGCTCGTAGCAAGCTACGTTCCCGCAACCGAGAGTGAACCTCAAAAGAAGAAAACCCCACGCAAGAACAAAACGAAGGAAGAAAACACCAATTATTTCGGGCATGTAACTGCCGGTGTTCCCCCGGTGGCACCAGAATCTAAACCAGCGCCTGTAGTACCCACCCCACCGGCTCCCGCACCAGCCCAGCCCTCGGCGGTGTCCGCCACAGGGAATCCAGCCATACATGGTTCCATATTCCCGGTTGCCATCAAGAAAGAGCCCCGCACCACCGCGCCAGTTCCAATCACCACCACCCACACCCCGCTATACCCGAATTCCCCCATACCTGGTGGTGGCCGTGTTCCCCAGGACCCAGCTTCCGCACCTGCTCCAGGGGGTGATTTACCCCCTGCAGCCCCTGCTTCTGAAAAAGAAGGGACACCTCTCAGCTTCTTCAAGATAGACTAACAGCCAATCTTCATGGAGTCGCACCCTCAGGCACGCATCGTGCTGGCACGCATGATTCAGCAGCACTGCACCACCCAGGTGCAACCGAATGAATTACAGGCAGTAAGCGCCGGAGCCAGCGGGCGGAGCATCATGCGCGCGGCCGGGGTGCTGGGAATCCACTGGACCAACCAGCGAGCAGACAATCACTCCTTTCTACCAGCAGCACACGGTCTGTCGAAAGCCGGCATACATGTTCCAGCCATACTGGCAGAAGCCACCCTGCCAGATAACTGCGGAGCCTGCCTGGTTCAGGATTTGGGCGAAACAGATATTCTGAGTCTGCGCAACGCTCCCTGGGATACCCGTCGCGAAGCCTATGCGGCAGCATTCGCAACCCTGTTCCCCTTATACCAGTTACAGCCGGACTGGCCCCTGCAGCCCCCCTTTGACGCCAATCTTTACCGCTGGGAGCAGGAATATTTTGCCGAGCACTATATCGGGCGGCATCTGGGCGGCAACGCTGCGGCCTTCCTGGCACAGCCCGAATTACAGGCCATGGCCGACTGGCTGGCAGCGCTGCCAAGGGTACCCATACACCGCGACTGCCAGAGCCAGAATATCATGCTGCATAGCGGCAAGGCATGGCTCATCGACTTCCAGGGCATGCGATACGGGCGCCAGGAATATGATCTGGCTTCACTCCTGTACGACCCCTACATGGAACTGAGCGAGACCGAACGCAACGAACTGCTACAGCTCTGGGAACAAGTAACCGGTACCCCCATAGACCCCGCCATCTATACCGCCTGCGCCATGCAACGGCTCATGCAGGCGCTGGGAGCCTTTGCCAATATCGGCTACAACCAACAGCGCGACTGGTACCTCAATCTCATTCCCGCGGGTATCGCAGCGCTGCACCACGCCGCCTCCCACACCCCCGAACACTCACCTGCAGCCCCCGTTGCCGCATGCCTCCTACAACTTCTAAACACGTAAGCCTTCTGGCCGTCCTCTTCTGGCTACTCGTACTAACAGGCGCTTGGTTTGCCCTGCAAGGCACACTGCACAGCTATGACCAGAAACTCTTCAACCGCCTGGGGCATGCCCTCTGCACCTGGGACAAGGCCGATTTTCCGCAACTTCTGGCTCCGCAGGAAGCGGCAACCATGGAACCAGTCATCACCCAGACCCGCCTGCGAGAATGCCCTACCGTGGGCATGGTCGAGCTGAACGATGAAGAGTGCGCAAACACCTTTGCTGCATTACCGCTTGGTCCGCAGGACTTTGCAGTATTGCTCAACAAACTGAAACAAGGCGGGGTTTCAACCGTTGGGCTTTCAGCCCCCCTTATCTGGCAGGGCGAGCAAGGCGAAATGGTGCGAGAAATGCTCTGCCGGGTTCTGGCAAGCTTCCCTCACTCTGCCGTAGGCCTGCGCGGGCGCACCGCCGCCCAGCCGGATTTCACCCCGGCCATGCTGCGCAACGCCTCCATTCCACCAGAAAATATCGAAGGTGACCCCAGCGGGCTTCCCATTGCAAACCGCCCCCTGCCCAACGGGCTCACCGAGACCCCGGATGCCCTGGCCGTTGTGTGGGCTCCAGACTGGCTGGAAGGCGAACCCCACACCCAGAACCCTTCAGCAGTGGACAGCATCTCCTTCCCCCTGCTCATGCGCTGGAATGGAGAAACCATACCCACCCTGCCTTTCCGTCTGGCTCTGGCCCACCTGGGGCTGGATGGCAAAGATGTAAAAGTGAAGCTTGGCAAGGAAATCAACTATGGCGGGTTTACTCTGCCCATAGATATCAACAGCCGCACCCGGCTGACCGACGCCAAGGTAATTCCCCTGCCTCTCTCTCAGGTGGTAAGCGGCACCGACCTGGCCACCCCCCTGGGCAAACGACCACTGGTTATCCTGGAGCAACCAGCAGAAGGACAACACACCCCATTACGCCTGGAGCGTCTGGCCCGCACGCTTTCCCAACTGGCGGGTACCGAAAAAATCATCACTCACACCAGCGAAAGACCCAGGGGTGGGCAGGTATTACGGCAGATCCCGCTGCTGATCGATTGGCGAAGCCTGAGCATTGCAGGCTTTGCACTGCTGGTTTTCCTGTGGCTCATGCCCTTTGTACCCGGGGTGCTGCGCTGGTTCATTCTGCTTTCGCTGCCCTGCGGGGTCATCTGGGCCGCGGCTGAGCAGGTGAAACTGGGGCACTGGTTTACCGCCAGCCCCCTGCTGGCCTGGTGGGTCATTCTGGCGCTGGTCTTCCTGCTCCACCGCACCCACGAAAAGGGGCTCTTCGGTCGACGTCGCCGTTGATTTCACTCCTCTTTCCGCAAAAAAAGCTCTGAGCCAATGGCTCAGAGCTTTTTTATCATCAGTGCGAAACAGAATTACTTGTTAAAGGTATCGCAGCAGGGGCATTCGCCCAGCGTCCAGGAAGCCTTGCCGCTTTCTGCAATGTGCACAAGAGCGTGGTAGGTATCTTCCTCGTCCGTGCCCAACTTGGCGGCAATGTCGCCAGCGGTAGCAGGTGCTTCAGTAAGGGCACCCTCGGCAGCAGCCAGCAGCTTCAGGAACACGTTGGCAGCAAGCTTGCCTGCCTGCACACCGGGCTGGTGGTAGGCGTTGATGTGGATAAGGCTGGCGTAGAAGCTCACCGTGCGCTCAAAGAGAGCAATGAGCATACCCAGCGTGTAGGCATTCACCACGGGAATGGAAATGGTGATATTCTTGCGACCGCTTTCGGAAAGAGCCTTGCGGGTACCGCGCAGGAAGCCCTGCAGGTAGTCACCTGCGGTGAAGTTATCTTCCACCTTCACGGTGTCGGTCGGGGACTGGCGCACCTCAATGAAAGTCACAAAGAAGTTATTGATACCGTCGCGCAGCTGCTGCACATAGGCATGCTGGTCGGTGGAGCCCTTGTTGCCGTACACAGAGATACCCTGGTTCACAGTGTTGCCATCCAGGTCAAGCTCCTTACCCAGGGATTCCATGATAAGCTGCTGCAGGTACTTGGAGAAGAGAACCAGGCTGTCCTTGTAGGGCAGCACCACCATATCCTTCTTCCCCCTGCCCTCGCCGGCTTCGTACCAGGCAAGTGCCAGCTTCATAGCCATATTGCTGGCAGTATCCGCCACGCGGGTCTTGGCGTCCATGGCAGCAGCGCCAGCCAGCAGGCTGTCGATATCCACCCCCTGCAGGGCAGCAGGAACCAGACCTACCACGGAAGTCTCGGAAGTACGGCCGCCTACCCAGTCTTCCATGGGGAAGCGCTTTACCCAGCCTTCGCTCACGGCTACCTTGTCCAGAGTGGAGCCCACGCCGGTCACGGCCACGGCTTGTTTGGCAAAGCAAAGGCCCTTATCAGCAAAATACTGCTGGGCACAAACCATACCGTTGCGGGTTTCAGGAGTACCACCGCTCTTGGAAATAACCACTGCCAGCGTCTCGGTGAGCGGCAGCGTATCGAGCACCTTGTACATGCCATCCGGGTCGGTATTGTCAAGGAAAGCCATAGCAAGCCCCTCAGCCGGCAGAGCATCGGCAACCAGTTCAGGCCCCAATGCAGAACCGCCAATACCAATCACCAGGCAGGTGGTATACTTCCTGCCATTCGGGGCAAGAATCTTACCGCTCAGCACCTCGGCAGCAAAAGCCTTCAAATCAGCCAGGGGCTCATCAATCTTGGCGCGCAGCTCAGCCGTGGGAGCAATGGCGCTATTGCGCAGCCAGTAGTGACCCACCATGCGGTTTTCGTCCGGGTTGGCAATCACGCCGCTCTCCAGAGCCGCAATATCGGCATAGGCGCGGTCGATGAGCGGCTGCATCTCTGCCAGATATTCCGGGGTGAGCGGCAGCCTGGAAAGGTCAAGGGAAATCCCCATCTCGGGGTAACGCAGAAGCTGGGTGGCATACTGTTTCATAACGCGCGGAATTATACTCCACATCTGTAAAATGGCAAGCTCAAACGCAACGTTCTGCACCTCCCGGCAGAAAATATGGCGCTCATGCGCGCATCTGTCATGCATTATCGGCTTGCAATCAGTCGGTCTATGTGGTAGCATGACGCGCGTTCATGATTACCGACTCCGAAGCACTGTTTCAATGGAAAGTCCGTGCGGCTGCTCAGCCGCAGGGGCGCACGGTGCTTGATCTGGAGGCCGACAGCCTGCACCGCCACCGCGAAAAGCTATGCCTGATTCAGTATGCCGATGCGGATGGCGTGGTCATTATCGACCCGCTGGCCATCGAAGACATGAAGCTTTTCACCCTCTGGTTGCAGGAAGCCGATGTGTGGATGCACGGCGCCGACTACGACATGAGCCTGCTGCAAAATGCCTATGGCGTACTGCCGCACATGATTCTGGACACCCAGATTGCCGCCCGGCTGCTGGGTTTCCAGCAGTTTGGCCTGGCTGCCCTGGTGGAACACTACTACGGCGTTGTACTCAGCAAGAAAAACCAGCGCGCCAACTGGGGGCTCCGCCCCATGCCGGACGACATGAAGGAATATGCCCAGGGCGATGTGAAATACATGCTCGAAATGGCAGACAAGCTCGTAGCAGAACTCAACCAGTTAGGGCGCTACGACTGGTTCCTGGAAAGCTGCGCCTGCAATCTGGAACACGGTCGCGAACGCCACGCCTGCGCCGGCCAGGAGCCCTGGCGCATCAAAGGCGCGGGCAAGCTCAACCGCCGCGGTCTGGCTGCCCTGCGCGCCCTCTGGTTATGGCGCGATAAGGAAGCCGCCAGCATCGACCGCCCGGCTTTCATGGTCTGCGGCAATGATGAACTGATCCGCTGGAGCACCGCCCTGCAGGAATTCCGCTCGGTATTCCCGCACCGCAATATGCACACCCACCGCGCGGCTCGCTTCCGCAAGGCGGTGGAGCATTTCCAACTCATGGACGAGGAGGAATACCCCCACCTGCTCAAGCGCGTACATCACGAGTCGGACGCCCATTTTGATACCCGCGTGGAGCGCTGGACCAACCGCCGAAATGCTATTGCCGCAGAGCTGGCGTTAGACACCTCGCTCATTGCCACTCGCAGCCAGATTGAGGCCATTGCCACAAATGAGGACAAGGGCTTGGCCGCACTGATGAACTGGCAGCGCAACTTGCTGACGAAGTAGTCAACTCGCAGAACTCCAGTCCTGCCAATTTTATTTACCCTGAGCTGACCGGGGAACCTATACTGTGCCGTAATAGAAAAAGTGCTTTTCCCTGGTGGGAAAAGCACTTTTTGAAAACCAAAAGCTGGTATAACTTGCTTTTTTAGCGCTTGCTGAACTGGAAACGCTTGCGGGCGCCGGGGCGACCAGCCTTCTTGCGTTCCTTCATGCGGGAGTCGCGGGTAAGCAGGCCCTGCTCGCGGAGAGCGGAGCGGTACTCCTCGTCAATCATGACAAGGGAGCGGGCGATAGCCAGGGAGATAGCACCAGTCTGGCCGTGTACACCACCACCACGGCAAACGACGCGAACGTCGAAACGCTTCATGGTGTTGGTAGCGTAGAAGGGCTGCAGAACAGCGTTCTGGAGGGCATCCGTGGGGAGGTATTCCTCGAAAGAACGACGATTGATGGTAATCTTGCCGGACTTGCCTTCCTCAGCGGGGGTAAGCCAAGCGTGAGCAATGGCTTCCTTGCGACGGCCAGTGGCGTTGTAGGGAGTAGTAGACATAGTCAGAATAAATTAGGCGATGGTTACAGCTTCCGGAGTCTGAGCGGTGTGGGGGTGCTCAGCGCCAACATAAACCTTAAGACGACCACCCTGGGCGCGACCCTGGCGGGTGTGGGGGATCATGCCTTTAACAGCAAGCTCCACAATCATCTCGGGGTGAGTCTTACGCAGCTTGGAGGGGGTGGTCACCACCTGGTTGCCCACATAGCCGGTGTAACGGGTATAAATCTTGGCGCGTTCCTTGTTACCGGTGAGCACCACCTTATCGGCGTTCACAATGATCACATAATCACCGCAGTCCACGTGGGGGGTGAAGATAGTCTTGTTCTTACCGCGAAGCAGATTAGCTGCTTCAACTGCAACCTGACCGAGCACCTTGTCGGCAGCATCGATCACATACCACTTACGCTCAATTTCCTGAGGCTTGGCAGAGAAGGTTTTCATATATTTCTTATTTCGTATTCCAGTTTTGGCTTTCGCCATATACAGACCCATAAACAGGTCAGCTCGCAGAGGGTAGCACAGCATAATTTTAATGTCAACCGCATTTTGTGACTTGCTTTAACTTTTTTTCATTTTCCACGAAAAAGTGCTTGCCTTACAGGCGTTTCAGTATTAAACTCAGCGCGCGTGAGCGGTAGAATCCGCTCTGCAATCAACCAAATCCACAACGAAATAATGGCAAATCCTCCTAATAATCGCGGCAGCAAGCCGCAGCAGCGCCCGAACGGCCCGCGTCCCGCAGGCAACGCAGCCCGCCCCACCAACACCGCCCCCAAGCCCAAGAAGGTTGACGATGACGGCGAGGGTGAGATTGAGCTTGAGGGTGTGGTATCTGCCGTGCTGGCCGGCACCATGTTCCGCGTGAAGGTAGCCAACGGTCATGAATTCCTGGCTCACATTTCCGGCAAGATGCGCAAGCGTTTCATCCGTCTTGTGGTAGGCGACCGCGTGCGCATCGAGGTTTCCCCCTACGATATGAGCAAGGCCCGCATCACATTCCGCCTGAACTGATTCTGCGGCACAGCCTCGTTTTTCTGCCCTGGTGTTCCCCACCAGGGCTTTTTTATGCGCCGATGCGCACCAGGGAGATGACCACAACTTCCTTCACCCCTGGCAGTTTCTTCAGCTGCGTGGCACAGGCGCGAGCGGTAGACCCCGTGGTAAACACATCATCCACCAGCACCAGGTAAGGAGGGTAAGCCTTGCGGCGGCTGAACACCCCCGGACGCTTCAACCGGTAGGCACGCATGGCATTCAGCCGCCGGGCATGCAATGAAAGGCGGGTCTGACTAAGAACTCCGGTCTCGCGTCGGACAAGAAGGTTCTCAAAACAGATTCCGCGATATCTGGAAAGCTCCCGCGCCAGCTCCTCGGCCTGATTAAACCCACGAGCATACAGCTTATTGGGTGTTACCGGCACGGGGACCAGCACCCAGTCCTTGCGCTGGCAAAGATGCGGCGTCTTCTCCCACAGCTCGTTAAGCAACCATGCCAGCGGACGCGCCAGATGAATAGCTCCATGGTATTTAAAAGCATAAACAAGCTGCATTATTTCCTCCGTCTGTCGCAAGGCCTGCCGGGCCATACTGAATGAACGCGGATGCCCGGCACATTCCTCACAGCGGTCGGCAACCACCTGCTGCCCGGCAGTGGGAGCACCGCAATGCAGGCATATGGGCGCAGGGATTCGCGGCAGTCGCCCCAGACAATCCGGGCAGATGGTCATTTCCGCCGATTCTCCACACAGCTCACAGGTGCTGGGAAAAAGCCAGCTGAGCATACATGCAGCAATTAACGGTGGCGAGCCATAAATTCACGTGCAGCCGCCTGGTAGGCCATGGAAGCGGCACCAAAGCGGTCATGCTCCATAATAGTGCGACCGAAACTAGGAGATTCGGCAACGCGAACCGAGCGGGGAATGTAAGTTTTGTACAACTTATCGGGCAATTCCTGCTGCACCTGGCGAATCACCTCATTGGCCAGCTTGGTATTATTGTACATAGTCATGAGAATCCCCTCGTGCTTCAGGCGCGGATTCACGCCATGCTCGCGTATCTGATCCATCACAAAGAGGATTTTCGAGAGACCCTCCAGGCTCAGGAATTCACACTGCATGGGGGTCAAAACCTCATCGCAGGCACAAAGCGCAGATGTCATGAGCACCCCCAACGAAGGAGGCGTATCCAGAAAAACATAGTCAAAATAATCACGCTGGCGCAGCCCTGCCATAGCATCGTACATGCAGGTAAGGTGCGAATCATTCTGCGTGAGCTCCACCTCCACACCAGACAGGTCAACATGCGCCGGCACAATAGAAAGATTACGCCGTTTGGTAGGGCGCACGAGCTCCTCCAGCAGCGATTCCCCAATAAGCGCAGGATACAAACTGGCATCGCTCTCCACCTCTACCCCCAGCATCGTACTGGCATTAGCCTGCGAATCCATATCAATAAGCAGCACGCGTTTACCGCGGGCTGCCAAGGCAGCAGACAGGTTAACCGCAGTAGTCGTTTTACCTACCCCGCCCTTCTGGTTCGCTATAGCTATTATTTTCACGCCGGGCATTCTATCAGACCCACGCGCATTTTCAAGTTGTATCTTGCATACAGACACGCTAATTTCCAGGATTCGGAGCTACTAAGCCAATGACCGGGACAGAAGCTCCGTGAATTACCCGCTAGCCCCCCATCCCGCACTTACTATAAAAAACTTTTATTAGGCTTGACTTCATTCTGCATTAGAATACAATGAGGAACACTACACCTCCTCAATAAAAAGATGAAACGCTTTCTGTATATACTCGCAGCAGCCTGCGCATTCACTCTTGCACCGCATCAGGCACAGGCAAAACTGACCCCCGAACAAGAAGCATCCCTGAGGCAGATTATCACCCCGCTTTTTGCTGTCAGGGCCGATCTGAAGAAGGCGGGTGAACTACTACTGCAGGTGAGGGATGGCCGGACCTCCGCAACCGACGCCACGCCCGAGCTCAAGCGACTGCTTGATACCATCGCGGCCAATCGTAATGCCTACATGGAACAAAACAAGCCCTCGGATGAGGAGGTAAGTAAATTCGTCAACAAGTGGCTCATGTGGAACAGAGACAAACTGGAAATCTCCACCCAGGTATTGGTACAGCTGAGTACCCAGCTGCTCAATACACCAGGCACCGACCCCGCCCTCATCGAGGTTCTCAAAAACAGCTTTTTCGGGGAAGATTTACGCCATCTGAGCGAATTCCCGGCAGATGAACTGGCCAAGGTGGAACCCACCCGAAAGCAACTCAGAGAGTGTGCCGACTGCATGAACGAATGCATCCGCCTGCTCGAATCTATCACCAACAAGGAAGAAGCAGAGGCAGCCATCCCCCAAATCAGAAAACTGTTAGCGCTATATAAAACGCTGAACAAAAGCCTCAAAGCTGCACAACCCTCCACCGATATCCAGCGCCAGATTCTCCAGACTACTTCATACACTTGCGGGTTCCCCGCCCTCAACATGGAACTGAGCGACGCCATCACCATTATGATTTTCGATAAAAAGTGCTTCGACTCCAAAGAACTGAACAAGGCTCTGCACTTTTAATCCCCCCACTGCGCCTGGAGCGCACGCCCAGCTGGGGCCGACCCATGGGAAAACCATCACGCTCTTCATTGACAAAAAAATACTAATAATAAGAGACCTGCATGCGGAAGAGCTTGTTGATTACCCTGTTCTCGCCCGGCATCTGGCTGCTGGCAGCATGCACGCTCTTCTCCAGCACGGAACATGATTTAGCCATAACGGAGGGCATACTGGCAGGCGTCACCGATTCTGCCAGCGCCCGCGAGGCTGCCAGGAAACTGAGCCAGGGCTCCGAGGTATCCTCGCTCTTCCGCACACTCAGCTGCGACTCCAGGCGTTTCAAGGTCGATAACCAGCTTGAGCGGCTGAAGAAAAACTACTACTTCGAAAGCCCGGAACTGGCTCGCGTACTGGGAGCAAACGAAACCGCCGCCATCATCCCCTCCCCCATTCCTGCGGACAAGCTGGCCGCGCTCCGGAAATTCGCCCGGCAGCGACTCGATGCCCACCTCACCCCGGCAGAGCGGCGCCAGATAAGCGGCGGGCCAGGTTTCACGCAGGCCACCGCCTGGGTGCTCGCCGCCGGAGCCGATGACCTGGGTACCGAAATTGCCCTTCGTACCATTCCGGATGATACGGGCTATACATGGCGCGAGGAAATCATCGGGCAGCAGCGCTATGGCGTCTACACCATCACCCAGGTAACAGGCGGCAAAAAGCACCTCCTGGAACAGTGGGTGAACACCACAGTCTCCAGGAAGGTACACCCCGAGGCCGAGCGAAAAGCCGCCATGCAGGAACTGGAAGAGCGCCACCGCGAGGCCTACCCGCTGCTCATGAGCATCCACGATGAAGCATCTGCCCAGGACGTTCTGGAAGAATTAGGCCATTTACTCAACGCGCAGGAGTGCGCCCGGCTCTCCCGCATCGCCGAAACAAATCTCACATTATACGGCTTCATGAGCCGCATCCTCACGCCCGCTCAACTGAAAGTCTACGTGACTCACAAAGCTACCATCATCAAGGCCGGTTATTATGGCTCCCAGGAGCTGGAGGACTTAATCGGAGAAATTCCCATCTGGCACTCAACCCACTGAACCAGGAGGCTTTTATCTACTCGCAGCAACCAGTGCATTCCCGCTGCGCCACACCGGGCACCGATTTCGCCATCATCGAAGTTTCCCTCACGAGTCCGCCAGCGTTTCTCTCATAACATCGAGGGGAGTCTGCCCCTTGTTATCACGAGAGGAAACATCTGCCCCGGCTTCGCGGAGTGTCGCAAAAAGACGGAAGGCAATACACCCCTCCAGAGCACCTGCCGCGAGATGCAGCGGCGTCTGGCCTGTCTCCGGAATGGCAGCGTTGATGTCTGCCCCTCGGCTGATGAGGTATTGCACCACCTCCACACCCTTTTTCTCATCCTCCGGGAATCCGCCCACATAACGGAACATAGCCTCCGCCAGCGGGGTGAGCGTAACCGTGTATCCCTCGGCAAAATGGAGAACCACAGACCGGTTCACGCTGATACCGCCATCCAGTACTTCCCCGATGCGTGCGATATCGCCCGCTGCTATAGCCTGAGAAAGCGCATCTTTACCGAGGCAGGCAGAGCTGGCAGCCTGCCCATCCACCGGCGCAACCTGCGCCAGCGCAGAAGCCCACACAAAACACCCCATCAGAATGCACAACCGGAACATACATCTATCCTCCATCAGATACAGTTCAACCGTTTCTCCGCGGCATCAACCAGGCGGGCAATGCGCATGGCATCGGGCACGTTGAGAAAACCTTTATCCTCGGAAACGCGGCGGCCGTAGGTGAATTCCATGATGAGATCACCCCTGCCGCCGGGGCGGTGTACCCGGGAGGTGATGATGCCGGGCTCCAGCGGCCAGGCATGACGCTGCACCCCGCGCCACCAGTTCGCGCGGTAGACCAGGATGCGACGGTCGGTGAGCACATAGAGCGTGCGGCGCAGGCGGCGCTGCTGCATGATGGGGAACACCAGCAGCAGCGGGAAAAGCAGCGAAAGCAGAAACAGCGGCAGCGTGGCGCTGTTCACCACCGGCAGCTCCGGGCGCCCCTGCCACAGCACCTCCTCGCCGGGCAGCAGCTCGGTCTTCAAGCGAGTCTGTTCATCCTGAGTCATCATGCGTTTTCCCTTTCTGCTATGGCTTTTTCCAATATCTCTTCCACCAGCCGAACATCGCGCACATTCATGAAGCCCACCTCATCAAAACATTGTTTGAGGTCAGGGTCCGTGCTGGGACGCAACGCAAAAACCAAATTGCCAATACCATCCCCATTCTGGAGATTGCTGACCACCATATCCGGTGCCAGCGCCCATTCTTCATCCGACTTTCCGCAAACCAGCACGCGACGGTTCGTAATAGCGTACACCGTGCGGCGCTCCTCGCGCCGCTCCACATGCGGCAGCACCAGAAGCCCCACTCCCAGCAGCCCGAAAAACGAAGCCACGAGATACAGGCCGGGTGTCTCCTCCAACCACGCACGCCAGCACACAAAGGCGGCTATTCCCAGGCTGAAGTACACACACCACAGCAGCAATCCCCACTGCACGCCAAGATGAGCAGGAGCCCCCGCCCAGCGCAGCCGCTCGCCGGGTTGCAGACATTCCTGCAATCTGGCGCACTGAAGCCGGTTCAGCCCAAAATCTCTGGGGTCTGCTGATTTCATGCTTTCTGTCTTTCGTCTATGACTTTTTCCAAAATCTCCTCAACCAGCCGCACATCGCGGATGTTCATGAATCCATATTCCAGAAAACGGTTTCTCTCATCGTCCCAACGAATGGCAAAGACAAGGTTTCCGCTACCATCCCTGCGCTGGTAATTACTCGCCACCATGCCGCGCTTCAAAGGCCAGGAATCCTCATCAAAGCCGACAATAAGGGCACGGCGGTTCGTGATGACATAGGCGGTATTCCTCAGCGTCCATAAGCGGTAAAAGGGCGATACGAGAGCCAGCACAAAAAACAGCACAAAGATGAGCGCCATGACGATGGCGAAGAAAAAGCCGAAGCCGCTGGCTTCCAGCTCCCCCTTGAGTGCAAAGTAGAACACCAACCCGCCAACGCCACCGAACGGGCAGCTGAATAGCCAGAGCCCTATATTGTTTACCCAGTCAAGGCGCTGATGCAGAAGAGGTTTCCCTACCCAGCGCAGTTGCTCGCCGGGGCGCAGGGTATCCTGCACCATGGCACAGAGCCTGGGGTTCAGCCCGTAATCTCTGGGGTCGGAGGATATCATTCCTGAATTTCGGGCTTTGCCTCGGTCAGGTCGTAGAGGAACTGCTCCACGCGTCGCACCTCGGGTACGTTCATGAAGCCACTGGGGACAGTATGGGTGCCGTGCTTGCCGCAGCGTTCCTCATAGCCCATAATCAGGTCACCGCTGCCATCCTTACGCACAGTGCAGGATTTCACCATGCCGGGCTCCAGCGGCCACACATGCGATTTGAATGAGCCAAAGATGCCGGGGTACAATTCCATGGCACGGCGGTTGGTGACGAGGTACACCGTGCGCTTCTGCCGGCGTACCCCCCACCAGGGCGAACAGAACAGGCCTATGCCCACACACCAGAAGGGAATGGAGAAACAGGCAAAAATGGCGCTGCCCTGCGCAGCACCCCAGGTCCAGAAAGCAATAAAGCCCAGCCATGGCAAAGAAAAGATGAACGCCCCCAGGTTGGCAGCAGAGAACAACCGGGGCACGGGCTTACCCACCCAGAGGATTTCTTCATCGCGCATCAGGTTGTTTTCCACCATCAGGCGCTCCTGGTAGTTTAATTCTGTATCGGCAAGTTTCATGGCATTTATTTGGTGTAGGATTCTTCAAGCTGCATGATAAGCGGTTCCACCACGGCAGCCGCATCTGCCGTGATATTGAGGAATCCCTCTGGGTCGGGCACATTGTTGGTGCTGGAAATGGTGCTCTTGCCCAGTACCAGGCTCACCAGCCCGGCAGCAGGCACCTTGCGGTCAATCAGCATCACCTTATCCACGGGGAAGGACATCTGATGATGCTTCCAGAACATATAGCGGAACACCAGGGAACGGCGGGTGGTCAGGGCATACACATGGTGCTTCTGCCAACTCATGCCAATCCACGGAGAGGCAATCAGAAGAGCCCCTGCTATCATGAAAGGAAGCGAAAAGAGCAGCTCCACTCCCCCCATTTCCATGACGCCGAGGATAACCACACTGTCTATACACAGGAAGAAAATGCCCATCACCATCATAATAATAGTCACGGGGGACCACATACGCGGCACAGGCTTGCCCGCCCAGAGCACTTCTTCTCCACGCAGCAGACAGTTTTCCACTAGCAGGCGTTCGTCGATGCTTAATTCAGTATCAGCTAATTTCATAACGGTTATCGGGGTTGATTAGATTCAAGTTGACGGATAAGGGGTAAAACTTTTTCGGCATCAGCTGCCGTGATTCGCAGAAAGCCCTCGGGAACCGGCTTCAGGTTACCGCCACGTTTACTGGCAACGTAGGGATTTTTGCCCAGCACCAGGTTCACCAGGCCACCGGGAAGTTCTTCCCGGGATTTTATCATCCCAGGCACCGGCACAAAGGACAAGGAAATATAGCCCAGAGCGGTGTAGCGCAGCACTCGGGCGCGCTGGTTGGTAATCGCATAGACAGTGCGCTGCTGCATCCACTTGTTAAACAGCGGGGCAAACAGCATCCCGATAAAGGGAATCAGGGCAAAAATCATGGCCGGGCTGCCGCCGCGGCAGATACCATAGAGCAAGGAGCCCACCCAGAACGCGCCGAAAAACACAAAAAAGCCGGCAGGCGATGCCCACGGCTCCGGCACAGGTTGCCCCACCCAGAGCAGTTGTTCATCATCGAAGAGACTTTCTTTCAGTCTCTGCCGGCAGGAGGGGGAAAGGCTGGTATCACACAGATTCATAGGGAGGGGATGGGTTGGGAAGAACCGCCCCCGCAGGCCTTTTTCTCTGCGGGGGCGGCTGAAGTGAATCAGCGATTAGTGAATGCGCTTCAGCAGCCAGGGCAGCAGGTCTTTAATGGCCACGCGTTCCTGGTCCATGGAGTCGCGGTGACGGATGGTCACCGTGTCCTTGAGAGCGGGATCGCCTTCCTCGCCCAGGGTCTCGAAGTCGACCGTGATGCAGAAGGGAGTACCCACTTCGTCCTGGCGGCGGTAGCGGCGGCCCACGGCGCCGGCCTCATCGTAGAACACGTTCATGAAGGGACGCAGCTCGGCTTCAATTTCGCGGGCGATGCGCACCTGCTCGGCGTTCTTCTTGAGCAGCGGGAAGATAGCGGCCTTGATGGGAGCCATGCGGGGGTGGAAGTGCATGACGGTGCGGATATCGCTCTTGCCGTCCTTGCCCAGTTCTTCCTCGTCGAAGGCTTCGCAGATAACGGCCAGCACGGAGCGGTCGCAACCGGCAGAGGGTTCCACCACGTGCGGGATGAAGCGCTCGCGGGTGGTCTCGTCGAAGTATTCCATGGGCTTGCCGGAGCCTTCCTGGTGGCGGCCCAGGTCATAATCCGTGCGGTAGGCGATACCCATGAGCTCCTGCACACCGAAGGGGAACTCGTACTCCAGGTCATAGGTCTTCTTGGAGTAGAAGGCGCGCTCCTCATCCGGCACATCGAGGATGTGAATCTTATCGCGGGAGATACCGATGTTCTCGTAGAACTGGAGGCTCTTCTCCAGCCATTCGTCGGTCAGGCGGAAGCCGTCCTCGCCCTTGCAGAAGTATTCCACCTCCATCTGCTCGAACTCGCGGGAGCGGAAGGTGAAGTTGCGCGGGTTGATTTCGTTGCGGAAAGACTTACCAATCTGAGCGATACCGAAGGGAATCTTGTTGCGGGAAGAATCCAGAATGTTCTTGTACTGGCAGAAGATGCTCTGCGCTGTCTCCGGACGCAGCCAGCCGGTGCTGGCGGGATCGTTCTCATCGGAGGTGGCACCGATGGTAGTCTTGAACATCAGGTTGAAGGAGCGGGCCTCTGTCACCAGAGAACCATTAGCCGGGTTGTAGCGCACGGAGTCGGTCACTTCCTCGGTGCTTTCCTCCAGCAGCTCCAGGTCAGCAGGCTGAGTACCCTTCCCGGCAATCTGGCTGTAGTACTGGAGAGCCCCCTTGCGGGCGGTCTTGGCGCTCTTGTCATCCATGCCCTCCACGAGCATGGAGAATTCCTTCTTAGTGCTCCAGGAACCATCCTTGCGGGCAGCGCCCTTCCACCAGTAGGCCACACCGCTCTGGGCGGGAATCTGGTCGGCGCGCAGGCGTTCCTTGGTGAGCAAACAGTCGCAAAGCGGGTCGCAGAAGCCACCTACGTGACCAGATGCCACCAGAACCGAGTTGTGCGTGAGGATGGAACCATCCATACCCACAATATCCGGGCGTTCCTGCACGTGGACACGCCACCAGTAATCCTTCAGATTGCGCTTGAGCTCAACACCCAGGGGACCGTAGTCCCAGCAACCGTTAAGACCGCCATAGATTTCTGCGGCTTGAAAAATGAACCCTCTGCGCTTGCAAAGGCTGACTATTTTTTCCATGCGGACGGGATCAGTTTGTGTACGGTCTGCCATAACGCGGGTTATTCTACTATAAAACAAGTGATTTGCAAGCCCAAAAGGATTTCAAAATACAGAAGTCAGAATGCAGAAGTCAGAATGCAGAATAGGAATTCAGGGCACGGCTTCCGCCGCGCCGGGATTGGGGAAAAGGACTGACCTGCGGATCAGTCCTTTTCTGGGATGCCCTGGTCTCGCCCTTCTGCCAGTAGTCGCTTATGTATCGTAATCGCTGAGGCGGTCATGATGGCTGTTATCTGGTTTGCTTCGTCACGTATGGATTCAAGCTTCTTCGCTGGTATCATCCCGGAGTCTGCCAGAAGTGCCAACCAATAACAACTCTCATCGGCTTCTTCCTGACAAATCCGGATTTTGTTCAGGAAATCACGGTCGCTCTTGCCGACGGTGGCTGCTCGGTAATTGGCTCCGATAGAGGTTCCGCATCGCAGTAATTGCTTGCCTATCACTTCGTATTCTGGCCCCTTGGGTAGGGATTTCCACAAGTTGATGATTCGTAGGGAGAAATCATAAGTCCGCTGCCGCAATTCTCCTCCTCGTTTACGATAATCGACTTCCTTCATGCTGTCATGCTACATCATAGAGTCATGCAATGCAAGAATCAAAGAAAAAGTCTGATCCGAAGGTCAGGCTTTTTCGCCTTCCACGGCGCGGCGGGAGCCGTGCCCTGAATTCCCATTCTGCATTCTGACTTCTGCATTCTGCATTTACAAGATATACTCACTGATAGCCCGGCAGAGGGCGCGAATATCACACCCACCACGCAACTCAAAGCGCACATGCCCCAGCGCACTGAAGAACAAATCCAGCTCGCAATCCAGGTCAAACGTGCCGGCCGTTTCCACGGAATAGGCCTGAACCTTGCTGTACGGCAGCGAGGTGTAATCCACCTTCTTGCCGGTAATACCCTGCACATTCATGGCAATCACGCGCTTATTGGTAAACACCACACCATCGCGAATGGCCTTGTAGGCTGCCACAATAAACTCATCGTCCAGCAGGAGAGGCCCCACCCTCCCCATCACCGATTCAGGGTCTACCGGGGACAATTTAAACACGCTGCCATTTTCAAAATCAATCATCTTCGTACCATGTATCAGTTGTTAGCATTCAGCAAGGAAACCCTTGTTTCCGGAGCAGTTCCCGCCGGAATAGCCCAGATGAGTTCATGCGTGCCAGGCTCCAGGCGGTAAAGCACCAGGGCATTGAAATCGCTTCCCTTGCCGCCGCCGGCATACACCAGCGAGGTTCCCTGGCGCCCCTGCGTGACCAGCTGGGCGCCCTCGTAGTTCTTCAGCGTAATCAACACCGCATAGACGCCCTGCTGTGCCGCCTGCAGCACCAGGTGGGCAGCCACAAAACCCTCGGTGTTCGATTGGTGCCAGCGCAGCGGGTAATTCTGCGGCGCACGCTGGGCATGGCGCAAGCCGGGATTTGCCGGGCGGTACTGGCGGCGCACCTCGCGCTCCTGCCAGGCCTTGCGAATCACCCCTATAGTCACCAGAAGCAGCACCAGCACCCCGCAACCCAGCCAGCTGTATATGGCCAGAGCCGAGGCCGCATCGCTCCCCCAGAACAAGATACCCACCAGAGCCGCGCAGAAACAAAGCGTGATTCCCAGCCCCGCCTTGAACCCGAACACCATGCCGGGAAACAGGAGGAACAGAATCAGGTAGCGCAGAAAGAACTTCAGATTCAGCGGGGTGCTCTGCAGCAAATCGCGCAGCAATACTTGTTCGCTGAGTTTGAGCAATTGCTCCTGGGTGGTGGTGGCATCTATCTTCACGCGCAGGAGCTTACCACAATTCTTGCCGCCCCGCAAGCGCGTTTTGTCGAGGTCATCCCCGGAAGCGGATACTCACCTTCCCCGCGGTCTGTCCCTGGAGCAGCACTTCAAGACAATGGCAACCAGGCTCCAGCCGATACGCCGCACAGGCCGCATTCACCAGGCCGGGCACGCTTTCCGATTCCTCCATGCAGGGAGCCCCATCGAAACCAATTTTCAGGTGAGATTCCACATCATCCGCCCTGACCTCAAGCACATATACCCCCTTTGCCGGTGCCTGAACCACCAGTTCCAGCCTGCGTTCCTCGTCCTGGGCAAGCTCGTATTCCACGCATCCACCCGGCTGCATATCAGCCGCCCCGGCTTCCTCCTCCGGTTGCCAGAATGCCCTGCCCCGGCGGAATTCGCGCACGCCACCCAGCAGACGCAGCAGCATGATAACCACCCAGTCCACCAGCGCCCACAGCAGCCAGAACCACAAGAACGAATCCAGCGCCGAGGGCTCGCCCCACAACCAGAAATAGGCGGCCACACCCGCCAGCACCGCAGTGCTCACCATCCCCAGCCGACCACCCAGCACAGCGCCGGGCATCAGCGTAAAGCAAAGCGCATACAGAATTGCCGCCGGCAGGTTCAACGGCGTACTTTCCAGCAGACGGCGCCGTAGCTCACGGTTGGTAAGCTGCACCAATTCATCCTGTGTTCTGGTCTGGGTGAGTTTCATATCGGAAACAGAAAAAGGCACCAACACATGGTTGTGCTGGTGCCTTCAGCGGAGCGGGGGGGATTCGAACCCCCGGTACTGTTTAACGCAGTACGTCCATTTAGCAAACGGGTGCTTTCAGCCTCTCAGCCACCGCTCCAAATGCTGTGTGCCGCCAACAATACCAGCATCACGGCACTTCGTCAACCCCTTTTTTTGTCTTCGTGAAAAAGTTTTTCATTTTTTTGCATCATGTCCACCGCTTTGCCCCGCTTCCCGGACATTCCGTGTCACCGCCGCGACAAAAGGCTTGATTATGTGCTACGCGTGCGCTATATTCGCGCGCGACATGTCCGAACGTAAGAATCCGTATCCTTTTGATGTCTTTGAACCCAAGTGGCAGGCCACCTGGGACGCAGAGAAAACTTTCAAGGTACTCAACCCCGGCCAGGAGGGGTTTGATGCCAGCAAGCCGAAGTGCTACATCCTGGATATGTTCCCGTATCCGAGCGGCGCCGGTCTGCACGTAGGCCACCCGGAGGGCTACACCGCCACCGATATCGTGAGCCGCTACAAGCGCATGACGGGCTACAACGTGCTGCACCCCATGGGCTGGGACTCCTTCGGCCTGCCCGCCGAGCAGTACGCCATCAAGACCGGCCAGCACCCCAGCATCACCACCTACGCCAATATCGACACCTTCCGCCGCCAGCTCAAGATGCTGGGCTTCTCCTACGACTGGGATCGCGAAATCGCCACTACCGACCCCCGCTATGTGCGCTGGACGCAGTGGATTTTCCTGCGTCTCTACCACTCGTACTACAACGAGGAGTTGAAGAAGGCCTGCCCGGTGAGCGAACTGGAAGCCAAGGGCTGGACCCGCGAACAGATTGACAATGTACGCCTCGCCTATGTGGCAGAGGGTATGGTGAACTGGTCCCCCGACATGGGCACCGTGCTGGCCAACGAAGAGGCCGAGGAGTGGAAGAGCAAGGGCCACATCGTGGAGCGCCGCAAGCTGCGCCAGTGGATGCTGCGCATCACCGCCTATGCCGAGCGCCTCATCGATGAGCTCGAACCTCTCGACTGGCCGGAGAGCATCAAGCTGCTCCAGCGCAACTGGATTGGCAAGTCCACCGGTGCCGAGGTCAACTTCGACTGCCAGGGCAACACCATCACCGTATACACCACCCGCCCGGACACCCTCTTCGGCGCCACCTACATGGTGCTTTCCCCCGAGCATGACCTGGTGCCCCAGATTACCACGCCCGAGCAGAAGGCCGCCGTGGAAGCCTACCAGGCCGAGTGCGCCGCCAAGAGCGACCTGGAACGCACCGAGCTGAGCAAGGAGAAGACCGGCGTATTCACCGGTGCCTATGCCACCAACCCGGTGAATGGCAAGCAGATTCCCATCTGGATTGCGGACTACGTGCTCACCGGCTACGGCACCGGCGCCATCATGGCCGTGCCTGCCCACGACAGCCGCGACTATGAATTCGCCGTGAAGTTCGGTCTGCCCATCATCCAGGTAGTGCAGCCGGATGACGCCAACACCCCCTGGCAGGATTTCTGCGGATACGATGGCACCATGGTGAACTCTGAACACTTCAACGGTCTGAGTGTGCCGGAAGCCAAGAAGCAGATGACTGCCTGGCTCGAGGAAAAGGGCTATGGCCATGGCAAGGTGAACTACAAGCTGCGCGACTGGCTCTTCAGCCGCCAGCGCTACTGGGGCGAACCCTTCCCCATCGTCTGGAACAGCGAAGACGGCAACCACTACGCCATCCCCGAAAGCGAGCTGCCCCTGCTGCAGCCCGAAATGGAGGACTTCAAGCCCAGTGGCGACCCCCGCGGCCCGCTGGTGAAGGCTACCAAGTGGATTCAGTACTCCGACTCCTTCACCCGCGAAACCAACACCATGCCCCAGTGGGCAGGCTCCTGCTGGTATTACCTGCGCTACCTCGACCCCACCAACGACAACGCCTTCGTTGATCCCGCCGTGGAGCAATACTGGATGGGTGGCGGCAACCCCGGCGGTGTGGACCTCTACGTGGGCGGCACCGAACACGCCGTGCTGCACCTGCTCTATGCCCGCTTCTGGCACAAGGTGCTGTACGACTACGGTCTGGTCACCACCAACGAGCCGTTCAACAAGCTGGTGAACCAGGGTCTTATTCTGGGCGAGGACAGCCAGAAGATGTCCAAGAGCCGCGGCAACGTGGTGAACCCGGACGATATCGTGAAAGCCTACGGCGCCGACTCTCTTCGCATGTATGAAATGTTCATGGGCCCGCTCAAGGAAGTGAAGCCCTGGCAGACCAAGGGTGTGGAAGGCATCAGCCGCTTCCTGGCCCGCGTGTGGCGCCTCGCCATGGTGGAAAACCAGGAGGGCGAATGGGTGCTCGGCAGCAAGATTACCGGCGAGGATTCCGGCGCAGTCACCCCCGTGCGCAAGGAAACACACAAGACCATCAAGAAGGTGACCGAGGATATCGAAGCCATGAGCTTCAACACCGGTATCTCCAAGATGATGGAGTGCGTGAACGCCATGACCAGTGCTGAAACCGTCTGCGTGGCAGACTACGTGAACCTGCTGCATGTGCTCAACCCCTACGCCCCGCACATCACCGAGGAACTCTACAGCCGCCTGCGCGAGCAGTTTGCTGACCTGCCCGCCTGCCAGCTCTGCCAGCAGCCCTGGCCCACCTTCAACCCCGAATACCTGGTGGAAAACACCAAGGAAATCGTGGTGCAGGTGAACGGCAAGCTGCGCGATAAGATGACCTTGGCTGCCGATGCTCCCAAGGAAGAGCTGGAGGCCACCGCCCTGGCACTGCCCCGCGTGCTCGAGTTCACCGCCGGCAAGACCGTCCGCAAGGTCATCGTCGTCCCCGGCCGCCTCGTCAACATCGTGGCAAACTAAGAGACTATTTTCAATCCCCCGCCCGCAATCATGCAGGCGGGGGATTTTTTATACTCAAAGCTTGACAAACAGCTGAAATAAAGTTAATTTGCATCCGAAATACAGTCACATTGTCACCAAAATACAGACATGAAGATTTTTGATATCACTACACCGGCTGCATAGAATACGAATTGGAGAAAGGCTGGTGATATACTATATCAGCAGAATTGACCAGATATTTTTCAAGACGTTTGCATCGGCAGATAGAGGCGGGTATCACATTGCTGATTTGAAAGCTCTTGCCCCGACCGAGGAAGAACTCTACGCTGCAGCTATCTGGTGCATGGAACAGGATATCTCAGAGGGGTTCCGGTTTATTCTTGCCGAAATGCTAAAACAAAATGGGTGGAACAATGTCTGCGAACGATTATAAAAACGCTTTGTATGAGTCAATCCTGCACCTGTTGTGGCGCCAGTGGGTAAGCATTGGCGTTGCGGGCCACGCAGCCCCGGTCAGAAATAATTATTCGATTGACCCTGAATCCCTCATACTTATCTCGAGTAAGTTCTGCCGCTATGACCAGCGGCTGTTTGATGCAGTAGCAGATTGGTTGCTGAAATACGGTCAACTAGTGAACCCGACCCGCATCAAAGCGCTGCAACGAGGCTTTCACCATTGCGATTTGTCATCGCTGGCCTATCTGGCAAGTCTGCAAACAGAGGCAGGGGACAAAAGGTGGATCCAACTGGCGAAAAAAGGCAAATCCGGAAACGAAGGATTGCAGGCAATGTTCCTTACCTCCGATGGCGAAGCCATCTCTCATTGCCCCGAGAAAGCCCCGCTGGCATTGGAATATGGTTTTATCCGTCCCCGATACATCGCAAAAAACAAAGTAACCGGCAGATTACCGGACAACACGGCCTCGTTGCAGCTGCGACTGCGCGGATTGACGGGAGTATCGGCCCGGAGCGATATCATGCACCAACTCATGATATCCCCTCGAAGTATTCAGCAACTGGTAAACTATTGCGGTTTCGCCCGGAATCCCATCAACGATGTCATTAAAGAACTGCAATTATCCAACATCGTCACCCAGGTAAGTTCCTCCGGTCGCAACGCTGTCTTCGTACTCTCCGACGCAGACAAGCTCAAAATATTCTTTAAATGCACAGATTGCCGCCCCATTCACTGGCTAAGCATCTATGAAAGTCTCTCCTGTGTATGGGAGCTTGTCTCTAATCCCGCTCTCTCCAGACTATCGGATGCAACATTTCAGGGGGAACTCCATTTATTGTTCCGGGAGGAATTGCAGTCAAATCTGCTGAATTGCGGCATCAGCGAATTAGAACAACTTACAGAAGAGCGGATAGCGGAGCTACCGCAACTTCTCTACCACATCTGATAAGCACCATGCAACAACTCCCCGGCAGGAAAGATATAAACTCGCGCAACAGCGTGTATGAGCAGAGCGCGCTGGATACCTTCTACGGCAAGACGCAGGAGGAGGCGATGGAACTCCTGCTGGAGAATTTTGCCCATTACAGCGAACACCTCGGGTGGATGAGCTCTGCCGGCTTTGCCTACTATGGCCAGGCCTGGGAAAAGATGCTCGATTGCTACGATTTCGAAGCCGCCGATCCGGAATTCACACACGAGTTTACCGGTTACACCCGCTGCATCATCGTCTGGCGCTACGGCTGGTGGAAAAATGACCCGCCGGAATGCCGCAAAATCCTGCGGAACATGCTCTCCTTCTGTGAAAAATATCACCATGGCGATGACTGTCTCCGTGCCTGGCTGGACGAGAAAAACTAACTCCGGGTTTCCCTATGAAAAGACGGAAAGAACAACACAAAGAGGAAAAAAGCAGCTCGGTTGCCATGAGTGTTGCGATTATGTGCTTTTCCGGCGGTGCTGCGTTCGTAAATGGCAACGCCGCCTATATCACGCTGAACCGTGATTCTACGGAATACGCCATCGTCAGAGGAACGCTCAACAGCGGCGCAAGCTGGGGCTCAAGGCCCCGCGTCAGCTTCGACTATGAGGGTGAACAGCATGAACTGCGCAGCGCCGGGCTGCTCCTGACAAAGGGCCAGCTGCGCAGCATTCATGACGAACTGGGGTATATTCCCGTCTGTGTAGACAAACAGCACCCGTGGAATGCCGCCGTCTGCCATGAATTGACCACTTTCGGCGCAGCCTGCACCTTGTTACCCGGACTTCTGTTCCTGGTCTCTCTTGTCTGGTTCCTGCACCTTATCCGCAGAAAGAAACAGAGCAGCAGCCTCACCCTCAGAAAAAGCCGGCGACATCGGTGAACTCAATAAAAATCCACATATTCCCGATTTCAGGCAATTTTTAGAACGCTTAATTCCCGCGAATCGGGAATACGATTCCCGATTCGCGGGAATTTCACAACAACAAACACAACAATGAGCACCCTGCCCCGAAAAGAGGATATCAACGTCTATGACTCGCTGGATGAAAGAAGTGCCGTTAAGAACTTCTACGGTAAGACCCGGGAAGAAATTCTGGCCAGACTCCCCGGAGATTATATATCACTACAGGAAGATCTAGCGAACATGGGACCGGTGGCCTTTGCCTACTATGCACCGGCATGGGAGGAATTCTGCAAGAGAACCGCAACAGAATGCGATGTTGAAGAACTTGATGACATTGCCGAGTGGACGCACTGCATCATCACCTGCCGCCGCATCATCTGGGAGGAGAAAGAAACGCCGGAGGGTCTTGCCGCCATGCGCCGCATGCTCTCGTTCTGGGTGGATTTTTACAACTCGGAAGTATGCCGGGAATACTTTGCCGAGCGTGCCCGGTTCTATGGCTATGCGGAAGAGCTCATCGCCAATCCGCCTGAATTAGTAGAACAGCAGGAACAATGGGCCAGGCTGCGAGCGCAGCTAGGGCAATAAATGCAAGACCACCCGCGCAGCAAACGCAACGCGGGTGGCTTCTTTTTCTCTTTTCGGGAACTTCTTTTACTCCTGTTCGGGTTCTTCGGACGGCTCTTCCGTCTCCGATTCCTCTGCCACGGCAGTGGAAGGACGGTGACGGGCAGCCTCGATGAGGAAGAGCTCAGCCACGCGGAATGCACGGCGGGAAGCCTCGGCGGCGGTGCGGTCATCCATGAGCGCCAGGCCTTCCTCGGTCACCTCACCCAGGAAAATCTTCCAGGCGCGGCGCACCAGTTCCTCCTTATCCACCTGCGGAGTAGCCTGCGGCGGCTGCTGTTGCTGGGCGTTGTCGCGGTTGCGGTTGCGGTTGCGGCGGCGCTTGCGGCGGCCACCACCGTTGCCACCTTCGCCACCACCCACCGTTTCAGGGGCAGCAAAGCCGGGAGCCGGGGGCAGCTGCGGCGAGGCATCCGGGTTCTCGATGTCGAAGGGGCGCTCGGCGGGGGTCTCGGCAGGTTTTTCTACAGGTTTCTCCACCTGTGCCGGAGTCTCAGCAGGCTTGTTCTGCTGCTTATTTTTCTGGGGACGGACACGGTGCCGTTCCCTGCGGGGCTGCTGCTCGGCGGCAGGAGCTTCTGCCGGTTTTTCCACTACGGGAGCGGGAGCTTCAACGGCTTTCTCGGCAGGGGCCGAAGTTTCCGCGGCAGGCTTGGTGGTTTTCTTGCGCGGGGCACGCGTCTTCTTGGGGGCGGGAGCTGCGGCTTCGGCAGAGGCGGCGGGAGCGCCGGCATCTCCGCTGGCCTGGGTGGCAACCGCCTTCTTGCGCGGGGCGCGCGTCTTTTTGGGAGCGGCGGGCTTCACCTCAGCTTCGGTCTGTATGTTTTCTTCAGGAGCCATGGGATTATGGTATGCTGTTTACTGTTTTAATCGGCGCGGTCGGATCAATACTGAAGGACCACTCAGCCTTGTGGCTGGTGCCATCGGTACTCTTCCAGGTAACGTGCACGGAGAGGTTCGGCATGTAGATGCGGCAGGGCAGCACCCACTGCACAGCGCGTGTAGCTTCATCCACCTTGGCCGGCACCCGACCAAAGCCGCTCACACGCATCTGAACGGTTGAAAAATCAACACCAGCCACACCGCTCATATATGCCGTGATGGCCTGAATATCCGGCGCCACGGTTTCATATGGCTGGGGAGATACGGCAAAGGGGGGCGGTGGAGTCTTGGCTGGCAGCGTGCCGGGGCGGGACCCCGTGCTCACCACTGTGCCCAGCTGAGCCACACGGAAATCTACAGCCGAGAGAAACACCGAGGCATCATCGCCAAATATCATGTAACGAGGAATGGACAGCGGCACCTCGGTGACAGTCACCTTACCCGGCACCACGGTAAAAGCCGCCACGTAGCCATAATTTGCCATGCGCTCCACCATACCCGGGGTATGATACCCGCCGGGGAAACAGAAGGTATTGACCGGGCCAAACAAACTGCTGAGCTTCTTCTGCGATTCACCGAATTCCTTGTCTACCAGTTTTGCGTATTCCTCAGCCCCCTTCCTGGCGCAGGCTTTCCAATCGCTCGGATACAGGTGGCTCACCGAATGGCTGCCCACAGTGGCACCATTGGCCTGCATTTCACGCACCTGCTCGGGGGTAAGACTATCCCCCCGGCCATTCAGAAACTGCGTATACAGAAACAAGGTAAACGGGTAGCCAAACTCCTTGAGAATGGGATACGCCTCGGTATAGACGCTCTTCCAGCCATCGTCCAGCGTGATAAGCACGCAGCGGGCAGGCAGGGTGCGCGTTCCCAGGCGCCATTCCAAAAACTCCTGCATGCTGATAACCGTGATACCGGCGCGTTTCAGGAATTCCATCTGCGCGCGAAACTCCGCCGTGCGCATCATCATGCGCGAAACCGGCGCCGTTTTACTGAAATTGTGATACCCCAGCACCGCCACGCGGGTCTGGTCGCGCGGCACATCCAGCACCTCAGCTGGCGACCACTGCTCGGTAATATCCTCCGTCTCATCTTCCAGCGGGCGGGGGGTGGTCAGCGCATCGGTTCCCTCCATTTCATCCAGCTCCAGAGGGTCCAGAGTCATGGGCAAGGGTTCATACTCCTGGGCATAAACCACCATACTCATGGTCAGAATCAATACCCGGAGCAGCGTTTTCATGTACCGAAGCCTAGCAGGAAGCTGCCCCGAAAGCAAGCCTTTATTTCGTCACGCCCGCGCGCACGTAGCGCGTCAGCATACGCGCACGCCCGCATTTTTAGCTATGCAGAAGCTCCAAGCTGTGGTAGAATCCCACGCAGATGACAAATAATTCCATAATCTGCCGCCCCACCCGCGATACATTTGTGCGGTTCGCGATTGTTCTGGCGGCTTTTTTCGGTTTCGGGCTGTATTTTTTCTATGATGGGGCCATAGGCTACCGCAAGGCAAACGAGATATATTTTTCCTACCAGGCGTTTGCAAACCTGGGCAGCGAGGCATGCAACTCTGTCCCATGGGGCGCTGAGCGCGCCCTGCAACCGTTACTGAAAGCCGAACAGGTGGCAGGCGAGTGGATGATGGAAGGCAAATACCCCCTGCCCGCCTCCTGCGCCGCCGCCACCAGCACCCCGCCCGAAGCCACAGACTTTGAGGCCATGAAAAAAAGCTGGGCCGATTGCTGGACTGCCTACACCGCCCGCATGCACTACCCGGTAAAGCCAGCCGAACACGCTTTTGATACAGCCGCCATTCGCGAACAATGGATTGCCGGCGGGGTCTGCATGCTCATCAGCTGCCTTATTCTCTACTTCATCTGCCGCACGGCCCGCCGCACCATGCAACTGGAGGGCGATACCGTAACCGCCGCAGGCCAGCAATTCATGGTAAGCGATATCACCTGCCTGGATTTGCGGCAATGGGGTAAAGGGTATAAGGGAATAGCCTACGCCACCGTAAAGGGAAAAAAAATCCGGCTGGATGGCATGACCTACGGAGGCTTTTCCCCAGACGCCGGCCAACCTGCAGAAATGTTCATGCAGGCACTACTGACCCGATATAAGGGAAACATCATGGAATATGAGCAAAAAGACACCACAGGAAGCTGAAAAGCCAAACCGCGCTGCAGCCCCCCGCCTTCTGCCACGCCTTCGCCGCTGTGGCAGAAAGTGGCTGCGTGCCATGGTGTCGCGGCGGGTTGTAGTTGCCTTTCTGGTAGCTCTCGTCGCACTGGAGCTCGTTGTGCTGGGAGTTGGTGTTACCCGCAGGCTCGATATGGCCTATGAGCATTCCTTGGAGGTTTCCCGCGCACAGCTGGCTGTTATTGAAGCCCGGGAGCTGGCTCAGATGGGGCTTGATAACCAGGGGTCTGCCGGTATTGCAGCACCCGGTAATACCAATGCCAGAAAACCAGCGGCAGACGACGCGGATGAGCCGCCGCCCCTGCGCGTGCGCGATGTCGATACCATTCTGGCTCAGGAAGGCGGATTTGATTTTCTGGAGACTGAGCCCACCGAGGAACAGCCCGTCCCCACCACCCCGGCAGAGGAAGAAGCCCTCAGCAAGCTCAACCAGACTGATCGTGAGGAACTCGATAGATTGATTCGGCAAGGAGTCACCGCCATGACCGCCGGAGACATGCGCCAATGCGTCCTCTGCCTGGAGGAAGCCAGCCTTATTTCTGCCGAACACCCAGCCATGCTGTACTATTACGGCATGGCGTACGACAAACTGCTCAACCCGAAAAAGGCACGAGAATACTTCACTAAAGTATTCCAGATGCGCGACCGCGCCGGAATTTATTTCAAACGAGCGGCGCACCGTCTCACCTACGGCTTCAATACCGCCACGGCGCTGCGGGGCAAACTTTCATTCGGCCCTCACCAGCTCAGCCACTCCTATTCCCCCGATACAGGAGAACTGGTAAAGATGAAATTGCCGGTGCTGCTGGCACCCGGTGAAGAGGTTAAAATTGATGACCTGTACATTCACGTCCAGTTCTTTGACTTAGTGAACGGACGCCGTATCGCCTTCAGCCGGGGAAAGGTAGACTGGTCATGGCACAACGAAAAGCCGGACTGGCAGACATGGGAGGAAAACCTGGAGGTCACCTATGCCCTGCCCCCGCTGACCCAGGATGAGCAAAACACCTATGGCGATATCAAATACTATGGGTTCACCGCCAAGTTGTATTACAAAGGGGAGCCCCTGGATTGCGTCAGTTCTCCCTCGGCGCTCATTCTTCATGAACAACGCCTGAACACACGCAACCAACGCCAGTATTCAGTCCCCTCCAATTCTCTCTTGCCCGATGATGGTCTCGTCCCGGACTACGAGGATGCCACGCCGGTTTCCGATTTTCTCCCTGAACTTCCGCTCCCGAAATGACACCGATTTTCCCCGAACTCCCACGCCAGCTGGGCGTATACACGCTCACGCGACTCATTGAGCTACGCCACAACACAGCGTTGTATGAGGCGCAGCAGACCCACGTGGATCGAGCCGTGGTGCTGGAGGTGCTTGCCCCAGATGTATCACATGAAGAAGAGGTGACCTTTCTGGCACAGGCGCGTCTGCGGGTTGCCTCCTCTGAGCTGCCACACGTAGCCAACGTATACGAATCGCTCCGGGTTGAAGGCCTCTGGTTTCTGACACAGGAATTGCCGCTGGGGCGTTCTCTTGCAGAAATTGCGGCAAATGGTGAACAGCTGAGCGTTTCGCTGATCTGCTGCATCATTCGCGCTGCCGCTGAAATGTATGATCTCTGCGGCCAGGTGGAACTGGAAGCCATGCCCCTGGCAGCTTCCTCCATTTTCATTGAGGAAGGCGGCGAGGTGCATTTCCTTTCCCCCCTCGTAGAGGGCGAAACCTACAGCCCAGCATGCCAGATGCAGACACTGGCGGGCACACTCTGGGCCGTTTGCCCGCAGCAGAAAACCGCCGGGCTGGGCCGCGTCACCACACTTCTCCAATGGCTCAGCGAAGGGTACGAGGGGCAATTCCTCCCATGGAATGCCATAGGAGACACAGCCTCCACCATCCTCCAGCAGTTGGCAGAAGACGCCCGCATTGCCCGCGAAAGCTCGCTTTCATACAAAATTGCTCACAACCCATTCCTGATTAAGCTGCGACAACTCGTAAAACGCTGGTTCGGCTACATTATTGCCTATGCTTCCATCGTTATCGTACTCTCTCTCATGGGTACATTCTTTGGTATGGCAAACCCAATTCACACCTCCGCTGGCGACAAAGAAGCCTTCCTCTGCCACCAGGATGGAGAAAAGGAAATCGTATTACGACAACCCGTTTCCATAGAGGAATATAAGGCCTTTATTCAGGCGTTCAAGAGAATGTCCCAGGCAAGGCGTGATGAACTGCTCGACGCCGTACCCGGAGAGGTAGGAGACATCCAGCCCCAATTCTGGAAAACCCAGCAGCAATCCAAGGGGCCAAATTCTCCCGTGACCGATGTGACCCTCTGGCAAGCCATGCTCTATGCCCATTATGCCGGTGGCAATCTGCCCTCGGTTCACCAGTTGCAGGCCATCAAATCAGCCAAGGCTGAGCTACTGAGCGAAGAATGGACACGCACCATGGAAGCAGACCCGCTTCCCTCGGTGTACGAAAAAAACAGCCACCTCATCGTCAACGAAAAAGGCAACCCCATACCGACAAACGACCCGAACTACACCAGCAGCAAGTGCGGCTTCCGCATCTGCCTGCCGGAAAGCGCTAAAGATTAACCCCATTTTATTCCACCTCATCATGAAGACCATATACAGACTCCTCATTGCCCTGTTCTGCCTGTTACTGACTACTCAGGCACATGCACAGATTGAAGTCCGCCTCCAACCCATACGCAAGGATTTTCTGGTCGGCGAAAACATCGGGCTGCGCATCACCATTACCAACCAGACAGATTCCACGGTACACCTCCGCAACACACCAGGGCGGCCATGGCTCAATATAAACCTCACGCGGCGCGGCAACCAAGGTCCCCTTTCCCCGATTGCCATTGTACGCTTCCCGGAAATATCACTCACGGCGTCATCAACCCGCACATTTGAGTTCGGTATTAACTCCATGTACCGTCTCAATATTGCCGGCAACTACACGGCCATTGCCACGATACGCATGCCCAACGGAACCAACACATACGGTTCCAACCGTGCCATGTTCACCCTGAAAACAGGCGGCAAGCTCCGCGATTTCAACATACAAGCACGCGGTCAGCGTATCAATCTGAGCCTGCGAATGGCAGACATCAACGGCCGGACCTGCTTGTTCGGCCAGGCTACCAACATTGATACCAACCAGGTCATCGGCTCGTGCGTTCTTTCGGAATACATGAACTTCATGAAACCCAGCGTACTGCTGGATAACGCCTACAACATGCATGTGCTTTGCCAATCCTCCCCGGATTTCTACACCTACACCGTCATGAACACCCACGGTAAGCGCTCTGCGATCAAGCTCTACAAGCGCACCGGCGACACCATAGACCTGATTGGCACAGGAAAAGGCATTTTCCCCATTGGCGTCACGCCCTACATTCCCCCGGCACCCGGTATGGAAAATGTTCGCAAGGCTTCAGACCGTCCCTTCTAACCCCCTTCATCCCCAGACCTATGTCTACACCGACTATTGCTATTGTAGGCCGCCCGAATGTAGGCAAATCTGCCATCTTCAACCGCATGGTAGGTCGCCGCATCGCCATTGTGCATGACCAGCCCGGCGTCACCCGCGACCGCCTCTGCGCCCCTGTGCGCATCACCGATTTCGATGCCCTGGTGGTAGACACTGGCGGTATTGGCAGCACGCTGGATGATGGTTTTGCCGCGCAGGTGACCCAGGAGGCCGATATAGCCATGAACGCCGCAGACTATATCATGTTTGTGTGCGACTGCCGCGACCACCTCACCCCCATTGACCGTACCATCGCAGCCCACCTGCACAAAAGCAAGGTGCCCGTGCTGCTGGTACTCAACAAGGCAGACACCGAAAAGCAGGAGCTCAACCTCGGCGAATTCGCGGATTTAGGCTTTGCGGATTACGTATTCACCTCTGCCGAGCACGGTCGCGGGTTCCCCCGCCTGGCGGATAAGCTCAACGCCATGCTCAAATCCCTGGGCGCCACGCCCAAGAAGGCCGAGGCCGCAGCCGATGCCACCCCGGAGGACGAACCGGAGCAAGAGGAAGTCACCAAGGATTCCCCCATTAAGGTGGCTATCGTAGGCCGCCCGAATGCCGGCAAATCTTCCCTTGTGAATGCCATTCTGCAAGATAAGCGCACCATTGTTTCCAACGTAGCCGGCACCACACGCGATGCCATTGATGTACCCTACACCCGCGGGGAGCAGGGTTACGTGCTCATCGACACCGCCGGCATGCGCCCCCGCAGCAAGCGCGATACCTCGGTGGAGGTATTCTCAGCCATGCGCAGCGAGCGCGCCATCCGCCGTGCAGATATCTGCCTGCTGGTCATCGATATGGCCGCCGGGGTCACCCAGCAGGACCGCCGCATCGGCTCCATCATTGCGGAGGAGAAAAAGCCCTGCATCATCATCGTCAACAAGTTTGACCTCTACTGCCCAGACGCCCCCATGAGCGCCCGCAAGGATGCCGTGAAGGAACACATCAAAGAAAACCTCTTCTTCCTGGACTACGCCCCCGTGGCCATCGTTTCTGCCAAGGATTCCTGGGGTATCGACTCCATCTTCAAGAGCATTGCCCGCGTGCAGCAGGAGGCCCTCAACATGCCCGGCACAGGCGAGCTGAACCGCCTGCTCCAGCGCGCCATGGAAATGAACCCGCCCGGCCAGCACCGCGTGCTCAAGAAGCGCCTCAAGCTCTTCTACGCCACCACCGCCGTGAACGAGAAGTACACCACCATTCCGGTGCCCACCTACGTGCTCTTCGTGAACGACAAGCGCCTGCTGGCCGACAGCTACGCCCAGTACCTGCGCAACACCATCCGCTCTCGCATCAAGGCAGCGGGCGTGCCCATCGTCCTTTCGCCCCGCTCCCGCGTGCGCAATGACTAATCCCCCGGCAGAGCTGCTCCGGCAGCTGGAGGAGGGCGAGCGTGTGCTCTGGCACGCCCGCCCTCGCCTTCTGCGCCTCAAAGCGCAGCTCTGGCACCTGCTGGTGACAGTCTGCTTTATCTGGCTCATGGCCTATGTGGGCAGGCACAGCTATGGCTGCATGGACGGAACCTCGGCAAAAGTGCTGGCGGGGATTCTCCTGGCCATTCCCATCTGCCAGCTAGTGCGCCTGCTCTGGTACCTCTTTACCACCAGCCAGACGCACTACACCCTCACCAGCCGCCGCGCCATCGTCAGCCGGGGAGCGCAGCTGGTAGAGGAATACCCACTGACGGCAGACATGCTGGCCAAGGTGGCCCCCCGCGGCAACAACTGCACTTCCGTTTTCTTCAGCATCGAAGCCGGAAATTCCCTCTGGCGGCAAATACCGCGAATCACAGGCCAGGGCTTCATCGATACGCCCGATGCCGCTACCCTGCTGGAACTGCTGGTCACGCACGCCCAGGCAAGCGCACCACGACGCGAGGCTACCGAACTCGACCGGAAAACCCAGGAAGAACGCTACAGGGAACTGAGCCGGAAAGGGAATCTTGTTCTCTTCATCTGCGGGATTCTTGCCGGGCTGTTCTTCCTTAGCACGGGGGTGGCGGAAATCGTTAAAGTCCACCACCTCAACATAACCGGCATCCACACCACCGCCATCGTGCTCGATTCCAGATTGGGCGGAAAAACCGGCTGCAGGGGCTGGAAATGGGGGCATGCCATCTATGTCTCTGTAATCTTCCACGATACGGCCCCCCATCACATCACCCTGCGCTGCCGCAATGGCGAGGATGCCCGCTACTTCAGCCCGGGTGCCACCCTGCCCCTGGTCTACCCGGCCCCTCACCCGGAAGCGGCTCAGCTCACCCTCCCCTGGGAGCAATACCACCAGTGCATCTGGGCCTTCATCCTGTCCTTGCTTGCCCCGGTATGTGCGTGGCAGGTGCGAGACTGGCTCCGCGCCCGCAGGGCATTGAAAACATTCACACACAACCCATCATGAAAAAAATACTGCTCTATATACTTCTGTGCTGCCCGCTGCTGGCAGCTTCCCTCACCAGCACCTGCAAACGAGTGGTGGATGGCGATACCTTCATCCTGAACGATGGCACCAAGGTGCAGATATGGGGTATCGATGCCCCGGAAAAAGGCCAGGATTACGCCTCCCATGCCTCTGGAGCGCTCGAAAAGACACTCAAAGGGAAAATACTCACCCTCAAGGTAAAGGAAACGGACCAGCATGGCCGCACCGTGGCCGAAGTGCGCGCTGGCAAGACAGACGTTGCCCTGTTCATGGTGCGCGGTGGCTTCGCCTGGCACGATGATGTCAACGCGCCCGATGCCTCCCGCCTGGCCGCAGCCATGGAAAAGGCCCAAAAGACCGGAAAAGGTCTCTGGAAAGACGAAAACCCGGTAAAACCCAGCCTGTTCCGCAAGAAAAAAACCACGGCTGAAACGAAACAGACGCCGCCGCAGCAGCAACCTGCCACAACCACCCAGGCCGCCGAGCTGCAGGTGGAGTGCCAGCGCGTGCTGGATGGCGATACCTTCGTGACCAGCGATGGCACCAAGGTGCGTCTCTGGGGTATCGACGCCCCGGAAAAAGGCCAGCCCTATGCCGATGAAGCCCGCGCCCGCCTCAAGGAACTTTGCGAGGGCAAAACGCTGCGGCTTCTGCAAAAGGATACCGACTCTTACAAGCGCACGGTGGCGGTAGTTTACGCCGATTCCCGCAACATCAACATGCAGATGGTCATTGAAGGCCTGGCCTGGCACTACGCCTACTTTGCCCCCGATGAAAAGAACCTGGAAGCCGCCCAGCGCGCCGCCCAGCTCAGCCGCAAGGGGCTTTGGAAAGACAAGAAACCGGTGAATCCGTACGATTTTCGCAAAGCAAACCGTTGATAACGCAAAAGGCCGCCTGATGGCGGCCTTTTATGTATAATCAAAGGCGAGAAATAGCCGACAATATAGCAGCAGGATAAAGTATATGCTCCTGCACCTGAATGCGGGCGTGCAGTGTCTGCGGCGTATCATCCGGCAGCACGGGCACGTAGGCCTGCATAAGGATTTCGCCGGTATCCATGCCGGCATCCACATAATGCACGGTGCAGCCGGCCTGTTTCGCGCCGGCGTTGAGCGCCTGGGTCCAGGCCTCCACCCCCGGGAATGCAGGCAGCAGCGCGGGGTGAATATTCAAAATGCGGCGGGGAAAGGCCTCCAGCAGCGGAGCCTTCACCAGACGCATGAAGCCAGCCAGGCAGATAAGGTCGATATGGAGTTCCTGAAGCTTCTTTGCCAGAGCCGCCTGCACCTCCAGCGGGAACTTGTTCTTAAAGCCACCGCAATCCATATATTCCGCCCGCACACCGTGCTGGCGGGCGCGTTCCAGGATGTAGGCGTCCTCATGGTCAGAAAGCACGATGACAACCTCGGCATCGAGGCGACCATCGGCAATGGCATTGAATATGGACTGGCAATTGGAACCAGACCCGGAACCCAGTACTGCAAGACGGAGACTCATAACGCCGCCCATTCTACTGGATATGCAGCATTTGTCAATGCAAAACGGGCGCGATTCCGTGTGGAACCACGCCCGGTGAAATGGAAAGGGTGCTTTCTATCAGCTGGCAAGCACGATAGCGCCGCCGAGCACCAGGATGGCGATAATCACCCAAAGGATAACGAGACCGCGACCTTCGGCTGCCTGTCCAGTACCCTGCAGGTGGCTGTACTTGCCACGGATTTTGCCGCGCTTCATGAAGCCATCATAGTTCTTCTGCAGGAGGGTAGCCTCAATCTGGCGCATCATGTCCAGCAGCACGCCCACAAGAATGAGCAGAGAGGTACCACCGAAGAACTGGGTCACCAGCATGGGGAGACTACCCCACACGGAAAGCAGGCTCGGCAGGAAGTAGATGAGAGTCAGGAACAGCGAACCGGCAAAGGTCAGGCGGGACATGGTGGTGTCCAGATACTGAGCCGTGGGAGGACCGGGACGCACGCCGGGAATATAGCCACCGCTGCGCTTCAGGTCTTCAGAAATCTGCTGCGGCTGGAACATCGTAGCCACCCAGAAGTACGAGAAGAAGTAAATCATGATGGCGGAGATGATGTAGTAGGGGAAATCGTTCGGGGAAAGCCAGTTGGCCACCAGACCAACAACCCAGCTGTCCTGAGAGAACATCTGCTGCACAAGCATCTGCGGCAGAGCCAGAATTGCCGTGGCAAAGATAACGGGCATCACGCCGGAGTAGTTAAGCTTGAGCGGCAGATACTGAGTGCCACCCTGCATCATCTTGCCGTGCCCCACCACGCGCTTGGCATACTGCACCGGTATGCGGCGCTGAGCCTGGCTGACTATAACCACAAGGGCCACCACAAGCACCATGAAGAGGATGAGAGCCACCATGAACAGGGAACCCAGCGGATTCACCTCGGTGCCCTTCATCACGCAGGTCTTCCAGGCTACGGCGAACGCACCAGGCAGAGCGTGAATGATGTTAACGGAAATGATAAGTGAGATACCATTACCCACGCCGCGCTCGGTAATCTGATCACCAATCCACATGAGGAACATGGTACCGGTCACGATGATGAAGATGGTGGTGAGCGTGAAGATAATGCCCGGGTTCATCACCAGGTCATTGGCCGGCAGACCGATGCTGGAGGGATTGCGCAGGGTCTGGGTCAGGAAGTAACCCTGGATGATGGCAATGATGATGGCCAGAATACGCGTGTACTTGGTCATCTTCTGGCGACCGCCTTCCTCGCGCATCATCTTCTGCCAGGAGGGCAGCACCGCACCCATGAGCTGGGTCATAATGGAGGCGGAAATGTAGGGCATGATACCCAGTGCAAAAATACCACACTGCTGCAGACCACCACCAGAGAAAATGGTGAGAATGGAACCCAGAGCACCCAGGGGGCTGTCGCTGTCCTTAGAGGCTTCTGCCACGCAACGGGCAAGTTCAGCCACGTCTACTCCCGGCAGGGGCAGGTGAACACCAAGGCGCACGATGACAATCATGGCCAGGGTGAAGAGGATTCGGCTCCGGAGCTCCGGCACCTTCATGGTGTTAGCGAATGCAGAAATCATGGTTTTCTGGTGATGTTAAGATGTTGTTAGAAGTCTGATGTGCAGCGTAGGTGGTGCGGCAGCCCGGCATGCAGCTATTTCATTCCGCACTGTATTGAGGCTCAAGAAGCAAGGAATATTTTTCCATTCTCTCTTCCCTCTTACACAGTCGCCGGGCAGCGCTGCGCTGCCCGGCTCTGTGTTAAGGTTTTGCAAAGGCTCAGCAGCTGAGCCTGAATCCTTTACTGGGCGCTGAGCACCGTGAGGGTGCCACCGGCGGCCTCGATCTTGGCAGCAACAGAAGCGCTGGCGAAATCGACGGTCACGTTCAGAGCCTTGGAAAGGTTGCCATTGCCCAGGAGCTTCACAGCATCGGCCTGGCCCTTCACAAGGCCCATAGCGCGCAGTTCGTTCTCGGTCACCGTGGCACCGGCTTCGAAGAATGCTTCGAGCTGGTTCAGGTTGACAATAGCGATGGTGGACTGGAAGCGGGCGTTGTTGAAGCCCTTCTTCGGCAGACGACGATGAAGGGGCATCTGACCACCTTCGAAGCCGGGGCGGATGGTGCCACCGGAACGAGCCTTCTGGCCCTTGTTGCCCTTGCCGCAGGTCTTGCCCAGGCCGGAGCTTTCGCCGCAACCGAGGCGCTTCTTGCGATGCTTGGCACCCGGGTTCGGCTGGAGATTGTCGAGAGTCAACATGATTCTTGAATATCTATGGTTGGTGGTTTAACTCAGATGGAGGCGTCCTTCTTCTTCTTGCCGCGGGCGGAAAGCACCTGGTCAGCAGTGCGCATGCCCAGCATGGCCTGCATGGTGGCCTTCACCACGTTAGCAGCGTTGGAGGAACCCAGAGACTTGGCGATGACGTTGCTCACGCCGGCAGCCTCGAGCACGGAACGTACCTTGGCGCTGGCCACAAGACCGGTACCGGAGGCAGCGGGCTTGAGAACAATCTTGGCGCCACCGAATTCGCTGTAGGATTCGTGCGGGATGGTGTCGTTCACCACGACTACTTTCTTCATGGCACGCTTGGCAGCGTCGGTACCCTTGCGGATAGCGTCGGACACTTCGTTGGCCTTGCCGAAGCCGTAGCCAACCTTGCCCTTCTGGTCACCCACAACGATGAGGGCGGAGAAGGAGAAGCGGCGGCCACCCTTAACAACCTTGGCGCAACGGTTCACGTACACAACCTTCTCCATGAGCTGAGGACCTTCCTCAACCGGAGTCTCGGTGCGGCGACCACCCTCACGGCGCGGGCCGCGGCCAGGACGGTTGCCATCGCGACGGGGAGCGCGACCACCACGCTGCTGCGGGGCGGCTGCCTGCGTCGTCTCTTCGGCCGGAGCTTTCGTTTCTTCAGTGTTCATTTTCTATAAACCTTTCTTCTTTAGAATTTCAGACCAGCCTCACGAGCGGCATCGGCCAGAGCCTTAACCTTCCCGTGGTAGAGGAAACCACCGCGGTCAAACACAACCTCAGTGATGCCAGCGGCCAGCGCGCGCTCACCAATCAGGGCGCCCACCTTGGCGGCGGTTTCCAGATTGGCCTTCTTCAGCTCCAGCTGCTTGGTGCAGGCGCTGCAGAGGGTCACACCCTTGGTGTCATCAATCACCTGGGCATAAACGTGCTGGTTAGAGAAATTGACAGCCAGACGGGGACGCTCAGGCGTACCGGCAAGTTTCTTGCGGATACGCATATGAACGCGGGAACGGATGGCTTTGCGATTGATAGTGCTCATATTCTTCTAATAAACTTTTAAAGGGTTTGAGATGATAATGATTACTTGCCAACGCTCTTGCCTTCCTTGCGGCGGATGTACTCGCCCACGTAGTGGACACCCTTGCCCTTGTACGGCTCGGGGGGATAGTAACCGCGCACTTCTGCTGCGAACTGACCGACAAGCTGCTTGTCGATACCTGCCACCGTCACCTTGGTGTTGTCGGCTACCGTTACGGTAAGACCGGCGGGGATGGGGTGAAGGATGGGGTGGGACTTACCAAGAGCCAGGTCGAGCACATTGCCCTTCACAGCGGCCTTCAGACCCACACCTACGATTTCAAGCTTCTTTTCGAAGCCCTTGGACACACCCTCAATCATGTTAGCGATGAGGGAACGGCTGGTGCCGTGCAGTGCGCGCACCTGGCGGTCCTCGCTAGCGCGGGAAACGGTCAGCACGTCGCCTTCCTGAGCGGCGGAGATACCGGCGGGCATCGTCCACTTCAGCTCACCCTTAGCACCCTTTACGGTAACATCAGCACCGTTGATCGTCACGGTCACGCCGGCGGGAACGGTGATTGTCTTTTTACCTACTCGAGACATATTCTTATATCAGGTCAGGGGTTAGTGTTACCATACGAGAGCGATAAGCTCGCCACCAATCTGCTGCTTGCGAGCCTGAGCGCCCGTCATCATGCCGCGAGAGGTGGAAACGATAGAGATACCCAGACCGTTCATGACGGTCGGAATCTCGGCGGAGGGAACGTACACGCGACGGCCCGGCTTGGACACGCGCTTCACGTCTGTAATAATGGACTTACCCTCGTTCGTGAACTTGGACTTCACCTTGATGGCTTTGTCCTTGCCTTCACCAACGATTTCGTAGCTCCAGATGTAGCCTTCAGCCTGCAGGATGCGGGCGATTTCAGCCTTGATACCGGAGTAAGGAGCGGTGAAACCCTCGTTGCGGGCGGCACCGGCGTTCTTCACGCGGGTAAGGAAATCTGCGATAGGATCACTTAATACTGCCATAATCGTAATTTAGTTAGGCGTTTTCTTCAGTCTTCTTGGTGGGCTTGCGGAAGGGGATACCCAGCTCAGCAAGCAGGTCGCGACCCTCTTCGTCCGTGTTGGCGGTAGTCACGAAGATGATGTCGAAACCGATATTACGCTTGATCTGGTCCAGCTCAATTTCAGGGAAGATGGACTGGTCCGGAATACCGATGGCATAGTTACCGCGGCCGTCAAAGGACTTGGTGGGCAGGCCACGGAAGTCGCGGATGTTGGGGGCGGTAATGTTGATGAAGCGATCGAGGAACTCCCACATCTGGGTGGAACGCAGCGTCACACGGGCGCCGAGGACTTCACCCTCGCGGAGTTTGAAGTTAGCCACGCTCTTGCGGGCGTAGGTCATAGCCGGCTTCTGGCCGGTGATTTTGGCGATTTCAGCAACAGCATCCTCAACAGCCTGCTTGCGGTCGGGGTGCTTGCCCATGCACGTGGTCACCACAATCTTTTCAAGACGGGGAATCTGATGCACGTTGGCATAGTTGTGCTTCGCCTGGAGGGCCTTGGTGACCTTCTCCTTGTAGTATGTAAGCAATGTAGGTGTGCTCATAATATTAGCGGGTCAGCTCTTGTTAATAGTTGGTTTAGTGATGGCTTAAGCGCGGAGATTCAGCCTTTCGGCATCAGCTCACTTTCTTCACATTGGAGATGTGGATGGCGCCGTCGATTTCCTTGATGCCGCCTTCAGGGTCAGCTTCGGTGGGCTTGGTAGCCTTCTTGAGGATGCGGACACCCTCCACCGTCACGGTCTGCTTCTTGGCATTCACGGAAAGAACAACACCTCGCTTGCCCTTGTTCTTGCCAGCGATAACTTCTACGTTATCACCTTTCTTCACGTGGGTCTTCATCGTTTGTGTTTTTCTTTGTATGGGTTCAGGCCACACTACACCTGTAGTGCGGGGCACCCACTATACGCTCTTCCTTGCCACGCGTCAAGCAAAATAACGCGACTTTTCTCCCCTACCCTGCATTTTTTTCAAAAACGCGCCTGCGAGCATGCACAAACCGCCAGCTGAGCAACCCCGCCGTGATAGTAAGGGCCACCACAAAACTAATCCAGGCGCCCATGGGTCCAAGCGCAGGTACAAGATAATCGGTGCGGATAAGCACACAAGCCAGAGGAAAACCAACAACCCAGTATGAGAACATATTGACCCAGGTAATAGCCTGTGTATCATGGCAACCACGAAGCAACCCGCACATAAGAGCCTGCAACGCATCCGAAAGCTGATAGACCGCACACACGCAGAGCAGCGCCGCCGCAGTATCAATAATGGAAACATCATCCGTATACAGGGCGATAATATCACGCCGGAGCAGGATAGTCAGAGCCGCGGAGGCGATAACCACCACGAGCATGAAGGCTATGCTCGTGCGCAACAATGCGTCAAACCTTTCCTTATCTCGCGCGCCTACGTGGTATGCCGAGCGAATAGAGGACGCAATACTCAGCGACAGCGGGAACATGAACAGAATCGCCGATACATTGATGGCAATCTGGTGAGCCCCCACAGCCAGCGCACCGAGCGGGGCAATTACCAGCGTAACCACACAGAAGAAGGTCATTTCACAGAGCGAAGCCACACCGAGCGGCAAGCCCTTGGCAAAAATATCGCGCACCACGCCCCACTCCGGCTTGCGATTAGCCCACATATGCACCATATTGCGCCGGTAGCGCGGGTACATCGCCATGAGCAGCAACAAGGCCGCCGCCATCAGATAGTGAATCAACGCCGTGGTCAGGCCGCAGCCCGCGCCACCCATGGCAGGCACTGGCCCCCAGCCAAATACAAATATATAATTAAGGGGAATGTTCAGTAGCAGCCCCACCAGGGAAATCAGCATAGCAGGACGCGTGTGCCCATACCCCTCGAAATGCCCCTGAAGCGCACGCATCATCACACTGGCAGGCACCGCCAGCACCAGGAAGTAGAGATAATTCTGCGCCACCTCCACCATGACCACATCGTCCGACACCAGCGCAAACACATGCACCCCGGCAAACAGCGCCAGCACCTCCACTGCCATGAGCAGCAGCGATAGCAATTTTGCATTGTTCAGCAGAAGCCCCACCTTACCCTCACACCCAGCTCCTCGCAAGCGCGATATCATAGGCCCGACAATGGTCAGCACCGCCCCCACCGCCACCATGATTGGTACCGTCACCGAAGTTCCCAACGCCACACCGGCCAATTGCTCCGCCCCGGCCTTTCCTGCCACTATAGTATCTACCACACCCATGCCCATATTAAGCAAATTCGCGGCATACAACGGCAACATCAGTACCAGCAGACGCTTAAACTCACGATAATCTACCAACTTTGAAACAATTCCAGCCATAGCGATACAGAATACAAAAAACGGTTCCACCTTGCGGAGGAACCGTTTCACATCTGGAACGGGATTCGAACCCGTGTTGCGCGCGTGAAAGGCGCGAGTCCTAGGCCTCTAGACGATCCAGACTTTTCTTTGCCCCGGTTACCCGGCGCGACGACAATTTATCACACCAACACGCGCTTGGCAAGCAAAATCTTTTCATTTTTTTATTTTTTTAGAGAATTCATCTCATTATCTCCCCGGGCAGGCTTCCCTTATCGGGGATGTTTCCGATTTGCTGAATGCTCACACTCACCAGAATCGGCAGACGAAATAAAAGCAATGGTTATGAGATTTGTTCACGATAAACCGCCAGGTACCCCTGTGCCACCCACTCTCTTGCAGCCGGGGTTCCGGGCTGTCTGGGTGGGGCAGTCCAGGGTTGCGCCGCTCAGCGGCTTTACTCTAGGGCAACACAGTGTCACCAACAGTCCCACGGTCCCGATGGGGGCAGAAATAAAATCGCCCGGCTCTGGAGTACAGAGCCGGGCAAAATTACCATTGAACCGAATTAATTACGGATTCACCAAGGCGTCATCCGGGAAGAGACCGGGAACCGTACCTGCTGCGGGAGCAGTTGTTGTACCGGCGTCACGTTCGCGGAGCGGCTTACCGAACGGGTCGATAATATCGGCAGTAACGAATACCATCAGGTTCTTGCGGATGTGGCTTTCAGCCTCACTGCGGAACAGACGTCCCACGAAGGGAAGATCACCGAATACAGGAATCTTATCCTCTACCTTCTGCACTTCGTCCTGAATCATACCACCGATGGCGATGGTGTGACCATCATACACGCAGGGGTTGGAGTTGATGTAACGGCGGCTGAAGATAGGCACGTCGATGCGGTTTTCCGTCAGAATCACCTGCTGTACCTTGTGGTCACCAGAGACGGCACCAGCACCGAGAAGGGACAGGAAAGTATTCTTCATATCATCGGTCCAGCCGTAGAACTTCTCGAAGTTAAGATCAGCAGTCAGCCAGTTGGCTTCATCACCACCCCCGATCGCGGCATCAGCACCAGCTGTACCGCTCACAACAGCGGTCAGAATCGGGGAACCATAGTTCACGAAGCCTTCGAAGTCAACCACGCGAATCTCGAAACGGTTGAAGCGGACAACGTCACCTTCGCCCTCGTTGAGAGACTCAATGCGGAAGCGCAGCATCACACCCACTTCCTCCACGCCCCAGGCAGAGGGGTTGGCCGGAGCGGCAACCGGCATGGCCACAGCGGCACCTTCTTCACGGGGAGGATCAGGCACCTCATCCGGAATCTGGGGCGGATCATACTCGGTCGGGTACACGAAGCGGCGAATCACTTCAATCTTGGCGCAGCCCTCTTCCGTATCACGATAGTTAGAAAGAGGATCGGGCTCCGGAGTGAACGCCATCTCATCAAGACCGCTGATTACAAGGCTCGGTGCAGACATCACGTCAACGCCCTTCTTCTGGGAAAGGCCACGCATCAGCGCCTGGTAGGAACCACGGTCATAGATGCCGGACATAGACATGATACCGGGAGCAACCGTAGTGGTGGTGGCAGCACCGGCCGAACCAGAGCGAATCAGGTTTTCCAATGCACCAGTGGTAATGGCACCGGAACCGGAGCGAAGGCCACCAGAGGCAAGACCGTTACCCAGCACGTTCTGAATGGTCTGGTTCTGGCGTTCCACATTGATGGGCTTACCAATCGGCCAGTCTGCACGGTCAGCATTCAGACCACCGGTAGTCTGGTTCACGAAGTCATCCCAGAAGCGCATGGGGTCAGAGCTGGCTGCACCCACACCACCGAGGAAAGTTTCACCACGGCCAGCAATACCGCCGACACCGAAGGGGTTGACCACCCAGTCAAAGGAAAGCTCTTCTTCATTGGTCTGAGAAATTTCCACGAACTTGGCAGACACCTTCACCATGCGCGGCATAGTCTGGCGGAACTGGTTGATAGCTTCCTCTACAGATTCAAGCTCTTCCTCAGTGTTCACCACGGTGAGGGTCTGAATACCAGGAGCATACTTGGCAGTAGCATTGCGGGGGAAGTTTACACCCATTTCAATAAGGACAGCCTTGGCATCAACCTTATTAGTACGGCGAGAGCTCACAAAATCTCCATCTTCCTCGTCTGCGGCTTCTTCATCTGCCCCGCCCTGCTGGAAGAAGGACGGACGCACAATCCACTGACGGCGCACCAGATTTCCGGTACCGGCACCATTCTGAGACACAACCACGGCCTTATCTTCCACACGGAACTCACATCCGGTCTTGGAGCAAAGGTAACGCAGTACGTCTGCAGCGGTCACATCACGCAAATCAAGTTTATCAACGACATCGGTAGAGGTATTCTGCACCACGGCCGTAGGGGCGGCGGAAGCGGAATCATCTTCCTCCTCACCGTCTTCCTCCTCCTCGCCGTCTTCTTCCTCCTCACCGTCTTCCTCCTCATCTGAGGCAACCGGAGCAGCAGGCTGCTGGCGGGCGCGTTCAAAGATAAAGTTCATGGGCATGCCGCTGTCCTTAGCTCTGCGGCGCAGGTCATCAAGGCAATCCTCAATAGTCTGGCCTTCCCACAGCACATGGTCGAGCTTCAGGTTGACAAGATTCTCGCGGTTGCGAAGAATACCTTCGGATGCCACAACAGCCTCAGAAGCACTCGCCTGCATGGTGGGCAGAGTCTGGGGAAGCTGTTCTTCCCAGAGGGAGTCCACCTGAGCAAGAGCCTTGGCACGGAAAGAATCGTATGCTGCGCGATAATACTTGATGCGGCGCTTGCTGATAGCTTCCTGCCCGCGGCGGGCTGCAATGTTGTACGGGTCAATCTTGATAACACGATTGAATTCAGTGTATGCCGCATCATAATTACCCAGGTCAAGATAACCATATGCCAGGGTCAGCAGGCGGGCAACCTCATCTACATTCTTAACATGTTCAGGAGTCAGCGCAGGATTATTGCGCACGGGGTCACGCAGGAGCCCCAGATCGCGACGAGCACGCTTGTTGTTGGGATCGCGCTCCAGCACATCCAGCAGAAGCTGCTCAGCCTCGTCATAGCGACCAACGCGAGAGTATTCCATAGCCGTGGCAATAGAGGCATCGCCTATGCTCTCCACCAGGAACTCCTGGAGTTTCTGAGTAGCGGGAGCCTTGGGAACAATCTTCCAGGCGGCTTCATATTTCTCGAGAGCCTGTATGTACTGCTTCTGGTTGTAGCAGGTGCGCCCCTGCTGCAGCAGTTCCATTGCCTCGCTGGTCTTGGCCTTGCGGCGTGCCGCCTCACGAGCATTAATACTATCTTGCGAGTCACCAGAATACACGGCGGTGGGTCCCACCTGACTGGTTCCAGCAGCGGTCGATGTCGTGATATATCCAGCCGTGCTTGCCTGCGTAATCGGGCAGGCGGCAGCAATGGCTGCAAGAATCATCGCTCGCTTTGAGTTAATGAGAGGTGTATGGTTCATGGTAATGTCCTATTTATGGCAGAATTCTTTTCAAATGTAAAGTCTACAATTAAATTTTTGCTTATTTCTTGCGATTTTTTGAGGCAGCAGCGGCATTTCCGGATGCCTTGGGGATGGAAATATCACTTTCAACGCCATCAAGCTTGATATTGACAGTTCCGGAGCCATTCGTTGCAACGAGTGTGGCATGCAATTCGGAACCATCGGCCTTGCCGCCGGGAATAGTAAACGGAGCCCCCAGCTGAACGCTGAAAGTCTTGCCCTTAGCAGTACCAGCGGTCGTGCGCAGCGTCACGGTTGTATCCGTAATCATGCGACCCTTCACCACCTTTTCATCCTTTTCATCGCGGTGACCAGCAGGGGTCTTACCCGCGCGGAGAACAAATTCCTTATCGGAGCTGGAGGTTACGTTATCGCGGATAACGACCACGTTTTCCTTAACCATGGAACCACTGAAGTCAGGGTAGTCACGGACATCGAAACGCACCACGGTGAAACGGCTCTTCTTTTCCTGAGCCGAGAGATCAAAACTCTCGCCCGGCTTAACAGTAACCTTGTGAATGGGGGTGTACTCCGCCCGGCTACCATAAATACGAATGTTCACCGATGCAGGGTTCTTTGCATCAACGAACATATTGTCTGTTGTAATAAGAGCCTTTGCGTTATTAATAGCAACTACCTCCAGCTTCGGGTTCTCATCGCCGGCGCGCACGAGATCCGGGTAGCTGTTGTTAGCAGATGGGCATGTCTTGGCGGCATATTCCTCCTCGTTTGTGAAGCCGTCGGCGTCTGCATCCAACGCTCTGCCATTTGCCTTGCAGAAATCGGCCTCAATGTCATTAGAAATAAACCAGACATTCGGAATACTGCCATGCACAGCAGGAGAAGCAGGGTCGTAAATATCAACCACCTCCATTCTTTCTGCTTCAACTAAGGCAACCTGCCAGAGTTCCGGCGCATAAAACAGCGGCACAACACGAGGCACCCCATTGATGGTAGCACCAGCAGGTGCGGTATCCACAACGGACATATCGCGCTTCATGAGGTTCTTTACTCCCTGGGCTTCCTCTGTCATGGAAGCGCCTTCGTAGCCGCCCTTCACATTTGTATCAACGGGAGCCACTTTGCAGGAGTACATTGTATAGCCACCCAGGGCTGCGGCAGCAACACCAAGCAAGGTACCCGTCACAACAGCCTTGAGGCCAGGATTTGATTGTTCAGCCATAATCGTGATTTTCTCTTATTTGGTTTACTTAGACATGCCGGGAGTGAAATAGAGCACTTGCAGGGTCATGTACACCCGTACCTTCTCATCCTTGGAACCAACTTTCCGCACAGCCACTATGTCTGCTTCGGCAGGTGCGGGGGTCTCTCCCAGGTTTGCACCTTCTGGTGCGGCAGATGGCTTTTTGAAAGCATCTACGCCAGGCAGCTTACTGGTATCTTCTACAGCCATACCGGTAATAGTCAGGAAGAAATCCTTTTCCTTCACAATGGAATTCACAACAGATGAAATTCCACCCTGCTTTGCCTCAAACTCGACCTCAAAGCTCAGCGGGAAATAGGGAGCAGCCTTGCGGTTACCGGGGTCCAGAGATGCCATTGCTTCCTCCGGCAAGGCATGGCAATAAACCTTGCTGAAGCTGGCCACATTCGCGTTGATAAGGATTTCTGAAACACGCTGAATAGCCCGGCGCTCAAATTCAAGGAACGGCACGTTATCTGCCACAGGAGTAGCCTTGCGGTGGCTTTCCATACCCATATCGCGAGCACTCCCCATGAGAGAAACCTTCTGGTCTGCCGCCATTTTCTGAAGAGCCTCACAGGAGGCATTAAGACGCTCCTGGAATTCGAGGGCAGGTATTTTCTTTCCATCGCCCATGCACTTCTCTGCATAGCGGTTCATCTCTGCCTGCATATCGGCACGTGTGGCAGCAACCTCAGAAAATGCAGCCTTGATATCCTTGAGATTCTGGCGGGTCGGCGGCATTTCCTTGTTAACGTAGCCAATAAACCGGTCACGAATCTCTGCAATCTTTGTCTCGTTGTCAGCGTATTTGCGGCTTTCGCCATAGCCGTAGTACATCACACCGGCAAAAGCAAGAGCAAACACGGCAGAAAGCGCTACAACTCTTTTATTTTCGCTTATATTCATTATCGTAATATAAAATTAAGGGTTCATATCACTTCTTACCGTATTGATTATCCGGCACGGGTATCGGCGTCTTGAGCGGCATTACCATGTGAACGCGGACCACATACTTCGGCAGCGAGCTATCCTCCTTCGAGGTTGTGCTGTGGAAATAATGCTTCAGATTGCTCTCCACTTTGCCATTTTCATAACTGAAGAGAGAATCGGCGCTGCGTTCATCGAAGAGACTGAGCACATGCTCACAGAATGCACGATACTGAGCCTGGCCATCGCCATCAACAGGTTTGGCAATATACCCCTGCACGTAGATGGCGGTCACCATCGGTTCCTTAGGCTTGCGAGAGATTTCCACGCTTTCAGGTGCATCATTGATTGCGGTTGCATTCTTGCGCCCGCGACCGCCCTTCATGTCAATAAGCTTGGTACCAGGAACCGTCCCCTTGTTATCGATTTCGTACGCATCAACATCGTAATTGATCAGCGGGGAGAACTCCGTAAACCAGTATTTAACAGAGGCCGTTTTAGCACTCATCTGCTGCAATACCTCCGGATAGGCCACGCGTTTGGTGTACAAATCAGCAAATGCGCGGATTTTTTTCATCTCCGCATCGTACTTATTGCTCACATTTTCAATCTGGCCATCCAGCGAGGAAACCTTTGCATCTGCGGCTTCAGCCTGTGCCAGAACCTTTGCAGATTCGGCGGCGGCATGACTGGTCGTATAAGCGTAGAAACCAGCACCAGCCAGAGCCAGCACACCGGCTATGACCACCTTGGGCAGAAGCTTCTTTTCTGCACGGTTCTTACCCACACTTGTAGGCACCAGGTCAATATCAAACTCACCTGCCCCGGAGCCGGAAATGGCAGCGCCTACAATCGGGCCAAGGCAGATAGCATCCTGCTCAAGCTCTGCCTCGTCAATCTTAGAGCCAACGGCAAGTGCATCCACCGGGTTGAGGTATTCTACCGGGATATTCAGGGCAGCCTCCAGGAATTCGAGAGCAAACGGCAGACGAGCGCCACCACCACAGATATAAGCCTTGGTGGGCGGATTACCCTTGTACTGGGCACGGTAGTGGTTAATCGTACGCTGCACCTCAGAGCTCAGACGGCTCATAGCCGTGCGAATCGTGGTTGCCAGCGCAGCATCGGACTCGGTCATGGCATCGGTATAGCCGTTACCGAGAGAGACCACACCATCCTCAATCTTGCGCCGTTCAGCCTCGCGGAAACTGATATTGAATTCACGAGCAATCGTGTTGGTAATAAAGGCACCAGCCGCCGTGACTGAGCGGGTAAAGAAGCGGTCTTCCTCTGCAAAGATGATATCCGTGGTCTTGGCACCAATATCAAGCAGCATCACTGGTTCCTCCTCCTCGTAGTTGGCACGGAACGCATTATAAAGAGACGTAATGGAGCAATCCACACTACGCGTTTTCAGACTGCTGCTTTCCACCTGACTATTCAGGTTATCCAGCACATCCTTCTTGATTGCCACAAGCAGAACCTCGCGCTCGCCTTCACCACGATCAGCCAACTCCTGATAAGAGTATATAATATCTTCAAGCGGGAAAGGAATATGCTGCTGCGCTTCATATCCTACCTGCTCGGCAATATCATCCAAATCAATTGCAGGCAGCTTGATAAAGCGCATAAACACCTGCTGCCCGGAAACTACATTGCGAACCTCGCTGCCTTTCACCTTGAGTTCCTGCACCATCTCCGCAATGGCATTACCAACGTAATCCATGCGCATTCCCTCCTCAACCGGGTCCAGCAGAATATCTCTGCGGGCATAACGCGATAACGAAAAACCGCGACCGGCCGGGGTAAAGACACCCATGGTAACGCTCTGCGAGCCAATCTCCAGGGCTACTGTTGTCTTATATTCAGCCATATGTAATATGTTGTCAATTAAATTTTCTAATGAGTAACCACAAGCTTATCTGTTGCGGTTTTTCTTCCTGTTCTTTTTAGAAGAAGACTTGCCGGTATCGGGCTCCTCTGAGCTTGTGCCTTCTGTTGCAGTAGCGGGCACATAACCGCCGTCTGTATCACCCTCTGCCGCAGGTACACCCGATTTATCTGGACCAGCGCCGCCGTAAAGCTTGGCAGTCGGGGGGAATGCCTGGGAATAGAACGGAGCAAAGGGAGTTTCAGAGATATCACGCATCTGAATGACGCTTTCCTTCTCCTTGCGCCACCAATAATCCGTGAAATCCGTCGATGCACCATTTGCCACAATTCCCTTCTTCTTGTACTCATCAGAGCCTTTTCCGCCGAGGTCGGTCACCTCTATTCCCTTGTGGAAGAATTCAACAGCAACAGCCGCGATTCTTTCACCCACCTTCTCCACCTGAGACACCTTTTCCACCTTATCGCTTTCCTTGACAATCTCGGCAGACAATTTAGCCATATCTGCCGGAGAGAAGAACACAGCGGCATTCACGGACTTGTTGAGGCCCTTCTTTTCAGCCTTATCCTGATCAGGGAGCATGATATCTACATAGGAAATTTCCTTATCAAGGCGAATATACTTAGTCGTACCCTTCTTGGAATTGCGCCCCATATCGAACAGGATATAAACGTGAACATTGAGTTCATCCACATAGAGCGGGTAGTCAATCTTTCCGTTCTTAGGCTCCTGCCCCTTACCACGCAGTTCATAAGGAATCATCAGGTAGTACCATTTGGGGCATTCGTTCTTTTTGGCCTTATCGCAGTTAAAGTACTCCTTCGCCACCTGGGGCTGAATCGGTGTGAGAGTCTTGATATCAGACGCTTTCAACAACGGCTTCACATAAGCCTTTGTAGCGACAGGAGACGCAAGGGCGCATTGGATACCGCACAATGCCGCAACTAGAGCAGGAAAGAAGAATCGTTTCATAGTTCAAAAAAACAAAGGTGTGCTATACTTATACACAATAAGCACCCTGTTGGCGAGAAGAATCTTCCACCATGGCAATTTTTTTTGAAAGGAGCGCACGAGAGCGCAGCATACGCGCGCAGGTACAGCCGACTTTAGACTTGTTAAGACCCACACTATGTGGTATAACCGCCGCACCATGCCCGTACTAGCAACTTACATTCACCACCTGGACCCCGTCATCTTCAACCTCCCCGGCACTCCGCTGGCGATCCGCTGGTACGGACTGGCCTATGTAGCAGGCTTTGTGCTGGGGTACATAGTCCTGCGCTGGCTCACCCAGAAAAAACTTTTTCAGATGGACATGGACAAACTGGGCGACTATGTAACCCTGGTCTGCATCCTCGGCGTTCTCATTGGCGGGCGTCTGGGCGAATTTTTCTTTTACTGGCTACCCGAACATGGCCTGAACGGCTTTATGGCAGACCCGCTCTGGGTATTCCGCGTATGGGAAGGCGGCATGGCCTCACACGGTGGCATTCTGGGCGTAGGTATAGCCTCCCTCTGGTTTTCCTGGCGCAACAAGATTTCCGTGGTCAGACTACTGGACGGCATCGCCATCACCAGCCCCATCGGCCTGTTCTGCGGCCGTATCGCCAACTTCATCAACGGTGAACTCTACGGCCGCATCACCGATGCAGCCAACCCGCTGGCTATGAAATTCCCGCTGGAAATCTTTGAGCTTCCCACCCAGCAGCAGATCCAGGCACTCGTAGCCGTGGAACACGCAGCAGGTGGCAGCATGCGCTCACTCGCCCTGCCCGGCGAACAATTCTTTGACACCCTGAGCCGCCTGTGCCGCGAAAACCAGGCTGTATGCGAAGCACTGGGGCAATTCCTGAATCCGCGCTGGCCCTCCCAGCTGTTTGAAGCAGCCGGCGAAGGCTTACTGCTCTTCATCGTGGGACTCAGCGTGCGCCTGCTCTGGAAAAAAGCGCCGGATGGCACCTTCACTGCCATCTTCTGCTTCCTTTACCCAGCCGCCCGCATTATCTGCGAATGCTTCAAGGAACCCGATGCAGGGGTATGGCACGGCATCACTCAAGGACAGCTCCTCTCCCTCATCATTGTAGCTATTGGCTTTATCTTCCTCGGAGTCGCTATCAGAAATTACAAATTACAAAAAAATTCCTGATTTACAAAAAAAAAGACTTGCATTCTTCCGCAAGTTTGTGTAAATTACCGCCGCACACCGTATCTGCGGTCTGCAAAAAAACAAAATGGGTAGGTTCCCGAGCGGTCAAAGGGGGCAGACTGTAAATCTGCTATCGTACGATTTCGATGGTTCGAATCCATCCCTGCCCAGTTCCTAATGCGGGAGTAGCTCAGTTGGTAGAGCAACACCTTGACATGGTGGAGGTCGTAGGTTCAAGTCCTATCTCTCGTACTCCCAATACACAGAAAAGCCCCGGTTCCCCAACAGGAAATCGGGGCTTTCCGCTTTTTCTACTTGCATATCACAACAAATCAGGTTAAAATACGCTGCGTGCAGAGCACGCGCTCTGCGTGCTCCTGAATATTCCAACCAAACAAAATAAGTACCATGCCTGTACCTACACAAGAACAGTACATCAAGATGCTCAACACGGCCAAGGAAAAGGGCTACGCCTACCCCGCCGTGAACGTGACCACCATCGAGGTTATCAACGGCGCCCTCAAGGCCTTCGCTGAAGCCAAGTCCGACGGTATCATCCAGGTTTCCCTGGGTGGCGGTCAGTTCGCCTCCGGCACCGCTGTGAAGAGCTCCGCCATCGGCGCCATCGTGCTGGCTGAGGCTACCCACCGTCTCGCCGAAGAGTACAACGTGCTCGTGGCTCTGCACACCGACCACTGCCAGGCCGACAAGATTGACAGCTTCCTGCGCCCGCTCATCGCTGAATCCAAGCGCCGCGTAGACGCTGGCCTGAAGCCCCTGTTCAACTCCCACATGCTCGACGCCTCTGCCCTGCCCATGGCTGAGAACCTCAAGATTTCCCAGCAGATGCTCAAGGAGTGCGCTGAAGTCGGCATCGTTCTCGAAATCGAAATTGGTGTTGTGGGTGGTGAAGAAGACGGCGTAGACAACGGCGACGCCCCCAACGAGAAACTCTACACCTCCCCCGAGGACATGCTGCTCACCTACGAGACCCTCAACGGCATTGGCACCTTCATGCTGGCCGCCACCTTCGGCAACGTACACGGCGTGTACAAGCCGGGTGCAGTGAAGCTGGCTCCCAAGATCCTCCGCGACGGCCAGGAAGCAGTGAAGGCCAAGCACGGTGAAGACATGCTGCTCGTGTTCCACGGCGGCTCCGGCTCCGACCTGTGCGATATCCGCGAGGCTATCTCCTACGGCGTAGTGAAGATGAACATCGACACCGACACCCAGTACGCATTCTCCAAGCCCATCGTTCTGCACATGTGCCAGAACATCGACGGCATGCTGAAGGTAGACGGCGAAGTGGGCAACAAGAAGGTGTACGACCCCCGCTCTTATCTGAAGAAGGGTGAGCAGGGCATCTGCGAGCGCCTCCAGGTTGCTTGCGCTGACCTCATGTCTGAGGGCAAGACCCTCTTCGGCCAGATCTAAGCATCCCCTCCCATCAATATCTTCAAGCCCCTGCCTCCGCAGGGGCTTTTTATTTACCGGTAATTTTGTTATTCGCCACCAGATATGCTTGACATAAGGCGAGTACGCGCGTAAGATGTTGCACCTTACAAATTTCTAACCGTGAGCAATAACAACAAACAAGAACTTTGGTCCTCCAATATCGGCGCCGTGCTTGCCGTGGCCGGCAGCGCCATCGGTTTCGGTAACTTCCTGCGTTTTCCCGGCCTGGCCGCCCAATACGGCGGCGGTGCTTTCATGATTGCCTATTTCACAGCATTCCTGCTACTGGGCATTCCGCTCAGCTGGGTGGAGTGGGCCATTGGCCGCCGCGGCGGCGCACTGGGTGCTCATTGTTCGGTTTCAGCTTTCTACATGCTTACCCGCAGCACCGTGTGGAAATATGTGGGTCTGGCAGCCGTACTCACCCCGCTGGCTATCACCATGTACTACCTGGCACTGGAGGGCTGGACCCTCGGCTACGCCTGGCACACCGCCGTGGGGGATCTGAACTTCACCAGCAGCGAGGAATATGGCAACTTCTTCACCAATTTCGTGGGGCTGAACGGCAACGGCAGTGTCTTCAACGGCGAGAGCAGCATGCTCATCTTCTTCGTTATTGCTGTGTTTTGCAACTTCTGGCTCATCTACCGCGGTGTGAACAAAGGCATTGAATGGTTCTGCAAATGGAGCATGCCGGTACTGGTCATTACCGCCATCATCATCCTGGTGCGAGTGCTCACCATGGGCACCCCGGATGCCACCCACCCGGAGCGCAATGTGAGCGAGGGTCTGGGCTACATGTGGAACCCCAATAAAGTGATGCTGGTCGCGGGCGATAAAGAAGTGGACATGGTACCTGCCTCTGCCACCCCGGAGGAAAAGAAAGCCCAGCTGGAACGACTCATGAAGGTATACCCCGACCAGGAAATCAAGGAAAAGCCCATCACGCTGCTGCAGGGGCTCATGAACCCGGATTTGTGGATTACCGCCGCTGGCCAGGTTTTCTACTCCGTATCCATTGGTTTCGGTATCGTCTGCACCTATGCCAGTTATGTAGACCGCCGCAAGGATATTGCGCTTTCCTCCCTCACGGCAAATGCCGCCAATGAGGTGGCCGAAGTTGGTCTGGCCGGCATGATGATTATTCCCTCAGCCGTAGCGCTGCTTGGTGTAGCAGCAGCCGCCGGCACCAGCACCTTTGGACTGGGCTTCAACGTGCTGCCGCAGGTATTTGCCAGCATGCCGGGCGGTCAGATATTCGGCACCCTGTTCTTCGGGTTGCTGTCCATTGCCGCCATTACCAGTGCTATTTCCATTCTGCAGCCAGCCGTGGCCTTTATTGAGGAATTCTGGCAGCTGCGCCGCATCCAGAGCGTCACCATCATCGCCCTGCTGCTGATTGTAGGCGCCATGCTGGTGGTATGGTTCACGGGCGACGGTCTCATTGCCCTGGACACGCTGGACTTCTGGCTGGGCATCATGAGCCTCTACATCAGTGCCTCCACCTTCCTGATTATCTTCCGCGTGTGGGGTACAGACAAAGGGCTTGGCGAGCTGCGCCGCGGGTCCTTCATCCGCATTCCGCGTTTCATCGGCTACCTGACCAACTGGGTCACCCCGGGCATCATGATTTTAATCTTCGTGGCATGGCTGTACAAAAATCTCTTTGTGCAACAGAGCTACCACATCACTAACCTGCTGGAAGGCAAAATCGGTGCCATTGTTCCGCTCATCTGGGTGGGGCTTGTGCTGGCTTTCTTCTGCTTCGTGATTCACACCTCCCCCCGCTTCACTAACCGCAAGCCGGAGAAACAGGGCGAAGACAACCCCTTTGCATAAGGACCCATGAGTACCTGCGAAAAAACAGACCACTGGAAAACCAATCTCGGCGTTATGCTGGCCGTGGCCGGCAGCGCCATTGGTTTCGGTAACTTCCTTCGATTTCCGGGCCTGGCGGCGCAGTACGGCGGCGGTGCCTTCATCGTAGCCTATTTCTGCTGCTTCCTGCTGCTGGGACTTCCGCTGTGCTGGGTGGAGTGGAGCATCGGGCGCCGCGGCGGCGTACTGGGCGGGCACAGCCCGGCCTCCGTATTCCAGCTTATTTCGCAGCGTCCGCTGTGGAAATACCTGGGCATCTTCGGCATTCTGGCAGGCCTGAGCATCAACGTATACTATGTATACATGGAAGGCTGGACCATCGGCTATGCCTGGCACACCGCCATGGGCAACCTGCACCTGGACACCCCGCAGGCCTATGGTGACTACTTCTCGAATTTCGTAGGCAAGGGGGCCGATGGCCACTTCTTCAGCGGCCAGACAGACGCGCCCATCTTCTTCCTGCTGGCGCTGGGAGCCAACTTCTGGCTCATCTACCGCGGCGTGAGCAAAGGCATCGAGTGGTTCTGCAAATGGAGCATGCCCCTGCTCTTCATCGTCGCTATCATTCTGCTGGTACGTGTACTGACCATGGGCACTCCGGATGCCACGCACCCGGAACGCAGCGTAAACCAGGGCCTGGGCTACATGTGGAACCCGGATAAAACCATGCTCGTCGATACCGAAACCGGCAAATCCATCGGCATGGTACCCGCAGGCGCCACAGAGACCGAAAAAGCGAAACTGCTGAACCGCCTGCAGGCAGAATACCCGGAAGCCACTATCGGCGAAAAGCAGATGACCTTCTGGCAAAGCCTCTTCAACCCGGAAATGTGGCTGAGAGCAGCCGGGCAGGTATTCTTCTCCCTCTCCGTAGGCTCCGGTTCCATCTGCTGCTACGCCAGCTATGTACGCCGCCGCAAGGACATCGCCCTGAGCGCACTGAGCGCCGGTGCAGCTAACTCTGTGACCGAGGTAGGCCTGGCCGGGCTCACCATAGTACCGGCAGCCATGGCGCTGCTGGGTATGGGAGCCGCCGCCACCGTAGGCACCTTCGGACTGGGCTTCAACGTGCTGCCACAGGTATTTGCCGCCATGCCGGGCGGGCAGTTCTTCGGGCTGTTGTTCTTTGTGCTGCTCTTCATCGGCGCCGTAACCAGCGCACTTTCCCAGGTACAACCAGCGGTTTCCTTTGTCGAGGAATACTGGAACCTGCGCCGTGGGCAAAGCATCGCGCTGGTGGCCGGGTTACTGCTGGTGGGCGGCTTCATCATCGTGTGGTACACCCAGGATATGCTGGCGCTTGATAGCATCGACTTCTGGGTAGGCAGCCTTATCCTCTACGTAACCACCGGGCTCAACCTCATCTTCTTCAACCAGATATGGGGAACCCGAAACGGCATGAACGAACTGCGCGAGGGCTCCGCCATCCGCATTCCCGGTGCAGCCTGCTTCATCATCCGCTGGGTCACCCCGCTCATCATGGTCATCATCTTCGGGGCATGGCTCTGCCAGGAACTCTTCTTCACCCGCAGCCCCTATGTGGCCAACATTGTGGAAGGACGCATCGGCGCCATTCTGCCGCTGGTCTGGGCGGTTGGCATCACCATCTTCTTCTGCATTGTAGCAGCCACTTCGCGCCGTTTCAACAAATAAACTTCATAAAGCATCCTTACAACTGTGAGCTCACCTAATAAAACAGAAAACTGGAACACTAATCTGGGTGTTATGCTGGCCGTGGCCGGCAGCGCCATCGGCTTCGGCAACTTCCTGCGCTTTCCGGGCCTGGCTGCCCAATACGGCGGCGGCGCTTTCATGATTGCCTACTTCACTGCCTTCCTGCTGCTGGGTATTCCGCTCAGCTGGGTAGAATGGGCCATTGGTCGCAAAGGCGGTACCCTGGGTGGCCACTGCACTGCCAGCATCTTCTACCTCATCAGCGGCAAAGCCCGCTGGAAATACCTCGGCATCGCCGGCGTTATCTCCACCATCGGCATCGCCATGTACTACATTCCGCTGGAAAGCTGGACCATCGGCTACGCCTGGCACACCGCCATGGGTGACCTCCAGCTCAGCACCAGCGAGGAATATGGCAATTTCTTTGCCAGGTTTGTAGGTCTCACCGGCGATGGCTCCATCTTCCTGGGCGGCGGCACTCAGCTGGTGTTCTTTGCCCTGGCCATTCTGGCCAATATGTACATCATCTTCCGTGGCATCGGCAAGGGCATCGAGTGGTTCTGCAAATGGAGCATGCCCCTGCTCTTCCTCACCGCCTTCATTATTCTGGCGCGAGTTCTCACCCTGGGCACACCCGATGCCAGCCACCCCGAGCGCAACGTGAGCCAAGGGCTTGGCTACATGTGGAACCCCACCAAAACCATGCTCTGCGTGGACGGCAAGGAAGTGGAAATGGTACCCGCCCAGGCTACCCCTGAACAGAAGTCCGAACTTATCAGCCGCATTCAGACAGCCAACCCCGGCAAAGCCGTGGAAGAAAAGCACATCTCCCTTGCCCAGGGGCTGCTGAACCCCGAAATGTGGCTCACCGCAGCCGGGCAGGTATTCTTCTCGCTCTCCATCGGGTTCGGCACCGTGTGCTCCTACGCCAGCTATGTACGCCGCCGCAAAGATATTGCCCTTAGCTCCCTCACGGCCAATACAGCCAATGAAGCCATTGAGGTAGGCATGGCGGGCATGATGATTATTCCCGCAGCCGTAGCGCTGCTGGGCGTAGTAGCCGCAGCGGGCTGCGGCACATTCGGGCTGGGCTTCAACGTGCTGCCACAGGTGTTCCACTACATGCCGGGAGGCCAGATATTCGGCACCCTGTTCTTCCTGCTGCTCTTCATTGGCGCCATCACCAGTGCCATCTCCATGCTGCAGCCCTCGGTGGCATTCCTGGAGGAGTTCTGGCAGCTGCGCCGCGTGCAAAGTGTAACGCTGGTCGCCTTCCTGGTGACCGTAGGCACCCTCATGGTGGGCTGGTTCACCGAGGGGCTCATGGCCCTGGACACCATGGACTTCTGGTTCGGCACCATGTTCCTCTACATCACCTCCTTCCTCTTCTTCACCCTGTTCAACATCGTATGGGGTACCAGGAACGGTCTGGAGGAACTGCGCATCGGTGCAGCCATTCCCCTGCCCCCCGGTCTCGGCTTCATCATCCGCTGGGTCACCCCGGGCATCCTGCTCACCATCTTCATTTCCTGGCTCTACCAGAATATCTTTGTGAAGCAGAGCAGCCAGGTGGTCAATGTACTCGAAGGCAAGCCCGGCGCCATCTTCCCCATCGTGTGGGTTGCTCTCGTGGCTCTCTTCTTTGCCTTTGTCATCTACACCTCCCCCAAATTCCACAAACACACCAACCCCAAGGATTTAAACAATTAACCCCCAAGCACACAATTATGACCATCGCAGGTATCATCACTATGTTACTTTCCATCGGCATCGTATGGACTCTGTTCATCGCCTGCTGCATTCGCCTTGTCAAGAGCGATAAAGCAGTCGAAACGGATGAAACAGAATAAAAAAGGTGCTTGATTTCCCAACGCGCATCCGCTAAAGTACTATCACTATGAGCAAGCGTTCCCTTTTCCTGGTTCTTCCCCTGTTCGCAGCACTTGCCCAGCCGGCCCCGGCCTTCTGGGATGATGCTGTCTCCGCTCTCAAGGCGACCCCGGCCACCAAAAAATCCACCAAGGATAAGGCAGGCAAAACCTGCACCAAGGAAGCCCCCGGCACCTGGGATAAACTTGTTGCAAGCGCCAATGAAAAATTCAGCTCCGGTGATAACAAGAAATCCAACTGGAAAAAGGTATCCTCAAAGGCAGAAAATGACCTGAAGGAGGCCGAAACAGACAAAGGAAACGCGGATCATTTCAGCTGGGACCAGCTCAAGGAACGCGCTGGTAAATCCATGGAGCAGTTTGCCAATGATGGCAAGGGGTTTGATATCATGCGCAAGCTCAAGCGCAAGGTTGAAAAGCTGGCGGCCGATGAGGAATCTGCCCTCACCGGGCGGTTCTACGACCTCAAACAGCCGATTAATGACAAAGCTCGCCCCCTGCACCGCGAAAAAGTGGTTCGCTTTATCCACAATTTCATGGATTCCGACTGGGATCCCGAAATGTTGAAAAACTACTACTCGCCCAAGGTAGAACTGTCTGCGCCCTACTTCTACCTGCCCCGCTGCAAAGCCTCCTACGCGCCCAAGGCCTTCCGTTGCAATGAAGGTGAGCAGGAATGCACAGTGGAACCGCAAGACTGGATTGTGGTCTACTCCGGGCAGGTGAAAGCGCCCAAAAGCGGGCATTTCCGCTTTGTAGGCATGGGCGATGACGCCATTGTGGTACGCTTCGACAAAAAGGTAGTACTGGAATCCGGCTGGAGCATCCCCTCCAAAGACGACATGGACCTCGGGACCAAGCGCGCCTATCAGGACTACATCAGCTCCTCCAAAGGCGGTTGCGCTCTCTACAAATACGAGGAGACTCCGCACTGGAACCACGTACTCGGCGGCATCCAGACCGGCACTAAATTCCATGTCAAGGAAGGAAAGACCTACCCCATCGACATCATCATCTCTGAAATCCCCGGAAACGAGTTCGGCTTCTGTCTGCTCATAGAAGAGCTGGAAACCGGCAAGGCCCCCACCGGCAAATACGAGGTAGGAGATGCCCCCAAGGTAGCGCTTTTCCGCACAAACGACACCCTGCCAGATCTCAAGGAAATTGAAGAAGCACTCACAAAAGATGGGGACTACCGCGTAGGCAAGAAATTGGAGATTCCCCCATTCCTGGAAGAATCCCCCATCTGGGAGGTAGAGGCAAAAGGCTCTCGCCGCAACATTCTGGAGCGCGCCGCCGCCAGTATGAGTGACGATGAAGACACGGCCATGGGACGCCGCAAAGACAAGGAAGCCGACGACAATTCTGACACTTCCGAGAAAACCGAGGACAAACCTGACAAATAACCATCATGAAACACCTCTTCCAGTCCTGTGTACTGGCAACCGCGCTTATAGTGCTCAGTTCCTGCTCCATGCGTGGTCTGGTATACCCGGGCAGCAACATGGAGCTGCCGGATGCCGCCTGTGGGTTTTCCGCAAATGCGATTGAATTCCCCAGCGAGGACGGTACAAGCACGCTGCGCGGCTGGTTTTTCAACCGCGGGCCCAACACCCCGTTAGTGGTCATGTATGGCGGCAACGCCATGAACGTGGGCATGATGGCCAACATTGCTGCAACAGACACCAAGCGCTCCTATCTGCTCATGAACTACCGGGGGTATGGTAACAGCACCGGTGAACCGGGGCAGAAAGCCATTGTGGCAGACGCACGACTGGGCATCCGCTATGCCAGAACAGCCATGGGCAACCCCAACGCCCAGCTGTACCTGGTAGGGTTCAGCCTGGGGAGTGCCGTGGCCACACATGTGGCTATCTCCGAATCTCCCGCAGGTATCGTTCTTGTCTGCCCGTTTGACAACATCAACTCAGTTGCCTGCAACATTGTTCCCATCATCCCCCGGCTCATGCCCCTGGATCCCTGGGATTCCGCCCGAGTAGCCCCGCAGATTAACTGCCCGGTCACCATCATGCAGGCTAATTACGACAAAGCCGTTCCCGAAATCAGCACCCAGAAACTCATCCAGGCATTCCGCACGCCACCCACAGTGCATCGCTTCGAGGCAGACCACAATAACATCTTCTCTGCCGCTGGTTTCACGCAGGTACTCATGCAGTCCTTGCCAGTGACCGAACATGCTCAGTTTGATTTCTGAAAAACCACACATCGTACAAAAACAAGCTCGCCGGAAGGCGGACTGTTTTTTCTTGTTCAGTATTCTAAATTATAATAGATTAGCACATATGACCAGGACACTGCGTATACCAGGCCTTCTTCTGGCAATGTTTCTCACGATTTCCCAGCCGGTGGACGCCACCCAGCCACCACCAGCTCCCCCGCGCGCCATTGTTCTGTTTCTAGCAGATGACCTGGGGTACAACGACACCACCGCCTACGGCAACGGGGTACCCTGTCCCAATGTGCAAAAGCTGGCAGACCAGGGCTTGCTCTTTACCGATGCACACAGCACCAATTCCGTGTGTACGCCCTCGCGCTACTCTATACTCACCGGGCAATATGCCTGGCGTCAGAAGGGCACGGGAATTCTGCCCGGTGACGCAGCCCTTATCATCCCCACCCGGGACAAAGCCACAACCCTGGGCACCCTCATGCAGCAGGCTGGCTACCGCACCGCTGCCATCGGCAAATGGCACCTGGGACTGGGTGCCGGCCAGATCAACTGGAACAAGCCCATCTACCCCGCCCCGGCAGAAATCGGCTTTGATTATTCCTTCATCATGGCAGCCACGGGCGACCGCGTACCCTGTGTGTATGTAGAGAACGGCAACGTGCGCAACCTCGACCCGCAAGACCCCATTGAGGTCAACTACCAAGGGTATGCCTACCCGGGTATTCCCACCGCCGCCACGCACCCACAACTGCTCAAGCCCTGGGGACGCCCCAGCAACAAACAGCATGCCTGCACCATTATCGATGGTATCTCGCGCATCGGCCACATGCGCGGTGGCACCGCCGCCCTGTGGAAAGACCAGGATATTGCCGACGACATTACCGCCGTCGGCGAGCGATTCATCGCCAAGTGTGACGGCAAGCCGCTTTTCCTCTATTTCTGCACCAATGATATCCACGTACCGCGCGACCCGCACAACCGATTCCGCGGCAAAAGCAAGCTTGGCATTCGCGGCGATGTCACCCTGCAGATGGATGATTCCCTGGGCCGCATCATGGCTGCTCTGGAGAAAAACGGCTACAAGCCGGAAGAAACCCTCATTATCTTCACCAGCGATAATGGGCCGGTCATCTCCGATGGCTACGAGGACGGCGCCCGCGAGGCCTGCGCCAACCACAAACCTGCCCATCCCTGGCGCGGCGGCAAATACACACTGTTCGAGGGCGGTACCCGCGTGCCCTTCATCGTCTCCTGGCCTGGCACCATTGCCCCGGGAACAAATACCGCCCTCATGTGCCAGATGGACATTGGCCGCACCCTGGCCAGGCTCTGCGGTATCTCCATTCCCGAAGGCTCCATGCGCGATAGCGAAGACCACCTCCCCGCCCTGCTGGGCATGACCCCTGCCGGTCGCACAGAGCTGGTGACACAGGCCTTTGAGGGGCCGCGCTATGCCCTGCGCAGCGGCCAGTTCAAATACATACCCGACTACGGCCGCGCCCGCACCGGCAAAGGAGAGCAGCTCTACAACCTGGATTCCGACCCGGGCGAGGAACACAACCTGGCTCCACAGCAGCCCGGCAAAGCCACCGAGCTCCGCCAGCGGCTCCAGGAGCTTACTCGCGATTCAGCCCACTAATTTCCCATGGCCATACTGTTAAACGAAGGAAAACTCATCGTTACCGAGCAATCGGTATCGTACAAAGGCACTGAAATCCCCTATGCGGAAATAGGCAGATTGGAGCTGGAACTTTGCCCGCATGGAAAACTCTTAGTCCTCCTTCTGGGTACACTGGGTCTGGTCGGGCTTCTCTATGGGCTGGGCAAGGACGAGCTGGCCGAACCAATCTTGCGACTCATCAAATATCTTCCCCCCTGCTGGATAGTTGCTGTTCTGCTGGTATATCCCAGAATCAGGATTTACAGCAAAACCACAGGCAAAATACTGGCCACCTGGACATGTGTGAGGAAAGCCCGGGAGGCAAAGAAAATTATCGACCGCTACCTGACCTGAGACGCCCCTTGTTATTTTTCCAGCTCGCGGGCCAGCGCCTCATACCGGCCCGTGATATCCGGATTCGCAGGCGGAGCCCATACACCCGGGCACGTTCCACCTTGCGGAGCGCCCCAACGCAGCAGCGGCAGCCCGGAAAGGGGCTGCCGCTGTGGTAAAAACGGATTGTGCTTCAGCAGGTCTTACACCTCGAAGAGATGGGTCACGGAAGCATTGTGGTGAATGTTCGCAATAGCCTGGGCAAAAAGCGGAGCAATGCTCACGGTGTCCACTCGCTCACCATAGGCCATGGGAACGGAGTCGGAGGAGAGCAGGCACTCGATGGAGCTGTTGGCCAGGCGCTGGCGGGCAGTATCCGTCAGCACGCCGTGGGACACGCCGGCAAAGATGCGGGCGGCACCGTGTTCCTTGAGAATCTTGGCAGCGGCGCAAAGCGTGCCACCGGATTCGGTCATATCGTCCACCATGAGCACATCCTTGCCCTTCACATCACCAATAACGGCATGGGCATCCACCTCGGTGGCGGAGATACGCTGCTTGGCAACGATGGCGAGGTCTGTGCCGAGGATGTTGGCATAGCTCTTGGCGTTCTTCACACCGCCGATATCGGGAGAAACAACCACGAGGTTGTTCATATCCTTCACATAGTTAGCCTTGAGGTGCTTAATCAGCACAGGCACGCTGTGGAGGTGATCCACGGGAATTTCAAAGAAGCCCTGAATCTGGGCAGCGTGCAAATCCATGGTAAGCACGCGGTTCACGCCGGCTGCGGTCAGCAGGTTGGCCACCAGCTTGGAGGTGATGGGCACTCTGGGCTTATCCTTGCGATCCTGGCGAGCGTAGCCGTAGAAAGGCATAACGGCGGTAATGCGGCTGGCGCTGGCGCGACGCACAGCGTCCACCATCACAAGCAGCTCCATGAGGTTGTGGTTCGTGGGCGGGCAGGTGGGCTGAATGATGAAAGCGTCTGCGCCACGGATGGATTCCTTAATCTGAACGAAGCTTTCGCCGTCCGGGAAAGTATTGACAGTTGCATCGCACAGGGGAAGACCCATGACCTTGGCAATGTCCTTAGCTAACTGGGGATGAGCGGTACCGCTGATAATTTTCATGTATGCAGGTGAGGTGTGTGAGCGACTATTCTTGACATTTTCGCAAAAATTGCAATACTAAATGCACATTTAACCTGATTTTTTTTCATTTTGGACACACAAATCTCAAAAAAATCATTCTGGATGAGTCTTTCTCCGCTATCATGGGTTGGACTTGGGGTATATATGGTGCTGATTACGCTGGTTTACGTACTCCACCCAGTATCACCGGATTACAGAACCAGCGGCTTCCACATGCTGATCAACTCCTGGCAGAACCCTCAGTATGATTACGGTCACGGATGGTTGGTAATTCCCATATGCATCTGGCTGCTGGTGCATTCCTGTAAAAAAATAAAGGTAGAGCAGCTCCACGGCAGCGCCCACGGTCTCTGGCTCGTTCTGCTTGGCAGTTTCCTTTTCATTTTATCGTTCCATGCTCACCAGTGGCGTATCACCAATGGGGCATTTCCCTTTCTTCTGTTGGGGGGAATATGGTATTACTGGGGAAGAACGTGCGCATTGCACTGTGCATTTCCACTGTGCTTCATCTGGTTCAGCATTCCGGTACCCATCTTTCAGCACGCAACCTCTGGCATGCAGATTATGGCAACCAGCGCTGCCCATTGGGGAACAGGCGTTTTAGGAATTCAAACCATTCAGGAGGGTACGAGTATCACCCTTGCCTCAGGGGAAGGGCTTCCTTTCAGTATTGCAGGTGGGTGTTCCGGCATGCGCTCCCTCATGGCTCTGGTGATGATTTCCTTTGCGTGGGGATATATGGCAGACAAAATGCCCATCTGGAAACGACTTGTTCTGGCATTTAGCGCCATTCCACTGGCAATTGCTGCAAACGCATTCCGCGTAACGAGCATCTTCGTATGCGCCGAATACATTGACCCCGCTTTTGCCAGCAAAACATGGCATGACTGGTCAGGGCTGCTCTTCTTCTTTCCCGCAAGCCTTATAGGGCTTACCTTTCTGCACGGTATACTGGCGGGAGAACTGCCCTTCCTGAAACGCCGCCGCACCATTATCCGCCAAAGCAACACCTTGAAGGAGGGAGAAGTATGATAAAAAAAATCCTTAAAGCCTTTTCGCCCCTCATTGTAGCAGGCATCGTGTTCTCCTACTCTCTTTCCCTGCCGGATAAAGTGGACATCATAGCATCCAGCTTATCTCCGGAGCTACCACTGCACAATGACCTACCAGGATGGAAAGGAATAAAAACTCAGGAAAGCGAGACAGAACGCCAGGTTCTTTCAGAAGATACTCGCTTCAGTAAAGCCATATACAGGCAGTTGCCGCGAGTTCCCTGGGAAGCAGAATCTCCACCCATTAACGTATCACTGGTATACTCCGGACAAGACCTGAATAACTCAATTCACCGGCCAGAGGTGTGCCTTCCGGCTCAGGGGCATCTGAACCTGCAAGGCCAAACCTGCGAAATCGAGTTAAGTAATGGAAAGTCGCTCAGGCTGACGCGTCTGACCTCAACCGTTCCCATGCGAGATGCGCCCAAAAAGAGACTTAACTACATCCATTATTACGTGTTTGTGGGGCATGACGTCATCACCCATTCGCACCTGACTCGCAACATACAAGACACAGCAGACCGATTCCTCCGAGGTCGAGTCCAGAGCTGGGCATATTTCCAGGTCGGCTCACACTGGGCTCCGGAACTCGGGATTACCGAAAAGGAGGCCGACGCACGCCTTCAGAAGCTCATCAAGGAATTGCTTCCCGGTCAAATAGATTGGGAGAAGATAAAATAAACTAACCATTCAGAACCAGCTGCAAGTCATATTTTTCACTTGCCAGCTCATGGATAGCAAGGTAGAATGGGGCGACGTATGGCGGAACTGGATATACAGGCACAACTGGCAGAGGCAAAACGGCGCAAATGGGATGACCGCACCCTGGCTCAGCACTCTGCTGATTTGGCCCAGGAGCTTCTGCTTGCCTCCCTGAAGGGAATCCGGTCCGATGAGCGCACGCTCATTTCTGCACTTTCACGCCTGGCCACAGATAAAAAGAACCTCGCCTTTGTGCAGGACCTCTGCGGCAGCGTTTTCCACGTTACCGACTCAGCAGAACAGGCAGCAAACCTCCGGCGGCTCCTGGCAGAACATGGGGGGGTACCTCCCATTTTCAGCACAGTAGGCAAGCTGCGTTTCAAGGCCGCAGCCATGGCTGCACGCAGCATGCAAGGAGCAGCCATCGCAGAAGTACAGCGTATTTTCCGCTCCACCTTTGGTGAGCTCACCCTGCCCACGCTGGCAGATAAGGTGGCCAAACGCGTACGCGAATGCTCCAAAGAGGGACTCACCCTGGCTCTAAATCCGCTTGTACCCCAGGTATTCGGGCAGAAAGGCGCAGAAAAATACTACAAGCACCTGGAAGCTATTCTCACCAAGCAGGACGGCGTGGGGGTGGTCATTCAACCGTGGCGTCTCTGCCCGGGGTTAAACCCATACTCTCCCGAAGCCGGAGCCAAAGCCCTGGCGGGAAAACTGCGTCCGCTCCTCAAGCTTTCCATACAAGGCAGCACCCCCCGCCCCATACTGGTAGAAAGCGGCCTTTCCACCACCATGAACATCGTGGCAGAAGGTTTCCGCCTGGCCATGGCGGGTTCTGCTCTGTACAAGGCTGACGCAGCGTTGGAAATCCCGGCCTACCTGAAAGGCAGCCCTGCACTGCTGCGCGAAATGACCGAATGGGCGACCGCTCGTGCCGCAAAGGGAGCAGCTCCTCTCAAGGTTCTGCTGGTCAAGGGCAGCCACCTGGACGCAGAACAGGAAATCACCTACGTATACGGCACAGCCAACGAGGTGTGCCGCAGCAAGAGCGAAACAGAAGCCCGCTATAAGCAGCTTATTGCCACCGCCATGAGTACAAAGGAAAAGGTACTTACCCCGGTAGTCGGCACCCACAACCTGTTTGATATTGCCTATGGGCTACTCAGTTGGGGTCGCTCTGGCCGCGAGGGCAACCCCCAATTCTGTTTTATTTCCGGACTTTGCAACCACACCGGGCGCCTGCTTACAAAAAATGGCGCTCAGGTTCTGCTGACCACGGGCGTCACAACAGAAGGCGGCGAGGCAGGCTTCGAATCCTACCTGCTCTCACTGGTGCAGGAACTGGGGCGCCCAGAAGGCATTCTGGCCTCCGGCGGTGAGCTGGAATCCAACTCCATGGGCTGGGGACGCATGCGCCAGCATTTCCTGGCGGCTCTGAGCGGCCGAGAAGAACAAACAAGAGAAGCACCTGGTGCCCATGGTTCCTACGCGTTCACCCGGTTATCCGGCATTACCGACCGCGCACGCATGGATACCCTGCACCGGGCTGCAGCAGAAGAAGCAGAACGGAAGCAACAACAAATTCCACTGCGTATCAATGGGAAAGAGACAGAATCATCCTTACTCTGCATCAGCCGCTCGCTGACAGCTCCCGGCATGGAGGACTACCGCTTCTGCTCCGCTGATTTCAAGATGGTGAGCGATGTGCTCAACACCGCCGCACACGAGGCTGTACAAATGCCGCCCACGCAGGAAGAACGCCGCATTCACTTGCTGCAGGCGGCACGCTTGCTGGAGAAACGCGGCACCGATTTCATTTCTCTGCTGGTGAGAGATGCAGGCTTCACCCTGGAAGAAGCCGACCTGGAGCTCGCCAATTCCATTGACTCCTGCCGGTTCTATGAGCGCAGTATCGTGCAGGATGGGCTTATGGACGGCACCCAGCCCAGTCCATTGGGAGTAATCACAGTAGCCCCCAGCCGGGTACACCCGCTGGAGGAGGCTATGGCCGGCATTGCCGCAGCATGGATTACCGGCAATGCGATTATCTACAAGCCCTCATCGCACACCGTGCTATTGGCAGAAAAACTTACGCATTTGCTGACCGAAGCAGGTTTCACGTTCCCGAGGCTACAAATGCTGCCCTGCCTTGATAACCAGATTGCACACAAACTGCTCAGCAGCGAGCGGGTCAATGGTCTCATCTACCACGGCAGTGCCAAGCACACCTACGAAATGGCCGCAGCAGCCGATGGCCGCCCCGTACTGGGCGGCACTGGTGGCTGCAGCAGTATTTACCTTTCCTCCCAGGGTGACTGGGCTCAGGCAATCCGCGATATCACGCAAACACTCTTCAGCAGAGCCGGGCAGAACCCCGCCATGCCGCACCTTCTCTACACTCATGCAGAAGTGTACGACAACCAGCATTTCATGAATGCCCTGCGCGACGCCGTCTCCAGCATCACCGCCCAACCCGGGTGGATGGAAGGTGCAGATATCGGTCCCATGGGACGCCCGCTCAATGATGACCAACGGTTCATGCTCACCCAGCTGGAGCCGGGTGAAACATGGCTTGTTGCTCCCGCTACGGCCGAAATTGGCTCACAGGTGTGGAGCCCCGGTGTGCGCGCAGGCGTGAAACCCGGCAGCGCCTTTGCCCGCGCGGTCCACAATGTACCGGTAATTGGCCTCATCCGCGTTGAAAGCACTGAGGAAGCAGGGCGCATGCAGCGCAAACAATCGCAGGAACTCAGCGTAGGCATCTATTCCCGGGACAAGAACGAGATAGAACTATGGAGCCGGCTCACTTCCGCCAGCCAGGTCAGCATCAACTGCTGTCCGCAGCCCCGCCCCGGCGTGCGACCGCGCATTGGCTGGCAGAACACAGTCCCCATGAGCGGTGGTCACAATTTCCTCACCGCGCTCAGCCAGTGGCAGGAGGTCGCCCGCCCGCAACACCGCGGTACCCAGCGAAACCTGGCTTTCACGCCATGGGAAACCCTTTCTCCCAAGCCTGGGCCAGATGACACCACTCGCCTTTCTTCGGCAGCAGACTCCATCGGCTACTGGTGGGAAAACGAATTCGGCACCACCCAGGTACTGGATGAAAGCCCGGCTTTCCGCACGACCCTGAGCTACCGTCCCCTTTCTCTCTGCATACGCGCCGAGAAAGCCACCAGCGATATTGATCTTTCCATTGCCCTCATGGCGGCGCTCAAAGCAGGCTGTGATATCCAGCTCAGCACAGCCAGTATGCGAGCCTGGATGCCCCGGGCGCTCGAACCGCTCGGCGTTATCATTGCAGTAGAAAGCCGCGACGAATATGAGGGGCATTTCCCCGCCATGGCCACCTCCGGCACCATGGTGCGAGACACCGCAGCCACCGTCACCACCCTGCAGCGAGCCGCGCAATGCCGCTTGTCTCTCTGCGCTGAGCCGGTGCTGGCCAACGGTCGCATCGAGATGCTGCGATGCCTGCGCGAAGTAGTCACCACCCAGAGAGTCACCAACTGCAAGTAGACCATGCTCCCCACCGCCATCAGCGTAGATGGCTGCACCATCACCCCTGCATCCCTGCCAGCCTGGCGGCAGGAAAAAACAGGCATACAGGCAGACCTGGCGGGATTTCTTGAACAATGGTGGAACACTACCCCCACCATGCCACTGCAAACCAGCGGCTCCACCGGTGCCCCCAAATGCCTGCATGCCGCCAAAGCAGCCATGTGCGCCAGCGCAACGGCCACCTGCCGCGCATTTGACCTGCACCCCGGAATGACTGCTCTGCTCTGCCTGCCACTCCGCTATATTGCCGGGCAGATGATGGTTGTACGAGCCATGGTCGGAGGCCTGAATCTTATTACAGTAGAACCATGCTCCACCCCCCTGGCCGGGCTGGATACAACCATTGATTTTGCACCTCTGGTCCCCATGCAGATAACCAGCACCCTGGCACAACCAGACGGTGCAGAGCAACTGGCGAATGTACGCACCATGCTACTGGGCGGAAATTTTACAGACCCAGCTCTGGAAAATCAACTTCAATCACATCCATGCCAGGTATTCGCCTCCTATGGCATGACTGAAACCCTTTCCCATATCGCCCTGCGTGCCATTACCGGTCCCCTGCGCAGCGAACTTTACACCCCGCTACCCGGAGTCAGCATCGGCCTCTCCTCTCAGGGAACGCTGCAAATCAGCGTCCCCTACCTGAACATCACCCAGCTGGTCACCAATGATCTGGCAGATATCACCCCCGATGGCAGATTCCGCATCCTGGGGCGGGTAGACGCAATCATTAATTCCGGAGGCATTAAAATTCAGGCAGAGGACATAGAGCGCAAGCTGTATGCCGAAACCGGTCTGTCTCTCGTGGCGCTACCCTGTCCACACCCGGTTCTTGGGCAATGCGTTGCCCTGCTCTGGGAGGGGGAGCCTTGCAATGAAGCGAGGCTGCGCGCGGCATGCGCTACCCTGCCGCGTTACCACCAGCCGCAACACCTGTACCACTGCACCACCCTGCCCCGCACCGAAAACGGCAAAATTGCCCGCTCTAAGGCGGCAGAACTGCTGCCCCGCCCATGAACCACCCCCATACTCCATTAGCTCATCTCGGCTGCGCCATCTGCGTACTTCTGGTAGCAATCAGCGGTACCATTACTGCACAATTTCCGGAATTACAGGCATGGGTCATGCAATACTACCTCATCATGCCACTGGTATTTCTGGCTCTGCTCACTGCCGCCTACCTGCTGGAACACGCATTAACCACCAGCGCCATACTGCTATTGCTCACGGCAGCCGCAGCAAGCGCAGGACTCTGCCTGGGCGGGTTCTCCCCGGCAGTCACCGTGCTTGTCTGGCAGATAACAGCAGGTCCTCTATGCTATTTTACAGCGGCAGCACTGGTGCTCCAGCTCTGGCCGGAGCAACTCTACCGCTGGCAACTCTGCACCATCTTCTCGCTTGCGGGAATGTCAGGAGCAGCGCTTACCTGCTGGGGTACAGAATGCAATCCTGTTTCCACCATCTGTGTTCTATTATTCACCAGCGCAGTAATTACCTTTGAGCTCATCGTGCTCTTCGGGAAGGACTATGATGAAATCACCAGTAATTCGCGCACGCGTAGCACTGTGCTGGCCATGCTCATGCTCCAGGCTATGCCTGTATATAAAATCCTGTGGCACTCCATGGTTACCTGCCGCTATGGCATAGGTGGCCTGCTCCGCTTCATTTACCATTGGTTCCGCTGGATGTAAAAACGGCCAACCCGCCCCAGATACGCAGAACGGCCCCGATGCCTTGCAGCACCGGGGCGCGTTCTGAAACAACCTGTGAAAAGGTTTCTGAAAGAGGCTTAGGCCTTGGCGGCGCGAACCTTCTTGATGATGGAAGCCACAGTCTCAGAAGGCTGGGCACCATTGGCGATCCACTTATCCACGCTCTCCAGGTTCAGCGTGTAGTTCTCACCTTCAGCCATGGGGTTGTAAGTACCCACCTGCTCGATGAAATCGCCATCGCGGCGAGCACGGCTGTCAACGACAACGATCTTGTAGAAAGGACGGTCCTTAGACCCCTGACGGTTAAGACGGATTGCTACCATATCTAAAAATGTATAATTTCGGTTGTTTCTGCCTACGCAGTGCCGTGATACAAAGCACTCTGAGCGCATGGCGGTGCGGAAATGTACCATAGAGCAGCCAGCGTGTCAAGCATAAAGGCAGTTTTTTTGCACACAAAAGTTCGCATGCAGCCAGAAAGCAAGCTTTACTCACCCCTGATACGTGGTAAAATGCCCCACATGAGATTTATAATACTCCCCCTGCTGGTATTCGCCCTGGCATCCTGCGCCACCCAGCCCGCCCCGCCCAGAGGAGCATATTCCTACCAGGTAAACGCTCTGGAACTGGGCAGACGCATCTGGAAAAACGAATGCGCCGGCAGCGTGCAAGGACTCGTTTCCTGGAATGCAGGCGAAGCCTTCCCCTCCCTGGGCATCGGGCATTTTATCTGGTACCCCGCCGGGGTGCAGGAAGCGTTCGATGAAAGCTTCCCCACGTTTGTGCGATTTGCCCGCGCCAAAGGCGTAGACGTACCCACCTGTTTTGACGGCCCAGCGCCCTGGCCAACCAAGGCAGCCTTTGAGGCCGACCGCAGCAACCGCGCCAATACCATGCGGCGCTGGCTGGCCTCCCATATCGACATCCAGGCGCGTTTTATCATCGCGCGTTCACACAAGGCGCTCAGAAACATGATGCAACACAGCCAGCAACCGGAAGCCGTACGCCGACGCTATGCAGCCCTGGCAACCACCACCCAGGGCATGTACTGCCTGGTGGATTATGTGAATTTCAAGGGCGAGGGCACTAAACCCACCGAGCGCTACCAAGGCAAAGGCTGGGGACTCCTCCAGGTACTGGAAGAAATGAACGGATACCCAGACGGTACCGCAGCCACAGCTGAATTTTCGCGTGCAGCGAGCGCTGTGCTCACGCGTCGCGTCGAGAATTCTCCCGCCAGCCGCGGGGAGAAACGCTGGCTCGCCGGCTGGCTCAACCGCTGCAAAACCTACCGCTGATGCGACAGCATTTTACTTCTTCAGGCTAAGCCAGTTTGCCACAGCCACCACAAACAGCAACGCACAAATGCCGGTGTAGAGCACCCGCTTGGCCAGCAGTTCATCTTGTGGAGCAAGATACCAATACGCCCCACCCAATATGGCAAATCCAATAGCCAGAATAATGATACTGAGTTTATTTGCCTGCCACATATGCACAAAAAGCACCCGCCGCCGGGTTCCCCTGGCGGCGGGTATAAAATGGAAGCATTAATAATTCACCGCCTCAATGCGGAAATAAGACTGCGGGTGAGCGCACACGGGGCAGATAGCCGGAGCTTTCTTACCAATCTGGATATGGCCACAGTTACCACACTGCCAGATTTCATCGCCATCACGAGAGAACACCAGCCCCCCCTCGATGTTGGCCAGCAGCTTACGATAGCGCTCCTCGTGGTGTTTTTCCACAGCGGCCACGCCATCGAACAATACAGCAAGCTCCTCAAAGCCCTCTTCACGAGCTTCCTTGGCAAAGGTGGCGTACATATCCGTCCACTCGTAGTTTTCACCAGCAGCAGCGTCTTTCAGATTCTCAATAGTGCTGGGAATACCACCGTTATGCAGCGCCTTGAACCAAAGCTTGGCATGCTCCTTCTCATTGCGGGCAGTCTCCTCAAACAATTCTGAGATTTGCACGTAGCCATCCTTCTTAGCCTTGGAGGCGTAATACTGATACTTGGTATATGCCTGAGCCTCGCCAGCAAAGGCAATAGCCAGATTCTTAGCGGTCTTTGTTCCTTCCAGATTCATATGTTGATAACGTATATGATAAGTTTTTCATGCTCCGCACCAACGCGTGAGCTAGCGTACGAACGTTACCATAAACAGGAACGCTGGTAAAACATTTTCTTCCATCCATGACGCATTTTTTTCGCGCGCACGCGAGCACGAAAAAAGCTTGCTTTTTCCCCTAAACTCTGCTAGGGTAGGCGGCGTATGAAGAGAAGCCTTACTGTACTTTGTCTGGGGGTCGGCGTGCTTATGACCCTTTCTTCCTGCAGCATCTTCAGCAACAACGGCGACACTCTCGGCTACGAAGAAGCCATGCCTATGAGCGAAGTAGCCATTGGTGATGAGGAGCTTCCACCCTGGGTTTACGAGAGCGACAGCACCTATCAGGTTCCCGCCGGCGAGCGCACACCTGAAATGAACCGCAACCATTTCCCCACCCCCGAACCGGGTGAATCGATGGCTGTTTCCAACGGCATCACCAGCCAGAACCAGCCTGCTCTGGCAGTAGATGACACCGTAGTGGACTCCCACGTAGCGGACGATTTCGACCCCTACGCCATGCCCACCACGCCCACAACGATCAATCCCCCCACCACTCCTGTAGCAACCAACACCACCGCTACCACCCCCAAGAAGACTTCCACCAAGAAGAAGGAGCAGAAAAAGAAGATCAAGAAGGTCAACGAACCCTCGCTCGTGGTATACAAGGTGCGCCCTGGCGACAACCTGTATGAAATCGCTAAGCGCAGCAACACCACCATTGCCCAGATTCGCAAGGACTCCGGCATCAAGGGAGACATCATCCACCCCGGTCAGATTATCAAGGTTCGCTTCACGCCCAAGGGATACAAGGACAGCAAGGACAAGCCCACCCCAGTAAGCCGCACCTATGTAGTGAAGAAGGGCGACATGCTCTCCAAGGTTGCAGCTAGGAATGGTGTAACTCTGGCGGCTCTGCTCAAGGCCAACAACATGACCATGGCTCAGGCTAACAAGGTTCGGGCCGGCACAAAAATCGTCATCCCCGGCAAAACCTCAACGGTTTCCAAGAAGAACCGCCGCTGATACCACCCCCTGACTCTGAAACCATGAATCTCCACCACGGAATCCAGATTCCCGCCTGCGCGGCTGCAGTGCTGGTGCTCAGCTCCTGCGTTGTAAAGGATGGTAGTCTGGATTTCACCTGGTGGAAGGATGCAGCTGCACCGGTCATGGAAGACGATGTTATCATCGACTCCGGCTCAGGGCAGCATTACCGCTCAACTCCGGCTCCGGTGCAGATACCTGCCACACCCCAGCCCAAACAGGCAGAAAATCCCTATCACGAGCCAAAGGCCCTACCCAAGGCAACCGGGCAACAACAGCCCAGGGTAACAGAACCTGCTAACACCCCCACTACACACCTCGTGCAGCGAGGAGACACCCTCAGCGCGCTTGCCCGCCGCTACGGCACCAGCGTACGCGCGCTGGTTACAGCCAACGGAATGGCTAGTGCAGACGTACCTCTCCTCATTAACCAGACATTGGTCATACCCACAGCAAACACCACTGCTACCCCCGCAGGCACACACCTTGTGCAGCCTGGCGACACCTTGTACGGCATTGCACGCCGCTACGGCGTATCTGCAACCAAGCTCATGCAAATAAACGGTCTTACCCCGGAAACGGCCAACACCATCCGGGTCGGCACAACACTCCGCATCCCCGCTGCTCATTAATTATGAAACGCATTATTTCCATCTCCGCCATTTCCCTTCTACTGGTAGCCTGCTCCCAGCACCACGAACAGTTCTACACCCCGACTGACACGCCTGCACAACCCATGCTTCAGTCCCCCTATCAGCCGGTTATTGAATCTGTACAGCTCCCCAACCCCCTCAACCTGGCCGGCAAGGAGCTGCCCACCTATGTAAACCCTTACCCAGCTGACTCCCACGAGCATTTCGCTGCAAAGAAGGAATACCCACTCACCCTGGAACACTGGGCAGATGACGCCCTGCTCAAGCAAGTGACACGCGCCAACTCAAAACTCGTCATCTGCATTCCCCAGCAACGCGCGCGCCTCTACGTCAACGGACGCGTCGCTATGGACTGGCCAGTTTCCACCGGCACCAATGGACACGAAACCCCCACGGGCGTGTTCCGCATCATCGAGAAAAACGAAGACCACAAATCCAGCCGCTACGGTAAATTCATCGACCCGACCGGCAAGGTGACCAACAGCAACGCCGACCTTGCCCACGGCCTTCCTGAAGGTCACACCTTCGAAGGCGCCGGCATGCCCTACTGGCACCGCTTCACCCCAGACGGCGTAGGCCTGCACACCGGCAAGGTGATAGCCGGCAAACGCCTCTCCCACGGTTGCATCCGCACCCAGAATCATGTCGCAAAGAAATTCTTCCAGCACTCCGTACTGCAACTCCCAGTCTACATTACCCGTGCGGTTGAAGACTACTACCGGGGAGGCTTTGTAAAACCGATTGACGTGAAATATCGTCCGAAACCCGGCAACGACTACACTGATGTCGTTCCTGGTCAAATTAAGATTGTACCGGCAGACTCACCGGAAGCCCACTTCCAGGCCTGATTTTTCCCGCTGCCCTGCCTACCCACGGCAGGGCAGCATTTTTATACCCCCCCAACCATCTCATGCCTACATTCCGCACACTCCGCTGTGCCAATGCACAGCTATACATCGGCGCCACCCTCATGGTTCTGGCGGCCGCCATCTATGTACTCTGCAGCAAAGACACCCTCTGGCAGCAAATCGCCGCAACAGCAGCAATCATCATCACCCCGGTATGGGCAGCGCACTATGCCGTACTCCGCATCACCGTAGATACCACCGGAGTCACCCGCCGGGCCATCACCGGCACCACGCGTCTCACCTGGAGCAACCTCAACTCTGCCACACTTCGCGAAACCAGCACCCCAGGCACAGAAAGTTGCAACATTGACCTCTGCGCAGGAGAAAGCCGCATCACCATCAGCTCCGATTTATTTCCGCTGGAAGAAGTACAAGAACTGGCGAAGGAGCTCAAGGAATGCAATCTATTACATTGATACTGCAACCTGTTTGATAATTTTTCTGAAAAAAGTCTTTCCAAACGGCAACTTTTTGGTATAATGCGCGCGTCTGACCACGGCACCAGCCGAACGGGCCGGAGCCGGGCAACCCAGACAAGCCCATATATTTATGTCTGATTACACAACACGAGTGCTGGAACAGGTGTGCAACAAGAACGCGCATGAACCCGAGTTCCTCCAGGCTGTACAGGAGGTTATTTCCACGATTGAACCTGTGCTTTCCGCCAATAAAAAGTACGAAGACAATTGCATTCTTGAGCGTATCGTTGAGCCAGAGCGCACCATTATCTTCCGCGTTCCGTGGCAGGATGATGCTGGCAAGATTCATGTAAACCGCGGCTACCGCGTGCAGTTCAACAGCGCCATCGGCCCGTACAAAGGTGGTCTGCGCTTCCACCCCTCCGTTAACCTGGGTATTCTTAAATTCCTCGGGTTCGAGCAGATTTTCAAAAACTCCCTCACCACCCTGCCCATGGGCGGCGGCAAGGGCGGCGCTGATTTTGACCCCAAGGGCAAGAGCGATGCCGAAGTCATGCGCTTCTGCCAGAGCTTCATGACCGAGCTCTACCGCCACATCGGCGCGGATACTGACGTTCCCGCCGGCGATATCGGCGTGGGCGCCCGCGAAATCGGCTACTTCTACGGCCAGTACAAGCGCCTGCGCAACGAATTCACCGGCGTACTCACCGGCAAGTCCCTCAACTGGGGTGGTTCGCTCATCCGCCCGGAAGCCACCGGCTACGGCACCGTCTACTTCGCCCAAAACATGCTGGCCACCCGCAACGATGACCTTGCAGGCAAGGTTTGCGTAGTCTCTGGCTCTGGCAACGTAGCCCAATACCTCGTTGAAAAGCTCAACCAGCTGGGCGCCAAGGTGGTCACCATGTCTGACTCCAACGGCTACATCTACGACCCCGAAGGCATTAACGCTGAAAAGCTCGCCTGGATTATGGAGCTCAAGAACGTGCGTCGTGGCCGCATCAAGGAATACGCAGCCGCTTTCAAGAGCGCCCAGTACTTCGAAGGCCAGCGCCCCTGGGGTGTACCCTGCGACTGTGCCTTCCCCTGCGCCACGCAGAACGAAATCAATGGTGCAGAAGCCGCTACCCTCATCAAGAACGGCTGCAAGCTCGTGGCCGAAGGCGCCAATATGCCCACCAATCTGGAAGGCATCAATAACTACCTGGCCGCCAAGATTCTCTACGGCCCGGCCAAGGCTGCCAACGCGGGTGGTGTTGCCACCTCTGGTCTCGAAATGAGCCAGAACAGCATGCGTCTGAGCTGGAGCAGTGAAGAAGTGGACGCCAAGTTGTTCAGCATCATGAAGAACATTCATGAAAATGCCTACAACCACGCCCGGGAGTACTCCAAGGACTGCACCGAAACCTTCACCAACTATGTGGCTGGCGCCAACATCGCCGGTTTCGTGAAGGTGGCGGATTCCATGATTGCCCAGGGCCTCGTGTAATAAAAAATGCTATAATTTACCAACATGCCGCCGCAGATTCCCTGCTTCCAGGGGCTGCGGCGGCATTTTTCCACCCCATCCGCCTGTTTTCAGCTTGTCAAACCCGGGTTCTGTGCTAAAATACACAATAATAATGCCTCGCATGAACAGAACCCTTTCCATTTTTCTTGCTCTCCTTCTGGCGCTGGGATTTCACGGTTGCCAGCAACAGCTGAACAGAGATGCGCTCACGCCAAAATACGTGTACCAGAAGGGTTATACCCCCAAAAAACTCCGCAACGGCAAAGTGACAGTCCCCCAGAAAGCCCCGGCCCGCATTAAAAAAGCCATTGCTGCAGGCAACAAAATCATCGGCAAGCCATACCGCCTGGGTGGTGGTCACGGCAAGCACAACGACACAGCCTACGACTGCTCCGGCTCTGTAGCATATGTGCTGCATGAATGCGGAATGCTCCAGAAGGACAGGTACCCCTCCTCCGGCGATTTTCTCAAATGGGGGCACCCCGGCTTTGGTAAATGGCTCACCGTTTACGCCAAACGGGGGCATGTATTCCTTCTGATAGCCGGCATGCGCCTTGACACCACCGGCACCGGCCGCGGTGTAGGCCCCCGCTGGTATACAGAATCCCGACCCTGCGGTGGCTTCTATGTACGCCATATCCCGGGGCTGTAATCATCTCCAACAACCCAATCTGTTTAACAATCACGTTATCCTTAAAGATGAACGAACTCAACGAACTCAACCACGGCACCCAGCGTATTGACTCCATCATGCAATACTGGGGGCTGGATAACCATGACCTGGTAAGCGTCTCCACCGAGCAACTCACCCACAAGCAGGTGCAAAAAGCCCGCCAGGGTCGCGAGCTCACCCTCAAAATGATGCAAAAGGTCGCCCGTGCCCTCAATGTAGCTATTTGGTATAAGCTGGATGACGAGGCCAGGGAAACCTATTACGAGTATATTCACCGCGACCTTTTCACCTACGCCAAAGGTTTTGACCCCACCTGGCAGGACCCCAACCAGCGGTAAGCGACGAGGTAAGAATTACGAGCTGCAAATAATGATACCAGCTACACTCCAGGCAAAACGAGCCGCTGAAATCTTTCACCCGCACTTCATACTTCGTAATTCGAACTTCGCACTTCATAAATCCCCATGGCTCTTTCAGTAACAGAACTGGTCTGCCGCCTGAAACAGACGGTAGAAATCAGCGTGGGCGCGCAATGCGTAGTGGGCGAAATCGGCTCCTGCAAACCCGCCAGCAGCGGGCACATCTACTTTACGCTCAAGGATGCACACTGCCAGTTGCAGTGTGCTCTGTATGCTTTTCGCGCAAGAAGCCTGCGTTTCCGCCTGCGCGAGGGCATGCTTGTAGAGCTGAGAGGCAAAGCCACTGTATGGGAAGGGCGTGGCTCTCTGCAATTCATTGTCGATTCCGTCAAAGAAGCCGGCACTGGCACCCTGCAACAGCAATTTGAGGCCCTGAAGGCCCGGCTGGCCGCCGAAGGTCTTTTCGACGCCGCACGCAAAAGACCCATACCGAAATTTCCACAAAGCGTTGCACTGGTTACCAGCGCCACCGGAGCCGTCATACAAGACATGCGCCACAGGCTGGAGCAACGAGCCCCCTGGGTAAAGGCCTACCTTTACCCAGTGCAGGTTCAAGGCAAAGGTGCCGAGCTAGGAATCGCCCACGCTCTGGAGCATCTTGGTACACCCAGTCTCCACAACCTGCCCCAGGTCGACTACATCATCATAGCCCGGGGTGGCGGCAGCCTGGAGGATTTATGGTGTTTCAACGAGGAAGTGCTGGCACGCGCCATAGCCACCTGCCCCATACCGGTCGTTTCTGCCGTAGGGCATGAGACCGATTTCACCATAGCCGATTTCGTGGCAGACCTGCGGGCCCCCACCCCCACTGCCGCCATTGAGCTCACCACACCAGATGCCACAGAACTACGAACATGGCTGAACAGCACAGCCCAGCACCTGCGCCACCAGCTCACCCGCAGTATTCAAATGGCTCGCCTGCGGCTCAAAATAGCACAACAAAGCCGTCTGGGTACCCCGCTGGAACTGCTCGTCCCCTACCAGCAACAACTCGACGCTCTGACTGAAGATTTGCACTCCTCCCTGCAAACCAGGCTGCAACAAGAACGCAGCCATCTGAGTATGTGCAAGGCCCGGCTCTCCTCAGCAGCCGTTTTGCAACACATCAACCACGCAAGCACCAAACTACAACACAGCAAACAAACCTTGCTGCACACCCTGCATGCACGCATGGCCACCCAGCACGCCAGGCTTGATACACTAGCCGCCCGGCTGGAAGCCGCCAGTCCCCAGAACGCGCTCGATCGCGGCTTTGCCCTGGTAAGCACAGCCGATGGCAAACTGGCACGCAACGCCGCCAACCTTCACCCCGGCGACAAGCTGCGAATTCGCCTGGCTAAGGGAGAAACAAGCGCTACAGTCAACTAACCCCATGAAAAGACTATCCATCCTCATCTTCCTCCTCCTCCAGCTACCAGCCCTGGCAGAAAACTACTATGACCGCAATGGCGCCTACCAGGGACGCACAGAGACAGACGCCCACGGCAATAAACGCTTCTACGACCGCAACGGTCTCTACCAGGGACGCCAGGAAAACGGCCGTTTCTATGACAAATCCGGCACCTACCAGGGGCGTGTGGAAAATGGCCGCTTTTACGACAAAACCGGTGCCTACCAGGGGCACATGCAGAACGGCCGGTACTATGACCGCAACGGCGCCTACCAGGGTCACCAGAAAAATGGGCGCTTTTACGACAAAACCGGCGCCTATCGCGGCAGAAAACAATAATTTTTTCACTTTCCGCAAAAAAAGTCTTGCAATCCGCCAGTGTGTGGTGTATATTCACCCCGCACCCAGTGCGAAACCACTGCTCGGATGGCGGAATTGGTAGACGCGTTAGACTAAGGATCTAATGGGGAGACCCGTGGGGGTTCGAGTCCCCCTTCGAGCACGAGAAAAGACCTGCAAGCTCAGCTTGCAGTTCTTTTCGCTTACTGCCAGCAAAAAAATGCTTTACATCAGCCCCCTCTTAGAGTATCCTGATAGGGTAATTAAACGCACTCTCTCAAACCCATGAAAGGTATCGTACTCGCAGGCGGTTCAGGAACCCGGCTCTACCCCATCACCAAAGGCGTCAGTAAACAGCTTTTGCCTGTTTTTGACAAACCCATGGTGTATTATCCCATCTCTGTGCTCATGCTGGCAGGCATCCGGGATATTCTTATCATCTCCACTCCGCAGGATTTACCTGGTTTCCAACGTCTTCTGGGCGATGGCAGCGACTACGGCGTAAACTTCAGCTACGCCGAACAGCCCAGCCCGGACGGTCTGGCACAGGCATTCATCATCGGCAAGGAATTCATCGGCGATGATTCTGCATGCCTTGTTCTTGGCGACAATATCTTCTTTGGTGCAGACTTCCGCACCAAGCTTTCCGCCGCTGTCAACGCCGCAGAAAAAGAGAACAAAGCCACCGTTTTCGGCTACCGCGTTGCTGACCCTGAGCGATATGGTGTCGCAGAGTTTGATGCCGATGGCAACTGCCTTTCCATTGAAGAAAAACCCGCAGAACCCAAGTCGAACTACGCAGTGGTCGGTCTTTATTTCTACCCCAACAGCGTGGTAGATGTAGCAGCCAGCATCAAGCCCTCTGCCCGCGGCGAACTGGAAATCACCACCGTGAACCAGCATTATCTGCAGCAAGGTGATCTGAAGGTTCAGACCCTCGGCCGCGGTTTTGCCTGGCTGGATACAGGCACGCACGACTCGCTCTCGGAAGCCTCCACATTCGTGGAAGTCATTGAAAAGCGACAAGGGCTCAAAATCTCCTGTCTGGAGGCCATTGCTTACGAAAACGGATGGGTTACCGCAGAAAAATTGCGAGAACTGGCTCAACCGATGATCAAGAACCAATACGGCCAGTACCTGCTTCACCTTACCGACAAAACAAACCATCACTCCTGATGAATATCATCGATACTGCCATTCCCGATGTCAAAATCATCGAACCGCGTGTGTTCGGTGATGCCCGCGGTTATTTCTACGAATCATTCTCTGACCGCGAATTCCGCGAAAAAGTGTGCAACACCACTTTCGTGCAAGACAACCAGTCCATGTCGTGCTACGGCGTACTGCGTGGTCTGCACTACCAGCGCGCACCTCACTGCCAGAGCAAACTTGTACGCTGTGTGAAAGGCAAGGTGCTCGATGTCGCAGTAGATATTCGCCAGGGTTCTCCCACCTATGGGCAATATGTAGCCGTTGAGCTCAGCGCCGAAAACCACCGTCAACTTTTCATTCCGCGTGGTTTTGCGCATGGTTTCGCCGTGCTCAGCGAAGAGGCTATCTTCCAGTACAAGTGCGATAATTACTACGCCCCCGATTGCGAAGGCGGCATTGCCTGGGATGACCCTGCACTCGGTATCGACTGGCAGCTCCCGACAGCGGATATCATTCTCTCAGCAAAGGACACTGGTCGCCACACACTGGCCGAAGCACCAAAGGATTTTGATATCAACATCCCGCTATATTAAGTCTTTTCTGCAATTAACATCGTGAACAACAAGTCAGACACCACTTCATTCACAAAGGAGAAGTATGATTTCATCTTTTCTATGGGAGAGGCATGCTTCTGCAGCACTGCACTTCGTGAAACATGTCGACAGTTCAGATCCATGCCCTTTGACTGGGTGGGAAATGCTACCATTGCAGAACGAGCTCAGATGATAGCTAATGGGTTTGAGGATTGGCTCAAGCCTGAATTGATGGAGTTCATTGGGGAGCAGACAATAGAATTAAAACACAAATTCGTCTACCGCAACACCAAGACCGACATTTGTTTTATTCACGACTTTCTTCAAGCCGATAACTTTGAAACCTCCTTTGCCAAGGTAAAGGAGAAGTATGATAGACGCATTGCGCGTTTATACAAAAGCATTCAGGCCAGTCGCCGCGTGCTTGCCGTATACATGGGCAATCCCAAATCCAAGGTAAAGGTTACGGATACGGATTTACGAGCAGCTAAAGAAGCGCTGGATAAAGCGGCAAATGGAGTAGCTATTGATTTATTATATTTGTGTAATAACGATGATATTCCCTACTCTCGCCGCAAAACAACAGTTATACAACCGGGGGTATACAAGGTCGAGTTCTGTTATAACTCTTTCGACGATAGTATAGTTCCCATCGTCCTGCAACGCATCAGAAAATTCTGCCGTCAGATACGTTTTTCATGTAAGCTCCTCACCTGGAGAGATATCCTGGAGCGCTACCGTATATTTTACATCAAGAAATCGAAATACAAGGCACACCGTATTGTCAAGGTATTCCGCATACCTGTCTGGAGATACACCCCTTGATTCATCACAATATTATTATCATATAAGTTCTAATCAACATTACACACCATGAAAATCCTCGTAACTGGCTCTAATGGGCAACTGGGTAACGAAATGCGCCGAGTAGCAACCAAGGCTTGCGCTGAGCATGAGTTTATTTTTACAGATGTAGCAGAGCTCGACATCACCAATGCGGATGCCGTACTCGAAGCAGCAAAAGGTGTGGGAGCCATTGTAAACTGCGCTGCCTACACTAATGTGGATGCGGCGGAAGACAATGAGGAGATTTCCCACCTTATCAACGCCACCGCCGTGGCAAATCTTGCAGCCGCAGCTAAAGCAGAGGGAGCCTTGCTCATTCACGTTTCCACCGACTATGTATTCGGGGGCGACGGCAATACCCCGCGCACGGAAGACCAGCCCACCAACCCGCTTGGCGTATATGGCCGCACCAAGCTGGCGGGTGAACAAGCCATTCTCGACAGCGGTTGCCGCAGTGTCATTATCCGTACAGCCTGGCTCTATTCAATCCATGGCAAAAACTTTGTCAAAACCATGCTCAGCCTCATGGAGAGTCGTCCCAGCCTCAACGTGGTATTTGACCAGGTAGGTACTCCCACATATGCTGGTGATCTGGCAGATGTCATTGGCACCGTTATCAACACGCCCTCTCCTGCGGAAGGTGTATACCACTACAGCAACGAAGGCGTATGCTCCTGGTATGACTTTGCCGTAGCTATTGGACAGTTGGCAGGTAGTTCCTGTGTGGTAAATCCCTGCCATAGCAATGAATTCCCCAGCAAGGTGACACGCCCGGCGTTCTCTGTACTCGATAAAACTAAAATCCGTACAGCCTTTGGAATTACCGTTCCTCACTGGTATGCATCTCTCACAAAATGCATGGCCCTCCTGAAATGACGCCTGGGCAGCTATCCCGCATTTCATCGCGTATTATCAGCGGTACGATATTACCCATCTCTATGCAAAATTGAAAGAATGAATCTAAAAAGAAGCATACAGAAAAGACTCTGCGAGATTCGAAACGCACTGGGTCGTCTACTGGCCCCTCACAAATACAGCCATATAGTATCCCTGGGGTTTAACTGCGAAGTTGCCTTCCAGTTTCTGCAACACCATGGAAACGTGGAATCACATCTATTCAACTGGTATTACTCTGACTCGACGAAGGAATTAATCAGATCCCTTCGCTCGTTAGAAACCGTGGGGCTTGACTTCAAACCCAGTTGCTATATGTGGAGAGATGTTTCGTACGGACTGGCATTTCATGGACGAGGCAACCATGACATATGGGATGCAGACACAGCTCAGGAGCTACTCCAGGCAGATAAGGAAGAGCTCATCTCTCGAATTGCTCACCTCAAGAAGAAATTCATGAGCCTGGCCAATAAGAGTGATAGTATCTTATTTGTCTACAAACCATGGACGGCAGAACTGTCAGCCATGGAAGACTGCGTACAAAATATCATCGAGCTGCAAAAAGCTCTTAAAGATATTGGTATGAAAGCCTTCCATCTGCTGATTGTCATTCCCCAGGAACATGAGGCGAGCATGAAAAATGCGCTCAAGATAGCCAATTCTACCGGTATTTTTGTAGAAAGCGTTACTCATTACGCTCCCAACAACAACGTAACCGGTGGCGATTGCGATAAAAAAGGCTGGCAGCGCATATGGCAAACATACATTCCAAAACACAGACTCAAAAAAACAAAGAAGAAATACAAATTCGATTCCTGACTTCTCCACTCTCCCATTAACCATTTCACCAACCACTCAAGCTTATTATTATGAAAAACATCCTTATTACTGGCGGCGCCGGCTTCATCGGTTCACACGTTGTGCGTCTTTTCGTCAATAAATACCCAGAGTATCGTATCATCAATCTGGATGCTCTCACCTATGCTGGCAACCTTGCCAACCTCAAAGACATTGAGGACAAGCCAAACTATACCTTTGTAAAGGCTGACATCTGCGATTTCGACAAGATGTGCGAGCTCATGCAGGAGTACGATATTGATGGCGTGATTCACCTGGCTGCAGAAAGCCACGTAGACCGCTCCATCAAAGACCCCTTCACCTTTGCCCGTACCAATGTGATGGGTACACTGAGCCTGCTGCAGGCCGCCCGCCAGTACTGGAACGGCAACTGGGAAGGCAAACGCTTCTACCACATCTCTACCGATGAGGTATACGGAGCCCTTGAGCTGGATAAACCCGAGGGTTCGGCACCCTACGGCAGCGAATTCTTCCTGGAGACCACCAAGTACAATCCGCACAGTCCCTACAGTGCCTCCAAGGCAGGCAGCGACCACTTCGTACGTGCCTACCATGACACATACGGCATGCCCACGCTGGTAACCAACTGCTCCAACAACTACGGTCCCTACCAGTTCCCGGAAAAACTTATTCCGCTCTTCATTAACAACATTCGCCATGGCAAGCCCCTGCCCGTCTATGGTAAAGGTGAAAATGTCCGCGACTGGCTCTATGTAGTTGACCATGCTCGCGCCATTGATGTTATCTTCCACCAGGGCAAGACCGGCGATACCTACAACATCGGCGGATTCAATGAATGGAAGAACATTGACATTGTGAAGGTTGTCATCAAGACCGTAGACCGCCTGCTGGGCAACCCGGAAGGCACCAGTGAAAAGCTTATCACCTACGTAACCGACCGCGCCGGTCACGACCTTCGCTACGCCATTGATTCCACCAAGCTTAAGAACGAACTGGGGTGGGAACCGTCCCTGCAGTTTGAGGAGGGTATTGAGAAGACTGTCCGCTGGTACCTCGAAAACCAGGAGTGGATGGATAACATCACCTCCGGTGCTTACGAGAAGTACTACGAAGATATGTACAAGGATAAGTAATACCCCTGCATGGGGGAGCATGACTCACGCACATTCTCTATCCTGAGCACCAAACAAGATCAAGACACATAATGAGTTCCAAGGGTAATGTAGCCAGCATTACAAACTGCACAGGATGTGGTTTGTGCGAGAGTCTGTGTCCTAAGAAAGCCATCTCCATGCGCTTCAATGAAGATGGCTTTCTTGCCCCCTGCGTAGACGACACACTTTGCTCAGAATGTGGGCTCTGCCTGAAAAAGTGCATTATTGCAGATAACGATGCACCCAAAAAAGGAAGCGAAGAACCGGCTGAATACTACGCGGCATGGAATCAGAATTCTGCCATACTAAAGCAAAGCAGCAGCGGTGGGGTATTCTCCGCAGTCGCAGATTTTGTTTTAGAGAGGGGAGGCTGTGTTTTCGGTGTTCATTGGAAGGACAAGGAAACAGCGGCATTTACCTGCGTAAGAGACAAGGATAAACTGGAGGATATACGAGGCAGTAAATATATACCAGCTATACCAGATCATGTCTATCGTCACGTTCAGGAGGAACTGAAAAAAGGCCTTCCGGTTCTTTTTTCGGGTACTAGCTGCCAGGTGTATGCTCTGCGAACATTCCTTAGAAAGCCGTATGATAATCTCTACACGCTGGACATAGTATGCCATGGGGTTCCCTCTCATAATATATTCAAGAAATATATACATGAGTATGAATCTCAGACAGGAAAAGAAATCCGGCAGATTGATTTCAGAAACAAAATTATAGACTGGATTAACTTTTCAATGTGCCGGAACACCACGTCCGGCACGAAAACGCAGGTCGTCTTTCGGGATGACGATTTCATGAAAATGTTTCTCCGGGACCTGGCACTCAACACACCATGCTACAACTGTCCTTTCATCACTCATGGGCGGCAGGGCGATTTGAGCATGGGAGACTTCTGGGGGATACAGGCATTTCATCCCGAATGGCCCATTGAAAACGGCATATCCGTTGTGCTGGCTAACACAAAGAAAGGCAAGAAACTGCTCCTCGACCTTCAGGATAGGCTGCATCTTGAAAGCGTAACCCAGGATATGATTGAGCCGGGGGCAGTGTATACTATCCCATTCAAGCAATATCCCAAGCGGGAATTGCCCAAGCAGCGTCCGGAGGTACTCCGGTGGCTGAACACCCCGGATATACCACTTAGCAAGGTTGTCAACCGGTTCATTGGCGGACGTGCTCTGGATGCCTTTCACATGAACAGCAAGAATGTTGCCGTGCTCGGGTTCTGGTATGGCCTGAACTACGGTGCCGTCATGACATCACTTGCTCTGTACAGAATCATTGAACGACTGGGATATCATCCGACCTTGATTGACTGTACAGGGTTCCCGGGTATACCAGCCACCGACCGGGACGAAAACTCCGTATTCCGCCAATTCATCCGCAACCAGGCACTCAGCACAACGGCTGTATTAAGCAACAGAGAAGAACTGGACCAGCTCAACAAGATATTCCCTAACTATGTTGTGGGTTCCGATCAACTCTGGAGACACGACTACACACTCGGGCTGGGGCACTTCTTCTTCCTGGATTTTGTAGATGCCAGACATCGCAAAATTGCCTATGGAACCTCTATTGGAACCAACCCTTGCAAGGCACCAGAATGGTTCAGACTCCGAGCAGCAGACCTTCTCGAGTCATTTATTGGTATTTCGTCTCGCGAACAGGATGGGGTTGAGGTGCTGCTCAACCAGTATAAGCACCATGCAAAGCTAGTACTTGATCCGGTATTCCTGGCTGATAAAAGCGATTGGGATGCCTGCATTCACACACCCCCGACCAACGCACCTCAGGAAGACTACGTTTTCAGCTATATACTTGATGCCTCGGAAGAGAAAAACAGCCTCGTAGCCCGGGTTGCGGAACGTGAAAAAGCTCAGCTGGTCAGCATAACAGATGCTCGCCAACTGGCACAGTTGTTGAATAATACATCCAATCTACCCACCCCGGGAGATTGGCTATACCACTTCAAGCATTGTAAACACGTTGTCACGGACTCATTCCATGGCTTGTGCTTTGCCATCATCTTTAACAAACCATTTACTGTCATCTCGAATAAGGAACGAGGACATGCACGTTTTACTTCCCTGCTCAGCAACTTTGGATTAACCAATTACCTTTTAGAAACTGTCCAGGATCTGGAGAAATTGGAACGTCTGCCAGCCATAGACTGGGAATCCATAAACGCCCAGTTAGCGGTCATGCGGGCAGATTCAATCCAATGGTTGGCAGAGAAGCTCAACACTCCCGTAGACTCATCCAGGACAACCAGGGCACGAGTGCTGGCTCGGCGCCATGCTTTTGAGGACCATATGGCAAATGAAGTGAATGGGCGTTCCCATGAACTCTATCTCCTCATCGCATATCCTCAGCTTCGGAAAAAATATTACAAATACAAAATTCTCAGCCTGTTCACTTTTGGTAAAAAACGAAAAAAATACCGGCGAAAGGCTAAAGCGCTTCGTGAGCATATAAAGGAAGCACGAAACGCCAGACGGAAGTACCTCGCTCCTTTCTTTCAATAATCCATAATCTATTTTTAGAGTATGCCTGCTATAAGCGTCATTGTGGCCTGTTATAACCAAGAGGACTATATAGTTGAATGTCTGGATTCCATTATGGCACAGACTTTCACAGATTTTGAGGTTATTGTCGTCAACGATGGTTCCCATGACAAATCTCCTCAGATTGTTGCTGATTACATAAAAAAGGTTCCAGGAAACAAGATCAGACTTCTGAATCAAGAAAATCAGGGGGTTGTAGCAGCTCGCAATAATGCTATCAACATGGCCGAAGGCACATATATTCTGCCTGTGGATGGAGATGACATGCTCACACCAGAGGCACTCGAGCGTCTATACGGTGCTATGATAGCGGACAGAGGCGATGTTATATGCGGCGTCACTCAATTCACAGGAGCTCGTCAATCCGTAATGGAATTACCCGAACCAAGTAATGACCATGATTTTCTGGCCCAGAACCCCATCATATGCTCAGCATTATACAAAAAATCGGACTGGGTCAAGTACAACGGCTATGACCCATGCATGAAAAAAGGATTGGAGGACTGGGAGTTCTGGCTTAATTTTGCGGAGGATAACCAGCGTTTTCATCGGGTTAATTACATAACCTATCTGTACAGAATTCTGCCAAGTTCGCGTAACCACACGATACACGAATCTACTCTTGAAGAGCTCCTGACCTACATGAGCACTAAACACGAAAAGTTAGTGCAAAAAAGGAAAAGCCTGAGATATTGTGAAACGGATTCGTCTTTTTCTGTTGGTATGCAGTTAACCAATTGCATTCTCTCCCGATATATGAAATCCTCTGCGGGTATCATATCGACAAAATCCAAGCAACACGCAGATTTCATCTGTGGCGGCACACTGGTTGAAAATATGATTCCAGACCGCTTCATGGTTCTCCTTGGGTGTGGCGTACTCCCGGTAGACAACAAACTACCCCTTGACAAACTTTCTGTATACGCACTGCGCGGAAAACTTTCATGCAAGGCTCTTGGTATAACAGATGACATTCCGCTGGGGGATATGGCACTGCTGCTTCCGCGCCTCTTTCCCTCAACTGCTACCAAACCAGAGAAAAACAAGATTATCGGTATTATTCCGGCTGTTGAACACGCCGACGCACCAGAACTCGAACCGTACCGCAACCACCCGGATTATCGTATCATCAACATCAAGGATACGCCACAAAATTTAACATCCGATATCACCGGGTGTACCACCATTATATCCTCGTCATTAGAGGGCATTATAATTGCAGATGCATATAAAATTCCGAACCGGCGTTTCATCATCCCGGGCAAGCCAGTCATAGGTGGTAATTATGTTTTCGATGATTATTACACCTCAATCGGGCGCTCAGAGGCATCAACAAAAGTTCTCTTACCTCACGAAATCTCAGGGGATGTACAATTTGAATCCTCACATTTTTCCAATATCGACTCTGTGCAGAGCAAATTGGAAAACGCGGTAACGCAGGCTTTTGCCGACATGGAATCCCTTTGCGAGCAATCCTATCTATCCAGGCTTAACGAGAATAAGAAGGTAACACACTCGGCACAAATACAAGATGTTCATGAGGAACTGAACACCATTGATACGGAAACGAGAATGTTACTTTTGCTCATGCAGGAAAAGGAAATTCAGCGGGCATATACCCACCATCGTTTTATGGCATATGTCACCTTTGGAAAAAAATGCAAAGAACACAAGCAAAAAAGGAGAGAAGCCAGGTATAAGCTCATGCAGATAAGGAAGGTCGTTGCATCAATAATCGGCCATGCTGAAACAACCTTGTTAAAATACGCCAATTTCCAAGCCGGACAAGACATCACAGGTCGCTAATCTCTGCAGCTCATCATAATAACAAACGCCAAACAAGATAGCAATGAAACCTATACTCATTCACGTTCACGCGTTCTACACAGAATTACTGCCAGAAATCGAAAAGGCCATTAAATCATTTGAGCCGTATCCTCACGAGGTGTGGGTCACCTATGTGGAAGACAATCAGGAAATGGCCAAGGCCCTGAGCCATTTTGAGCGAGTCATTCCCGTGCCAAACCGAGGGTATGATGTGGGGCCCTTTGTAAAGGTCTTAAACAGTGTGGATCTCTCAAAGTACAGCTACATTGCAAAATTGCACACCAAGCGAGACCTCAAGAAAGGGACTTTCCTGAAGAATGTACCTGTATCGGGTCCGCTGTGGCGCAATTATCTGCTTTCCTACAGTAAGCCTAAAAATCTCGCCGCCTGTATAGCAGCATTTGAGGCAGACCCGACCCTGGGCATGGTAGGTCACCATGCGTTGATTCACAATACCGACCCCGGAGACGAGGACGCCTGGGAGGGTGGGGTAGAACTGCTTCACCGCTGCAATCTGGAAGAGAGGAACAGCCACTACATCTGCGGCACCATGTTTATGTGCCGAGCAGAGCTGATGCAACCAATCAAGGAATTACTGGCCAACGAGGAGTTTGAAATTCCCACCCGCAAGGTACCATATTCCATATCTCATGCAGTTGAGCGTCTTCTGGGTATGTGTGTTACTGCGCAGGGGTATGAAATCAAAGACGTATACACATCCGGCAAAGACCGTTGGCTGCTGCGGCTGAAATGCTTCCTTCTGCCCCTGCCTTATAAGATTCTGCGTTTCCTGTACCAGAATAAGGAAACGATAAACGGCAGTCGCATTGTGAAGATTGTCAAAATACCTGTATATTACAGCAAAAACACAGATACAGAAGAACAACCCTGATTTTCATCACACACACCATGCCTAAAGTATCTGTCCTGATGCCCATCTGGAACACGCAAGAACAACACTTGCGTGAAGCCATGGAGAGCATTCTGAACCAGACGTTCACCGATTTTGAATACCTGATTCTGAATGACTCACCAGACAACACCCGCCTGGATGAGATTGTGGCATCATATAATGACCCCCGCATCCGCTACGCACGCAACGAGCAGAACATAGGAATCACCCCGAGCCGCAATAAACTGGTACAAATGGCGAAGGGGGAGTATGTGGCCATTTTTGACCACGATGACCTCAGCGAACCCACCCGCCTGGAAAAGCAGGTAGCCTATCTGGATTCCCACCCGGAGGTGGGGGTGGTAGGGTCCTGGGTTCAGGAGTTCCCGAGCGGCAACATGGTGCGATATCCGGAGCATGATGAAGAGATACGCATGGGGCTCATGTACGGCTGCGTGGTGGCCCACTCTGCCTCCATGGTACGCCGTGAACTCTTTACCAGAAACGGGATTTCATATGAGGAGAAATATTCTCCGTCGGAGGACTACGCCCTGTGGTGCCGTTTGATTCCGCATACACAATTCCACAACCTTCCGGAAGTTTTATTCCGCTATCGTCTGTACGCAGGCAATACCTCAAAAAGCCAGGCTGCAAAGATGAGCAATGCCACATACAGCATTCGCTCCTTTGCAAAGGTAAATAACCCCGCTCTTTACGAGGAATACCTGCAGCGGGCAGAGCACACAACCCGCATCCGCTTATTAGGGTTCATCCCTTTCCTGACCATCCGCAAGAGGGGAATTATCACCAAAGTTTACCTGTTTGAGTGCTTACTTCTCTTTAAATGCAAAAGCGTTATAAAGATGCGCTAAGCCCCTCCAACACCCGCTCATAAACGAGCGGGTGTTTTTTAGGCAGAATACGACAGGCAAAATGCTTGAAGTAGGGCAATGCGTCGGTTACAATAGGAGCAACCGATATGGCAGAAAAGCCCGCTCTCAGCCCCATGATGGATCAGTACCTGCGCATGAAGCAGTCACTGCCGGCAGATGTGTGGCTGTTTTTCCGACTGGGGGATTTCTACGAAATGTTTTTTGAAGATGCGGTAGAATGTTCTGCCGCACTGGGGCTCACGCTCACCAAACGCCAGACCATCCCCATGTGCGGGGTTCCCTACCATGCAGCAGAGGGCTACATTGGCCAGGCTGTCAAACTGGGCAAACGCATAGCCATAGCTGAGCAGATGGCTACGCCGGTACCAGGCAAACTGGTACCGCGGGAAATCACCCGTATCATCTCTGCCGGCACCCTGGCCGATATGGCACTGCTGGATGCAGGCGAACACAACTACATAGCAGCCTGTTATCACGAAAAAAACACCTGGGGTCTGGCCTGTGCCGACCACACAACCGGTGAATTCACCGTAGCAGATTACCCTTGTCTGGAAGCCCTGAGCGAAGAAGTAGCCCGCATTCACCCGCGAGAGCTACTCATCAGCCAGGAACAGGCAGAGGATTTCCCGGGAATGCCGGTCACCCTGCTCTATGATGGCTACACCTTCCTCCCCGGCCTGGCAGATACATTCCTGAAATCACATTTCCGGGTACATTCTCTGGAAGGCTTCGGCTGTGCTCACCTGGGACCAGCTCTTGGCGCAGCTACCGCCATTCTCCATTACCTGAAGCACCAGCTGCGCCGCCAGACCGACCACCTGCGAACCCTGTCGCTCCGGGCCACAGAAAACGCAGTGATGATTGATACCGCCAGCCGCCGTAATCTCGACCTGGTAGAAGCCCGAGGTGGTCACAAAAGCACACTTCTAGGCACACTGGATCGCACCAGCACCCCCATGGGCGCCCGCAAGCTGCGAGATTGGATACTGCACCCTACCTGCTGCATGCAGGAGCTGCTGCGCCGCCAGAACATAATTGCCGGCTTTCTGAAAGAGCCGTTCCTGATGTCGGAGCTACGCAATTCCTTTAAGGGCGTGCGCGACACCGAGCGCCTGGTATCACGCCTCTCCCAAGGGGCCGGCAATGCTCGTGATTTGCTAGCTCTGGGTACCTCGCTGGAGCATCTGCCCGCCATTGTAGCAGACCTGGAAGCACTGCAACCGCATGCAGATGAATTCAGCCCGCTGCTCGCCCGCCTGGGCAATTTCGAGGAACTCACCACCCTGCTCACCAGTGCTGTAGTCGAAGAACCGCCCATCACCATTAAGGAAGGCGGCATGATTCGCGATGGTTACGATACCCGGCTCGATGAACTGCGCGCGGCTTCTCGCGAAGGCAAAGACTGGCTCGCAGATCTGGAGGCCCGCGAACGCGCCGCCACTGGCATCGATTCGCTTAAAATACGCTATAACAACGTATTCGGGTACTACATCGAAGTCACCAAAGCCAACTTCTCCAAAGTTCCGGCCGAGCGTTATGTGCGCAAGCAAACCCTGGCCAACGCCGAGCGATTCGTGACCGATGAGCTCAAAAAAATGGAAGGCACCATCCTGGGAGCAGATGAACGCGCCCGGCAATTGGAATATGACCTGTTCTGCCACCTGCGCGAACAGGTAGCCGCCTACATCGACCGCATTCAGACCACATCTGAAGCTCTGGCTGAAATTGACGTCCTGCTCTCACTTGCCGAGACTGCCCAGCGCTACCGCTATTGCCGCCCCTGCCTCGATACCAGCAGAGATCTGCTCATCGTCAATGGGCGCCACCCAGTCATTGAACAGGTGCAGACAGATTCGTCCTTTGTACCCAATGATACTGAAATTGAGGCCGACTCCCAGCGCGTTCTCATTCTTACCGGGCCGAATATGGCCGGCAAAAGCACCTATATACGCCAGGTGGCTCTCATCACCCTCATGGCTCAAATCGGTTCATATGTGCCGGCAGATTCAGCCCGCATAGGCCTGGTAGACCGCATTTTCTGCCGCGTAGGCGCAAGCGATGACATTGCCCGCGGCCAATCCACCTTTATGGTGGAAATGAGCGAAACCGCCCTCATTCTCAACAACGCCACAGAGCGCTCACTGGTCATCCTGGACGAAATCGGCCGCGGTACCGCCACGTTCGACGGCCTTTCCATCGCCTGGGCGGTGGCCGAACACCTGCACGATGAGCTGGGCGCCCGCACTCTCTTTGCCACACACTACCACGAAATGGTAGATCTGGAGCACACCCACACCGCCGTAAGCAACTGGCATGTCGAGGTTCGTGAGTGGAAGGATGAAATTGTTTTCCTTCGCAAAGTGCTGCCCGGCCCGGCTGATAAATCATACGGCATTCAGGTTGCCCGCCTGGCTGGTCTGCCTACCCCCATCATCAACCGCGCAAAACAAATTCTTACGCACTTGGAAATGAGCGCCGGGGCGCGTGAACCCAAGGCCACCCGGCGCAAGCGCGCGCGCGAAAGCGGCATGCCCTGTGCCGAGGAAACGGCAGATGTAACCCAGCTTGATATGTTCAGCATGCTCGATGACGGCATCTGACTATTCTGATTTTCACAAAAAATAGCCAGGCTTGCAAAAAATGAGCTTGACTTACACCTGCACTAGCATATACTTGAGCTGTTATTGAACCATCACATGAAAACTCTTCCCTTCCTCGCTCTCCTCGTTCTGGCTACTGTCAATGTGCAGGCAGCCCCTGCCATGCAGACTTCAGATTTATCTGAAGAAACGCTCAAATCCATTGCTACCAGCCGCCAGAAAGCCAGCATGGCACGTTACCACAAAGCTGTAGCCAGGGTAGAAAAAGAGCGTGAAAAAGCCATAAAAGAGGCCCAGAAAATTACCCAGCGAAACGATGCCGGAATGAAGAAAACCATTCAGCACCGCCACCTGAACACCATGCTGCCCGCCTGCGAGCGCACCCCGGAGGCTCCCCGCAAACCTTCCGATTATTCCATCCGCTACTGATTTCAGCAGCACTACAAACTTCCCAAAGGCAGGAAACGCCCCGCGCTTCCTGCCTTTTTCGTTGCTTTATGCTTGAAAATTGTGGGTTTTGTGAGATAATACCCTTGGATTAACTTGCGATATGGCAGTCGACGAAGAAGATTTTTACAAAGAACCGACCCGCAAGGAATGGGCCGGATTCTGGACACTCGTTGCCGTGCAGGCACAAAACGCTTTCAACGAGAAAGCGGTACAATTTCTGCTGATACCACTGGGGGTATGGCTCTGGGGGGCGGATGGCAGCACCCTGGAATACATATTGGGAGCCATTTTCGTGCTGCCGTATATTCTGTTTTCACCATTGGTAGGGTGGCTGGCAGACTGTTTTTGCAAGACCCGTATCGTGCAGGTAATGAGCGTAGTGCAAATTTTTGTGATGAGCTGCATGCTCTTCTGTTTCTACCAGCGCGATATGTACGCCGCCATCCTCTGGTTTGCCGTCTTTGCGACACAAGCCACGATTCTTTCTCCGGCAAAGAAAGGCATAGTCAAGGATTTGCTAGGTTCCAAATACATCGGGTTTGGTTCTGGCATCATTGAAATGAGCTTGGTTTTTGTACTATTAGTCGCCCAGATTGGCGTTTTCTTCTGGTTTTCCTACCTGCTGGGGGTATATGAGGCAAAAAACTCTCTCGATTACAATGCAGATATACTGGCAGGGTGGAGCTCCGTCATCCTCCCCACATGGGTGTTCATAGGGCTGGCATGTCTGGTATGTGCGGCCTCGTTTCTGGTACCACGCTATCCGGCAAAGAAGGCCAAGCCGTTCAGCTGGAGCTTATTTTACGAACACTTCGGGCAAATCAAATACCTGTGGCAGGATCGTCTGCTGCGCCTCAGCGAGTTGGGAATCGCCTACTTCTGGTGTCTGGCTGGTTCCCTGTTCCTGATTCTGATCCAGATAGCCAAGGGAATGCAGGCAGCTGACCCGAATGTAGATTTCTCGATGCAATGCGGCATACTCATGGCCTGGATGACAGGCGGCGTGGTGCTGGGCGGCGCGGTAGCCTCTCAGCTCTGCAAGGGGAAAAACGAACTGGGGCTTATTCCCTTCGGCGCCATTGGCATCACCCTCTGCACACTGCTGCTTACCATATTTGAGGTCAACACCTACGCCAGCAACACCCTGCTGGCGCTCACCGGAGCCTTCGGCGCCGCCTACCTGGTGCCTCTCAATGCGTTCCTGCAAGATAACTGCGACCCGAATAACCGCGGCAACATCATTGCAGCCGGTAACCTGATTGACAACCTCATGGGGCTGCTGGCCGTGGCGCTCATGTGGGTCATGTACGAGATGTTCGGAGCTTCTCCGCAACAGCAATTCTTCGTACTCTTCCTGCTGAGCTTCTTCATTCTCATCTGCTCGCTGCGCCTAATTCCCCAGGAATTCATCCGCATGATTGGTATCTGGTGCCTGCAGCTGGTCTACCGCCCACGCGCCATCAACCTGGATCGCCTGCCCATGCGCGGAGGAGCCCTGCTGGTCGTCAACCATGTCACCTACGCAGATGCACTCTTCCTTACCATGGTATGCCCACGCCCGGTGCGCTTTATTGTGGCAGAGGAATTCATGGCCATGCGCCTGCTGGGCTGGGCTCTGGAAATCTTTAACTCCCTGCCCATCTCGACCCGGAACCCGCGCGAGACCATCATCAAGGCAGCAAAAGCCATTGAAAACGGTGATATCATCTGCATCTTCCCGGAAGGCCAGCTGACCCGCAGCGGATGCCTTACCCCCATTCGCCGGGGCATGGAAATGATTGCCCGCCGCGCCAAGGCGCCCATTATCCCGGTATATATGGACGGTCTCTGGGGCAGCATATTCTCATTCTCTCGCAACCGCTTCTTCACCAAGCTCCCCAAAACGCTCAATTACAACTTCACCGTAGCCTTTGGAGAGCCCCTGAACCCTGATACTTTCACCAGCCGCAGCGTGCTGCGTTCGTTCCGTGAGCTTTCCGCCACCTGTCTGGAAACATCCGACGACATCAGCCGCGAAGGGCTCATCCGCACACTGGAAGATCGCGGCAATAAGCCACTCGTGTTCTATCCCGGCGGTGCGCTCACAGCCATCCAGATAGCGGCAGCCCTCATCAGCCGCCAGGCAGATGAACAATTCCCCCCGCTTGCGCGCAAGTGGCTGCAACTTCTCATTGAGGGCACCTCAGACCGCCTGGCATTCCACCGAAACTGGTTGAATGCCTGCCAGGTGCGCCGCGTCAACGCGCTCAAGGAGGGGCGCCACCACCTGCTCACGACAGTGGGCCATGGAGAGCCGCAAGAACTCGTGCTGGCAGTGCTCTGGCCACTTATTACCCGCACCCCGGTACACCTCATCGAAACCCCGCAGGAAACGCTCGACACCTCCATCTCACAGATTGTGGGTGGGGCACACATGCGACGCATCCTGCTCACCACCATTCCGCCGCGGCAGATTCCGTTCTACGATTTCAGCGGGTCTCCGGCCATCTCGACACCCAACATGCGCTGGCGCCCATGTCTCTGCACACCTATGGGCAACGTCATTTCCATGAGCATGTGTCACAGCGTATTCAAGATGAGCGACGGCACCATCCAACTGGGGGTTCGCCCGCGCACACGAGGCCTGCTGCTGCCAGGGTACCGTGTAGACGCACCAGAGGTGGAAAGCACCAACGCCACTATCAGCGGCCCCTCGCTGCGTACAGAATACACCCTGCCCTCACATATATATCTGGATGAAAGCGGGTTCCTGGCCGAGCTTTCCTGATACCGCAGCCATCCTGGCACATTTCACCGGTTACTGGCGTTCAGTAACCGGTTTTTATGTTACAATTCGCGACCAAACACACCGGAAGAGCGGCCACTTTCCTCCAGCGCAGCAAGGCGTACCGGGGGCAGCACACAACGCGGCAATGGGTCATAATGCATACGGTCACGGAAATAATCCACTGCGCTCTGCGAAATAGCGAAAATACGGTCAAAGCCCAGGCTGCGAGCCTTGTTTTCCACAAAGTGGCACATGGCTTTGCCATAACCACGGCCTTCATAATTCTTCTTAATAAAGAGGCAGCCGAGTTCGGCACAGGCTTCCTCGGGGTATGGATAGAGAGCCACACACCCCACAATAGTATCATCAAGCGTATAGACGTAATAGCTCTGCAGATTCTCGCAGATATCTTCGTATGAACGGTGAACCAGCTTGGCATCAGCTATACTGCGGGCAATCATGGACAGCAGCTCCGGAATATCCTCCATGCGCAAAGGACGGATTTCACCATACGAGTCGGCATGCACCATGGTGCCCACCCCCTCCTCAGAGAAAAGCTCATCCAGCAGCACACCACGGTGCATGCCGTCTAGCAAATGCACGCGTGGAATCCCGCTACGGCACACCTCTGCCGCCTGGTGCAGCAATTCAGGATGGGAGCAATCAGCGAGATGCTGTTCCACCTCGCTCACCGGGGCAGAGAAAATAGGTACTCCAGCGTGGCTGGGTACGCCGCCGCTCAGCAGACAGATGTACTTGGCCGCCCCCAACACCTGTGCCATTTGTACCGCAGCCGCAGAAAAGCAGCCCGACCCTCCGGACGCCACAATAGCCACCTGGCGGCGCTCCACAATCTCGCGCACGCGGGCAACAGCCACGGCTCCATCTGTCAGCGGGTATTCCACCACAGCGGTATGCATCTCGCACGCGCTGGCACGCTGAGCCAGGCAGGCAGTATCGCCCCCCTCGGCCACCAGCACCAGCCGCACCCCAACCTCGTGCAAGGCATCAGCATCCAGCAGCGCATCTACCAGCTCCTCGGCCTGCAGCAGCTCTGCTGCTACATGAACCACAAACAGGCGACCGCAGAAATAAGGCACATACTCCAATGCTGAACGAACATTCATTGCTCTGTAAAACCAACTGCTGGAGTATGCGCCCTGCGGGCAGAAAATCAGGCTTTATCGCCGTCCTTATCCACAAAGAACTCAGGCACGTAGCCGGAATCCACCGAACCCACGGTAAGGCCGTCGCCATCATTGGCCAGCGGCATATCACCGGTATTCTTCACCACGTAGGCTTCCTTATTGCCAGAGGGTTTCAGTTTGAAGCTCACCTTTTTCTTGGGCAGATTCACTTTTTTCTCGCTGAAAGGGATAGCCTCGGTCATGGCGCCACTGAGCGTATCCTCATACATCTCCGCACCAGCAGGCAGGGGAAGCGGGGCATCCTCAGTCTCCGCATCGAGCGTGGGGAGCGGGGCGGGTTCCAACCCGGCCGCGCGCTGGCGTTCATGGATAAGCTGCAGTTGCTCGCGCAGAGCAGAAAGCAAGTCTCCATTGCCCAGAATGTCGGTCACGTCGGAATCCTCATCCTCAGCACCGCTGGTGGGCAGGCTGGCCAGGAAATCCTCGAAGGCAGAAAGGTTGGTAGTGCTGCGGAACATGCCGTTGAGAATCTCGAAATCGATGTTCTCCATCAGGCTTTCGAAGATGCCATAAGCCTCGCGCTTGTATTCCACGAGCGGGTCGCGCTGCCCCTGGGCACGCAGGCGTACACCTTCGCGCAGGGCGTCCATATCCGTCAGGTGCTTCTGCCAGAGCTTGTCGATAGCCTGCAGCATGATGGAACGCTCCATCTGGTCGATGCGGTCGGGGCGTTCGCCAGCCACCTTCTTTTCGTACATTTCCTTGACGCGGGCGATAATGTGCTCAGCCACCTCCTCGGGGGTCTTGCCCTTCAGGTCAGATTCCTTCTCGCTCCAGCCCATGGGGAAAGTAGAATTCACCCACTGGAGGAGGTCCGTGTAGCGGAATGCGCCACTGTCGTCCTCATTCAGGTAGAGGTTGCACTTGTTATGCGTGCCATTCACCAGGCATTCATAAAGCATCTCACGCGGATCTTCGCACAGCAGCGCATCGTTGCGCATAGCGTAGACAATCATGCGCTGCTGGTTCATCACATCATCGTAGTCCAGCACGTGCTTACGCCACATGTAGTTGCGCTGCTCCACGCGCTTCTGCGCACCTTCGATAATGCGGTTCATGAGCACATTTTCCACAGCCTCACCCTCCTGCATACCAAAACGGTCCATCATCTTGGTCATGCGTTCGCTACCGCCGAAATTGCGCATCAGATCATCCTCAAAGGAAAGGAAGAACTGGGAAGCGCCGGGGTCGCCCTGGCGAGAGCAACGACCACGCAGCTGGCGGTCAATGCGGCGGGATTCATAACGCTCGGTACCCAGCACAAAGAGGCCACCCAGCTCAGCAACGCCCTCACCCAGCTTGATATCGGTACCGCGGCCTGCCATATTGGTGGACACAGTCACGGCGCCACGCTGGCCGGCGCGTGCCACGATTTCGGCTTCGCGCTGGTGGTTCTTGGCGTTCAGCACCTCATGCGGCACCTTGGCAAAGCTCAGCATGCGGGAAAGCGTTTCCGATGCCTCCACGCTGGCGGTACCAACCAGCACCGGCTGTCCCTTCTTGTGCAGCTCCACAATCTTGCCAACCACAGCATTATACTTCTCGCGGCGGCTGCGGAAAATCAGGTCGTTCTGGTCCTCGCGGATGCAGGGGCGGTTCGTGGGAATCGGCAGCACATCCAGCTTGTAGATGTCGTGGAACTCGGCAGCCTCCGTTTCAGCCGTACCCGTCATACCAGCCAGGCGGCTGTAAAGACGGAAGTAGTTCTGGATGGTGATGGTGGCATAGGTCATGTTTTCGGCCTCCACCTCTACTCCTTCCTTGGCCTCCACCGCCTGGTGCAAGCCTTCGCTCCAGCGGCGCCCCGGCATCTCACGACCGGTATTCTGGTCAATGATGACAATCTTATTATCCTTCACCACATACTCCACATCTCTTTCGTAGATGGTATAGGCCTTGAGCAGCTGGCTGGTGGTGTGCAGACGCACGCCGGTTTCATCCAACCGTTTCATGAGAGCCGTCTTGCGGGCTTCCTTTTCGCGCTCGCTGAGCTGCTCATTCTCATCAATGTTCACGAACTCGGTGCCGATATCCGGCAACACAAAGTTCTCCGGATGCCCGGGGCTGATGATTTCGCGCCCCATTTCCATAAGGTCGGCATCGTGCGTCTTCTCATCGATGGTGTAGTATAGTTCCTCCTTGAGTTTGAAGAGTTCAATCTTGCGGGGATCCTGGTAGAGGAACAGCTCATACTTCTCCACCATGCGGCGGTATTCCGGGTCCTGCTGAGAGCGCATATAGGCACGGTTGCGGGGCTGGCCCAGCTTCACCTTGAACAGGCAGCGGCCTGCGCGCTCCGGATCGCCGGCCTTGGCATACTCAATCGCCTTTTCCATGAGACCGTTGCAAAGCTCCACCTGCTTGCGCACCACTTTTTCAATAAGCGGCTTGAGAGTATCGTACTGCTGCTCATGCTCAATAACGGCGGGACCGGAAATGATGAGCGGAGTGCGGGCTTCATCGATGAGAATGGAGTCCACCTCGTCAATAATAGCGAAGTAGTGACCACGCTGCACCTGAGCCTCCTTGCTGGAGGCCATACCGTTGTCGCGCAGATAGTCGAAACCGAATTCGGAGTTGGTGCCGTAGGTGATATCCTTGGCGTACTGCTGGCGGCGCAGGTCGCTGGGCATCATGCTTTGAATGCAACCAATCGTAAGGCCCAGGAATGAGAAGAGAGCACCCATCCACATCGAGTCGCGGCGAGCCAGATAGTCATTCACCGTCACCACGTGTACCCCCATGCCGGTCAGAGCATTCAGGTAGACCGGCAGCGTGGCCACCAAGGTCTTACCTTCACCCGTGGCCATTTCTGCAATAAAACCACGGTGCAATGCAATACCACCAATCAACTGAACATCAAAGTGTACCATATCCCATTTAATGGGAGTACCGCACACATCCACCGTCTGACCGCACAGCAGACGCGCACCGCATTTCACCACGGCAAACGCCTCGGGCAGAATAGTTTCCAGATACTTGGCGCGCAGCTTGGCAAACTTAGGTTCAATCTCTGCCAGTGCCTTCTTGCCGGCTTCAATGGATTCTGCTGTTGCTTCGACCTGGGGAAGCTTCGGAAACTCCGGAGCCAGAGACGCAAAGCGAGTGTTGAGCTGCTCGGCATACTGAGCCAGCTGCTCCGGTGTAGAAGCCAGAACCACACCACGAGTGGGCAGATCCATGGGTGTAAAGCGGTGCAAATGCGTCTGCCATTCGCGGGTCTTGCCTACCAGGAAATCACGATCCTTCTCCTCCCAGGATTTTTCCAAATCCAGAATCCGGCGCACCACCGGCTTCAACTTACGCACCTCGCGCTGGTTCTTGGAACCCACAATCTTGTTCAGAATCCACTTAATCATAACGAAAACATACAGAAAATATCAGATGACACTACGGCTCACCCGCGCGCACGGCATGAGCGGTGCGCGATTGTAGCACGCCACCTGCCCTTTTGCAAGCCTACACAAGGCTTAACAAGAAAAATGACACGTTCTCACAGCAAGAAAAACCGCATCGCATTTCTTGAATGCGATGCGGGAATGGAACAAATGGAGTTTATCTATCAGAACTTGTACGTGGCGCCGGCGTTGATGCTGTGGCTCGTGGCGTTCTCTACGATTTCTGCCGTGTAGCTCGCGTTCAGGCTCCACTGCTCGCTCAGCGCATAGCTGCCGCCTACCGTGATGTTGATGCCCGTGCGACCGGGGTTCAGGCCGTGGTAGCGGCGACCATCCGGCACGCGCACTTCG